>WGMP01000022.1 GCA_016124975.1 Phycisphaera sp. | reverse complement strand
GCGCCTCGTGAAGGGCGTGCTCGAGACAGACGCGCTGGCGCCGCTGGTGGCGGAGCTTGCGGACCCCGAGCCGATCGTCGAGATGCTCGAGGACGCGGGCTGGAAGACGGCATGGGTGGGCCCGCTCGAGGCCGTGGCGCCCGGGCTCGACCCGTCGACCGTCGAACCCGAGACGGGCGGCTGCCCGCAGGCGGTGGTGCTCGACGCGCTGGCGAGCGGCGTGGAGGCGAGCGCGAGCGGGGGCGCCGACTTCGAGGCGGTCGCCTCGGCGCATCTCTTGGCGGAGTGCGGATTCTGCATCCCGTGGACTCGGACGACGGCAGGGCCGACCTGCACGGGCTGCACGGTCACATGGGCTCTGTGCGGAACAGCCGGCACGGCCTGCCCCGGCGGATACATTGGAATCCCAGCGCCAGTGAATGGGCAATCGAACGCGGTACACTGCGCAGTGCTCTGCTGGTTCGAGGGCACACTGAACTGCACGTGGACCCGTACGAGAACGCGGACTCGCTACGACTGCTCGACATGCACCTGGACCGAGACCGGCACCACGAGCGAGACCATCTACTCGAAGTCGACCACGTACTTCACCACTCCACGCGGCTGCAACTTGCCAGCCCAAGGTGCCTTCACCTGCCCGACAGGTCCCGATGAGCCCAACCCTGGATGCGGCTCTCCTCATCAGACGCAGCGTCCTGGTGGTTGGATAGCTCTTCCCCCGGGCCCCTGTCCGCACTTTCCTTGAGCGTCGGCGGGGCAGGCGTCCCCGCGAGAATGAACTTGTGACGATGGACGGTGGCGATCCGACGAAGCCAACTTGACCCTCGCGCGGGCAGAGCAGCAGCCGATGCAGCGACCCCCATCACCCAGCATGCGGCTCAGGACCTATCTCCTAGAGGGAGTCATCGCTGCGCTCGGTGGATGCGCGCTTTCGCTTGCGATCTCGGTCGTTGGGCTCTTCGCGCAGGGCGCGCCTGCCACCTTCGGGGGGGTCAACGACTTCCAGTCCTTTTTGGCGCGAGATCGGGCCGCTGCGGTTTCGTATGGTCAGGCTCCATATGGCCACTCGCTTTCCGACGAGGAGTTGGACGCGCTACGAATGAAGTACTCGCATGGCTCGGCTTTCTTCGAGGCTTGGGTATTGGAGTTCGAGACCGGCCAGGCTACGCCTCCAACGACGAGATTCGTTTCAGCACTCGGGTTTCCGCGCCCCGCGCTCGTCCTCGAGGCGGCGTGGCCTGCCGAGCGGTTGTTTCGAGACATTCTGTCGCTTCCACAGAACGCAGAGCGGGGCGCTCAGGTGCAGTCCCGCATCGGCGTTCGGGTGCTATGGGAGGGCGTGTTCGTTGGTGCGACTCTGTTTGGTCTCCCCGTTTGGTGTCTTCGCGTTGCACGGAACAGCGGGGCTTCGCCGAGACTGGCGTTCATCTCCTTGGCCCTTACCGGGGCACTGTTGATGACGGTGCTGTCGGCCTGGTCGGCAGGGCTGACAAAGACCTTCGAGCGTCTTGAGTGGTACAGCGATGCTACTGCGTACGCCGCGGCTGTTCGCCCCATTGAAGTCCCCCTTGCAGGTGAGTGGAATGTGTTCGATGGTAGACGAGCCTTGGGATTGACACACGTTCGGGAGCGATGGAGCTTCGGGCGGCTCAGTGCTGATGGCCTGAGTGTGACGCCAATCCAGTGGCTGACCTACGAAGGATCTGGGTTTCCGTTTGTGTCCTTCGCAAATGAGTCAAGTACAGTGGTGCGGGGATTGGGCTTTTGCTGCCTGTGTCCGGGAGCTTCTCCGTTCGATGTTTGCCGAATGAAGCCTGTCTGGACTGGCTTTCTTGCGAATCTGTTCTTCTGGTTCGCTGTGATCGTCGCCTGCGCGAAGGGCCCGCCCTTGATTCGCAGCGCCGTCCGCGCCCGCCGCGGCGAATGCCGCGCGTGCGGGCATCAGCTCGCGGGGCTTGCGCGGTGCCCAGAGTGCGGTCAGTCGTGAGGCTGGTCCCCTTCAGCTCGATGATGCTGGGACACCCCTGATCGCACGAGACAAGAAGCGCGACCGGCAGGGGCCACCGTGGTCAGCGAACGCGTCTGCGGACGAGAGGGCCCCGCGGTTTCGGGGCGCGGCGAACGCGTGAGTCTGCTGCGCGAGGGCGTGGATCATCTGCGCGGACGCCGACCGCTACTGCCCCTGCCAGAGCGGCGCGCCGTACTTCGCGGCGTGCCAGCGGCCCGTCGCGCGGCGGACTTCGGCGGCGATCGCGACGAGCACATGCTGGGGAACAGCCCCCGCGAGCTCGACGCGGTCGTCGAAGATGCGCACCTCGGGCGTCTCGACGCCGTGGACTTCTGCGGTTTCCTCGGCGCAGGCGCGGACGAGCGCGGCCACGGCGGCGTCCGCCAGCGCGCGCGGCGAACTTGCGTGAAGCGTGACGAGCGCGGGGTTCATGCCGGTGGCGCTCCGTCTGTCAGCTTCGGTCGAAGAGGAGGATCGTCGCCGTGACGAGCTGGAGGAGCGCGGCGCCCGCGGCCCAGCGCATGAAGCTCTCGAAGTCTGCGAGGTTCAGGAACGCGACCGCCGCGACGAGGATCGCGACGAGCTGGACGCCCATCGCAGCCACGCGCACGGCGCCCGTCTCGCTGCGACGCAGCCTGAGCGCGCGCACTTCCTCGGTGAGTTCCGTGAGCGACCTCCGCAGGCGCTCGCTGTCGCGGTCGCGGCGGAGGCGCTTCCCGAGCGTGCGCGAGCGGCGCGTGCGTGCGAGGGGCGCCGTGGCCGCGACGATGGCGTCGTCGCGATGGCGAAGGACGAGCTCGACCGCTTCCGCGAGCGTCGCCGCGGAGTAGTCGGGCGCGGCGTCGGCGATGCGCGCGCGGTCGCGCGAGACGAGCACGGTGCGCAGGCCGGCCGCGCGGCCTGCCTCCACATCGCGCGGCGAGTCGCCGATGATCCACGAGCGCTCGACATCGAGCTCCATGTCCTGGATCGCCTGCTGCAGCATGCCGGGGCGCGGCTTGCGCCACGGGTGCTCGCGCGCATATTCGGGCACGGTTCCCTTCGGATGGAACGGGCAGTAGTAGAAGCGCTCGATGGTGCGCTTGAGCGCGGTGGCGTCGTCGAGAAGGTCGGACAGCCTGCGGTGGTAGGCGTCGACATCGGCTTCCGTGAAGCGCCCGCGCGCGACGCCGCCTTGGTTCGTGGCGACGACGAGGCGGAAGCCCGCGTCGCGCAGGCGCCTGAGCGCGGGGGCGACGCCTTCCGCAAGCGTGACCGCCGCGGGGTTGCCCGCGCGCTCGTCGTCGGGGACGAGGGTGCCGTCACGGTCGAGGAAGATCGCGGGGTCCATGAGTTTGAGCGGTCGCCGCTTGCGGCGGCTCCCTCTGGGGTCTCCCCTCGGAGTGAATCCGAGGGGAGACTGGGGTGCGGGGGGTGCGGAGATTTTGTGAAGCGGTGGACGGATGTCAGACAAGCGCGCTCGGGATCGGCTTCGGCGTGATCGAGCCTGCGCCGTCGCCGAAGCTGGTGCCGATCGCGCGCGCGGCGGCGATGAGCGGGTGGTCGATCGGAACGAGACGCTGCTTGCCGACGGTCTCGAAGAGATCGATGTCGGAGAAGATGTTGTTCTCGCGCACGACCATGCGGTTCCGCTTTCCGCTGGCGATGAGGGCCATGGCGTGGAAGCCGAAGTTGGTGGCGAGGATGCGGTCGGGCGCGGTGGGCGTGCCGCCGCGCTGGGTGTGGCCGAGCACGGTCGTGCGGGTCTCGATTCCCGTCAGTTCGCCGAGCTTCGTGGCGACGAGGTTGCCGATGCCGCCGAAGCGGATCGGGTCGGGGCTCGTCGGGTCGTAGCGGCCGATGACCTGCGAGCCGCCGAGCGGCTTCGCGCCTTCCGCGACGACGACCACCGCGTAGCGGGGCCCGCGCATGCGCTTCTCGATGTCGTCGGCGATCTTCTTCAGGTCGAAGGGGATCTCGGGGATGAGGATGACATCGGAGCCGCTCGCGACGCCCGCCGTGAGCGCGATCCAGCCCGCGTTGCGGCCCATGACCTCGCACACCATCACGCGGCGGTGGCTCTCGGCGGTCGAGTGCAGCCTGTCGAGCGCGTCGGTGGCGGTCGCGACGGCGGTGAGGAAGCCGAAGGTGATCTCGGTGCCGACGAGGTCGTTGTCGATCGTCTTCGGGACGCCGATGACATTCACGCCCGCCGCGGCGATCGGGGCCGCGCACGCCATCGTGCCGTCGCCGCCGATCACGATCACGGCGTCGAGGCGCTCGCGTCGGATCGTGGTGAGGCACGCGTCGGTGACATCCTCCCAGATCGGCTCGCCCGTCTCGGTGCGGCCCGTGCAGTAGCGCGACGGGTTCGCCTTGTTGTTCGAGCCGAGGATCGTGCCGCCGCGCGTGACGATGCTCTCCACGTCGCGGAGGTGAAGCGGCCGCACCCGGTGCTCGATCAGACCCTGGAAGCCGTCCTCGATGCCAACGATCTCGATCCCGTACTGGAGGATCGCGGTCTTCGCGACCGCGCGGATGACCGCGTTGAGGCCCGGGCAGTCGCCGCCGCCTGTGAGGATGCCGAGACGCTTGATGGTGGGAGGCATGGTCTGGTGGACAAAAGGGTGCGGGCGTCGAACGACGCCGAAGTCGGACAGGGTAGCGGAAAGCGGCGGGAAACGGCGGCCCTCGATACGATTGCGGACTATGTCCGAAACGCTTCCTGAGGAACCCACGCCGCTTTCCGAGTCCGAGATCGTCGCCGCGCGCCGCGCCAAGCTGAAGCGCTTCCGCGACGAACTCGGATTCGAGCCGTACGGCCAGCGTGAGGACGGGCTTGTCGCGCTCGCAGACGCCCGCGCGCGATTCAGCGAGGAGGCGCATGTCGCGTACGAGTCGGCCGCGAAGGAGGCGAAGGCCGCCGCCGCTGCGGGAGGCGCCGTGGCCCCCGTGGCCGACGGGCGCGCGCAGGTGAAGATCGCGGGCCGCGTGGTGCAGCACCGCGACATGGGGAAGCTCGTCTTCCTCTTCCTGCGCGACGCGACGGGCGACCTCCAGGTGAGCGTGTCGAAGTCGGCGGTGAGCGCGCAGGCGTTCGAGCTCGCGAAGCACGCGGACTATGGCGACATCCTCGTCGCCGAGGGGCCGATCGGCCGCACGAACAAGGGCGAGGTCTGCGTGTGGGCGAGCGCCGTCTCGCTCGGCGCCAAGTCGCTCGCCGCGCCGCCCGAGAAGTGGCACGGGCTCTCCGACCCGGAGCTCCGCTATCGCCGCCGCTATGTCGACATGTACGCGAACCCCGAGACCGCGAAGGTCTTCGCGATGCGCGCGCGGATCATCTCGCGCATCCGCCGCTTCATGGACGCGCGCGGCTATCTCGAGGTCGAGACGCCCGTGCTGCAGCCGATCGCAGGCGGCGCCGCGGCGCGTCCGTTCACCACGCATCACAACGCGCTCGACATGCAGCTCTTCATGCGCATCGCGCCCGAGCTCTACCTCAAGCGCTGCCTCGTGGGCGGCATGCGCAAGGTCTACGAGATCAACCGCAACTACCGCAACGAGGGCATCGACCGCAGCCACAACCCCGAGTTCACGGCGATGGAGGTCTACGAGGCCTTCGGCGACTACGGGACGATGATGGAGCTGACCGAGAGCCTGATCCACGACCTCGCGGTGTCGATGGTCGAGGAGCGCAGGGCCGCGGGGCTGCGCGTCGAGGAGAAGGGCCCGAACGGAGGCCCCGTCCTCCCGTGGGGCGACCTCGCGATCGACTACGCGAAGCCGTTCGTGCGCGTGAAGTTCGAGGATCTCTTCCGGCGGGGCGCGGGCTGCGAGATGCGCGACTTCAAGGCCGTGCGCGCGAAGGCGCGCGAGCTTGGGCTCCATCACGAGGCGAAGCTCGACGACTGGCTCGTCGTCAATGAAGTGTTCGAGGAGTGCGCGGAGCCGTTGATCGATCCGTGCCGACCGACCTTCGTCACCGACTATCCGAGCGCGGTGTCGCCGCTCACGCGGCCGCATCGCGACGACCCGACGCTGTGCGGGCGCTGGGACATCTTCATCGGCGGCATGGAGGTCGGGCCCGCGTACACCGAGCTCAACGACCCCGACATCCAGCTGGCGAAGTTCACCGAGCAGCTGAAGGGCGCCGACGACGAGGAGTCGACCTTCCGCACGCTCGACGAGGACTTCATCGAGGCGCTGCGCGTGGGCATGCCGCCCGCGGGCGGGCTCGGGATCGGCATCGACCGGCTCGTGATGCTCTTGACCGACAGCGCGTCGATCCGCGACGTGATCCTCTTCCCGCTCCTTCGCTCGATGTCGGCGGGCGGCGGCGCGGGCGCGGAGCACGGCGAATGAACCGCAGGCGCGCGCTCTCGCTCCTTGCCTCGGTCGCGATGATCGCGCTCTGCGTCGCGGGTGCCGTCGCGCCACGCGCGGCATACGCCGACTGGGCGCTGGTCGAGGAGCGCTTCTACGCGCTCACGCTCGCGGGGAAGCCTTGCGGGCGTTCGCACGAGAAGCTCGAGCGCGACGGCGCGCGGCTGCGCACGACCTCGCGCATCGAGCTGCGCTTCACGCGGCTCGGCGAGGACACTGCGGTCGACCTCGAGAGCGCGTTCATCGAGACGGAGGCGGGCGCAGCGGTTGAGGCGCGCGTCTCGCAGGGCGGGGCCGACGCCGTCGTCTATCGCTTCCTCGATGGCGGGCGCGTGGCGATCGAGCGCGGTGGCGCCGTCGAGGAGCGCGCGCTTCCCGCGGAGGCGCACCTGCCTCCGCGCGCGGCGCGCCGCTTCATCGCGGCGCGCCAGCAGGCGGGCGGCGCGAGCATCGCCTTCCGCTTCCTCGACGCGCAGTCGGGCCTCTCGTCGGTCGAGATCGCGATGACGCGCAAGGGCGTGGAGCGCCGCGCGGTGCTCGGGCGCGAGATCGAGCTCGTGCGCTACGAGGTGCGCAACTCGCTCATGCCGATGGCCGCACGGGAGCTCTACGACGCCGAGGGCGTGCTCGTCGAGAGCGCGACGCCGATCGGAATCGGCGACCTCGTCTCGCGTCTCGCGACGCGCGCCGAGGCGGACGCGTCCTACGCCGCGGCGCGGTTTGACATCCTTGCGGGCACCTTCGTCGAGGCGGCGCCGATCGAGGATTTCCTCGAGCGGAAGACGCTCGTCGTGCGCGTGCGCGCGAAGGGCGAGGCGATCGCGGATCTTCCCGAGGGCGGGGCGCAGACGGTCGAGCGCGTCGACGCGCGCACGCTGCGGGTGCTGGTCGACACGGACCGCGGAAGCGCGCCCGACGCGGGCGACGCGACCGACCAGCGCTGGCTGCGCGCGACCGAGGTCATCGACTTCGGGCACCCCGCGGTGCAGGAGCTTCTCGCGCGCCTCAAGATCGCGGACAACATGCCGCCCCTGAAGCAGGCCGTCGCGATGCGCGCGGGCGTCGAGCGCCACCTCGCGTCGAAGAACCTCGGCAGCGCCTTCGCTTCGGCGGGCGAGGCTGCCGCGAACCGCAGCGGCGACTGTACGGAGCATGCGGTGCTTCTTGCGGCGCTTCTCCGCGCGCGCGGCATTCCCTCGCGCGTCGCGAGCGGGCTCGTGTATGTGCCGCCGTTCGCGAAGCGCCCGGCGGGCTGGGGCTGGCATCTCTGGACGCAAGCGCTCGTGCCGCCCGCGGGCGAGGCTGGCGCCGAGCCGCGCTGGTTCGACCTCGACGCGACGCTTCCTGCGCGCGGTCCGCGCTTCCATCCCGCGCATGTCCTCGTGGCGACGAGTGATCTCGCAGGCGGCGCTGCCGACCCAGCGTTCACAAGCGCGCTTGGCCTGATCGGCGCGATCGAGATCGAGGTGGAGAAGGATGGCGACGACGCGAACGCGCCGCGCGGCGACCGCGCACCGCGAGGAGCGGAGCAGCCGTGAACGAGCTCGTGTTCGAGGAGACGCCGCGGCTTCCCGTCCGCGATCCCGCGGGGCACAAGGGGACCTTCGGCTCCGTGCTCGTCGTCGGTGGCTGCGCGCACGCGCCGCGCACGATGCTCGGTGGCGCGATGCTTGCGGCGCGCGCGGCGTTGCGCGCGGGCGCGGGCCGCGTGATCGCCGCCGTTCCCGCGCCGCTCGCGGGCGACGCGCTCGTCATCCTTCCCGAGGCGACCGTGGTCGCGCTGCCGTGCGACGCCTCGGGCGAACTCAACGCCTCGGGCGCGGCGGAGGCGATCGACGCGGCGTTGCGAGAGGCGACGGCGATCGTGGTCGGCCCGGCGCTTGGGCGAAGCGCGGCGGCGGAGCAGGTCGTGATGAGGCTCGTCGCGCTCGGCGAGAGGCCGCTCGTCATCGACGCCGATGCGATCCGCGCGTTCGCCGCGCACCAGGACGCTGCGCGCGACCTGCGCGGCACCGTCGTGTTCACGCCGCACCCGGGTGAAGCCGACGCGCTCGCCGACGCGCTCAGCCTCGACATCGACGCGGCCGAGCGCGCCACGCGCCCCGCCGCCGCGATGGCGCTTGCGCAGCGGCTCGGCGCGGTCGTCGCGCTCAAGGGTCATGGCACCGTCACGAGCGACGGCCTCCGCGCATGGCGCTGCGCGCACGGCGGGGCGGCGCTGGCGACGGGCGGCAGCGGCGATGTCCTCGCGGGCGTCGTCGCCGCGATGTTCGCGCAGTTCGGTCGCTCGATGGGCGCGGGCGCGCTCGCGGCGCTCGCCGTCGAGGTCCACGCGCGCGCGGGAGACCTGTGGGCCGCGCGACACGGCGACGGCGGCGCCCTCGCGCGCGAGATCGCGGACCTCGTCCCCGACGCGATGATGGAAATGCGTCGTGCCTGACGGGGCGTTCCCGCGCCGCCGCTACAGTGCCCCGCCATGCAATCGTCGAACATGAAGCCCGACCACCAGCGCATCGTCTCGCTGACCGACCGCACCTATGTGGAGGGCGTCTACTCGATCGTCAACCCGCAGCTCGCGCAGACGCGCAACAACAAGCCGTACCTGAAGTGCATCATCCGCGACGCGAGCGGCGAGATCTCGGGCCGCGCGTGGAGCTTCGACGAGGCGCAGTTCGACGCGATCGCAGCGTCGGGCTTCGTGTTCCTGCGCGGGTCGACGCAGGCCTACCAGGGACAGGTGCAGCTCATCATCGAGCAGATCGAGCCGCGCGAGGTCACCGTCGAGGAGATGCGCATGCTTCTTCCGACGACGATGAAGGATGTCGACGGCATGTTCGCGCGCGTGGCCGAGCTCCTGCGGTCGATGGAGCACCCCGCGATGCGCGCGCTCGCCGAGCAGTATCTCGGCGACGAGCGGCTCATGGAGGACTTCCGGACGGCGCCCGCCGCGATGAGCGTGCACCACGCGTGGATCGGCGGGCTTCTCGAGCACACGCACCAGATGATGGAGCTCGCCGACCGCATGCTCCCGCTCTATCCCGCGCTCAACCGCGACATCGTGCTCTTCTCGCTCTTCGCGCATGATCTCGGCAAGACGGTCGAACTCGACTGGGAGCGCGGCTTCAACTACACCAACGAAGGCCAGCTCGTCGGGCACATCGTGCGCGGCGCGATCTGGCTGCAGATCAAGGCCGCGCACGCGTCGAAGGTCGAGAAGCTGCCCGGCGAGACGCTGCGCGTGCTGCAGCACATCCTCCTCGCGCATCATGCGCTTCCTGAGCACGGCGCAGCGAAGATTCCCGCGACGCCAGAGGCCGTGTTCGTCGCGCAGCTCGACAACCTCGACGCAAAGAGCCAGGCCGCGATCACGGCCGCCAAGCGCGAGTACGCGGGCGGCGGCGAGTGGACCGACAAGGTGTGGGCGCTCGACACGAAGATCTACAGGCCGGATCCGTTGTTCTAGCGGGCGTGGTTTGAGCGGTCGTGGTTTGAGCGGTCGCGGCTGCGGCCGCTCCCTCTGGTGTTGGGGAGGGTTGTCGATGACTCCGACGACCTGAATCGTGCGACACAAAAATCAGGGGTGCCCGCATGCTTCAGCATGCGGAACGGATGATGTCAGCCGTCGACTCGGACGCGTGTCGTTCCGTGGACTTCGTCCACGGGCACCCGTGGTTGGCGACTCCGAGGGTTCGAACCGTGCGACACGACACGCACGGGTGCCCTTGGACGAAGTCCAAGGAACGAGGGTGTCAGCCGTCGACTCCGACGATTTGCGTTCCGCAGGTTGAAACCTGCGGGCACCCCTGGTGAACGACTCCGACGACCTGAACCGTGCGACACAAAAGTCAGGGGTGCCCGCATGCTTCAGCATGCGGAACGGATGATGTCAGCCGTCAATCGAAGCACGACCCCTCACGCGCGTCGCCGCACCCACATCGCGACGACGGTCACATCCGCGGGCGAGATGCCTGCGAGGCGGCTCGCCTGGCCGAGCGTGCGTGGGCGGAAGCGCGCGAGCGTCTCGACGGCCTCGCGGCGGAGGCCGCGGATCGCGTGCGGGTCGAGCGAGTCGGGAATCGCCACCGAGTCGTAGTCTGCCTGCCTGCGGATCTCCGCGTTCTGCCGCACGACATAGCCCTCGTAGCGGACATCGGTGACGATGCGCTCGAGGAGCGCGTGCGACACGGCCCCGACCGCGCGCGCCACGCGCTCGGCAAACCACGCGACCTCGACATCCGGCCGCTTCGCGAGGTCGAGGAGCCGCGCGCCGCCCTCGCGCATCTCGCCGAGGGCGCGCGTCACGGCGTCCTTCGCGCGCATGCGCTCCTTGAACGCCGCAAGCTGCGCGCCGCCGACGATGCCCCACGATGCGCCGAGCGCGGTGAGCCGCTCGTCGGCGTTGTCGGCGCGCAGGAGCAGGCGATGCTCCGCGCGCGAGGTGAACATCCGATACGGCTCGCGCGGCGTGCGCGTGACGAGGTCGTCCATGAGGACGCCCGTGTACGCCTCGTGCCGCGCCAGTCGCACGGGCTCGAGCCCGCGCGCGCGTCGCGCGGCGTTCACGCCCGCGACGAGTCCCTGCGCGCCCGCCTCCTCGTATCCGCTCGTTCCGTTGATCTGCCCGGCGAGGAAGAGCCCGGGCACGAGCTTCGTCTCGGTGGTCGCGTCGATCTGGTGCGGCCAGACCATGTCGTACTCGACCGCGTAGCCGTACTTCTGGATCTCGGCCCGCTCAAGCCCGCGCAGCCCGCGCACGAGCGGCAGCTGCACGTCGGCGGGAAGCGAGGTCGACACGCCGTTCAGGTAGACCTCGTCGGTGAAGAGCGACTCGGGCTCGAGGAACACATGGTGCGAGTCGCGGTCGGCGAAGCGCACGATCTTGTCCTCGATCGACGGGCAATAGCGGGGGCCGCACTCCGCGTCGATCTGCCCCGAGTACATGGGCGCCCGGTCGAGGTTCGCGCGGATGAGCGCATGGAGCTCGGGGGAAGTCTCCGTCTCGCGGCAATTGACCTGCGCGAGATGCGGGAAACGACCGAGCGGCATCGCGCCTGGCGAGCGGTCGCTGAACGCGCTCGGCGCGCTGTCGCCGAGCGCGGGCTTGAGCGCGTCCCAGTCGATCGATCCGCGCGCGACGCGCGGCGGCGTGCCCGTCTTCAGGCGGCCGAGCTCGAAGCCGAGCGCGCGCAGCGCCGCGCTGATCCCGCGCGCGCTGCCTTCGCCAACGCGGCCGCCTTCGTTCTTCTCGTCGCCCGTGTGCATGAGGGCGCGCATGAAGGTGCCCGTCGTCAGCACGACCGCCCGCGCCCCGAGCGCTCGCGGAGTCATGACGCGATCCTCGAGCGCCACCGTGAAGACGGGCGTCGCAAGCGCCGTGCCCGAGGTATTCGCGTGAATGGCCGCGCGGTCGGCGCCCGTCCGCTGCGAGCCGGGCGCAAGCACCACGCCGCACGCGGCGCCCGCGTCGTCGCGCACGATCTCATCGACCGTGCCCGCGATCACATCGATCTCGGGAATCTCGGCAAGCAGGCGCTGCACTTCCGCGCGATACGCATACTTGTCGCACTGCGCGCGCGGCCCGCGCACAGCGGGGCCCTTCGAGCCGTTCAGCACCTTGAACTGGATGCCCGACGCGTCGGCCGCGAGGCCCATGAGCCCGCCGAGCGCGTCGATCTCGCGCACCATCTGCCCCTTCGCGAGGCCGCCGATCGCCGGGTTGCAGCTCATCTGCCCGAGGCGCGCGGGCTCCATCGTGACGAGCGCCACGCGCGCACCCGCACCAAGTGCCGCCGCCGCCGCGCGCGCAGCCTCCGTGCCCGCGTGACCGCCGCCGATGACGATGGCGTCGTAGCGGTCTAGATCGCGGAGCGCGGCGAGAGCGGGGGAGGCGTCGGTGTGCATGGTCGGCGCGTTCGGGGGGTCAATCGTAGCCGCGACGCCGCTACACTCCCACCTTGCCCGCCGCCTTAGCTCAATTGGCAGAGCACCTGATTTGTAATCTGGAGGTTGCCGGTTCAACTCCGGTAGGCGGCTCTCGACGGAGGCGATGGTCGATGGCCCAAAGTGCGCGTGTGTTTCGGTGGACTGCCGCAGGCGGAACGGTGCTTTGCATGGCTCTTGCGCCGCTGGCGTCGGCGCGCGCAGACGCGGTGCAGCAGGAGGGCGCGGCTGCGACGGACTCGTCGAGCGAAGCCGCGCCGCCGCCCGCGGAGGCCGCGCTGATGCAGCCGTCGGTCGATCCCGATCCGACGCAGGAGGCCTTGCTCTCGGCCGTCCGCGCGATCGAGTCGACCGCGTTCGGCCAGTGGCTGCGCGAGCATCCCGTCGCGTGGAACGCCATCGCCTTCGCGTCGATCGTGGTGCTCGCTCTTGCGCTGTCGGTCGTGATCTCGCGCATGCTCCGCGCCGTCGTCCGCGCGACGCTCGTCCGCGCGCACAAGGACGCGCTCGCCGCCGCGATCGACGCGGGCAAGCTCTACGGGATCCTCGGCCTCATGCCCGCGCTCCTTCTCGCGGCGCGCGCGCTCGGCGTCCTCGGAAGCGCGGAACTCGTGCACCCGCTCGTCGGGCTGAACGCCGCGAACCTGCTTGTCGCCGCGGTCGTCGTCGTAAGCATCGTCCTCTTTGGCAGGCTGCTCACGGTCGCGGATGAACTCTACAGCGCGCGTCCGCAGGTGAACCGCAAGGGCGCGCTCGCGGGATATCGACAGGTGGCGATGGTGCCCGTGGCGCTCGTTGGCATCGTGGCCGCGGCGGCGATCGCGGTCGGAAAGAGCCCGATCGTCTTCCTCGCGGCGATCGGTGCGCTCGCGACCGTCCTCGGCGTCGTCTTCAAGGACTTCATCATCTCGCTCGCGGCGAACCTCATGCTCAGCGCGAACGACGCGATCCGAGTCGGCGACTGGGTCGAGCTCAAGCAGCACTCGATCGACGGCCGCATCGCGGAGATCAAGACGACCGCGGTGCGCGTTCAGAACGCGGACGGCACGGTGCACACGGTGCCGATCTCGCGGTTCGTGCAGGAGCCGTATCGCAACTTTCGCTCGAAGTACGGCTCGCCCGGCCGACGCGTGCGGAGGTCGATCCGCATCGACGCACGCAGCATCCGCACGCTGTCGGCGGAGGAAGTCGCAGCGCTCGAGCGCTCGGCCGACGGCGCCTCGATCGTCGCGCGCGCGCGCGCGATGACTCCCGAGGGCGCGGCGGTCAGCAACCTCGCGTGCTTCAGAGCCGAAGTCGAGGCATCGCTCGCACGAGACGCGGCGATCGACGCATCGCTCCCGATCGCCCTCACGCAGGGCGACCCCGACCCGTCCGCGCCGCCCGCGGGAATCGCGCTCGACCTCCTCTGCTTCCTGCAGCCCGCCCCGTTCGCGGACCTTGCCGCCCGCGAAGGCGCGATCCTCGACCGAATGGTCATGCGGCTTCCCGACCACGGCCTCAGAGGCTTCCAGTCGGTGGGCGATCTGCCAGGCCTCGCCGCGCCGCTGCCGACCGCGCCGCGCTGATACCCCGCGCCGACATCGCGCGCGCATCCGCGCGCAGGCCCCCCGAAGCGTTTGCGACCTCCCCGATCCGCGGGTAAACTCTCCGACCCGCCGCAAGGCGGCACATCCCATTCGGGCGGATACTCAAGTGGCCAACGAGGGCAGACTGTAAATCTGCTGACTTACGTCTACGGGGGTTCGAATCCCTCTCCGCCCACTGTGAAGAATCGCACGTGGTTGTGCCTGCTCGCAACGAGCGGCACAACCACGCTGCGTTTGGGGGGTTACGAGCAATCGAAACGAAGCGGTGCGAGCCGACGCGGTCGGGTGCTGTGACGCTTTTTGTGCCGCTTTGGGGGGTGAGTGCGTCGCTTTTTGCGTCGCTTTGGGAGCGCCTCAAAGGGCGACCGCTACCCGGTTCAGATCAGGTGCGTTGTCTTGAGCCCGCCCCACTTGCGCTCGAGGTACTCGACGACCAGCCGTCGATGGCAGTGGTGTGGCTTGTGCTCGCTGCAGAGGAGGCAGCCTTGGTCGATCACGTCCCGAGCGATCGACTGGTCGATTCGGCGCTTCTCCATCAGGCTGAGGAACTCGGCCTCGTAGACCGGCCAGGCGCCGCCATGCTTCTTGTAGGCGTCGAGGATGTCGGCGGTGGGTGCGAGCTCCGGGACATGCACGTAGTCGACCTGGCAGAT
Organism: Phycisphaera sp.; assembly: GCA_016124975.1. Classification (GTDB taxonomy): domain Bacteria; phylum Planctomycetota; class Phycisphaerae; order Phycisphaerales; family SM1A02; genus QWPT01. The sequence goes on along the minus strand of WGMP01000022.1, from coordinate 75,571 downwards.
TTCCCGAAGGAAGAAGATCAGGTCGTCGCGCTTGCTGAATCCCGCAAGCTGGCCCGTGTTGTTGAGGCGCACATCGACCACGCGCTTCGCCCCTGAGCCCTTCACCAGTTCGAAGAACCGCTTCGCCGGCTTTTCAGTGAATCCAATGGTGAACACGTTCATGGCAGAGCTCCATGATCGCGTGAGACAACCGCGCCTGGTGCGCCTGCTGCCTCGCGCTCGGTCCAAGCAATGCGCCGTGCCTGACGGTCGTAGGCCTCTTCAACCAGCGCTTCGCGGGGCCGGAACAGGTCGCCGCGAGGAAGGTCGGCCAGATCGAGCAGTCGATTCTCGGCTTCGAGATTGGACTCCACTGCGCCATCCTCGAGCACATGTCGCAGGTCGAGGCCGGTGGCCCGTAGCTCTCGGCAGACCAAGACCATCCGATGGCAAGTGATCGGATCCTTCTCTGCGCACATCAATGCAACGGAGTGCGTTGCGGCGCCAGAGATGACACGATCGATCCCTTCGCGGAAGAGCGGCGACTTCGCGATGAGGTCGTAGCGGGCTTGATTGCCGACGTAGCACTCCCGTTCCTCGCGCCGCGCGCCCAGCTCCCGGCCAAGGAACACGTACTGGATCCCTTGATTTCGGAGGACCGTGCTCAGTGTCTCGCGGTTGAACTGAGGGGAGAACTTGCTGTAGGGACTCGATCGGACGTCTGCAATCGCACTGATCCCGCTTCGGCGCAGCAAATCCACGAACGCATCTGCGTCGTGGTTGGAATGGCCGATGGTGTACAGCGCTCGGTTCATGGGTTCAGAACGGGATCTCTTCGTCGAGCTGCGGGGCCGGTTCCTTGAAGGGGATCACCGCAGCAATCAGCTTCCAATGGTAGTCGCGGTAGGGCGCTCCAAGACTCACGCACAAGGCGCAATCGTCGCCGAATGGTGGGCGGAATTCAGTGCGGTTCGACTTCGCCGAGGCACGAAGGTGGGGTGCGAAGGAGTCATCGGTGATGTCGAACTCGTAGTCTCGGCCCTGGTACTTGAAGACGCCGCGCATTGTCGTGGTTTCGTAGTCGTTCCACGGCTTTTGCTCCCGCTGCACCCACGCGCGGAATCCGGAGGGGCGGATGAGCGCCAGCGAGGTGTTTCCTCGAACATTGAGCGGAGCATCTACATGCACTTTCCGCTCTCCGGGTGTTCCGACATCCCAGAGGTGCGGCGGCTTCTCGATGAGCTTTTGGAGGCTGGGCCGCTTGAGTGATCCCACCCGCTTCCAAGGCCTGCCGGTCACGACATCCCAGTTCTCGGGCTGGCCGTGGTCCGATCGTTGCCCTGCAAGCGGAATCTCGTAGATGCTCAGCACCTCGATGTCCTCTTTGCCGCTGGTCAGGCAATGCCGAGGCATCAGCTCGCCCTCAGATGCCTCGCCATCGGGGCTGACCGGGCGGATCCACGGGCCAAGGCTGACGCTTGTTCCCGAACGGAAGACCTCCCGGCCTGCGATGCAACGTCCAGGCTTCTTCTTCACCGAGTTCGCCAAGATGACTACGGACTTCAGTTCCATCGGACCCCCAGTTGCAGGAATTCGCGCGGCGTCGCTCGCGCCAGCATGCGGCTCCAGTTGCTCCACTTCAGAATATCGCGGGGGCAGGCATGGGCCACCACAATTCGCACGCTTCGCCTCAGGGGTTTGAAACAAGAAACGCCCGTTTCCGGGCGTCGGGCCGGAGATGCGATCTCCGGCGGGGTTGTCGACAGTTTGCTGCAGGCGGGCGTTCAGGTCAAGCCGACGTTCGAAGCGACTGTTCCGCCGCCCCCAGCGCCACCCGCGCCCCGCCCCTAATCGCGACCTCGAAGTGCGCGTCGCGCGTCTGCAGGTAGTGCTTCGCGGCCACCAGCGGGCTGTGGCCGAGCCACTTGGCGACCACGTGGGCGGGCAGGGCCTCGGCCCAGTCGGTGGCGCAGCTGGCGCGCATGTTGTGGAAGAGCCTCGGCCAGGGCTCGTAGCCCGCGCGGGCGATCAGCTTCATGAACGTGGTGCGCAGGTTGGTGGTCGGGTCGGTCAGGCGCGGCACCACCGCCTCGCTGCCCTCGGGGGCCTGGTCGAACAGCGCATGCAGGATCCGCCGCAGTTCGGGCGTCATCGGCACGATGCGTACCGCGTGGCCGTCGTGGGCGGCGGTCTTTGGGCTGCGCACGGTCATCAGGCTGCGTTCCCAGTTGATGTCGCCCCAGCGGAGTTCGACGATCTCGGAGGGGCAGCGCAGCCCCGCGAAGCGGCTGAGGGCGATGATCGCCTTCCACTGCGGGCACGGGCAGCCGTCGATGATCCGCTGCACCACCTCGGGGCGCACGTAGAAGGCGCGGTCTGGGTTTGACTGCGGCCCGGCGCGCAGGTGCTCGAAGGGGTTCTCGGGGACGAGCTTCCAGCGCCGAGCGCGGCTGAAGATGCACTTGGCCACGTGGACGCGCTTGGCGATCGTGGCCGAGGCGAGCGGCTTGCGGCGGTCGCCCTTCTCGGAGATCGCCTTGCGCCAGCGGTCGGCGTCGGCGGCGGTGATCTCAGCGACCGGCGTGCGCGGGCGCAGCACCTCGAGCAGGCTGTCGGTGGTCTGCTTGTAGGCGGCGAGCGTGGCGGGCTTCACCGTGCTTGCCTCGAGGAAGCGCTCGATCAGGCCTTCGAGCGTCGGCCCCGCCGTGCGCTCGCGGTGCGGCACGAGGCCCTTGTTCGCGAAGCGGCGGTGGACGCGGTCGTCGAGGCCGTTCAGCCAGCCGAGAAGCTCGACGTCGGGCGAGCGCCGGTACATCCTGGCGGCAAGCAGCGCCTCGACACGCACCCGGATCTCCTCGGCCTGGCGCACGGTGATCCGCCCGAGGCGGATGACGTGGCGCTTGCCGGTGCCGTCGGTGAAGCACACGCGCTTGGTGCCGTTCTGGTCTCGTGAGACGCTTGCCATCGTCCGTGATCCGGGCCCGTGGCCCGTTCCGCAAGTGCTTTCCAGGCAGCTGTTTCCGCCTGATGCGGGACCGTCCCGCAACCCACACATTCCCTCAACTCCGCCGCACGATCAAGGCCGATTTCCAGCCTCGTTCTGCGCTTCTTTCCACGCCGCTTCGATCGACTCGCCGACGGCCACCAGCCACCCGGGCGAACCCGGGGCCGTGGACATGCCGAGGTCCTCCGCGATGCCCAGCCGCTCGCCGAGCACGTAGGCGGCCTCAGCGTCCGCTGGCGTGAACCCCGACTGCAGGAGCCGCAGCACGTCCGGCTTGTAGAACGAGATCCGCGCTGCGAAGTGCGACTGCAGCTCCGGCGGCTTGTGCCTGATGCGGTCGGGAGCGGACGGGTGCGAGGACAACTCGACACCCGCCACACCGACCTCGACCAGGAGCGCGCCGAGCGACCGCGGCGGGAGGTTCACAGCGACCCCCATTCGTCCTCGGGCGCGGCGGCCGCAGATGCGTCACCACCAGTGTCACCACTGTCACCGGTACCGGAACCCGCACTGGCGCTCGGATGCGCCGGGGTTTTGGCGACACGCGCGAGCCGGTACTCGAACCGCGGCCGTCCGCCCTGGCGGCTTGGGGGCACATGCACGCCCACCAGGCGGCGCGCCTCGACAAGCTTGTCGAGGTCCTCCTGCGCCTTCTCGGCGTTGCCGCGGTAGCCGCGGATGCCGTGCGTGAGCTCGCGCACGGTGGTCGTGCCGCCGCGCCGCTCGATCCACGAGAGAAGCTGCCGGTCCGACTGCTCGGGGCCGGTCTCGCCGATCATCGAATAGAGCCGCCGCGCCTCGTGCTTGAACCACCGTGCGATCTGGATCGCCATGGCCATGCTGGCCTCGTCGATCACGAAGGGGTCCTTGACGCTGGGATCCCCCGAGACGTAGCGCACCATGTGGAAGACGAGCGCGAGGCGCGCGGTGTAGCCCTCGAGCTTCGACCACGCCGCCGCGAGATCCGACTGCAGCCGCACCTGCTCGGCGCCGTGGATGTTGTAGTACTCGATCCAGATGCGCTTGGCGTCGGGGCCAAGGTGCACGATCTGCGGGAGGAGCCGCGGATCCTCGCTCAGGTCGTTCGGGTCGGGCACCATCTCGAGCTGGTGCAGATTGCGCACGAGCGCCGTGTAGCGGTCGAGCACGTCCTGGCTGATCTCCTCCTCGTTCCAGAACTTCCGAAGCGGCGGAGGTGCCGCGAACAGCATGCGTGCCGAAAGGCCGCTCTCTCGGTGCTCCTCGGTGAGCGAGCGCTTCAGGATGCCGGGCTGGATGCCGCCCGTGATGCACACCGCCGCGCGAGGCACGTAGATGGTCGGCGGGATGCCCGTCTTCCGGTCGATCGTCATCGAGTTGCCGTTGAAGCACTGCAGCCAGCTGGCCGAGTCGCCGCCCGACTTCCCGTTCTTCGCGAAGCGGTCGAACGACGCGAGCCACCCGCTGAGCTCGTCGCGCGCCACCAGGATTCCGCGCGGGTTCGCCTGCAGGATCGGCGCGAGCGCCTCGGTGGTGACGTCTTCGGTGCGGTAGCGCCTTGGCTTCGGCAAGCGCGGCGCAACGGGCGGCGGCCCCGCGTTCTCCTGGTGCCGCTGGTAGGCCTTCTTCCACGACGTGTACTCGACGTCGTAGATCGCCGCCTGCGACTTGTACTCCTCCATCTCGCGGTTGTAGACGGCGAACGCCTGCTCCTCGAGGTCCCTCAGTGGCTCCGTCGTCAACGAGAACGCAGGCGTCTTGCTGGTGCCCGACTCGCCGATCACCGTTGTCCAGATGATGGGTGGCTCGCGCCAGTTGCGCTTCACCTGCACGCGGCGCGAATTGCCGATGGCGGCGCCGAGCACCGCGAGCATGGGAAGCGCGATGAACGATTCGTCGCAGACCGTCGCGCGCGCACCCTGCTGGATCATGAGCCGCATGACTTCCGGCAGGATGTGGATGGGAAACGGGTCCCACTCGAGGGGTCGGTCGAGCGGCGCGGTTTCGTCGTCCTCGTCGGCGCCCGCGCGGCGCTTGGCCAGGGCTTCGTCGAGCTCCTGGCGGACGGCGTCGGCGTCGCCGCCGCGATGCGCGAGGAAGTCGGCCATGTCGCCGCCCACGGGCATCTCTGGCCACAGCGACGAGAGCCACACGACGGTGATGTGCTTGGCGCCTGCGGCCTCCGCGAGCTCCGCCACGCGCTCGGCGTACTGCTCGCCCGCCTCGTCGAAGTCCGGCAGGACCACCACCTCGCGCCCTGCAAGTGACGACCAATCGGTCTTGTCCGCGGACTTGCTTCCGTGCGCCGACGTCGTGGCGATCGCGCCGATCGACCGGGTCGCGTCGGCGGCTTTCTCGCCCTCGACGACGAACACCGCGTTCTCGACGGGTGTCGCCAGCAGTTCCGGCAGCGCGTACAGCGGCCGCGGTCCCTGCATGCCGGTGAACCGCCACAGGCCATCCTCGCCGCGCGACGCGGGCAGGATCCTCTTCTCGCGCTTGCCGTCGCGCTCGGTGTCCCAGCGGGCGACCAGTCCGACCACTTCGCCGTGGGCGTCGTGGTAGTGCCAGTGGGCGCTCGTGACGCCGTGCTTGCGCTCGTAGGCCTCGAGCGTGGCCTCGGCGGTTGGGAACGACGGGCCGTTGCGTCGGGCGGCGACACCGTTTCCTGGCTCCGCGGTCTCGGCAGAGGTGGTTTCGGTTCCGGTGACGGTGGTGACAGTGGCGGCAGGCTTCTTGCGCGGCGCGGCGAGCTGCGTGCGCTCCGACTTCTCGAAGAGGTCGGACTGCTTCAGCCCCAGCGCGCCGCAGACGGCATCGACAGTGCAGCCCGCGTGGCACTTCAGGAGCGCGCGGCCGTCTGTGCCTGCGCTGAGGCTGAGGCTCGGGTTGCGGTCGTCGTGGGCCGGGCAGCAGGCGCTCCAGCCGTCGCCAGCCTTGCGCGGCCGCTTGCCAGCGGCGCGGAGGGCGGAGAGGACGGTTTCGACGGGGTTCAAGCGGCACCTCCTTCCGAGGTCGCCTGCGCCTGCCGGTCGAGCCACGCCTGCAGCTCGGTGACCGGGTAGAGGGCGCAGCTGCCAACGCGGACGGACTGGATCGTGCCCCTGGGCGCGGTCAGCGACCAGAGCATGCGCTCGCTGATGCCGAGGGCCTTCGCGGCCTCGCGGGGGCGGAGGGCGAGCGCGGTGGGCGGGATGGCGGACGCGGAGCCTGGGATGGTGCTGCGGTCAGTTGCCACGGCGCGCCCCCTTGCCGCCACGGCGGGAGTCCATGCGGGCGAGCTCGACGCGGATCGCCTCAAGGGCGTCACGGTCGTAGAGGCGAAGGCGGCCCGCCATGGCGGCGGGGCGGATGTTCTGCCTGCTGCGTAGCGCGTACAGCACACGGTGCAATGGCTGGCCAAGGTCCTCGGCCAGCACTCCGGGCGTCCGGAGCTTGGGGGCGGGGTCGGGGTTCCTCACGGTGCGATCTCCTGCGGCGGAATTGCCACAGGAGTGCGCGGGCGTACGTACGCAGCGGGAAACGCCGGGAATTGCAGGGTGAACGGCGAGGGGTGCGTACGTACGCAGGCGTGGGTGCGTACGAGGGCAGGCCGCGTGCCCGGCTACGCGCGCTTGCGCAGGGGTGCCCGGTCGTGGTCGGCGTGCTGCTCGCCCACCAGGCGCAGCAGGCTGCGAAGTTGGTCTGGCGGCATGGCGTGCAGGCGTGCGCGCTCGGAGGGGCTCGCGGCCTCGATCAGGCGCTGGAGCACGGTGTCGTCGTCGGCTGGGGTGTTGGAGTCGGAGTCGGCGGTGTCGACGTCGGGCGCGGCCTCGCGGCGCTGCGGTACCCGGCGGATGGCGTGATCAAGCCCGGTCGCGGCGGGTGCGGTGCGACGGGTGCGCTTTGCCTCGGCGGCCCATGCGCGCAGGCCGGTGTCGCTCTTGATCGCCTTGCGGATCAGGCCCTCTGAGCAACCGACTCGGGCGGCCAGATCGCGGAGGGAGGTGAACGATTCGCCAGCCCGGCGGAGGGCGATGAGGCGGTCGCAGGCGGTCTGCCAGTCGAGGCCGGTGCCGATGGAGGGCCTGGTTTGCTCGGGGGTGGGCTCGGCCGCAAGCGCGATCGGTGCCTCGGCGGCTGGCGCCGCAGGCCGGGAGACGGTCGGGTCATCGATCTCCTGCCCAAGCTCCATGACCGCCCTGATGGCGAGCAAGGGGGCTTGGTTGATCAGCGCCATCTCCTTCGCGAAGGCCTCGACAGCAGCGACTGGCGGGCCGAACAAGCTGAGCCGCCGAGGCTGCGGCGCCGGTGTTGGGGTCGGATTCGCCATCGAGGGGAGGGTGGGTCGGTTGTCGTCTGCCATGGTCTTGCTCGCCTTCAGGGCGGGCCGACCGGGCGAGGCCTGGGGCGAGCAAGCGCCAGGACCCCAGCCCGGCCGTTCACTGGGAAGCGATCCCAGCGCCCGCGACCGTGGTGGTCTCCAGTACCGACGGGGGGTGCCTGGCGAGACCAACCACCCGAACCAGCGCTGGCCCCGGCGCGGCTTGAGTGAGTTGGTGTGCGCGTGGCAGGCTTCGTTTAGAATCTGACTGCCGCAGGGGGATGGCCCATGCCTGCTGTGTCCCGTGTCTTCCGGCGGCAGGAGGCCTGTTTGAAGCGGTTCGAGTTTGTAGATCTGTTTGCGGGAATCGGGGGCTTCCACCACGCACTCGCCTCACTCGGCGGTGAGTGCGTCATGGCCTGCGAACTCGACCCCGAGTGCCGGGAGGTCTACCGAGCGTCATTTCCTCAGATCGCGAAGCGATACTTCCCAGAGAACATCCGCGAGATTACGCGTATCGACGTCAATGACGAGCGATCGGCTCGGTCGCCCAAGCAGATTGATCGTCTGGTGCCAGACCACGATGTTCTTTGCGCGGGCTTTCCGTGCCAGCCCTTCTCGAAAAGCGGGGCGCAGCGGGGCACTGATGACAGCACCAGAGGCACGCTGTTCTTCGACATTATGCAAGTGGTGCGCGCCAAGAAGCCGCGGTTTCTTCTGCTCGAGAATGTGCGGAACTTGGCTGGGCCTCGGCATGCTCGTACGTGGCAACTGATCATCAAGAGTCTGCGCGAGGCCAACTACGAGGTTTCCGAGTCTCCTGCTGTTTTGTCGCCGCATCGACTCGCGCCTCAGTTCGGGGGAGCACCTCAGGTACGGGAGCGGGTCTTCATTCTGGCCCAACTCCGGGGCGCTCGCTCTGGATTGTTGATGGATCGGCCCGCACCTAGCGTCAGGTTCCCAGACGCTGGATGGAGTCCATCAGAGTGGCGCATCGCTGACTACTTGGAGCCTGACTCTGAGATCATGGATGTCGAGCGATATCGACTTAAGCACGCAGAACTCGCATGGCTCGAGGCGTGGGACTCTTTCGTTCGCGAGTTGCCGAGTGATTCGCTTCCCGGATTTCCAATTTGGGTCGACGCATTTCGCTCTCGCCCGGCGATCCCGGAGGGCGCCCCAGACTGGGAGATCGATTTCCGCACGAAGAACTCGGAGTTCTACCGAGCGCATCGCGCGTTTCTGGACAAGTGGATGCAGCGCTCGTGGGGCGAGTCCGGATTGGGGATTCGTGACTTTCCCGCGTCGCGAAGAAAGTTCGAGTGGCAGGCTCGCTCGTGGCATCCAAGTCGCAAAGGTCGCACAGTTACAGATCTCGTCCTTCAAATGCGACCAAGCGGAATTCGAGTAAAGCCACCGACTTACCTGCCAGCCTTGGTCGCCATTACTCAATCATCAATTGTCGGGCCTGGGGTTGGCAAGGTGGCCCAGTTCCGATCTTTGACGCCGCGTGAGGGTGCAAAGTTGCAGGGCATTCCCGAGTCGGTGTTTGATCGCGCCGGTGTTTCGGATCGCGTTGCCTATCGGCAGCTCGGTAATGCCGTCAACGTCGGAGTGGTCCGATGGGCAGCGGCCGCGCTTCTGGACAGGACGCGCCAGATATGCAAGGTCCGGATGAGTCACGATGTTCGCGCGCCGTCAAGCATGGAGTCAAAGGTGACTGGGATTGCATCAACTAGATCGGAGAAGCGATGACAGACGTAATGCTGCGGGATGACGAAGCTCGGGATGAGTTGGACGAAGTGCTAGCGGAAGTCTCTGAACTGTTGGCTGCCCTGTCGTCATTCGATGACCTTCCTGGAATTGTCGAGCGAGCCCAATCGCCGCACACGCCGGAGGAAATCGCGGCCACCGACTCGCCCGTGTGGCTTGCGGCCTTGGTTAACGAGCAGGGATGGCTGAATCTGAATGGTGCTGTCACTCAGGAGCACTTTGAGCGGGATCCGATGTCGGCCGCCCGGGCGCTTTTTCTGGCAATGGGAATGGCGGAGGCAGATGTAGGGGATTGCTTCCGAGAAGGTCCCCTCGGCCCAGTTCTGACGCCTCTCGGCGCGGGCGAGTTGGCCGTTCGTCTTGCCGCGGCGGAGCGATGTGCCAAGCGCTGCCGGCCGTTGGCTGCTCCCGGTGGCAGCGAGCGATGCCAAGAAGAGTGGGAGCAGGCTTGGAGTGAGGAGAGCGCGACCGACAGCGCGCAGCCGATGCCGATCACGGCGAAGTCGGAAACATGGTCAATCGCCGAGCTTGCCTCCAAAGCAGATCGTGGCCAACTAGTTCTCAACCCAACCTATCAGCGGGATGATGTCTGGAAAGTCAGCGACCGGAGCATGTTGATTGAATCGATTCTTCGGGGAATTCCGCTGCCCTCGATCGTCCTGCTTGAAGCGCCGCGTCAGGGACGCCGGCCGGCCTTTGAAGTGGTTGATGGCAAACAACGGATCACATCAATTCTCAGGTTTATCGGCAGGCATCCGAGAGCAGTCGAAAAGGCGAAGGAACTCGACGAAAAGCATGGAAATCCCGGATTTGCAGACGCGCTGCGGAACGACTACCGAAAGTTCATGAAGCTCTGGAAGAAGCACGAAGGACAAAAGCTCTCCTCGGACGTTGAGCGCGAGTTCATGTTCCCGTTCAAGGTAAATGGCGGACGGCTTCGCAAGATCGAGTCGCTCCGCGGTTGCGCGGGTAAATACTTCACGGATATTCGAGAAGTCAGCCACTCCGAGGACTGCACTGTGGAGCAGCTCTTCACAGAAACCGTGGACTACCGGCTTCTAGTGATCACGTTTAGCAAGACCGAGCCGAGGCAGATTCACGACGTGTTCCAGCTCTATAACCGGCAAGGGATGCATCTGAACGCAGAGGAGATCCGGAATGCGGTCTTCCATGACTTGACTGTTACGCGAGCCATCCTGGGCGCTGGTCGTGAGGCGCAAGATGTGGATCGGCTACTTGGTGGTCAGCAGCAGGGAAGTCAGCGGCTCCGCGACGCAGTGTCTCGAATTGCAGGGAGATTGGACGGCGCTGCAGTCCCCAGCGATCGGTACCGGAGAACGAAGTTGTTTGCTTGGGTGATCGCCACCGTATTTGCGCTGAGGGTGCGTTCTGGAAAGTTTGTTGTCATGTCGACGGCCAAGCAGATTGACGAGATGCTGCTCCGGATCCGCGATGCCCGCGGGGAGTGCTGGGAAGTTCTTGCCACGAAAAACACGCGAGGACTAGAAGATCTGTTTGAAGCTCTCGATGATGCGGTCCGCGTGCTAGACGAAGAGGAACTGTTTGACGAACGATTTAGAACCGGCGGCTCTGGTCAGCGATGGCAGGATCTCCAGTTCGTTTCTGCTTTGGGCGCTCTTCTGATTGCGCGCCTTACTCTTGATGATGGATTTGCAGCGCGCATCACGCAGCAGGCAGCAGCAATCGACAAGGCATCAAAGGATCTAAAGCGTGACAAGAAGTCTCAGAACTGGACCCAGTGGCGATACATTGGTCGTTCGATCTGTGCGTTCCTAGAAGCGCTAGGGATCTCACACAATGAAGTCTCCGCTGCGTTCCAGAGGAGATTCCGGCACGATCCGATGGTGGCGCTCGCTTCAGCGCGAGATCAGCCCGATCCGGAATAGCCAGCCACGGAGGTAGGTCGTGCCCGGCGATACGATCTGGAGGGTTCGTGAGTCAAATTCATCGGATGGTCAGGCGACTGCCTGGCTGTCACGGCTGTCGGCCAGGCGAGCGGCGCTTCCGCCCGAGGCTCGATTGGCGATGGACGTTGACACTCGGCATGTAGTCGACTGCATACTTGATCGATTGCCGAAGACGGTAGGGCGCCCGGTATCTGGACTTGTGCTGGGTGCTGTGCAAAGCGGAAAGACTGCATCGATGTTAGCGGTGTCCGCGCTCGCGATCGATGAAGGATTCAACATTGTTGTTTTGGTTTCTGGAACTCGCGTTTCGCTCTGGCGGCAGACCCTCGATCGAGCGGTTCGCGATCTTGATGGATGGTCGGCAGAGGACGCGTTTGAGCGTCGTCGGGCACGTATCTGGCTGCCTGATCACTGCGCGGTTGATGTGCCGGGATCGAGCCCAGCCTCGCTGTTTGATGTAAGTGCGAATCGACTAGGGAAGTACCTCAAGGAGGGGCGCCCCGTCATTGCCGTAGTGATGAAGCACGCGGACCACCTGAATGCCATCCGGGCGACCCTGCATCGAGCCATAACTACAGCTGGCTGTCCGCTGAAGATGCTCGTGATCGACGACGAAGCGGATGACGGCTCGATTCTCAGTGCACCATTTCAAGGCAACGCATCAGATCGGTTCCTCCCCAAGTGGATTGAGGGGTTGTGGGCGTCGGGGCCAAGCGATCCTCGCATTTTTCGCGATGATCTTCGGGTCGCGTATGTCGCATACACGGCTACGCCACAGGCGAACCTGCTACAGCACGACCATAATCCGCTCAGTCCGAGGGACTTCGTAACTTGCATTCGTGCCCCTGGCGCCGAGGGCGCCGCCGACGCACGGGAATTGCCGACGTTTTTTGTGCCATCGCTGTTTGACCGACATATCGGCGGGGGAAGTTTCTATCCGCCTGAAGCGAACCACTTTCGGCCATGCGTGTCACTGCCCGCATCCGACGGCATTACTAAGAGTGAGTGGGAGATTCGCCGAAACGAGTACATCGGAGATGCGGTCAGATCATTTGTGGTGGCGTCGGCTTGTCGGCTACTGCAGTCCGGAACATCCTTTTCCGCTGCTCGCGCGGGCACGTGGGCGACGAGATCTGAAGCGACCGCGGCACTGCCGCCAATCGCATCGATGCTCTTCAATCCTTCAAGTAGCGTCGAGTGCCAGTTTGAGGGAGAACTGGCGATTAAAGCATGGTTACACGACGAGAGCCCCCATGTCGTCGTAACGCCAACAGCGGCCCTTGGGAATGAGCGGCCAACACTGGATTGGACACGACTGGTGTCCAAGATCGATCGCGAGCGTGCGAAGTGGGTCAGGTGGCTTGATGATTTTCGACGGGCGGCAGAAATCCTACGTCTGATGCCTGGTGGATCGCCAGTCGTTGCCCCGCCTGATGATTGGGGGGACGTCGAGCGAGTCATTGTCGAGGAGATTGTTCCTGCGATCAGGATTCAAGTCGTCAATAGTGCCGAGAGTGCAGATGTGGCGCCAGCATTTGGCCCCACAGAGCAATCCGATGGTTCATGGGTGGCACCTGACTCGATGTGCACGATTTTTGTCGCAGGGAACGTGATGTCTCGTGGACTCACCCTTGAAGGATTGTCCACCACTCTCTTCCTTCGGGATCCTGACGCACCGCTGGCTGACACCCAAATGCAGATGCAAAGGTGGTTTGGATATCGAGGCGAGTGGCTCCAATACTGCCGGGTGTTCGCGTTTGCGGATCAACTTGCGCGATTCAGGCAGTATCACGCGGCCGATGAATCCCTCCGAACGGAGATTCTTTCGATTGAGCGTTCTGCAACTACTACCGAAGGCCGCGGTGTGTCTCCGCAAGTGCTTGGCGGTAGGACATTCATGCCGACGGGCAAGGTTGAGAATCTACGAAAGCTGCCTTTGGCTCCGGGAGCCTCGCCATTTGTTAGCGGGTATTGGGAAGGTGACGGTGTTGATCCCAACCTCAAAGTTGTTGCAGATCTCTTCTCGTCAGGTATGGCTGAGCGCGTCGAGGTGGCTGGGATTCCAAGAGGCCTAATTCTCAAGCGTAAGTTGACTCTCACTGAAGTTGCTGACTGCCTTGACGGATTGCGGTATGTGCAGCACAACCCTTCGCCTACCGGCGAAGCGCACGCGCGGTGGACGAGCCTCGAGCGAGTCATTCTGAAAGATGCTGGAGGCGGATTTTTGTTTCGGCCTGCATTGTCACTAGAGCAACGTGCCTCTTCATCTGTAGATCGATTCACTCCGAATCGATGCCCATTCTCGATCGCCGCATATCTGCGTCTTTGGCATGCATGCAAGGAGCGCGCTGCAATTGGACTGTGTCCAAACGACCTCCCGGGAGTTCCTTGGGGACACCTGTCGGCTGTAGAGCGAGCAAAGAGATGCCCGGCTTTCTCGGTGGGAATCCGATTCGGCGCAGGTCGTTGTGTCTCAGGAACTCCGATAGATGCCGTCGGTGCGGAGTTGGGTAGCAGTTGGCGTGTTCGGTTGATGGTGCGTGACTTGGATCCAGATCAGTTTCAGCTCAAGGGCACGTGGGGTAGTCGAAACCCGATGGAGTCTGGTCATTCTGGATATCTTGGCGATCAGTACTTTGATTTCCATCGATCGGGTGTGACTAGTAAGCCTGGGTTCATTGGTATCGACGACGTCCGCTGGCGAGCTGTCGGCGAAGATGGGCTCTTACTATTCCATGTCGTCGAGGGCACTCGTGGTGATGCCCGGCTTGCCCTGGGTCTATGTCTACCGGCTGGCGGTCCTGATCAGATCGGGATTCTCAGGCCGATGAATTCCTGAGGAAACATGGTCCACGAGTTTGAACAGATTCGCGAGAAGATCGCCGCTTCGCAACAGCCATCGGCCTCCGATCAGCGCAAGCCTGTTTGGTTCGCGGGCGGGGAGAAGATTGGAATTGCGCGGGACCAGTCTGGGCGATTTGAGATCTTCCTTGCGGTGGCTGGGCTGCAAGTAACTTCTGCTGTGATTCAGCGATACGTTTCGGAAGACAGTTGGCGTCGCGCAGACGGCCAAGAGTTCGCCGCATCGCGGATCGTCATCCCGGGGGACCCGCACTTCATCGGTGTTGCCGCCCTGATCGTGGATGAGTTGCTAAGGAATGGCTTCGATAGCGATCCGCAACTTGCATTTGTGCGCTCTGAGGCTTTGATCGAGATGGCTTTAGAGCGCGCGGGCGTATCCGACGAGTCCGTTCTCGGCCTACTTGGGGAACTGATTCTTCTGGAGCAGACTCTCGTCTTGCATCCGTCTCCCGGGATTCGCCATCGCGTTCTGGATGTTTGGACGGGTTACCAGCGGGCCTCTCGAGACTTCTCCGGAAATGGTGTCTCAATCGAGGTGAAGGCAACGACGCGCAATAGGTCACGCCACCACATTTCTAATCTTGATCAAGTCACCCCAGGCTCCACGCAATCTGGATCGGGTGGCGACGCGCTCTTCTTGGTAAGCGTTGGTCTGATTCCGAGCCAAACATCGGGACGAAGTGTCGCTTCTCAGGCAGATCGCATCTGCCAGTTGCTTGCTCGCGATCTCTCGACCGAGGATGCGGCCCGACTCTGTGGTGCGTTTTTGCAGTGCTTGAGACGATATGGTGTTGCGCCCGGAGGTGGGGTGGGTTACGACCATGACTTGATGAAGGCGTGGCCGATGTTTGCGTCCGAGTGGGAGATTCGATTTCTTCGCGTCTATGACATGTCTGATGAACTATTGCTCATTGCTCGCAGAGGTGAGTTTGCACGATTCCAGCACATGGTTGAGGGATCTCTGCGATTTGAAGTTGATCTTCCCGATGTTGTTCGAGGCGACATCAATCCCTCGGCAGATGCGACCGAGGTGGTTCGTCGGTTGTTGGCCTAACTGTTCGTCAGTTCCGGTGCCGGTGACACCGGTGACACCCTCGTGAAACAAACTCAATCGCCCCTGTCAGCTCCTCCGTCGGGCCAAGAGCATGCGCCTGCGCCAGGGAGGACCCGTGGCCGCGCCCCCGGCCCGCCTGCTGGCCCCGCGCCGCCCGCCCCCTGAGCCGCCACGTTGCCCCGTGTGCCCTCGGCCGCGCCAAGCCCGCCTGAATCCCACCTCGGCCTACCCGCGCCCCGTAGCGCCACGTCGCGCCCGCCTCGCCGACCGCGCCTTGCTACCCGTGTGCCGCTTTCTGCGCCGCTTCGCTCCCGACCCCTCGAAACACGCGGCGAATCGCAGGGGGTTCGAATCCCTCTCCGCCCATGATTTGAGCGGCTGCCGCTGCGGCGATAGCCTCTGGTGCTAGGACGGCGTGGTTGTGCCTGCTCGCGACGAGCGGCACAACCACGTTGCGTTTGGGGGGTTACGAGCAATCGGAACGAGGCGGTGCGAGCCGACGCGGTCGGGTGCCGTGACGCTTTTTGTGCCGCTATGGGCGCGGAGTGCGTCGCTTTTTGCGTCGCTTTCGGACGGGCGAATGAGCCCGCCCATCAGAGCATCTGCGCGAACTCGCGCAGCTTGCTCGCGGACCCGACGAGGCCGTGCTCAGCCAGGCGGTCGAGCAGTTCCTCGGCCGTGTGCGGGGGCTTCCGGAGACGGCTGCGAACCGTCTTCATGGCGACGCACACGGTTGCGGGCGCGAGGTCGATGAGGTGCAGCACGAACTCATCCGGATGCTCGGCGCGGACGCCGAGCGGAGCGAGCACCTCGTCAGGGAAGTCGCGCAGGTTCGCCGTCACGATCACCTCGGCGCGGCATCGGATGGCGGCAGCCAGGACGTGGCAGTCATTCGCATCCGGCAGCGTGAGGCCCTTCATCAGCGGCTCGTAGCCCGTGACGATGCAGTCGGGAACGGAGTCGTTCATCGCCTGTCGGTAGGCGGCCAGCTTGGCAGCCGTGATGTCCGGCTTGTCGGCCTGAAGGCTGCGGGTCCACTCGTCGTGGATCGCCTCGGTCCATCGTGCGCGGAAGAGTTCCGTCGTCGCGAGCTGGAGCAGCACGTTCCGCAGCAGTGCTGGGTAGAGGACGCACGCATCGAAGACGACGGTGAAGTTGCCGTGCATGGACTCAAGCCCCTCTGGATCCGGTCACGACAGCCCAAGTTCCATCACGGCCCAAGTTCCATCACAGCCCAAGTTCCATCACAGCCCAAGTTCCTCGTCAAGCGCGGCAAGCTTCTCGAGCGCCTGTTGGCGGCCCGCGTCGGATCGCTGCTTGTAGTTCATGAGGTCGCCGAACATCACGCGGCGGCGCGTGCCGACCTTTCGCGCAGGGAGGCGCTTCTCCTCGATCTCCTTCACGACGAACGGGCGCGAGACACCGAGGATGTCCGCCGCCTGCTGCGTGGTCAGCTCGGCATGGATGGGGATGAGCGTGACCGCATTTCCCTGCGCCATCTGGTTGAGCAGACGAACGAGGAGCTCCGCGGCCGACGCCGGGATCTCGACCGTCTCGTCCTTGCCGTCGGTCTTTCCGTTGACCGCGGTGAAGCGCAGCGGGCGGTTGGCTTTTACGACGCGACGCAGTCGCTGGCTCGACTCTCGGGCCAGCCGAACGTCGGCATCGCTGGGTGGCGTCCTGGGAAGATCGATGTCGGGTGCGATCATGGTGTCCTCGTCGACAAGGGTAGCCCCCAACTCGATCATTCGCAACGAGCGAAACAAACGAATCCTGCGAAGTGGTGTTATCAGTCGTCGCGAAGCGCGTCGGCGGCAAGCCCCTCAGGGGGCGGTGCAACCCATGGGTTTCCTCCTCCGTCACTCCTCTTCCCACTCCACCTCCTGCCAGAACGCCTTCTTCATCCGGTGCGCCTTGGCCAGCTCCGCCTCCAGTGCCGCGTGCGCCTCGACCAGCCCGCACCCTGGCGCGAGTCGCCGCATGCGCACCAGGTAGTGGGCCGCGTGCCGGTAGGCGGTCCGGCGCCCGTCGTCGAGGATCGAGCGAAGCAGCGCGTCGAGGCACCGCCAGGCCGCTCGAAGTCGATCAGGTGCGGGCGTCGCTTCAAGCGCCTCCGCGAGCGGCACCAGCACGTCGTAGCGGTGGCCGTCAAGTTCCGCGCATCGCGCCTCCACCAGCGTCGCCGCGTGCCCGTACTCCGCGATCTCCATCAGGAACCGGAGCGCTTCGTGCGGATCTTCGTGCCTTGACGCAACGGCCACTGCCCGCGCCGTGTCCTGCTGTGCCGGGGCACCGGCGGCGGTCGCGGGCTCGGTGAATTCATGGATCGCCCGAAGCAGTGCCGCGCCCGGCCTGCGCCCGAATTCCCGCCACAGCGTGTCGGCCGACTCGTCCACGCGCCCCAGCCCGCGGAGCGCCAGCGCGCGCACCATCGCCGCTCCGTGGGGCTCGTCGTGCGGCTGGTCGGGATCGCCTTCGGGATCGGCTCGGATCGCGCGGTCGACCCACGCCAGCGCTTCGGCATGGCGCCCCGCATCCACGAGCCGTCGGCCGATCGCGATGCCCTCGTGGTCGCTTGCGCCGTCGAGTTCGGCCAGTTCGATGAAGCCATCGACATCCCGCCGTGCATCCGCGATGGCCTGCAGCTTCCGGATCACCGAGCCCCGCTCCCGGATCCGGTCGCAGGCCCCGCGCGAGTATCGCGTGGGGTCAGTGAGGACGATGCGCGGCAGTTCCCTGAGCTCCTTGAGATACAGGTCACGCAGCTCGGCAAGCCCCGGTTCGCCGAGCGCGTCGGCGAAGTCCTCGATGATTCGGTCGCGGATCGAGAATCCGCTGTCGTCAGCGCACTTCTTCACCATGGCCGCAAGCTTGCGCGGCTGGCGCGGCTCGATGCGGGCCCACGAGCGTCCCCAGAGCATGACGGCACGCGCGCACAGCGGGTAGAAGCGTGCGTTCGAGTCGTCGATCCGGTTCATCACCACTTCCGAGGCCGTGACGATCCGCTTGAGGAGCGGTTCGGCTTCGGTGGATCGGCCGGTCTCGATCAGCGCTTCGAGACGATCGATGCACGGTGCAAGCATGGCGGCAAGCTCAGAGGCGACGCCGTAGGGCGATCGCGCGCGCCGTGCCTCGGCAAAGACGGCGTCGATGGCTGTGCGCAGGTCGGCGTTGTCGGAAGGGGGCTTCGCCATTGGCGCGTCACTCGGACGTCAGCAGCCACTGATGCGCAGGCAGCACCTGCGTCTTTGGGTGGCTGAGTGCCCGTGCCCCGCTGGCGTCCAGCGTGATGACGAGCCGCTCGGACCTCGGGTGTTCGGCGTGCGCCGCGTCGAGTGCGCGTGTTTCGCGCTGCCACGTCGCCGCGTCGGTCGCATCGGCGCAGACCTGGATCAGTTCCTGCCGCCCGTCCGGGTGGCGCGCGAGGAAGTCGACCTCGAACCCACCTTTGGTCTTCACGTAGGAGACGTCCGCGCCGCGCCGGGACAGCTCGTTGTAGACGGCGGTCTCGAGGGCGTGGCCAGTGTTCGATCGTCCGCTCGTGTCGAAGGCGTCGATCAGGCCGGGATCCGCGGGATAGACCTTCCGTGGGTTCGTGTTTCGGCGGCGCTCGGAATCCGTGGCGACTGGCACCGCGGCGATGACGAAGGCATCGATGAGGTGGTCCAGCAGCGAATGGACCGTGTCCTTCGCCACGTTGTGGCCTTGGGAACGAAGGTCGTCGTGCAGCTTGGTCGCGCTGAAGCTGCCGCATGGGTTTCGCAGCGCGTGGCGGATGATCCAGCGCAGCGCGGCGACCTGCGACACCGCATGCCGTTCGATCACGTCGCGGAAGAGCACGGTGTCGACGTAGCCCTGCAGGAGCGCGATCCGGGTGGCGCGGTCAAGCGGCCGCTTGCCCGAACCTTGCGCTTCTGGAAACCCGCCCACCACGAGGTACTCCCGGAGGCGCTTCTCGACCGCGCTCCTGGCCGCTGCCGTCAGACGCTGCGCGCGCACCGTCGGCTCCTCGCCACGGTGGCGCAGCGCCTCGCGGAAGCTGAAGGGCGCGATCACGGTGGGCATGGCGCGGCCGCGGAGGGAACTGTGGATCTCGCGCGAGAGCATGCGCGCTGACGAACCGGACACGACGATGTCGATCGACTCGGTGTCGAGCACGCGCCGGACGAATCGATCCCAGCCGTCCACAAGCTGGATCTCGTCGAGGAACCACGCGGCACGGCCCTTCCTTCCATCCTTGCGGCGGATCTCCGGATGGCGGCGGAAGTACTCCTCAAGGAGGGCGTCGAGCTGGGATGCGTCGATCCCTGCCAGGCGGTCGTCGTCGAAGCTCAGGTAGATCGATCGTTCCGGCGGACCGCTCTTGCGCCGCTCGGCAAGCAGCTGCTTGAGGAAGCACGTCTTTCCCGCGCGCCGCATCCCGATCACCGCATGCGCCTTCCCCGGCACAGCGGGCAGGACGGCGTCGCGCCGCGTGAGGGTGGTGGCGGCAAGCGGCAGCAGCGCGTCGCTGAGCTTCTCCTGGAGCGCGTCGAGCAGGGGCATGGCGCAAGGGTAGTCCGAAACTGGCCGTCTGAGAAGGACAGATTGTCGGAAATCTGGCCGTCTGAGAAGGACAGATGGTCCCGGCTCGCTGGCCCGACGGATCCCCGCGCCCACGGTGTCACCGCGTCACCGGTACCGAAACCCCCTCGCGTTCAGCCCGTTGCCCGGATGGGGGCTGCCTGCGCCTCGGCATCACCCACGCGGGCCATCCCCCTGATCGCCACCTCGAAGTGCGCGTCCGTCAGTCTGATCATGGTCTGCAGGTCGTGCTTCGCCGCCACCAGCGGGCTGTGGCCAAGCCACGGTGCTTCAGGAGGGGCCCAGTCGGTGGCGCAGCTGGCGCGCATGTTGTGGAAGAGGCGCGGCCCATGCTTCAAGTTCCGGCTCGTAGCCCGCGCGGGCGAACAGCTTCATGAACGTGGTGCGCAGGTTGGTGGTCGGATCGGTCAGGCGCGGCACGACGGCCTCGCTGCCCTCGGGGGCCTGGTCGAACAGCGCTTGCAGGATCGACCGTAGCTCGGGCGTCATCGGCACGATGCGCACGGCGTGGCGGTCGTGGGCGGCGGTCGCCCTTCTCGGAGATCGCCTTGCGCCAACGGTCGGCGTCGGCGGCGGTGATCTCTGAGACCGGCGTGCGCGGGCGCAGCACTTCAATCAGGCTGTCGGTGGTCTGCTTGCAGGCGGCGAGCGTGGCGGGCTTCACCGTGCTTGCCTCGAGGAAGCGCTCGATCAGGCCTTCGAGCGTTGCTCCGCCGCTCCGCCCGCCGTGCCCCGCGGCGCTCAGTCGCAGAGCCACCGCATGCAGCGCTCGAGTCCCCAGGCCTGCCGAGTCCCGAGCCTCGCAAGCACGACGGAGCAGAGCGCGAGGAACGCGGCGGCGAGCGTCAGCGACAGCCATGTCGGCATCGCCTCGCGCCAGTACGCGGTCGGCTCGTCTCCATGCAACACGGCGGCGATCCACATCGGCCAGAGATGCACGATGTAGTGCAGGACATAGATCGAGAGTGAATGGCGGCTGAAGGCCTTCGCGAGCCGAAGCATGCTTGGCGGAATGGGCGGATGCGCGGCCCGGTCGATGGTCTTGTGCAGGATCGCGAGTAGCCCCATCGAGATGCCGAGCGTGCCGAGCAGGTACTCGGTCGTCGGCGGAAACATGCTCCAACCACCGAGCATGCCGCGCGCGATCGGCACGGGAAGAAGGGGGCGCGCGAAGAGCAGCGCGATCGAGGCCACGACGAGAGCGAGCCCGATCCGTCCGATGCTCGATGAAGCCGCTGCGGAGTCGGCGCGGGTGCCCGCGCGCGGGAACATCCGCGCGGCCGTCTCGTAGCCCGCGAGCGAGAGCGCGATCCACGGGAAGATCGGGAAGTACCCGGTCGCGAGGTACCCCACCAGCGCCTCGGAGAGCTCCAGGTCGCACTCGAAGTACCCCGTCTCCCAGTAGGCGGGGTAGTCCGCCATGCTGCGGAGGATGGGTGCGACGAGCACGGCCATGACCGCCACGAGCAGCCGGATGGGCGCGGGCATCCGGCGCGCGAGCTCGAGCACGAGAAGGGCCGATCCTACGAAGGTCAGGACATCCCAGTTGAAGATGTCCTCGGGGAGCCAGACGAGCAGGTTGAACGCGAAGCCGGCGCCGAAGACGAACAGGCCGCGCCGAACCGACGCCTTCGTCACCTCCGCCTCGGTCGCGCTGCGCGCCAGTCGCCCCTCGGACCAGAGGAAGAAGCTGACGCCCGAGAGGAACACGAAGAGTGGTGCGCCGAAGCCCGCGAAGGGCGGCGTGTAGTTCGCGAGGTTCTCGCCGAAGTGCGTGAAGACCATGACGACGATCGCGACCGTCCGCAGGATGTCGATCGACGCAAGCCTCATCGTCAGCCTCCCGTCGCTTCCGCGAGGTACTCGAAGCCCCAGAGGAGGAGCTGCACGGCGAGAAGGATGATGATCACCCATTCAAGGCGGTGTCCGGTCCGGGCGAGCATGAACTCGCTCGCCCGCTGCCCGCACATGCCGTAGGTGTCGCAGAAGACCTCGAGCTGCGTCGTGGCTGCCTCGTGGCGGGTCGGCATGCGCAGCCTCTCCCGGAGGCGCTCGCCCACCTGGCTCCCGAGCGTCGGCGGATGCGCGAGCGGCGCGAGGAGATAGGGCGCGATGCGCGCGAGCCGCGCGCGAAGGACAAGCGTGCGGTGCAGGCGCTCGCGCAACTCGCGGCGCCGGACCACCGACGCCTCCTCGAACTCGAAGGCGAGCTCGGAGTCCGACTCGAGCGCGGGCCACGCCGAAGCCATCGCCTCCTCGACGGACCGCAGCGCGCGTTCGTGCGCGGTCGCCTCGAGGATCGCCGCGCGCACCGCCGCAACCCGGTCGACTGGAGCGGCGATCGCACAGCGGCCCGTCGACCAGTGCACGTGCGTGCCCTGGAAGGACATCCACACCGCGGGCGCGCCGCGCGCTTCGGGATCGGACTCGACCCATCCGCGGAGGCTGTCGCTTGGCTCACCTTCGGTCGCCGGGACGAGGGCGAGGGCCATCGTCGCGCCGCCGGGGAGTTGCGCCTCGGCCTCGTAGGTCGATCCCACGGGAAGCGCCGGGGGCGCAGGCGGCGTCGTTGAGGGCGCGTGGTCGGTGTGCGATGAAGCGTGGGTCGTCATGTCTTCGATTTCAGTGTGTCGGAGCGTCTGCGATCCGCCCGGCGATCCACGCCGCGACGTACTGGGCGGAGTCGAGCGCGCCGTTCAGCGTCGAGTCGTACAGATAGTCGCCGACGAAGTAGAGGTCGGGGTGCTCGTCGGGTTCAGGGCAGTGCCGTCGATCGAGGGGCAGGGAGGAACGCCCGCCGGGCAGCGCGCTCACGGCCCTGGTCCAGCGGTGGACGCGCGCCTCGCGCAGCGGGGCGGCGTTTCGCGCGAATGCGGGGGGCAGCGCCGCGAGCGCCTTCGCCACGATCGTCGCGTCGTCGGACTCGGCGAGCGTCCGCGCCGCCTCGCCGCCGAGCAGCCATCCGAGCACGCCGTGCTCGGCCGCGGGATCGCGCGCCGACTCGTCGTAGAGACAGCAGCCGCCGAACCGGTCGAGCATCCAGAACGAGTCGCTGCAGGTTCCGCGCCAGAAGGGTCGGTCGAAGAGCATCGTGACGCGGAGGTAGTGGGCGGGGTGGTCGTGATGCGCCTGATGCGCGGCGACGGCGGGCGCGAGTCGATCGCCACGGAACGCGACCGACCCGAGCTGGTCGTGCGGCAGGGCGATGACGACGGCGTCGAACGCGTCGGCCGACTCGACGCCGTCGACCGTCCAGCGAACGATCATCGGACCGCCCGGCGCGCGCTCCACCGAGTCGACCCGGCATCCCAGCCGGATCTCAGCGTCGACTCGCGAGGCAAGCGACTCGACCAGCCGCTCGTTCCCGCCCTCGATTCCGTAAAGGCGCATGTAGGCCGGATCGTTCATGAGGTAGTTCTGCAGTCCGTACTCCTCGCTCGTCCGATGGGGCTCGGTCGCGAGGTCGCTGTGGATCAAGTGCTCCACGAAGCGGCGCGCGCGGTCGTCGGCGATTTCCGCCATCGAACGATCGAAGGGCCTGTGCGCGGCGGCCGTGGCCACGCCGCCCCGTTCGCCCGAGGCGTAGAACTCCCGCGGCGTCATGCGGTCGCGCGCGGTCGCGTCGAAGGCAAGCAGGGAGGCCGCCGCCTCGGCCCCGAGCCGGTCGCGCAGGTCGTCGAGGTTCGCGACGACGGCGTCGTCGACGTGGACGGCCGCACCGCCCATCGGCCGGATCGGAAGCCCGAGTTCGCGCACGAGGTCCTTCAGTGGGTCGTTTCCGAGATGCTCGTAGTCGTAGAACTCGGCGGCGCCCGCCTCGTAACGCACCCCCGACGACTCGAACCTCGGCGTCGAGATCTTGCCGCCGAGGCGGCCGGACGCCTCGAGCACCGTCGTCGCGACGGGACGGTCGGCGAGGCGCTGCAACTCGTGCGCCGTGAACAGCCCGCCGGGGCCTCCGCCCACGATGGCGACGCGGGGAGTTCTGCGCGGTGTCGTCATCGGGGTCATGAACGGCCGATGTCCGCGGCGATTGCAGCGCGGAGGATGGAATCGGGCAGCGCCGCTTCGTCGCGCACCCGCGCCATGGCGTAGAGGTGCAGCATGCCGTTGAACGCCCGCAAGCCGGCGCGCGCCTGTTTGAGGAAGCGTGCGTGCACGGACGCTGCGGTGTTGGTGATCTCCTTCGCCATGGGTTCCCGCCGGTCAGAGGGTGCTCTCAAGGTACGGCGCCATCACCGCCTGCACGCGGTTGATGCGGGCGAAGTGCGTCAGATGCCTTACCTTCATGCTCGACTTCGCGTCCTTGCGGCGCAGGTAGGTGCGCAGCGCCTCGATGGCGATGTCCTTGCCGATCTTGTTGCGGAACTTGAAGCAGTCGGCAACGGTCTTGGCGGCGCTGTAGACGCGCAGCTCGCGGCCAGCGACCTTGATGCGCTCGACGCCCGCGCTGAGCGAAGCATCGCCGAAGCGGTAGAAGCGCACCGGCGGGTGCTCCAGCTTGCGGTCCTTGAAGCCGCGCGGCACCGCGAGATCGACCGCATGCGGGATCTGCGTGGTGAGGCGATGGTGGGCCAGCGCCGAGACGAGGCAAAGAACCGCCTGCGGCACCTTGCGCGCGACGATCGCGAGGTCGGGTTCAGCAGGTGCGGCGTCGGCCAGCTGGTAGACCCCTCGGTCGAGCTTGAGCACCGTGCCATCGTCCACGAGCGCTGCCAGGGTGCGCGGATGGATGCCAGCCGCCTTGGCCTCGTTCGTGCGGAGGATGCCCCCGGCGCGTCGGAAGACGGCCGTTGCCCTTGATACTGGGGACTTCGGGATCAGGGTGCTGGAGGGGGTGCGGGGCATTGGGAGCGAAAGTGCTACAGATGTATACAAGTGTAGCATCTATGTTCCAGTATTCCAGGCGAATCTCCGCGATAGCCCGGTGCTCCCGCCCCGCGATCCGTGTCCAGAAGTTGCTTTCAATTGCAGAAACACATACAGACAGGCATACTTGCGGCAATCGAAAGCAACTGAAGGTGCCGTTCGCGCCTCCAAGACTGGCCGTCTGAGAAGGACAGATTGGAAGGAATCTGGCCGTCTTGGAAGGACAGATGGATCGGCCTGCACTTCGCGATCCCACAGCCGAAGGGGGCACTCAGTTCACCGCAGCCCGAGGATCCAGCCCTCGATTGCCGCGGTGTTCTTGTCCTGCGCAGAAAGCTCGGGCATGAAGTACTCCGGGAGCGCGCCAAGCCGATCCGCACGGCGCATCCACTCGGCCACGCTCCAGGCGTCGTGCTGGTCGATGGTGCGCTCGCCTCTCGGCCACTCCCTGTTCCAGAGCGAGGGGTAGACCTCGGCGACGACGGACCTTCCCGGCGGCGGCGTCCAGCCATCGAACGGCCAGAAGTGCACGCGGCCCGCATGCCGCTCGCGCATGCGCGCGAGCCACGGCAGCCCTGCATGGGTTGACTTCGCCACCGTTCCCTGGCCTTCGAATTGAAACACCGACTTTGCGCTTCGCGCGCGAATCTCGGTGAGTCGCTTCCAGCGAGGTTCACCCGCGCGCTCCCAGCCTCGACCGACACGGCCGTCTCGGACGAAGTCAACGTAGACGTGCGCCCCATCGGTTGGCCAATGACGGCAGAAGTCCCCGAGGAAGGCGGTCCAGTCATGGCGCAGGCCGTGGCGCTCGAAGTAACGCGTCGGGAAGGAGAAGCCATGATCGATGCCGACGATGGTCGGCGTACCGTCCTCGAGGCGTTCGTCGAGCCAAGCCGTGAGCTCTCGTCGAGTCCAGTGCGGTGTCGGTTGGGGCGTCGGCCTCACCTCGATGGGAATGCCCTCGCGCTCGGCCATGTAGATCCGAAGCCCTGGGAGGCGAGACGTCGGCGTCTCCGCGCCTGAGTAGTCGATGCCAATGAAGCGGTCGAACATTGGGATGCATCTTCTTCTCCGCACCGACCGGCGGCTGGCACGATCACCGCCACCAATTCCGCGCGAGGTCAATGGTCGAACACGTTCTGCGGGGCACGCGCCCGCTGGTACGCGGATTGGGGTCGTCGTACGTGGATTCCTGGGATTGCATCGCAGTTTTAGGGCCACAGGCATCGCCCGTAAGCGTTTTGGTGGATTCATCAGTATTATTTCGGACTATGCCATCAGAACCGTCCTGCCGCGCCGCTGGGTATTCCGCCTTGATCGAGCGCTACCAGATCCAGGGCGTCGCGCCGTGGCACCAATCTCTGGTGTTTGACGGGGCAGCGACGCGGATCGAGTCATCCGCTACCGGCGAGACGGAGACGTATCCGGCGCAGTACTGGCCTGGCGACGACCCATGCGACCATCTTGAGTTTGCGCTCAAGTACGACGGCACGGACCTCGCGCTCCTCGCGAAGGTTCTTCCTGCGATCGGTTCCGGGCCGATCGCGCAGTGGGTGCAGGCCACGCCCCAAGGCAAGTACACGCGGCGCATCTGGTACCTGTTCGAGCTCCTCACCGGCGAGCGGCTCCCGCTCGCCGACATGACGGCAGGGAACTACGTCGATCTCCTCGAGCCTGCCGAGTACTTCGTGCTCGAGCGGCCCACGCGGGTGCGTCGCCAGCGCATCAACGACAACCTGCTCGGCACCGGCGACTTCTGCCCGTCCGTCCGCAGGACCGCGGCGATCTCGTCCTGCATCGATCGTGATCTTTCCGCACGCAGCCGCGAGCTCTTGTCAGGCTATTCGCCTGACCTCGTCAAGCGTGCGATGGGCTACCTCTACACCAAGGAAACGAAGTCGTCTTTCGAGATCGAGCGCATCACGCCAGACGCATCCCGCACGCAACGATTCGTGGCGCTGCTGCACGTGGCGACGCGCGACGATCTCTGTGCGAAGCCCCGCCTGGTCGAGATCCAGAACCAGATCGTCGATCCACGATTCCGCGAGACCGGCTACCGCACCGACCAGAACTACGTTGGCGAAACGGTCTACGTTGGCAACGAGCGGATCCACTACGTCTGCCCGGGTCCCGAGCTCGTCGAGGGCCTCATGTCCGGCGTCGTCGCCGCGCATCGCCGGATGGAAGCTTCCGGCGTGCATCCCGTGCTCCATGCCGCGCTCGTCGGATACGGCTTCGTGTTCGTGCACCCCTTCGGGGACGGCAACGGCCGAATCCACCGGCTCCTCATCCACAACATCCTCGCGCGCCGCGGCTTCGTGCCGTCGGGCATGGTCTTCCCTGTCTCCGCGGTGATGCTCAAGCGGCCCGCGGAGTACGACGCGTCGCTCGAGGCCTTCTCGAAGCCGATCGTGCAGCTGGCCGACTACGAGCTTGACGACTCCGGGCGCATGAAGGTCAGGAACGGTGGCGTCCTCGCCCCGCTCTACCGCTACCCCGACATGACCGCGCAGGTCGAGGCGCTGTTCGCGTTCATCAGGCAGACGGTCGAGACCGAACTCGCAGAGGAGCTTTCTTTCCTCGCCAACTACGACCGGACGAAGCGCGCGATTCAGGAGGTTGTGGACCTGCCCGACCGCGATCTCGACCTCTTCATCCGGCTGTGCCTGCAGAACCACGGCAAGCTGTCGAAGGCGAAGCGCGAGTCGACCTTCCACGCCCTCCGCGACGACGAGATCGAGCGGCTTGAGCGCTGCGTCACGGACGGCTACCGGTCGGCCGGAACGGATCGCGCTGCGGACGACTGACCGGCCCCGCCCCTGATCGCCACCTCGAAGTGCGCGTCGCGTGTCTGCAGGTAGTGCTTCGCTGCCACCAGCGGGTTGTGGCCAAGCCACGGTGCTTGAGCATGGGCGACCACGTGGGCGGGCAGGGCCATGCTTCAAGATGGCCCCAGTCGGTAGCGCAGCTGGCGCGCATGTTGTGGAAGAGGCGCGGCCCATGCTCCAAGTTCCCGCTCGTTTCCCGCACGGGCGATCAACTTCATGAACGTCGTGCGCAGGTCGGTAGTCGGGTCGGTCAGGCGCGGCACCACCGCCTCGCTGCCCTCGGGGGCCTGGTCGAAGAGCGTCTGCAGGATCGGCCGCAGCTCGGGCGTCATCGGCACGATGCGCACCGCGTGGCCGTCGTGGGCGGCGGTCCTTGTCGCTCGGTGCTGTCGCTCGGTGCTGTCGCTTGGTGCTGTCGCTTGGTGCTGTCGCTTGGTGCTGTCGCTTGGTGACAGGCAGCTACCCGCTGGTACCCGCAAGTACCCGCGAGCTACCCGGCACCTGCGGATCGATTGCGATCCGCGCTACGCCGAGTGCCTTCTGTCGGCGTGTTCGCCTCGACGGGCCCGCGTCGACGGCACGCATCCGAGCAGTAACGCACATTCTCCCAGTCGCGCTCCCACTTCTTGCGCCAGGTGAATGGGCGATGGCACGAGGCGCATTCCTTCGGCGGAGGGACAGGGCGGCGTTCGATCGGGGGCATGGCAGTCGTCTGGGATCGCGGGCCCGGGTGCGAGCGTGGTCGACTCATGCGCCCGACATCATCATCCGCTCAAGCGCGCGGTCCATCGCGCGGCGGTAGATCCATGCGCGCTCGGTTGCGTCTTGGTGCGCTGCGCCTTGCTCGAGCGCCTTCGTGAGGTCGGCCTTGGCGCTTGGGCCGATCGCGTCTTCGCCGAGGAGCACCACCGATGCGATCGCGAGTTCGTAGAGCGCTGCGCATGACGATGCGTCGCCTGCGTTGAAGCGGGGGACGCCGCGTTCGATCGCGAGCTCGAAGATCGTGGCCGCACGCTCGGCGCGCTGCGGCGACGCGGAGGCCGTCCCCGTCGCGGGCGCTGCGCTGCGCGCGGGGAGAACGCGGTCGATGACATGGATGACGCCGTTCGCGGCCTCGATGTCGGCGACTTCGATGCGCGCGCCTTCAACCGTGATGGCGCCAGACGCGAGCGCGAACGCCACGGTGCCGTCGCCCATGAGCGTGCGGGCCGAGCCCTGTGCGAGCATCTCGTCGCGGCGGATCGCGGTCGGCAGCACATGCGCCGCAAGAACGGCCGTGAGCGCGGGTCGATCCTGAAGGAGCGCCTGCAGCGCATCGGCGGGGATGGCAGCGAACGCCTCGTTCGATGGCGCAAGCAGCGTCCACGACCCTGGATTCTCCGCGCTGAGCTGCGGTCCGAGGCCCGCAGCGCCGATGGCGGCGCGCAGCGTGGCGAACCGCTCGTCTTCGGCCACGATCGCCTCGATGCTGCGGAGTTCAGGCAGCATCACGCCGTCGATCACATGCACGAGCCCGCCATCGAACGCGACATCGGTGGCGACAAGGCGCGCGCCGTCGACCGAAAGCGCGGAGGGGTCGATCTCGAGCGACTGCCCCGACAGCGCCCTGAGCCGCCGCCGATCGAGGAGCGCCGAGCTCTCGAGCGACTGCGCGACCACATGGTGCTTGAGGATCGCCTGGAGCGTCGACTTCCCCTTCGCACTCGTCAGGAACTCGACCTGCTCGGGCGGGAGCTTCGCGAACGCCTCGTTGGTCGGCGCGAAGATCGTGAGCTTCGCATCCTTCGGGAACTCGATCTCCGCGGCCTTCACCAGCGCGAGCAGCGTGGTGAGGTTCGCCTTCGTCGCAACCGACGCAAGCGAGCCCGCCGCCGCGCGCTCGGCCGTGGCCTGCCCCACCGGGCGGATCCAGTCGACCTCGATCGCGAACGGTCCTTCCTTCTTGTCCGAGAGCGTGATTCCCACGGACTCGATCGACGCGGGGTCAAGCGGGGGTGCGTTGCGAATGCGCTGGCCAAAGCTGTTCGCGACGCACTGGTCGAAGGGGATCTCGACCTCGGTCCACTCGCCGGCCTTCGTCTGGAACACGCTCTGGTAACCGCCCGCCATGAGGCGCAGGCGCGAGGAGCGGATGTCGCACTGATACGAGCGGCCGTCGCCCTTCACGCGGAGGACAATCCCCGTCGCTCCCGAGAAGGTTCCCTCGGGGACAGCCGTGCGGATCTGCGAGAAGCCGCCGTTGTTCTCGAGCGAGAGTTCGCCCGTGAAGCGCAGCGTTCCGCCTTCGCCGGCCGCGATTCGCCCCGTCGAGCGGCCGCCCATCACGCCGTCGAGGACGGTCTGCCAACCCTTGGTGCCGCTGTCGAACTCGAGATTCGAGGCGGCGCTCGACTGGGCCACGGCCGTGAGGGGGCCGCACAGGAGAACGGAAGCGAGAATCGAGATCATCGAGGAGGTGAAGAGCTTCATGAGGCGGAGGGCTTCGTCCGCTCCGATCGACTGGATGCCGAATCGAAGAAAGAGTGGCGCCGCCTGTGCTGCGGGTGCGTTCGGCTCTCGTGCTCCGCGCGGCCGTGGTCGACGCCCGCAACCTTGACGCGCGGTGCTGCCGTCTTGATCGCGTGCCTTGCGCTCTGCGTGGAAGCGGGCGGCGGAGCGTCCGCGTCCGCGGCTGCGGCGGTTCAGGCGCGGAGGGCCCGCGCAGGGGCGGAAGTCGGGTCCGCGGTGGATTCCCTCGCGGCCGCGCGGCCCCGTGCCTCGTGTGCCTTCCGCCAGCGCGAGATGCGCAGCGGCGGGATGCCGAGCCACTCGATGGTCTCCTCGACGGCCACGAGACGCGAGCCGATCATCCGACCCAGCGTGTTGCGGATCTGGTATGCGACGAGATCGCCGTCTGGTGCGAGCGACCGCTCGAGCGCACGAAGGATGCGCATTCCGCGCAGTCGTGGAACCATCGAAAACGGCAGCCCGCACACGATCGCGTTCGCGGGCGAGCATCCGTGCTGGCGAAGGATCACGGGAAGATCCTCCGCGCTGCCGCAGTGGACGACGAGCCGCGGGTCGTCGATCCGCGCAACGCGCTCAGCGAGTGCGGGGTTGAGCTCGACCGCGACAAGCCGCGCATCCGCTGCGATCGTGCCAAGGAGCGCACGCGTGATGCCTCCTGTTCCCGAGCCGATCTCGACGATGGTGCCCGAGGCTCCGCGCACCAAGTGCGCGACGCGTCGCGCCACGAAGCGCGAGCTCGGCGCGATCGAGGCGACCTCGAGCGGCTGGCGGATGAACTCGCCGAGGAACGCGAGGCGATCGGACAGGGTCGTGAGGCGCGTTGGGAGTGCTGGCATGTCTCGGGGCCTTCGGGGGCGGAACGATAGCTCCGGGGCAGTCGGCGGGCGTGGCATCGAAAATCGTCAAAAAGAGAGCATTCCTCCGAGTGCTCGACTGTTGACCGATGATCGCCGCCGCAGTTGCAGGTCCACCGTTGGTCGCCGAGCCTTGGCCGGTCCGGCATCCGTCACCGCGCGGCCTGAGGGATGGGGCACCGCGTTGCGGGACGGATTGAGCACGCTCGAAGCCGTCTGCACGGCCATTTCATCGGATTTGTGCTCCTGCACCGAGCGCATCGGGTGCGGTTCTTGTTTCCGACCTACGACGGAAGGATGTCCCTCGCCGCCGCGGCCGTGTGCCCGGCTCGACCTCATCGGAGTTCACGAATGCACGCTCGGAAGTCTCGGTTGGCTCTTGCCATGGTCGCGACCGCACTCTTCGTGTCGGTGGCGCACGGGCAGGAGTGCTCGCCCGATCTCAACGGCGACGGTGTGGTCGATGGCGCTGATCTTGCGGCCATGCTCTCGAACTGGGGGAACACCTACCCCGCCACGATCGCGTCGGTGACGCCTCCGCAAGGCTCGTCGGAGGGGGGCACGGTCATCACGATCACAGGCTCAGGCCTCGGCGCGACTTCCGCGGTCGCGGTGCGCGGAGTCCCGTGCGCGAATGTGACGGTGGTCTCCGCAACTGAAGTCCGCGCGACGACGCCCCCCGGCAAGCCAGGCCTTGCCTCCGTGTCGGTCACCACGCCGGCGGGCACGACGACGGCCGACGGCGCATTCGCGTATGCAGTCATCGCCACGCCGTCTTGGGCGACGCTGATCGAGGCAGAGCCGGACCCCGCGATCGTGACAAGCGCGCAACTGCGCGGCGCGATCATCGCCACGGGCCATGCATGGCGCGTGCGCGACAGCGCGACGAACATCGAGATGGTGCTTGTCCCGCCGGGGACTTTCGACATGGGCTGCACGGCGTCGAGCCAGCATGCCTGTGCGAGCGACGAGATTCCCGTTCACCAGGTGACGCTGACGAACGCGTACTACATCGGCCGCCACGAGGTGACGCAAGCGCAATGGACGGAGCAGATGGGTTCGAATCCGTCGTTCCACCAGTCGGCGAGTGCAGAGGTGCCTGCGCTCGAGGTCCCCAACCGTCCGGTCGAACTGGTGGCCTGGGACACGGTGCAGGGCTTCCTCTCCGCGACGGACATGCGTCTGCCGACCGAGGCCGAGTGGGAGTACGCGTACCGCGCAGGCACGACGACGGCATTCCACGGTCGACCGACCGCGACGGGCGGCACCGACGATGACGCGGAGGTCGGCGCGATCGCGTGGTTCGGTCCGAACGCGGGCGGGCAGACTCGTCCCGTGGGCGGGAAGGATCCGAACGGTCTGGGCCTGCACGACATGTCCGGCAACGCGTGGGAGTGGGTGAACGACTGGCACTCGGAGACCTACTACGCATCGAGCCCCGCGACCGACCCGCAGGGGCCGGCTTCTGGAACCAAACGAGTCGTGCGTGGCGGTTGGTTTGGGGGCACGAGCGCCTTCCTCCGCGGCTCATTTCGCGGCAATCCCGAGCCCGGAACAGCGAGTTTCAGCATCGGCTTCCGCGTCGCGCGGAACCCATGAGCGCCTCCCGCGCCGCTACTCGTCCGCGAGCGACGCGCCGCGCCGTTCACGGATGAGGAGCGCGCCGACGACCACCGTGACGAGCGCGATCGCGATCGGATACGCGAGGCCCGCGTAGGCGTTGCCCGTCCGCTCGACGAGGAGCGACGCGACATACGGCGTGAGTCCGCCGAAGACGCCGTTTCCGATGTGGTAGGGGAGCGACATCGAGGTGTAGCGGATGCGCGTCGGGAAGAGCTCGACAAGGAACGCCGCGATCGGTCCGTAGACCATCGTCACGAGCAGCACCTGCAGAAAGACGAGCGCGACGAGCATCGGCTGGTTGAGCGGCTGCGCGAAGTGCATCATGCCCATGTAGGTGGGCACATAGAGGACTGCGGCGAGCAGGCAGCCCGTCAGGATGATGGGCTTGCGGCCGATCTTGTCGGACAGGCTTCCGAAGAAGATGAAGAACGGGGTCGCGAGAAGGAGGGCGTAGACGACGGTCAGGTTCGCGGTGACGAACTCGACGCCCGCCGCGCGCTGCAGGAAGAAGAGCGCGTAGAACTGGCCCGTGTACCACACGACGCCTTGGCCCGCGACCGCGCCGAAGAGCGCGATGAGGACGAGCCTGCGGTTCGCGGGCCGCGCGAAGCTCTCGGCGATCGGATTCTTCGACAGCCGCCCCGCGCTGCGCGCCTTCGCGAAGAGCGGCGACTCCTCCATGCGGATGCGGATCCAGTAGGAGAGCAGCACGAGGACGATCGAGAGGAGGAACGGGATGCGCCAGCCCCAGTCCTCGAACGCGTCCTTGCCGAGCGTCTCGCGGCAGGCGAGGATCACGCCGAGCGACGCGAAGAGCCCGAGCGTCGCGGTCGTCTGGATGAAGCTCGTGTAGAAGCCGCGGCGCGAATCGGGCGCGTGCTCGGCGACATAGGTCGCAGCGCCTCCATACTCGCCGCCGAGCGCGAGCCCCTGCACGAGCCTGAGCAGCGTGAGGAGAAGCGGCGCGAACACGCCGATCTCGGCGTATCCGGGCAAGAGCCCGATGAGGAAGGTCGACCCGCCCATCAGGAGAAGCGTGAGGAGGAAGGTGTACTTGCGGCCGACGAGGTCGCCGAGCCTTCCGAACACGATCGCGCCGAACGGGCGAACGATGAAGCCAGATGCGAAGATCGCGAGCGTCTTCAGGAACCCCGCCGTCGGATCGTCGCCAGGGAAGAACTTCGCCGACAGAATCGTGGCGAGCGCTCCGAAGAGATAGAAGTCGTACCACTCGATCAGCGTGCCTGCGCTTGCGGCGCCGATCACGCGCCAGATCACATTGCGGGGCGGCGCGGGGTCGGGAGCGCGTGCTTCGGGGGCGTCGCCGTGGGAAGGATGAAGTTGATCCATCGAGCGCCACTCTAATGGAGCGCCGCCCATTCATCCGAGCGGCGTGGCTGCGCGACGCGCTCAGGGCCTATGGCGGCGCGGCGCGATCGGAGATCCCGCCGCTTCGTCCGCTCGTGCCGCGCTCCGAGGCCACGCAGACCCTTGGCTCCGACAGAGGTCGGTGAGTGCGGATGCCGCCTCAGGCGTCGGCGGTGCGCGCTCGCCGCGCAAGGCGCGACGCGCCCGCGCCTCGCCCCGTACGATGCCTGCTCGCGGGGAACGCGCGCCCTCTTGCGTGCGCCGCGGAAGGAAAACCCAGTGCAGATCAACGAGCGACGCCACTGCAGCAAGTTCCGTACGCACCTCCACGCGCGGCTCCTCTCGGCGCTTGCGGTCGCATGCGCGGCCGCCCTCGCGCTGTCGCGCACGGCCATCGCGGTGCCCGCCACCGACGGGCCTGTCTTCGCCGACGGGCAGGCGCAGGTCGTCGAGGCCTTCGGCGACGCACGCAAGTGGATCCGCGAGACGCTCTTCGTCGAGACGGAGTTCGACTCCGATGGCGACGGCAAGCGCGATCGCATGCATGTCGGCGTCACGCGACCTTCGCAGACAGAGGAGGGCCTCAAGCTCGCCGTCATCTACGAGACGAGCCCGTACTTCGCGGGCATCGCCGCCGACTCGAGGTCGTACTTCTGGAATCCGCGGCAGGAACTCGACGGAGAGCCGTCGCCGCGCGAGAATCCGCCGCCGATCGCCTTCAACCCGCGGCGCAAGCGGATCAGCGACAGCCTCGTCGCGGAGTGGGTGCCACGCGGGTTCGCGGTCGTCCACTCGGAGTCGCCTGGGACGGGGCTCTCGCAAGGCGTCCCGACCTGCGGCGGCGCGAACGAGTCGCTCGCGCCGAAGGCCGTCATCGACTGGCTCAACGGCCGCGCGCGTGGCTTCACCACGCTCGACGGCGACGAAGAGGTGAAGGCGCACTGGTCGACGGGCAAAGTCGGCATGATCGGCACCTCCTACAACGGGACGCTTTGCCTCGCGGCCGCGACCACGGGCGTCGACGGGCTCGCCGCGATCATTCCCGTCGCGCCGAACACCTCGTACTACCGCTACTACCGCTCGAACGGACTCGTGCGACATCCCGGCGGCTACATGGGCGAGGACATCGATGTCCTCTACCAGTTCATCCAGAGCGGCGACCCCGCGCGCCGCGCGTGGAGCGACGAGAAGATCCTGCGCGGCGAGCTTCTCGCGGGCATCGATCGGCGCACGGGCGACTGGAACGACTTCTGGGCCGCGCGCGACTATTGGCTGCAGCTTGACACTGTCAAGGCTCCGACGCTGCTTGCGCACGGCCTCAACGACTGGAACGTGATGCCGTCGCACAGCACGCATGTCTATCTCGAGCTCAAGAAGCGGGGCGTCCCGACGAAGCTCTACCTCCATCAGGGCGGGCACGGCGGCGACCCGCCGTTCGAGGAGATGAACCGCTGGTTCTCGCACTGGCTCTACGGCGTCGAGAATGGCGCTGCCGACGGGCCGCGCGCGTCGGTCGTGCGCGAGGGCGCGAGGCGTTCCGCGCCGACGGCCTACGCCGACTGGCCGAACCCCGACGCGAAGCCTGTGCGGCTCGTGCCGCGCGCGGGCGGAAACGCGATCGGT
This sequence comes from Phycisphaera sp., assembly GCA_016124975.1. Lineage (GTDB taxonomy): Bacteria > Planctomycetota > Phycisphaerae > Phycisphaerales > SM1A02 > QWPT01. The sequence goes on along the minus strand of WGMP01000022.1, from coordinate 40,432 downwards.
TCGCTTGAGGTCGTGGGAGCGGTCGCGGCGGCGACGGACGGCACGCCCGCAACGCCCTCCACACCCTCGCCCTCCACACCCTCGCCCTCCACACCCTCGCCCTCCACCCCCTCGCCCTCCACCCCCTCGCCCTCCGCGGACCCCGTGCGCGAGACGCTCATCGACGATGTCGAGAAGTCGGGCGCCGCGCTTGCAAAGCTCGCGGAGTCGCCGCATCGACTCCTCTACGCGCTGCCCGCGTTCACGGCGCCGCTCCATGTTTCAGGCACGCCGAAGCTCTCGATCCGCATCGCGAGCGACAGGCCCGCCGCGAACCTCTCCGTGTGGATCGTCTCGCTTCCGTGGAAGGGCGGCCGCGACATCAACGGCGACCTCCTCACGCGCGGCTGGGCCGACCCCCGCAACCACGCGTCGATCGAAAGGCAGGAGCCGCTCGAGCCGGGTCGCTTCTACGACCTCTCCTTCGAGCTCGAGCCTGACGACCAGATCATTCCCGCAGGCGAACAGCTCGCGCTCATGATCTTCAGCAGCGACCGCGACTTCACGCTGTGGCCCGAGGCGGGCACGACGCTCACCGTCGACCTCGCGGGAACCTCGCTCGAGCTCCCCGTCGTCGGCGGCGCGGAGGCGATGGCCGCCGCTCTTGCACCGAAGGCCGAGTGAACCGCGACGGACGGTGGTCGCGCGCTGCAGGAAAGAGAGCGCGTGAAACTGGCCCGTACGCCACGCCACGCCACGCCTCGCCGCGCGCCGACGCCGCGCGCCGACGCCGGCGTGGTGCCTTCGTCGTTCAGGCTCTGCTCCATCGGTTCATGCCTGAGGTCCTCGACCTCGCAACCACCGAGACCTTCGGCGCAGCGGTCGTCTCTGCGGCGCGCTGCGCTGACGGGCATCGCATCGTGGATATCGACGGGCAGCTTGATGCGAGGCTCGGCGGAGAGCGGAGCTTCATCCAAGTCGATCGCCGCCGAGTCCGTGTCGCGCGGAATGCGGTGCCTCACGGGCACGGAACGGGTGGAACTATTCCCCACCGCGCGAGCAGTGCGGCGAGGTCGTTTGCGTCGATTCGCTCGGGGGTGCTTGTCTCGAGGTTCGCGCGGTCGATCCGACGCGGGTCGGTCAGTGTCTCGCCGAAGCGGATGAGGAGCGCGGCGAGATCGACGCCGTCGATGCGGTACTGCGAGCCTTCGCCCGACGAGGCGCGTGCGATGTCGCCGGGGCAGCGCGGGACGGCGGCGAAGCCCGCGACGAGCGACCCCGCGTCGACGCGCTTGAGCGCGGTGCCATTGATGCTTGCGCCGCTTGCGTTCATCGCATCAAGGAATCGGGTCGCGATCTCGCCAGGCGCGACTTCACCTGGAGTGAACGGCGCGTCGTCGGGCCAGCCTGGATTGGCGGCGCGGTAGCACGCGGCCGCTCCCGTCACGAACGCCGCCGCGAAGCTGGTGCCAGACGCTGCGACGAAGTTCGGTGTTCCGTCGGGGTTCATGCCGATGACGCCGACCACCGACTGACCCGCGATCGGCAGGCCTTTCGGGCTGTACATCGTCGCCCCTGGCGCGAGGATGTCGACCCATGGCCCCGTCGCGCTCTCGTTCCACAGGGCGTCGGCGTGCGTCGACGCCCCGACCTGGATGAGATCGGCGTCGGCGCCCGTGAATGGGTTCTCGTTCGTGGTCGAGTTTCCGCCCGCCGCGATGATGATGGTCCCGTTTTGCCTGCACGCCGTGAACGCGCTCTTCAGGATGCTGGTCGGTCCGACGGGGGCGATGCTGAGGTTGACGACATGGACATTCTCCGCGATGCAGATCTCGAGCGCTGCGAAGATGTCGGAGAGCTCGCACTCGCCTTCGTCGTCGAGCACCTTGATGTGCAGGTGCCGCGCGCCCGGTGCGACGCGCGCAATGATCGATGCGATGAAGGTGCCGTGGCCGACGCCCTCGTCTGCATCGTTGACCTGGTTCTGGTCCTGGCCATCCCCCTCGTCGGCCGGAACCGCACCTTTCTCGCCCGCTCCGTTCACGAGGTCGTAGCCGTAGGCGAGCGCGAAGGCCGACGAGTGCGGTGCGCCCGGCACAAGCCCCGAGTCGATGAGGGCGATCTTGACGCCCTGGCCCGTCGCGTGGTCCGCGGCGAAATCGCTGTTAGTCAGGCCGAGCCCGTACTGATTCTCGAACTGCGACCTAGACAGGCCGCTCACCCAAAGGCTCCCCGTCTGGCCACCGCCGCGCTCGATGCTGACCTCGCCGTTGACGGCGGTGGCGAGACTCTTGTCATCGCCGACGAGCGCGTCGAGAAGCTCGAGTGCGAACGCATACTCGTCCTTCGAGAGCTGCGGCTCGAACTGGTAGAGCGCGGTCGAGAAGCTGGGGTACTCCGTGACCAGCACGAGGGGGTAGCCGAGCAGACCGAGCTGCTCGGCGATGTTCTCGCGTTCCGTGGCGGGACCTTCGATCAGCACCTGCTGCGGCGCGCCGTCGCCGCGCGCGTGCGCGGGCTGGGCCGCGAGCACAAGCGCTGCGATGAGGACGAGGATGTGCCGCAGGAAGCCGTGCATGCGCGTGCGTCTGCCGCCCGTAGTCTCCGACGAGGTCTTCCGCAGGGCTGAGGCGTGGCGCCGTCCCCCGACCACCAAGGACTTTGTCCTTCGAAGCGCATGACTGCAAGGAAATCCAAACCGATCTCGGAACTTCGGGCAGGTTGGTTCGCGGTCGTGGCGTTGGGTGGCGCGCGTTCTCGGCCTACGGGCGCGACTGGTCGGCCGTGGCGCGAGAAGTTCGCCCAGAAACGGCTCGAGACGCGCGTCAAAACGCGAAAGCCGGCACGCGTTCGCCTGAAGGCGCACGCGTGCCGGCTTTGCGAAGGTCGATGGGTCAGTTGCAGGGATTGGTGATCAGCCGAGCCAAGTCAGCCTGGTCCACATCTCTGTCTCTGTCGAGATCAGCCCGCAGAATCCGACGGAGGTCGTGGCTCGGCGAGAGGTGAAGATCCAGTTGGGAGTAGTACACGAAGTCGTCGGCAGGGGTGCGGCAGCAGCTGACTTGTCCATTCAGGCCGAAGGGGACGATGTCGCCTTCGCAGCTCGGCACGGCGGGGTCCTGCTCGACGATCGCGTACGCTCGGAGTCGCTTGATGGTGTTCGCGGAGTCGTCGGCTTCTTGCATTCGCACCCTGAACTCATCGGCGATGTTGGCGGCCGGCATCGACGCGTTGGGCCAGTCGGGGTTGGCCGAGCGGAACGCGGCGGCTGCGCCCGTGACGAACGCGGCGGAGAAGCTGGTGCCCGAGGCGGCGGCGTAGGCCGTGACGCCGTTCACGCTTCCGTACTCTCCGATGACCCACTGGCCCGGCAGCACCGAGTTCGCTGAGCCCGATGCAGTCGAGAGGTTCGAGACGCCTGGCGCCATGACGTCGACCCAAGCGGCGTTGGTGGGGCTGTTCGTCCACACCGCGTTCACGGAGTCGACCGCGCCGACCTGGATGAGGTCCGGTTCGCTCTCGGTAAACGGGTTGATTGGATTTGCCGTGTTGCCTGCGCTCGCGATCACGATCGATCCATTCATGCGCACGGTGTTGATTGGGAACTTGAGGAATCTGGTGCGGGTACTCGGCACAAGGCTGAGGTTCACGACATGGACGTTCTCGTTCATGCAGGCCTGCAGCGCTGCCACCACGGAGGAGAGCTTGCAGGTCCCCTCGTCGTCGAGGACCTTCATGTGGAGGTGCTTCGCAAGGGGCGCGACACGCCCGATGAGCGAGGCAACGAAGGTTCCGTGGCCCACGCCTTCGTCTGCGCCATTGATGCCGTTTCCATTGATCCCGTCGCCCGTATCCGAGCTCGGAATCCCTGGAACGAGTCCTGTGTGGTTCACGAAGTCGTAGCTGCGATTCATCGAGTAGGTGCGCGAGAGACCCGCTCCGGGGATGAGCCCCGAGTCGATGATGGCGACGATCACGCCAGCGCCGCTCGCGTGGGCGCTCGTCGCTGCCTGGTTGATCGCGGTGAAGCCGTACTGGCTGTCAAACCGACCCGCGCTCATTCCAGAGACCCAGAGGCTTCCGGTCTGCCCGACGCCGAGCTCGACGCTCATCGGCAGGTTGAACTCGCCGTCCTCGATGAGCTGCAGGGACACCAAGTCCTCGAGAATCTGTCGAACGTTGGCGGCGTCTTCGTCGCCGAGGACGCCTGCGTCGAAGTCGTAGAGCCAGATGGAGAAGACCGGATACTCGCTGACGGGGGTGATGGAGTAGCCACGGTCGCTCAGCCAGCGGCGCGCGGTCTCCTGCTGCCAGTCGTCGCCGCGAATCAGGACTTGTCCGGGCCCATCGCCTTCTTCATTCTCGCCGTCGTCGCCATTCTCGCCGTCGTCGCCGTTCTCGCGGTCATCGCCGCTTCCACTGCTTTCGCCGTTCTCGCCACCACCCGTCGCATCGTCATGCTGGGCGCGGGCGCTTGGAGCAACTGAAAGCAGAAGGGCGAGGATTACGAGAATGAGTCGTTGCAGGGTCGGCATGTCTTGATCTCCTGTTTGATGAACTGACTAGCTGTGAACGAAATGGGTGGATGCGCCGCCGATGGTGCAGAAGGCACCCCAGACGGCAGGATGCTCGCCCTCGGCGCGAAGCTCGCGCGCGAGCCCCGAGAGGGCCCGACACGGCGCCGGGCCATGCGAGTAGAGGCGTTCCATGAACGATGCAGTGGCGGCGTCGTCGACGGGCCACAGGCTCGCCGCCATGCGCCGCGTTCCCGCGGCGGCGAAGCCGCGCACGAGGCCCATCCACTCCTCGCCGTCCTGGCGGGCGGATGCAGCGGTCACGCAGCCGCTGAGCACGACCTCCTCGGGCGCCGTCGCGAGCGCGTGCGCGTCGCGCGCCGTGAACCAGCCGTCGGCGATCACGAGTCCCGCGAGGTTGGGCGCATCGGGCGGGAAGACGCCGTGACACGCCACATGAGCGACCGAGGCGCGCGAGAGCGCGTCGACGAAGCGCGCGCGGGTCGCGTCGGCGCCGTCGAGACGCGCGGTGGGCATGTGCGTCGCGAGCCTGCGTGCGATCTCCTCGCCTTCGCGAGCGATTCCGGGCGTCGACGCATCGTGCACGGCCACGACCAGCGCGCTCTGGCCGCCGTCGCTGCGTGCGGGCTGGTCGAGGAGCCGCGCCACCTCGAGCGAAGGCGCGAGGCAGGCATCCTGCGAGTCGTCGCAGAGGATCGCGGCGGGAATGCGTGCGATCGCGGGCGACTGGAGCACCACCACGGTGCCGCACCAGCCGTCGAGCAGGTCGCTGAACGCCGGATGGATCGCCGCACGCAGCGCTTCAGCCGCGCGTCGGCCCGCCTGCAGGGCACGCGCGCTCGTTGCGCCCTGCAGGCGTCGCGCGACCTCGAAGGAGAACTCGGACTCGAGGCCCGCGAGCGCGACCAGATCGGTTTCGTGCGTGCGCGCGCGCGTTGAGCCGTCGGGCATGCGCGCGAGGAGCGAGAGTCGTCCGTCGTGCGCAAGGAGCGCGACGCAGGGCGCGGACAGCGCGCGGCCGGAGGCTGCGTGCGGACTGGGCTCGGCGCGGCGCTCGGCGAGTGCGCGATCGAGCTCGGCGCGTTGCGCGTCGCGGTCGACGCGCGCGGCGTCGGCCGCCGACGGTCGAGAAATGCGCGGATCGAGCCCGGCGAGAAGCTCGTGCACGCGCGTGTCGAGCGCCTGCATCCGCGGCGTCTCGGATGACTGCGTGGGACGGAGGATCGCATCGAGGATCGCGAGGCTGCGGCAGCGGTCGAGCGCATCGAATGCCTCCTCGAGCGCGTCGGGCGAACCTGCATCGACGAGCGATGCCGCGAGCTCGGCGGCGATGTCCGAGCGGTGCGCGAGGAACGCTCGGCGCGTGCGCGCGAGTTCGAGCGAACGGTGCGTGCGCTCGACCTCCGAGAGCGCGATGCGCGCGTCGGCGATGGCGCGTTCGGTCGCGCCGCTGCGTCGGGAGACCGCCGCGCGCACAGAGCGCGATTCAGCGCGCAGCGCAGGAATTCCGAGCGACTCCGCGATCTCGACGGCCTCGGAGGCGTCAGCCTCGCCGTCGGCAGGCGCAGCACGGAGGGCGGCGCGCACCGAGAGGGCCGACGCGAGCTCGATGGGGGCGGCCGCCTTGCGCGCCGCCGCCACCGCGGAGTCTGCGCATGATGCCGCGCGCGCGGCGTCGGTCTCGCGCACGCAGCGCGCGAGCAATGTCAGTGCCTGCGCGCCGGACGCGGCGTCGCCCATCGCGACAAAGCGGCGCTCGGCGTCGACGAGCTGCACTTCGGCTGCCAGCGGATCGGATGCAGCGAGAAGCGAGCTGCCCACGACGAGTCTCGCTCGGGCGCTCTCGGCCGCAAGGCCGTGCTGGTCGGCAAGGGCGCCTGCGTCGCGGGCGCGGTCGCGCGCATCGGCGAGGAACCCGCTGAACCCAAGGAGCGTCGCCTCCTCGATCGCGTTGCGCGAGGCCTCGGCATGCGCCCCGAGCGCTGCGAAGCGCTCGCGGGCATCGCGGAAGCCGCGCAGCGCCTCTTCGATCTCACCCGCGCGGGCGGCGGTGTCCGCGAGGTTGCCGGCCACCACGGCGCAGGCGAAGGCGTGTTCCTGGCGCGTGAACACGGCGAGGGCCTCTTCGAACGCCGCGCGCGCCGCAGGCAGGTCGGCGGCCTGCACGCACGCCTCGCCAAGGGCGTTGAGCGCCTGCCCGCGGATCGGCGCGATGGCGTCGCCCCGCTCGAGGACGCGGCGCATAATCGCGACCGCGCGCTGCGGCTGACCGAGCGCCTTGGCGACATTCGCGAGATTGAGTTCGGCGCGCGCGACAAGCGCGTGCTCGCCCAGCACCTCGAGCTCGCGCACGGCCCGCTCGCCTGCGCGCATGGCACCACGCAGGTTTCCAAGCCGAGCGCGCGGGTGCATGGCTGCGATCAGGACGCGTGCGGCCTCTGCGGGCGCACGACCGCGCGCGAATCGCCTCGCAGCCGCGGCGCGTCGGATCGCTTCCTGCGGCGCGCCGACATGGGGCAGCGCGATGATCAGCGCCCGCGACACGGTCGAGAAGCCCTGCGGGTCGTCGAGCGCGCGGAGGCGCGCAAGGAGCGCATCGCCTTCGGCCACCGCGCGCGTCGGATCCGAGAGCGAGAGCCGCTCGAACTCCGCGCACTCATGCGCGAGGGTGTTGGCGTGCGCGCCGCTCATGCCAGCGGAACCTCCGCTGCGACGACGGTGCGTCCCCGGCACTGAACCGCGATCTCGACGACATGCGAGGGCGACAGAGCTGCGGGAATCGCGGCGCGCGCGGCACCATTGTCGTCGACGACGCCGCTGGCGAGCACGGCTCCGCTCGTGGCGTCGAGCACCGCAAAGTCGCCGGCGAGCGAGTCGGCGTCGTCCGCATCCAGCTGGATGCGCAGGACATACGCCCCATCGCCTGCCCGCGTCGATTCTGCGTCGATGCGCAGCCCGCCGCCGCGGAAGCTGCTCAGCGTGCGCTGCTGCCCGCCGCGAAGCGCGGGTGCGGGGGCGAGACCTGCCGCGAGGTCGGCCCCGGCCGCATCGATGCGTGCGAGCACTTCGGCCTTCAGGCGGTCGAACCAGTTCGGACGCTTCGGGAGAAGGCTCGCGAGCGCCTTGGCGCGCTCAAGCACCGCGGTGGGCGTCGGCTCGAAGCCTTCCCGAGCGATCACCGGCATCTCGTCGAGCAGGTCGCGAAGGACGCGGGCGGTGCGGGCGAGTTCGGGGCTGTTCGCGAGCAGCGCCCGAACGGCGGCCAACTCCTCGGGCGAGGCGCGGCCAAGCAAGGCCTGAAGCACGCGCTCAGCATCGTTCGAGTCGGACGGCATCTGGGAATTGGGTTGGTTGGTGCTCTCCATGGGGGACCCTCAGGGGAAAGGAGACAGCCTGCGGCCAGTCCGTACACGGTTCCCACGCAGGTCCGCTGATTTCACATCGAGTGCCATTCGGCTTCAGAGAGGTTGCCCGGGCGAGGGATCGAAGCCGAGATCCTCGAGCGCCTTGAGGAGTCGCCTGAGGCAGCGGTTCCGGATGGGGCCGACCGAGTTCAGGGCGATGCCGAAACGCTCGCCAATGGCCCGATAATCGGGCTCGCGGGCCCCGAGGAAGAGCGCTTGCAGCAAGTGACGGCAGCGATCGTCGATCGAATCGAGCGCGGCTCGGATGACCGCTCCGCGTTCCTCGGCCGCGACCGCGTCGGCGGCGTCCGTCCCGTCGCGCCGCGCCGGGAAGGCGGGGGAGTCCTCGATCAGAGGCCGGGTCGGCGATGCACGGATCGTTCGCCCGACGCGCCACGCTGCGCGGCGTGCAGAGGTGCTGATCCACGCGGCCAGGCTTTCGGCGTCGCGCACGCTTCCAAGCGAGCGGACGAGGGCGACGAAGACCGACTGAACGACATCCTCGCACTCCGCGCGGCCGAGCCCGGTGCGGCGCGCGGTCGCGTATGCAAGGCCGCCGTAGCGCTCGACGATGGCGCTCCACGCGGCCTGATCGCCTTGCAGCGCACGCTCGACGAGAATGGAGTCGGACGGAGGCTCCGCGTTCACCTCTCTAAGGTAGCGAGTGGACTTGAGAGTGGTTGCGCCGCGCGGGCGGCGCGCGCCGACCCCGCGGCGGTTTCCCAGCGTTGGATTCGAGTGACATGTGCTCATCTGTCAGGTCTCGTGTTGGAGTTGCTGGAGTTGCTGTCCGGCTCGCCGTCCGAGTCGCCATCCTGGGTGGGGTCGGGGTCGATGTGCGTCGCGAGATCCCGCGGCCCGCGGCACCGAGGCGCGAACCCCGCGCTCCTTGTGGTGGCTGAGCCGTCGTCGGCCTCCGCGGTCTCCTGCGGGGGGCTGTGGGAAGCCGTCTCCGCGGTTGCGTCGCCAACGAGGTCCTGGCTCAGCGCGCCAAGCGTGGCGATCGATGTCGAGGAGCCGCGGCGAATCCTGCGCCGAAGGCCGCGAGGAGCGCCGCGGCCGTTGCCGCCAGGGTCGGTGTCCATGCTTCTCGCGTTCATGTTTGCTCGAGATCGGGGGGATGGCGCGCGCGCCGAGCGCATGGATCGAGTCGCGGCGGGACGCAACTGGGGTGCCGTGGGGCGGGTGCGTGGGAACGGTTGCCGCGATCCTGTCGACGCGGCTCAAGAGATGTTGAGCCCGCGGGAGACAGGGCCGTACACGGCGTGGCGCAGATTCTCAGAAGATCAGTGCCACGCCGCGACCGCGCCGTGCTCGCTTCTACCTGCGAGGGAGCCGGCACCCGCGAACGCAGGGCCGCGGAGTCGGCGTGACCCGACTCCGCGGCCTGCACTTGGTTCCGCTGTGAGGCGGAGACTGCTCAGTCGAGGCGATCCGATTCCGACTCTCGGATGCCGTCGCCCGCGTCTTCATCCGCACCGCCCGGCACGATGATGTCGCCAGGTCCGAGGTATCGGCGTGCGAACGCACCGATCTCATAGGTGGCCGGCACTCCGCCCAGCACGTTGATTCCGTGCGTGAAGCTGAATGGCGAGATCACGTCGACCTTTCCGCTGCCCATGCCGGAGAGGAGCGCAAGCGGTCCATACGGAGCGGGATCCGAGTCCTCGTAGGTCAGGCTCGAGGCGCCGAACGAGACTCCATCGAAGGGCTGTGGCGCGAGATTGGTCGCCTCGGTGCCACCGGGCTGATGGAAGCGGTAGAGGTACTCGCCAGTGTTCGAAGCGAAGAACCCCGCGGTGAACGTGGTGTATCCGGGCCAGAAGTTCGGTGTGCCCGAGGTCCTCCACTTGACAAGCGATGCCACGCGCCGCGCCGCGGGCGTGCCGTCTGCGAGCTGGATCGGAATGCCGCCGATGCCCGGCTCGTTGCCGTTCGCACCTGTCATCTCCTCGCCGTAGGCCTTGAAGAACTGGTAGTTGCGCGGCCAGGAGGCGGGAGCCTCGCAGATCTCGCGCGCGGTCCAGCCGATGAGCCGCTCCTGGTCGCAGGTGCCGCTCACACGGACGGAGCCATTCCACATGTTCCTGGGGAAGTTCGGCGTCTGCGCTTCACCGAGGCCGATGTGGAGCGTGCCTCCCGGCGCAAGACCGAGGTTCGGCAGCTGCGGGTGTTGGACGCTGTCGATTCCGATCAGAGTGCCGTCATGGTCGAAGTACTCGACCGTGAGCGGGCCCGTCCAATCGAACCGCGTGTTTGCGACCTTGATCGACGTTCGGATCATCGGCCCTGAATTGTCCGAGGGCGCGTAGGTGCTGACATCCGAAGCGTACAGGTAGGTCCTGTAGGAGAGCCCCGTGGTTCCCGACTCTGCCGCGCCCGGAGCGCCGCTGATCGACATGGAGACCATGCGCATGCGCTTCCCGAGGTTGAGGTTCCGGTTCTCCGTGCCGTCGTCGTCGTCGCCGAACGCGTCGATCACGAGTGCGTCTCCGACGAGCGGAAGCGGGTTGCCGGCCCCGTCGCGGGCGAGGATCGCGACGAGAATGTCAAAGTCGTAGTGGCCTGTGAAACCTGCGGAAATCTGGTTCAAGTTGTTCCAGAGCCCCGTCTCCACCAGCATGCCGTTGGCATTGATCGTGTACGGAGTCGATCCGAGGAGCGAGATCAGTCCGTTCGGTCCGACGAGGAATGTCACGACGTCCGCGTTGACATCGACGCTGTGCGGATTGGCGACCATCAGTACGGGCGCCGATCCGTTGTCGAAGTCGTTCACCGAGGTGTTGGTGAATCGGAAGGGACCAGCGAAGTGCCAGCCGCGCCAGTCGACTCCGCCGCTGCCGGCATCCTGCACCGGAATCTCCTGCAGCTGCTGGTAGGAACCTTCGCCGGGTGCGATCATCACATTGCCCGAGGGAAGCACGATCTTGTCGGGATCCTCCACGACGCCCCAGCCCGGGACCGCGATCGAGTCGAAGTAGTGGAGCGTGGAACCCACGATCGGGCCGTTCTGCTGAGGATCGACGACCTCGATGTGCGCCGAGCCGAATCCGCCCCCGTTCGGGCCGAGGATGCGGGCGTCCTCGCGATGCATTCCGTTTGCTGGAATCGTGTGGGGCCCGCTCATCCCGCGCAGGGTGCCGGCGGCGTCGTAGTAGCGGATCTCGACCGTGGTCGAGTTGACGGGATCCGGGTTGTTGACAATGACCGCGCTGCTGAACGCGCCGAACGCCCGCGGCACGCCTGTGCCGAAGTCATCGACGGGATTCCAGAAGAGGCCCGCCGCGATCTTGCGGAACGCGGCTCTTCCCTGCAGATTGGTCGAGGAGTGGACGAAGGCGTACTCGCCCACGGAGAACGCGTTGGCAGGCGACTCGGTGACTCCCGACGGCACGGGATCGTTGCCGCACTGCGCCGATGCCTCGCGGCCGACGAGCGTGGCCGTCATGGAGAACGCCAGCAGTGATGCGAGCAGCGAGGTCGATGTCCTCGATCGAGGCGTGTCGCCGAGATCTGCGGTGCGGGAATGGGATCGCGGGCCGCATCGATGTTCGATGCGCTTGTGTCGTGTGTGCATGTTTGCTCCACAGGTTGCAATGTCGCGTCGTCCCTCGAAGCGGGTGTCGAACTCCATGGTCGTCCGGCACGCGCGCTCGAGAGCGATCGCGTGAGAATGAATGCCGCACCACGATGGTGCGGCTCACGCAACGAGGAGCGCTGATGTGTTTGACTCGTACAGCATGGGAGTGTGGATTCCCATGCCGGTGCGGCATCGAGTCGTTCGTGCGCCGCCGCGTCAGACGCGCTTCGCCGCGCGGTCGTAGGCCAGCGCGAATGTGCCCGCCGCCGCGCCACCGTTCAGCGTGAATCGAACCGATTGACGATGGCTCTCCGCGCCCGCGCCTTCGCGAGCGGCGGCGGAAAGCTCGATGCGCACGATCACGGGTGCATTCGTCGGCACCTGCTTCGGCATCGCGAGCGCGAGCTCGGTGCCCCACACGGGATAGGCCTTCGTGTCTTCGCCTGCGTCGAGAAGCGCGGCGACGATCGCGGCGTCGCCCGCGAGTCGGATCGCAAGCGGCATCGACACGAAGCCGACGGGCGACGAGACATCGAACTCGAACTCCCACGCGCGCGGGCCGACCTGCACGGCGCCGACATGGCGGAACCGTTCGTGGCAGAGGTCTTCGCGCAGCACCTTGCTCGAGAGCCGCGCGACGCGCGCGCTGTCGACGGGCGCGGCGGCGGGATCGACTGGTTCGCGCGAGCTCGCGAGGCCCCACGCGTGCGTCGCGGCGAGCGGTTCGTCGAGCGTGCCCGCGGCCGCGGAGGTGCGCACGACGGCGCCGTCGTCGCGCAGCACGACCGTTCCGCCCGCGCGGCGCCCGTTGAAGGTGTTCGCAAGCGACGCGCAGTAGGCGCCCGCATGTTCGACGAGGATCGGGTCGCCCTCGGCGAGCGCGCTCGTGTTCGTCGCGGGCAGAAGCGTGTCGCCCGAGAAGCAGAGCGGGCCGCCGAGGGAATCCGAGCCCGTGAAGGGGAGCGGGCGACCGTCGGGCCCGCGCACCTGGTGGCGCCAGTCGAGGAGCGTGATCTTCGCAAGCTGGTCCGTGCCGATGTCGGCGATCGCCCAGCGCTTGCCGCGCACGCTCTTCACGCTTGCGATCGAGCCAAGCAGCGCCACCGCGTTGCCGACGAGCGCGTGTCCAGGCTCGAACCAGTGCTCGAAGCGCGCGTCGAGCTCCGGCGCGAGCGTCGCCTCGAGGGCGTCGATCGAGGGAAAGCGGTCCGCGGGCGTAAAGGGGATGCCGAGCCCGCCGCCGAGGTCGAGGATGCGGGGGAGCGCTCCCGTGCGCGCATGGATCGCGTCCGCAAGCGCCGCGAGATGGCGCGCGAGGTCGACGAACGGCTGCGTGTGGTCCATCTGCGTGCCGACATGCGCGTGGAGCCCGTCGAGCGCGATGTGGCGAAGCGCCGCCGCCGCGTCCACGATCTCGTCGCTCGGCACGCCGAACTTCCCCGTCTTCTTCGCATGCGAGGTGAGCTCGCTCCAGGCCTCGTCCTTCTTGTAGCGAATGTCGAGGTCTGGATTCACGCGCAGCAGGACGCGCGCGCCCGCGGCACGCCAGCGTTCGGCGTGGCGTGCGCCGTCGGGGTCGATCTCGCCCGCGAGGAGATCGAGCGAGGCAAGGAACCTGCGCGAATCGGCGACCACCGTGCCGCCATGCGCAAGCACGCCCGCGGCGGTGCGGATGTCCGCGACGGGCGAGTTGTAGACGAGCTGCGAGGGCGCGAACCCGGCGCGCCGCGCGAGCGCGAGTTCCGCAGGCGCCGCACACTCTGCGCTCGCCCCGAGCGATGCGAGGATCTCGAGCACCGCGGGCGATGGGTTCGCCTTCACGGGGTAGGCGATGCGCGCCGCGGCACCCGCCACGCGCGCCCACGCCGCGAGGTTTGCCGCGAGCTGCGGGGCCGACACGATCCAGATGTTCGAGCCGAACTCGGCCTGCAGGGCACGGAGGTCAAGCTGGTCAGGCCAACAGGCAAGCGTCGCCACGGCATCCGCCGCTGTGACGGGGTCCTGGGTCCACGCGGCAACCTGGGGGCTCATCTGCCTCATCCGACTTCTCCTCGGTTCGCCCCTCGGCCACGACCGTCACGGGGTCGCGGAGCCGAGGGGACGGGAGGTTTCCGCGCTCGGGCCCCGAATCTCTCAGGCGAATTCCCACGATTGGGCGTGAAATGACGCCTCGGAAGAGGTAGATTCGATGGGGTTCGCGGCGGTGACCCGAGGCGCTGAACCCGGATTCGTCTTCGCGCCGCCCGTCTCGTTTGTCCTGAGAAAGATCACCTCTCGAAGCCGGAGTCCGTCATGCGTCTGAGCCGAGTCGTTTCCGTCGCGGGTGCCTGCGCGCTCGCCGTCGCGTCCGCCGTGTCTGCTGGTGAGAAGACCGGCTCGTTCCACCTGCTCGGGATGCCCGGGCTCTACCCGGCCGACGCGTCGGCCGATGGCCGCATCGTCGCGGGCTACAACACCTCGCAGTTCTGGTACTGGACCGCGGAGCAGGGGCTGACCTTCATCGGCGGCGTCTCGCCGAACAACGGCGGCGCGGGCACCGCGGGCATCAGCGACGACGGCACGCGCGTCGGCTTCACCGTCATCAACCCGGCGAACAACAAGACGGAAGGCGCGTTCTACGAGATCGCGACTGGCACGACGACCCTGATCGGAAACTTCGGCTTCAGCTGCGACGCTTCGGCGATCAGCTGCTGGGGTGTCTCGGGCGATGGTCAGACGATGGTCGGCCTCGGCTGGCACAACCAGTGCGCGGCGCGCGCCTACCGCTATTCAGCGGCGGGTGGGCTCGTCGACATGGGCACCTCCGTCGCAGGCCGCTCGACGCGCGCGAATGCTGCCAACTTCAACGGCGCCGTGATCGTGGGCTGGCAAGACCAGGCGAGCGGCTTCCGCCAGGGCGCGGTCTGGAAGAACGGCACGCAGAAGCTCATCAACACGAACACTGGCCAGGCGGTCGGCGAGGCGGGCGCCGTGAGCGGCGACGGCAACTGGGTCGTCGGCCTCGGTTCGTCGGGCAACAACTTCCTCGGGTGGCGCTGGAGCGAGAAGACGGGCTACCTCCCTCTGCCGGCGACGCCGATCCCAAGCCTGCCGCGTTGCTTCCCGACCGGCGTGAGCGACGACGGCAGCCGCATCCTTCTCTTCTACCGCACGCAGTTCCCGCCCGCGACGGGTGGCGAAGGCTACATGTGGATCGATGGAACGCTGAAGCCGCTCGAGACGCTGGCGGCCGAGGCGGGCATCGTGCTCTCGCCTGATGTCCGCATGGCGCTTCCGCTCGGAATGTCGGCCGACGGCTACACGATCGTCGGCACGGCGCGCACCGCGTCGGGCATCCAGGGCTTCATCCTCGACCTGCCGCGGCCTGCGCCCGCGTGCCCCGCCGACCTCAACGGCGACGGCGAAGTGGGCGCCGCCGATCTTGCGGCGCTTCTCAGCGCGTGGGGCGGAGCGGCTGGCTCGGGTGACCTCGATGGAGATGGCTCTGTCGGCGCCGCGGACCTCGCCGCGCTCCTGAGCGCGTGGGGTGCGTGCAGCTGAGGGCGGCCGTGCTCAGCCAGGGCAGCCGCCCCAGTTTCCGAGCAGCGCCGCGAGGTCCGATGCGTCGACGAGGCCGTCGCCGTTGAGGTCCGCAGGGATTCCCTTGCCCGCATCGCCCCAGGTGCCGAGGAGCACGGCGAGATCGCCCGCGTCCACCGCGCCGCTCAGGTCGATGTCGCCAAGGCACTCCGCCTTGTAGACCGTGGCGCTGAAGTTCGCGACCTGCGTGCACGGATTCTGTCCGAACGCGAAGAGGCTCCAGCCGAATCCACTGAAGAACGACGCGTTGTTCGTGTAGAAGCCGACGGTCTGCGCATTGCAGGTCGAGACCTGGAAGCCGAACTGGCCCGCGAAGTTGTAGTTCGCGCATGAAACCGACCAGCCGATGTCGTTGAAGCCGCCTCGCGTGAGCACCGACGGAAGCGGGATGTCGATCGAGAAGAACGCAGCGGACCCCGGCTTCGCGGCGGGCAACTCCACGCCCGTGATCGTCGTCGTGTAGAGCGTGTCGCCCGTGCCGAAGACGAGCCGCGACGGATCGCCGTCGTTGAAGGTGAAGACGAGATCGGTGGTGCCCGGCGTGGTCGAGCCGAAGGTCGCGAGGTTCAGCGTGATCCGCCCGAGCGCCACGGGCGCGCTGGCTCCCGTGCCGATCCAGCCGCTGTCGCCATACTTCACGGTCGCCGCGTTCGCGCTGTTGAACGGCGTGAAGAAGCCGTTGTCGCTGCCGGCGTCGAAGACGACTTCCTGGGCGGACGCCGTCGAGGCGAAGGGCGAGAGCGAGACGAGGACGAGCGCGGATGCGAGCGTGCGAACGGTGGAACTCGGTTGCGAAGGCATGCGCCCACACTAGCGCGTGGGGCGATGCAAACCAAGTTCCGCCTGCGTGCGCACGATGGCAGTCGATGTGGCGCGGACGCGGAAAGGCCCATGGATTCGCTGAATCCGATCGGTTTCCCCTTGTGTCAACGCCATCCGAGGGCAGACTCTGTGGACTTCGGCCCCCTCGCCGCGGTTGTCCCTTGGTGCGCGCATCGCCTCGCGCGACCTGAAGTCCCTCAAACAGGAGTTCCCTCCCATGTCCGATACCTCCTTCGATTCCTCCTCGCGCGAGCCTCGCTCGTCGGGATCGTCGCGCGCCGCCTACTCGCTCGCCGCAGGCGCCGCCGCAGCCGCCGCGCTGAACGCGGGCGCCGCGATCGTCTACTCGGGCGTCCAGGACATCTCGATCAACCAGTTCAACTCGCTGAACCTCAACCTCGATGGCGACGCCTACAGCGATCTCCTCCTGAAGAACTATGTCTTCGGCGGAGGCAACTACCAGGGCGCGACCGTGAACTTCTTCCCGGGCAAGCTCGTGTCCTTCAACGCGGGCGGCTTCGCCTATGCGTCCGCGCTCTCGGCCGGCTTCACCGTCGACGCTTCGTCGGTCGGCCCGAGCTTCTTCGGCTCGATGGCCTACGGCGGCGCGAACCCGAACGCGCAGTTCAACAGCGCGTCGAACGCGTATCTCGGGCTCTCGTTCTCGAGCGGCGCGAACCTCTTCTACGGATGGGTCCGCGTGAGCGTGAACAATGCGGCGGGCACCTTCGTGGTGCATGACTGGGCCTACGAGAACTCGGGTGCAGGAATCCAGACGGGCGCCGTTCCCGCGCCTGGTGCGCTCGGCCTTCTCGCGGCGGGCGCGTCGGGCCTCGGCCTCCTGCGCAGCCGCAAGCGCTCGAAGTGAGCGCTTGATCGCGAACCAAGCTCCTCGCAGCGCGCCCGCATCATCGCGGGCGCGCTGTACTCTTGACCTGCATGACCGCACGCGCCCCGACCCGTCTCGCCGATCCCCGGCTTCCGCGCCGCGTCCTCCTCGTCGGCTGGGATGCGGCAGACTGGCAGCTGATCGGGCCGCTGGTCGCGCAGGGCCTGATGCCGACGCTCGCTGCGTTTCTCTCGCGCGGCGCGTCGGGAAACCTCGCGACCACGCGCCCGATCCTCTCGCCGATCCTCTGGAACACGATCGCGACGGGCAAGCGCGCCGACGCGCACGGCGTGCTCGGGTTCACCGAACCCGATCCGCACGGCACGGGCATCCGCACCACGGCGAGCACGAGCCGCCGCGCGAAGGCGCTCTGGAACATTCTCACCCAGCAGGGGCTGCGCTCGAGCGTGGTCGGCTGGTACGCGTCGCATCCCGCGGAACCGATCCTCGGCGCGATGGTGTCGAACCAGACCGAGTTCCACGGTGCGGGCGAAGGGCCGCTCGCGCCGCTCCCTGCGCACGCCGTGCATCCTGCGACGCTTGCGGATGAACTCGCGGAGTGCCGCGTGCACCCGTCGGAGCTCGATGAAAGCGCCGTGCTGCCGTTCGTGCCCGATGCCGCGCGCGTGGCGGCGCGCGAAGGGCACAGGCTCGGGAAGCTGATGTCGATGCTCGCGCAGACCGCGAGCGTGCACGGGTTCGCCACGCGGCTCATGTCGCGCGGCGACTGGGACTTCACCGCCGTCTACTACGAGGGAATCGACCGCTTCGGCCACGAGTTCATGGAGTTCCATCCGCCGAAGATGGACGCCGTGTCGCAGGAGGACTTCGAGGCGTATCGCCACTGCATGACGGGCATCTACCGCTTCCACGACATGATGCTCGAGTCGCTTCTCTCGCTCGCGGGCGAGGACACGGCGGTCGTCATCGTGAGCGACCACGGCTACTGGAACGACCATCGGCGACCTGATCCGAAGGCGGCCGAGTCGAATCCCGTCGCGTGGCACCGTCCGCTCGGGGTCTTCGCCGCGGCCGGGCCCGGAATCCGAGCGGGCGCGCGGCTCCACGGCGGATCGATCCTCGACATCGCGCCGACCGTCCTCGCGCTGCTTGGGCTTCCCGCGGGGCGCGACATGCCGGGGCGGGTGCTCGTGGAGGCGCTCGACGGCATCTCCGTCGGCGACCGCATCGAGACCTGGGAGGCGGTCGAGGGCGCATGCGGCATGCACCCCGCGGACATGCGCGTCGATCCGATCGAGGCGCACGCGGCGCTCGAGCAGCTCGTCGCGCTCGGCTACATCGAGCCGCTCGGCGCCGACGCCGAGAAGACGCGCCGCGACACGATCGCGTCGAACCAGATGCAGCTCGCGCAGTCGCACGCCGACGCGCTCGAGTTCGCGAAGGCGATCGCCGTCGTCGACGCGCTCGACGCGTCGTTCCGCTCGTCGGTGCTCGTGCGGCTCCTGCGCGCGCAGTGCCTGCACGGGTTGCGCGACTTCGCGGGCGTGCGCGCCGAGATCGACGCGCTCGGCGGCGAAGCGGTGCTTGGCGCGCCCGCAACGCTGCTTCTCGCCGGCGCGGAGCTCGCGGAGGGCGATGCGCGCGGCGCGCTCGCGCGGCTCGAGCGCGCAGGCGCTTCGTCCGACGACTTCCGCATGCTTCGCGCGCGCTGCCAGATGGCGCTTGAGCGGCACGCCGAAGCAGAGGCCGAGCTTCAGGCGGCGCTGCGCGCAGACCCTGAGAACGCC
This sequence comes from Phycisphaera sp., assembly GCA_016124975.1. Taxonomy (GTDB): domain Bacteria; phylum Planctomycetota; class Phycisphaerae; order Phycisphaerales; family SM1A02; genus QWPT01. The sequence continues at coordinate 21,896 of WGMP01000022.1, read as the reverse complement.
GATGCGCTCGGTATGCTCGCGGAATGCATGCTTCGCCGAGGCGATGCGAAGGCAGCGCTCGAGCACGGCATGGCGTCGGCCGCGCTCGCGATGGGGAACCCGCGCATCCACCTCGTCATCGGGCGCGCGTTCCTTGCGCTCAGTTCGGCGGGCGAGGCGGTCACAGCGCTCGAGACGGCCTGCGCCCTCGCGCCCGGCTGGGACGAGGCGCGTGCCGCGCTCGAGGAGGCGCGGCGAATCCGCGCGACCGAGTCAGGCTCCTGAGCCGTCCGGCGAAGGTCGACGGGCTCGCCCTCGACCTGCCGTACGGATCCTCCGAAGCCCTTGGTCGGGCGTCCGCGCCACGCGACCGTGCGCCGAGCTGTCGAGCGTCGCCGCGGATCAGCCCCACGCGCCGAGCAGGGCGGCGAGGTCCGCCGCGCCCACCGTGCCGTTGCCGTCGATGTCGCCGACGCCCGCGTTGCCCCAGTTTCCGAGGAGTGCAGAGAGGTCTGCCGCGTTGACGAGGCCGTCGCCGTTCAGATCTGCAGGATTCGAGCCCGCCGACGGCACCTGCGCGGCGATCGCGATCGAGTTCGCAGCGCCCTTCGCGCCGGGCTTGAAGAGCCCGAGCGAGACCTCGCCTGCGGTCGGCGGCACATCGGCGTCGAACCAGAAGTTGTAGATCGTCGAGAAGCGCAGCGCGTTTCCGTTCGGATTCGTCGCGTGGGTCGGGCCCGTCCAGCGGATCACGCCGCCCGTCGTCGTCACCGTCCAGTCGGTTCCGTCGTACGGGTCGCCCGAGTGGTAGAAGACATCGGAGAACTTGATGTTCGTGGCGACCGCGCCTGCCGGGAGGGGCACCTCGAACGAGCGGCCCGAGCGGTCGGAGTTGAAGTTCTGCACCGCGTACTCGTAGCGCCAGGTGCCGTTCGGGTTCTCGCGGACCGCGAAGCCGAGGATGAAGCGGCCGTCGTCAGGAACATCCGCATTCGCGATCGTGACCGAGCTGTCCGCCGCGCGCCACGCGAGGATCGCGGGCTGCTGTTGGTTGGTCGGGCCCGTCGGAGTGAGCGTGTAGGCGCCCGAACTGAGCGAGCCGACGGTGACGGCGCGCCACGAGGCGTTGTTGTCGTCGTTGCCGCGCGCGGCGTCGCCTGAGTGGATGTACTGACCCTCGACGAGGTAGGTCGCGCCCGGGTTGAGCGACGGGTTGAGGTCCGTCGCCTTCACCTGGATGCGGCGGCCGATCGTCGCGGGGGCGTTGGGCATGCCCTGGTTGTAGCTGCCTGGGAAGATGCCCGTCGCGGGGTTCACCTCGCTGCGCGTCCCGAGGCCCGGCTGATTTCCATTGAGGCTCGCGTTGTAGGGATCGGAGCAGCCGATGCCAAGCCAAGTGCCGGCGGACGCGGGCTGGCAGGGGCCGCACAGGGTGTCCTGCAGGGCGAAGAAGCCGTGCTTGCCCCACCCGAGGCCGATCTGCTGGATACGGCCGTCCTTGATGCGGTAGATGTTCTGCGTGATGAACGGGTGGCGTGGGTCGGGCTGGGGGAACCAGTCGAGAAGCTCGTCGCCGATGTTGCAGCTCGTCGTGCCGATCGAGTAGGCCATGATGGTCTGGCCAGCGACGGTCGCAGCGCCCCATTTCGAGATGTCGGGGATGGCGCCGACGATGACATCGGGGCCGATCTTGCCACTTCCACCGCCGCCGCCGCCGCCACCCTCGGAGACGGTGAGCACGCCCGCTCCGCCGTCACCGCCGCCGAAGCCGCCGACGACGAGGCGATAGGTCGTGCCTGCGTCGAGGTTGACCGTGAGCGAGCTCTGGAGGCCGCAAGCGTCGTCGTTGCAGGCGATGGCGCCCGACGACCCCGAGCAGGTCGAGAGCACGGCGAGGCGCGTGTCCCACGAGGCGCCGCCGCAGGTCGAGAAGGTGTGGGAGCCAGTCGACTGCGGCGTGAAGGTGAAGTAGTTCACCTTGAACATCGTGTGCGCGCCGCACGGCGCGTTCGACAGCGCAAGGCTCGCTGAGGACGACCCGGTGTTGAAGGCGTTGTCGCCAAGCAGCAGGGCGGGCGCCGTGGCGCAGTCGGTCGATCCGCCCGCGACGCCGCCGTCTCCCCGCCCGCCTCCGCCGCCCTTGCCTCCCGCCGTCGCCGTGACCTGACCGAGGAGGATGGCCGCGCCGCCGAGGGCGATGGTGCCGAGGGTGAGCATCGTCTTCAAGATGGAAACTCCGAGATGGGGGCGTGAGGGTGGGGTGCCGCGAGGGTCGGCGCGCGAGCCATCGTCCGCGCCGAGATCGTGTGCGGTTGCGGGATTCAGATGGGTCGACGGAAGTGGAGGGAAGAGCAGGGAGGCGGAGGCGTACGGGTCAAGCGGTAAAGGGACAAGCGGCGAGGGCATTGGGCGCAGCCCGCCAGCCCGCGCGGAGAGCGATCGCGAAAATCTCGAAGTCTCGTACTTGACAGCAAATACTGTTACTGTAAGATAGGGGCATGCAGCCGCGCCTCCCCGATCTTCTTGCAGCGATTCCCGTCGAAGGGCTCTCCCTCGATGAGCTGTCCGCGCTTGCGAGCCGCATCCTTGACGCGCGTGGCGTGATGGTGACCGACGGACGCGCCTCCGATCGGATCGACCCGCGCACGGTTCGCTTCTACCAGACGCTCGGCATCGTGCCGAAGCCCGCCTACATCGGGCGCCGCGCGATGTACGGGCGCGAGCACCTCGTGCGCGTCGTGGTGGCGAAGGAACTGCAGGCGGAGGGGCACTCGCTGTCGCAGATCCACGAAGGGCTCGCGATGCACGCGACCGACGATCTCGTCGCGGCGCTTCTCAAGAGCGACGCCACGCGCGCGCCTCGCGCCGCGCCGGCGGCAGAGCCGCGCCGTGCTGGCGGGCAGCCGTCGTCGCAGTCGTCTTCGCAGCTGTCGCCGCAATCGTCTCCGAGTCCCGCAACCGTCGCGGCCACGCCGCTTCGCTCGTTCCAAATCGCACCAGGAGTCACCGTCCTCATCGATCCAGCACTCGTCGAAAGTCCCACGCAACTCGCCGACGCGCTTGCGAAGGCGCTCGCCTCATCCGTCGGCCACGCGGCCGACCCAGTCACGACCGACATCGTCACGACCGACGCCCATTCGCGGAAGCCCCGTGGAGGAAAAGACGCGTCGGTCGCGGCCGAGGAGTGTCGCGCGCCGGTCGGCCCCACGCGCCCGAAGTCCCGTCGATCCACGCGCCAGCCCCGTCCACATGGAGGAAACCAATGACAACGCTCAGCGCTCTCATTCCCGCTTCGATCAGCACAGATGATTCCCAGGACGCCGACGCAGGCGTGAAGAGCCGCAGGCTCGGCGAGCTGCTCGGGATTCCCCGTGGCAAGGGCCGTGGGGCCGTTCGCAAGGGGGAGGAGGAGCCGCACGCCTTCCCGCTTGCGAAGGTGGTCGTGCGCGCGTCGATCCTCGCCGACTGCGCCGTCACAGAGCTCGAGGAGCGCTACACGAACACATCGACGCGCCCAATGGATGTCACGCACACGATCCCGCTCCCCGCGGACGGCGCGGTGACGGCGTTCGAGATCGTGTCGGGCGACCGCGTCGCGAAGGGCGTGTGCAAGAAGACCGAGGAGGCGCGTGCCGACTTCGAGGGCGCGAAGGAGCGGGGGAAGACCGCCGCGATGATCGAGTCGGTCCGTGACGATGTCCACACGATCTCGCTCGCGAATGTGCCCGCGAAGTCGGACATCGTCGTCCGCATGACAATCGTCGAGCGGCTGCGCGTCGACGACGGACGCTTCGAGTACCGCTTCCCGACCGCGATCTCGCCGAAGTTCGTCCCTGGCGACGCGGTCGGCCACGACGGCGACGGCGTCTCGCCCGACACCGATCGCGCGCCAGACGCCTCGCGTCTCACGCCGCCCGTCAAGCTCGGCGGCGGCACCGCGCTCGAACTCGAGGTGACGCTCGCCGAGGCCGTGACCGATCTCGCCGCGTCGATCGCGCTCGTCCGCTCGAACGCGGCCGACGGCGCCATCACGCTGCGGCCCGCGTCCGACGCCACCTGCTCGGGCGACATCGTGCTGCGCGCGTGGTCCCGCGCCACCGAGCCCGTCGTGCGCGCCTACACCGATGGCGAGCGCACGCTCGTCGTCGTCGACCCGCCCGCGACGCGCAGGCCAGAGCTCGAGTGCCCGCGCGAGGCGATCTTCGTCCTCGACCGATCGGGCTCGATGGGCAGCGGGCGAATCGTCGCAGCGAAGCGCGCGCTCCGCACGGCGCTCGAGGGGCTCTCCGCGCACGACAGCTTCGAGATCATCGCGTTCGACACCTCCTTCGAGACCTTCGATGCAGAGCCGGTCGCGGCCACGCGCCCGAACATCGAGCGCGCGCTCGAGTGGCTCGACGCCGTGGAGGCCGGCGGCGGCACCATGGCGCTTCCCGCGCTCGAGCGCGCGTGCCTCGGCCGCGTCGCCAGCGGCCGCGTGCGCACGGTGCTCTTCCTCACCGACGGAGATGTCGCGAACGACGGCGAGATCCTCGCCCTCACGCGGCGCTTCGACCCCGCGACGCGCCTCTTCACCGTCGGAATCGGCATGGCGCCGTCGGCGGGCGTCCTCACGCGCCTCGCGCGGCTTGGCGGAGGCACCACGCTCTTCGTCAACGACTCGCAGGACATCGAGGCGGAGATCCGCCGCTTCGAGTCGACCTTCGTCGGCCCGATGGCGTGCGGCCTCGGCGTCCAAGGAGCGCGACGCCACTCGGGGCGCGATCTCTTCGCGGGCCGCGCCGCGACCTTCTTCGTCGAAGGTTCACCGCAGACGGTCGACATCGCCAGCGTCGACGGCCGCTTCCACGGCGCCGCGACCGTTGCGCGCGCGCCGATCGCCCTCGGCGCGCTCTGGGCGCGCGACCGCGTCGCAGAGCTCGAGGATCGCCTGGTCGCGGATCCATCGCAGCAGGGGCTGATCGACCCCGAGATCGCCGACCTCGGCGTGCGGCATCAGATCCAGACGCGGCTTACGAGCTTCGTCGCGATCGACGAGGGAAGCGAGGTCCACGGCGAGCCGCTCAGGATCGTGCAGCCGACGGATGCGCCGCGCGATGTGAGCTTCGAGGAGCGCATGGCCGTGATGGCGAGTCTCCCGCCTGAGTTCCTCGAGAGGCGCAAGGCCCTGTCGAACCGCGCCTACAAGAGCGTCATGAACCCGACCCGAGCGATGCGTGACAGCGCGGCCGCTGCGAGGCCGACCCCCGTGCCGCCCGACATCGATGCCGAACTCGCCTTCGCCGTCGCTGCCGTCTCGGCTCATGACCCATCGCAGCCGATGACGCTGCGGATCGCGGTCCTCGTCGTGTTCGCGTCGCTCGCACCTGGGTTCATCTGCCCGCCCGAGCTCCTTCAGGCGGCGCGCGACCATCTCGCGGCGGAGGCGCCGCAGTTCCGCGAGTCCGACCCCTGGCGCTTCAAGCAGCTCATCAGGCTCACGATGGTGAAGCCCGACGCGGACCCGCGGCTCTGCCGCCAGACCGTTCTCCACGCGATCGGCGCCACGCAGATTCTCGACATCTGACCGCGAGACTCGACCAGCCCCACGCCACTTCCGCGGCCCCGCCTCGTGCGGGGCCGCTTTCGTTTCGACGCGGCCTGCGCGCCGTCAGCCCTTCAGGCTCGCCATGTCGATCACGAAGCGGTAGCGCACATCGCTCTTCAGCATGCGCTCGTAGGCGGCGTTGATCTCGTCCATGCGGATCAGCTCGATGTCGCAGGCGATGTTGTTCTGGCCGCAGAAATCAAGCATCTCCTGCGTCTCGGCGATGCCGCCGATGCAGCTGCCCGCGAGGTTCCGGCGCGGCAAAATCACGCTGAAGGCAGCGATCTGCTGCGGATTCGGCGGGACGCCCACCATGCACATCGTGCCGTCGAGCTTGATGAGCGCCATCAGCGCGTCGATCGAGTGGTCGGCGGAAACCGTGTCGATGATGAGGTCGAACGACGCGGCGTGCTTCGCCATCGCGGCCTCGTCGGTCGACAGCACGACTTCGTGCGCGCCGAGGCGCAGGCCGTCGGCGACCTTCGAGGGCGAGGTCGTGAAGAGCACCGTGTGCGCCCCGAGCGCGCGCGCGAACTTGACGCCCATGTGCCCGAGCCCGCCGAGGCCGACGATGCCGACCTTCTTGCCGGGGCCTGCCTTCCAGTGGCGAAGCGGCGACCAGGTCGTGATGCCCGCGCAGAGAAGCGGCGCGGCGGCCGCGGGGTCGAGGTTCGCGGGCACCCGCAGCGTGTACGCCTCGTCGACGACGACCTTCTCCGAGTAGCCGCCGAAGGTCATGCCGCCGAGGTGCTTGTCCTCGCCGTTGTAGGTGAAGGTCGCGCCGCCCGTGCAGTACTGCTCGAGGCCCTTCTTGCAGCAGTCGCACGCGCGGCAGCTGTCGACGAGGCACCCGACCGACGCGAGGTCGCCCACCTTGAACCTCGTCACGCCGCCGCCGACGCGCGTCACGCGGCCGAGGATCTCGTGGCCCGGAACCACGGGATACTGCGTGAAGCCCCATTCGTTCCGCGCGAAGTGGAGGTCGCTGTGGCAGACGCCGCAGAAGAGGATGTCGATCTCGACATCGGTGGCGGTCGGCGTGCGGCGCTCGATCGCGTGCGGCGCGAGCGGGGAAGTCGGCGACTGGGCTGCGTAGGCGCGGGTAGGCATGGGAACGCGAGTGTAGCGGCGGGTTTCGCTACGATGCGCACGGAGGAACAGATGAGGATCACACCTGAACGGCGGACGGAGACGATCAAGCGGATCTGCGCGCACCTTGTCACAGGCATCTCGCTTGCCGAGGCGTGCAGGAACGAGAAGACGAAGGTCACCACCTTCTTCGCGTGGATGCGCAAGTACGGGCCCGAAGGCACGGGTGGGCCTGGATACCCGCGCCCGATCAAGCGGACCGTCGTCCTCGAGCGCGATCGCGACACGATCACGCTCGGCGGCGTCGGCACTTCGTTCAACGCGACGCTTCGCTCGCGGCTCTGCGCCAGCTTCGACCCTGAGGAGGGCATCGAGTTCTGGATGGTGTCGAGCTCGCCGCTCGCGCAGCTGTCAGACGAAGGCAGGCGCGTGATCGAGGAACTCGCGAGCGGCATCCGTTCGGTCGAGGAGGCGGACGACGCGCTCTCCGGCGCGGAGACCCAGTTCGGCGTCAGTTTCGACTCGTGCATCGCGGCCGACAGGCTGTTGCGCGCGTTCCCGTGGCTCCCCGAGCGCATCGACGAGCCAGGCGAGGAAACGGCGCAGTAGACTGCGCTTCATGCAGCACGCCTCCGACATCGCTCGGCTTCAGGAGAAGATCCTCGCGTTCACGGCCGAACGCGACTGGCAGCAGTTCCACGACCCGAAGAACCTCGCGATGGCGGTCGCGGTCGAGGCAGGCGAGCTGATGGACCACTTCCGCTGGGTGCCGAACGCGCAGTCTCTTGCCGCGCTCGACGACGCCGCCACCCGCGCAGGCGTTGAGGAAGAGGCTGCCGATGTGATGATCCTGCTGCTCGAGTTCGCGGCGGTCGCGAAGATCGACATCGCTGCCGCGGTCGAGCGAAAGCTCGCGAAGAACGCCGCGCGCTATCCCGTCGCGCTGTCGAAGGGGAACGCGACGAAGCACGACAGGCTCGCGCGGTAGCGGAACAGGCCGCCGCCGAGGGCGCAGCCTGGCTTCACTGTCGAGGGCGCAGCCCGAGCAACCGATGTCCGCCGTCGACAGCCAAAATGGGTGCCACCACTTCCAGTGGTGGTTTTGCGCGCGTATCGCGAGTGCTACAACGTGCCCGATAGATCGATCAGCCAATCGGGCGGCGGCTCGACCTGCGGCGCATGGTCGCGAGGCCTGCCAAACCACTCCGTTGCCGAACTCCATCTCCAATCCGTGGGAAGTTTGGCAAGGCCTGCGACACAAGGGTTCTGGTGGATGTAGTGATAGGTCTTCCAGAAATGCTGGTGTGACCAGATCTCACGGTCATAGCCGCCGCCAGCCTGCCAGAGCTTTGGTTCGTTGTGCAGATGTGGAAGTACCGCGATCGCAGTGTCCTTCTTCAGAATGGCAAGCGAGCGACCAAGATCACCCGATCTCGGCGTGAGGAGAAGATGTATGTGATTCGACAGCACGACCCACGCGTGCATTGCGATGTCGTGCGGTTCGATCCAAGCCCGGAGTTGGAGGGTCACGAGGTCTCGCAGCCGGGGTGTCGCAAGAAGCCGCTTGCGCTGCGCGCACGAGAATGTGATGAAGCGAACGGCGCCTGCCGAGCCACGACGCCTCATTCCTTTCCGTTGCGTTGGATGCATGGCACGAGACTAATCCAGCCCAGGCGGGGGATTCGCAATCGTTACGCATTCCGCAGAGGACTCTGCCATACCGACTCCGCACCACTAGAAGTGGTGGCACCCATGAAAGGCTGTCGACCCGCACGCCACCTGCTCCGGCTTCGCCGTCGAAGTGCGAGCCCGGCTTCGCCGTCGAGGGCGCAGCCCGAGCGCAGGACACCCGCCGTCGACAGCCAAAATGGGTGCCACCACTTCCCGTGGTGGTTTCGCGCGCGTAGCGCCCCGGTGCCCGTTCCTATCCACGTCGATTCCGCACCACGAGAAGTGGTGGCACCCATGAAAGGCTGTCGACCCGCACGCCACCTGCTCCGGCTTCGCCGTCGACTTTCGAGCTCGGCTTTGCCGCCGAGGGTGCAGTTCGCCCGCCTCACACCCCCGCGGCGAGCGGGTGGTGGAACCCAGCAGGCTTCACAGCCAGCACCGAGCAGCGCGACTCTGCCAGCACGCGCTCGGCGGTGCTGCCAAGCAGCATGTCGCGCAGGTTCGTCTTGCCGCGCGTGCCGAGCACGGTGAGGTCGGCGCCGACCTTCGTGGCGTAGTCGGCGATCCCGAGGCGGTGGGCGCCTGCGTCGCTGCACACGGTGTGCAGCTTGAGCCCGGGGTTCGCGTCGATGGCGGCGCGCGCGAAGGTGCCAAGCTGATGCTGGAGCATCTCGTTGTACTCCTTCAGCATCACGGCGGGCGTCATCGGCTCGGGCGTCAGATAGTGGAGCCTGTTCCAAGGTGCATCGTGGATGTGAAGCGCGTGGAGCTCCGCGCCTTCCTTCGCAGCGATCTGCGCTGCGCGGTGAAGCGCCTTCAGCGAGGTCTCCGAGAAGTCGACGCCCACGACGACCGTGCGGAACGGGCCCTTCTGCGTGTCGCGCACGAGAAGGACATCGGACATGCTCTTGCGCACGCACGCGGTCGCAAGCGTGCCGAAGCCGACATCAGGGCGACGATCGCCGAACGCACCGAGGACGAGCAGGTCGGCGCGCGCGGCGTGCGCGTGCTCGAGCATGCCCGCGATGCGGTTGTTGATCTTGATCTCCACGGGAAGCGCAGCCGCCCCGGGAATCGACGCCGCGAAGTCGTTCCATGCGCTCTTCGCAGCGTCGGCGAGGTTCGCGCGCACGGACTTCTGGAACTCGGACAGCACCGCCTCGAGCTCAATCACCACCGTCGTGTCGATCACATGCGCGACGGAAAGCGTCGCGCCCGACCACGACGCGATCCGCATCGCCTGCGAAAGCGCGACCGCAGAGCACGGCGTGAAGTCCGTGCCGGCAACGATCGACTTGTAGGCGGCGGGGGCGTCGACGGAAGAGGTGGGATTCGCGCTTGGAGTCATCGCTTCGCTCATCGGAAGGAGGGGCTCTCGGGGCCTCCCCCGAGTGGCCGCAACTGTAGGCAGGGCGAGCCGACGCGGGGGGGCGCGCAGGCCTGATTGCACGGCGATCGGGTCGGGTGCGACGGCGCCAACGACGGGCGCAACCGCGTTTCCGCCGCCGCTTCCTCACCGCCGCCGACGCCCGCCCGCGAGGCCCGCAAGCCCAAGGACCGCCGCGGCCCCCGGCGCAGGAATCGACGCGAGGTCGTTGAAGCTCAGCCCCGGCGCCGTCGCAGCGATGAAGGTGCGAACGCCCGTGGTCGTGTTCACCGAGTAGATGTTCGAGCCAAGCGCCGCGAAGAGCCCCGTGTTGCCGAAGGCGATCTGGTAGTTCGACGGCGCGAGCGTGACCGTGGTCGCAGGCGAGCCCGGCGTGCTCAGGTTGAAGCTGAAGAAGCCCGCCGAGCACGCCGCGTAGGTGAGCCCCGTCGCGGTCGACGCGATGTCGCCGAAGCTGGCGTTCACCGGCAGGCCAATCGGCAGAATCGACTGCGTGAAGCCAGCGCCCGCAGGGGTGAGCCGCAGCGCGGTGTTCGCGATGCCGTTGCGCACGGCCCAGTAGTGGCCGTTGTAGAAGGTGCCCGAGAACACCACGCCAGGCGCGGTGATCGCGCCGAGCGTGGTCTCGGTGCCGGCCACATTGCGCATGAAGAACCGCGTGGTCCCGGTCTGGCGCACATAGTAGAAGGCGTTGTTGGCGGCGTCGTAGGCAAGGCCGTTTCCACCCGAGCCGCTGACGGTCAACGACGGCGTCGCAGCGACAAGCGTGGTCGCCCCGGTGGTGGTGTCGATCTGGTGGATGCCCCGTCCCGCGCCTGCGTTGAGCCCGTAGACGAAGTCCGCATGCGCTGGGGAACCGGCGCACGCGAGGGTGAGAAGCGGAGCGGCGAGAAGCGAAGCGGCGAGGGCGGACGCGAGATCGAGAGATGCGCGGCGTGACATGGCAGAACTCCTTCGCAGGCCCGAGGGGTGGGCCTGACGGAAGGACTCCGCGATGGGGGCGGGGTTCTCTCATCCTGTTCCCGACGATCCAACCACATAATGCCCCAGTGCCTCAGCCAGTGCCTCATCCAGTGCCTCCGCCAGTGATTCGTCACCCCATCGGTCAAGCGGCGCGCCCCCTCGCCCGTATCGCAGCGCCCATCCTCGCGGCGGTCCTACCCGTCCTCGCGGCGGGCTGCAGTCTCACCGTGCCGCTCGTCGTCGAGAGCACAAGCACCCAGCACAGTCCCTTCGGGTCGATTGACGGCGCCACGCCCATCAGCGTGCAGACCGACGACGGCGCCACCCTTCGCGGCGTGCGGGTCGAAAGCGGCGCGCCCGATGCCATGCTCATCCTGCATCTGCTGCCGTCGCGCGTGTCGGTCGAGGGCGGGATCGACGCAGGGATCAGGCGCCTGCCGCTCGGGCCGATGCTCAGCGAGTTCAAGGCGGCGGGCTTCGACTCGGTGGTGTTCGATCATCGCGGCGTCGGCGCATCCGACGGTCCCGCGGTGCCCGAGCTCTTCGTCGAAGACGGCATGGCGATGTGGCGAGCGGCGCTCGAACTCGTCGACGGCGACGAAGGCCGCATCGTCGTCCGAGCGGGCTCGCTCGGCACGATCATCGCGTCGGAGTTGATCGCGCGAGGCGCGAGGCCGCGCTCGGTCGTGCTGTACGCGCCCGTGCGCAGCGAGACCGTCGCGGCGAACGCAGCGCGATACCACGGCGGCTTCGCAGGCTGGCTGCTCGCGCCGTTCATCGAGAAGCCCCGCGGAGCGGACCTCGTCGAGGTGCTGCCCGCCGCGGAGGGCCAGATCCTCGTCCTCCTCGATGGCGAAAGCCCGTATCTCCCGGACGACGAGCACGCCGCCATCCAGTCGGCCGCCGAGCGCGGCGCACACCCCGTGGTGGTGACGCCTTACGGACACCAGCTGCTCGTCCTGCGTGCGTGGGGTTTCGAAGTCGCGCAGACGGAGTCAGGCGGCTTCGAAAGCAAGTCCGGGCTGCCGCCGATGGTGGAGGAGGAGAAGTGGTTCAGGGCGATCCGCGCACGCGCGGGCGAAGGCGCAGGCGCAGACCGCGCAGAGAAAGGAAAGCGATGAGCGAGCGAACCCCGAGCAACCCCACCCCGAGCAACCCCACCCCGAGCAACCCAACCCCGAGCAACCCCGCGCCGCACACCGCGAACCCTGACATCGCGGCGCTCTACCTCGCCACCGTCGTCACCATCCACGACGCCGGCGCCTGGCGCCCCGCGCACGAGGTCGCCGCGCGGCTCGGCACGCTGCATGTCATCACCGCTTGGCACCCAGGCGACGAGCGCCCGTCGCGGGAGGAGAACGACCGCGCGAACCGCGCGCTGCGTGCCGACCTCGAGGCGCGCGGCCTCGCGGCACGCGGCCTCGCGCCGCTCCCCGCGCTCGGCAGCGACCCGAACTCGCCCCACGCCGAGGAGAGCTGGGCGGTCACGGGCCTCGACGACCGCACCGCCCGCGAGCTCGGCGCGAAGTACGGGCAGGTCGCGGTGTTTCGCATCACGGCCGAGCGGCAGGCGGTGCTCGGGTGCTTTGCGGACTGGGAGCTCGGGCGGGAGGTGTGAGGGCCTGAGTTCCCCCGACGGGGCCTCGCGCCATCTGCTATTGTGAACGCAGCGCGCACGCGCCACACATCCCAATGGGAGAAAGATACAAGTGATCCCGGTCATCCTGCATGTCCCTCACGCAAGCACCGTCGTTCCGGCCGAGTGCCGCGCGGACTTCGTGGTCGACGAAGCGACGCTCCGCCAGCACCTCGCGGCGTCGACCGATCACTTCACCGACGAACTCTTCGCGCTCTCCGAGCCTGGCGTCGAGACGGTCGCGTTCCCCATCAGCCGACTCGCCGTCGACCCCGAGCGCTTCGAGCACGACGCGAAGGAGCCGATGGCCTTGCGCGGTCTCGGCGTGCTCTACGAGTGCGGGCACGACGGCGAGTGGATCCGAGGGCCGCTATCGGCCGATCGACGGGCGTGGTATCTCGACCGCTGGTATCGCCCGCATCACGCGGCGCTCGAGGCAGCGGTCGAGCGCGCGCTCAAAGGCCACGGTTGCGCGCTGATCATCGACTGCCACTCCTACCCCGACACGCCGCTCGCGCTCGACCTCGACAAGTCGACGCCCCGCCCGCAAGGTTGCCTCGGCACGAGCGAGATTCACACGCCGCCCGCGCTGGTCGACGCAGGCGTCCGCTACGCCGCGCAGCAGGGGTGGACCCTCGGCGTCGACCAGCCCTACGCCGGCACGATCGTCCCGAAGCGGTACCTCGACCACGACGCTCGCGTGATGTCGGTCATGATCGAGGTCAACCGCAAGCTCTACATGACCGTCGACGGCGACACCGCACGAAAGTCGAACGGGTTTGACGAGACGCGGCGCGTCGTGCAGGGCTTGATCGCAGCGATGCGCACCGAGGCGACCAAGCGCGCCGCAGCCGGGCCGCTGCCGGTCGTCGATCTGCGCGACTTCGAGTGTCGGTTCATGAAGGAGCCGTATCCGCCCGTCGACGAGGATTCTGAGGTCGAGATCACCTACGACCACGCGAAGATCTTCGAGAAGATGGAGAACTGCCTTCCGAAGAGCGCGATTCCGATCGGAAGGCTCGACGACGACATCGCCGACAGGCCGTGCTACTCGTGGAAGGTCGAGGACCACTTCTATCTCCTGCGCCTGCGCGGCCAGGAGTTCGAGTGGGCGCTCGTCCGCATCCACTGGGACGACAACTGGGGCCACTACGAGTGGGCAACCGACGCAAGGGGCTCGGGATTCAAGAACGCCGCCGACGCCGCGCATCAGCTGATGAGGGCGGTCATCAAGAGCTGGAACATGTACGAGGACGACGAGTCGTACGAGCCGTATCGCGCCCTGCTCGAGCGCTTGAAGAAGATCGCGGCGAATCGCACCACGCGCAAGCCGCGCAAGCGCAAGTCACGGCGTCCGAGCGCCGGCGAATGAGCCCGAGATAGATGCACGAGACTGATACCCGAGACAGACGCCCGAACTCGGCGTGCAAGGAGAAACATCAACGCCAGAACAGCCAACAGGTGGGGAAGCAGAGCGGTCGATCGCGCGGGCGCGGCGCCGATCCTGGCCGAGCACCGCGATGTGCGGGAACTCCTCGTGAAGACCTTCGGCAAGGACAAGCTGCAGTCGGCGCTCGAGTTGCTCAAGGCGGGCCAGCTCGACGAAGGGCTCGGCGCCGAGACCTTCAATCTGCTCACCGACGCGATCGAGAACAACGCCAAGCGCAGATGGAAAGGCATGCTCGGCGACGACCCCGAGGGTTTCCCCATCGCCGTGATGAGCTGGGGCGGCGTTTTCTTCGTGACGACGCCCGAGTTCGACAACTTCGGCTACTTCCGCACCCTCGACGACGCCGTCAGCTACCTCGAGTGGAACTGGGGTGATGTGGTGGAGAAGTGAGGGCTGGGTGGGTGGGGATGACGGCGATGGGTCCACAACGATGAGCTGGCAGCCCCGATTGGGAGCGACGGCGGCGACGCGCCCGATTGCACCCCGAATCCATTAGCATGGAACCCCTCGGGGCCTCGTGACTTGAAGCGGTGTGTGGAACGAGTTGTTCAGCGAGTTTCAAGCGCGATTCGCGTCGTCATGGGATGAGGACACATGTTCGAGCAAGCATTTCGCAACATCGACTCTGCGCTCCGCAAGGAGGCGGGCTGCGCCACCGAGCTCGACTACTCCGAGCAGACCTCGTGGCTCATCTTCCTCAAGTACCTCGATGGCCTCGAGCAGGACAGGGCAGCCGAGGCGGCGCTTGCGGGCAAGAAGTACACCTACCTCCTCGACAAGCCGTACCGATGGGGCACATGGGCGGCACCGAAGGGCAAGGACGGGAAGCTTGACCACAACAACGCCCTGACCGGCGACGACCTCCGCGAGTTCGTCGACGACAAGCTCTTTCCGTACCTTCAGGAGTTCAAGGACAAGGCGTCGAGTCCCAACACCATCGAATACAAGATTGGCGAGATCTTCGGCGAGCTGAAGAACAAGATCACCTCCGGCTACAACATGCGGGAGATCATCGATCAGGTCGACCAGCTCCGCTTCCGCTCGCAGGCAGAGAAGCACGAGCTTTCAGCGCTCTACGAAGAGAAGATCAAGCGGATGGGAAACGCGGGCAGGAACGGCGGCGAGTACTACACGCCTCGGCCGCTCATCCGCGCCATCATCAAGGTCGTCAACCCGAAGATCGGCGAGACCGTCTACGACGGCGCATGTGGCTCGGGAGGCTTCCTTTGCGAGGCCTTCGACTACATGCGCGAGCAGAACCCGAAGCGCACCACCGCGCAGGACAAGAAGCTCCAGGAGTCGACCTTCTACGGCAAGGAGAAGAAGGGCCTCGCCTATGTCATCGGCATCATGAATCTCGTCCTCCACGGGATCGAGGCGCCGAACATCGTCCACACGAACACCCTCACCGAGAATCTCGCCGACATCCAGGAGAAGGATCGGTACGACTGCATCCTTGCGAACCCGCCCTTCGGCGGCAAGGAGCGTCCCGAGGTCCAGCAGAACTTCCCGATTCGCTCGGGCGAGACTGCGTTCCTCTTCCTCCAGCACTTCATCAAGATCCTGCGCGCCGGCGGCCGCGCGGGTGTCGTCATCAAGAACACCTTCCTCTCGAACACCGACAACGCCTCGGTGAGCCTGCGGAAGATGCTGCTAGAGAGCTGTGACCTGCATGCGGTCCTTGACTGCCCGAGCGGCACCTTCCAAGGCGCAGGCGTGAAGACGGTCGTCCTCTTCTTCGAGAAAGGTAAGAAGACCCGCAAGGTCTGGTACTACCAGCTGGACCCGGGTCGCAACCTCGGCAAGACGAACCCGCTCAACGACGACGATCTCGCCGAGTTCGTGAAGCTGCAGAAGACGCATGCCGACTCGCCGAAGAGTTGGTCGGTCGATGTGAAGGACATCGATGCGGAGACCTTCGATCTGTCGGTGAAGAACCCGAACGGGGGCGAGGAAGTCACCCACCGGAGCCCCGCGGACATCATGGATGAGATCGCGACACTCGACGCCGAGAGCGCGGAAGTGCTCGAGACCATCAGGGGGTTGCTGAAGTGAAGGCGGGGTGGACGACGAAGCGGCTGGGAGAGGTGTGTGTCTTCGATAAAGATCAAGGCGTTCACCGCGGCCTTCCGTATGTTGGGATGGAACACATCGAATCTCATACTGGTCGCTTCATTGGCTCGCTTGCGCCGCAGTCGGTCAAGAGCGCGACCTTCAGGTTCTCGAGCAAGCATGTTCTGTATGGGCGGTTACGGCCGTATCTCAACAAGGCAACTGCACCTGACTTCGAGGGCCACTGCTCGACCGAGATTTTTCCGATCAAGCCATCCCCCGTGGTAGATCGACACTTTCTTCTCTACTGGCTGCTTGCGGACGAGACGACGGCTCGCATCAACGAGACCTGTTCTGGCGCGCGAATGCCTCGCGCGGACATGAACGAAGTGCTTGGATTTGACTTCCCGCTCCCTCCGCTCCCCGAGCAGCGACGGATCGTCGCTCTGCTGGACGCAGCCGTTGAGGGCATCGCCACCGCTACGGCAAACGCGGAGCGAAACCTCCAGAACGCCCGCGACCTTTTCGAGAGCCATCTCGCCGAGGTGTTCAGCCGCCGCGGCGAGGGGTGGGTGGAGACAACTATCGGGGCAGAAATCAAGTTCATCGACTATCGAGGCAAGACGCCCGTCAAGACATCGAGCGGCGTGCGGCTGATTACTGCCAAGAATGTGAGGATGGGCTACCTCCAGGCAAATCCGACGGAGTTTATTGCTGCCGACAGCTACGCAGGCTGGATGACTCGCGGCATTCCAAGGAAGGGTGACGTGCTGTTCACGACTGAAGCGCCGCTCGCGAACGTGGCGCAGCTTGACACTGATGAGAGAGTCGCGTTTGCGCAGCGAATTATCATCATGCAGCCCAAGGCAGAATCGCTCGACAGCACTTTCCTGAAGTACTTGCTGCTATCGCAGCCCGTGCAGCATCGAATTCGCACCAAAGCAACCGGCGCGACCGTGCAGGGGATCAAGGCGAGCCTTCTCAAGTTGGTCGAGATTTCATTTCCCAAGTCTCGCAAGACACAATCGGAGATTGTGGACAAGCTGGGTGATCTGCATGCCGGTACACAGCGCCTCTCCCAAATCTACGAGCAGAAGCAAGGCGAACTGGTATCGCTGAAGAAGTCGCTACTCCACCAGGCTTTCTCCGGTGCCCTCTGAAAGTCACGCGATGCCAAAGCACGAGCCCGACCCGAGTCCCGAGCCGCCGAACTCATCGCTGGTCCTCTACGTGACCGAGGACGGTCGCTCTCGCATCGATTGTCGCTTCGAGGGCGAGACGATCTGGCTCACCCAAGCGCTCATTGCGGAGCTCTTCGAGACAACCCCGCAGAACATCACCCTCCACATGAGGGCGATCTACGACGATGGGGAGCTGCAGGAGTCGGCAACTTGTAAGGAACACTTACAAGTTCGGTCCGAGGGCGGCCGCAAGGTCTCCCGCTCGCTGAAGCACTACAGCCTCGAAGCGATCATCGCCGTCGGCTACCGCGTGCGCAGCCCGCGCGGAGCGCAGTTTCGCCAGTGGGCTACTGCGCGACTTGCCGAGTACCTCCGCAAAGGCTTCGCGATGGACGACGAGCGTCTTCGAAACCCGCCAGGTCCGGGGGTTCCCGACTACTTCGACGAGCTGCTCGAGCGCATCCGCGACATCCGCGCGAGCGAGAAGCGCATGTACTTGCG
Source organism: Phycisphaera sp. (assembly GCA_016124975.1). Taxonomy (GTDB): domain Bacteria; phylum Planctomycetota; class Phycisphaerae; order Phycisphaerales; family SM1A02; genus QWPT01. The sequence continues at coordinate 4,400 of WGMP01000022.1, read as the reverse complement.
CGTGCGCGACATCCTTGCCCTTGCTGCGGACTATGCCCCCGCCGAGCAGGTCACGCAAGAAGCGTTCAAGATCATCCAAAACAAGCTGACCTACGCTGCGACCGGACACACCTCGGCTGAGATCATCGCGGCTCGCGCCGATGCGTCCAAGCCAAACATGGGGCTGACCTCGTGGAAGAGCGGCGTGGTGCGCAAGACCGATGTCGGCGTCGCGAAGAATTACCTTTCTGCGGAGGAAATCGACGAGTTGAACCGCATCGTCGTCATGTTCCTCGACTTCGCCGAGGACAACGCAAGGCGGCGAAAGCAGATCTTCCTGAGCGACTGGAAGCGGAGGCTCGACGAGTTCCTCGCGTTCAACGAGCGTCGGGTGCTGCGCGGCGCAGGCAAGGTGAGTCACGAAGCGGCCATCGAGCGCGCGAACGCGGAATTCGACTCCTTCGCCGCGAGGCGTCGCGCAGCCCATGAAGAGGCTTTGGAGGCGGCTTTGCAGCGCGAGATGGAGCAGCAGGCGATTCGTGAGCTCGAGGAAACCGCACGACAAGTCGATGCGCTGCAGGAAGCGGAGCGCAAGAAGGTCCGTGGCAAGAAGAAGAGCCGCCGTAAGGGGGGCGGGAGCGCATGAACGAATCCGAAACCAGAGCCGAACTCATCGATCCCGCGCTCGCCGCGGCTGGCTGGGGCGTGGTTTCAGGAAGCCGTGTGCGGCGTGAGTATCCGATTTCTCCAGGTCGGATCGAGGGGCGAGGGCGACCCCGCAGCGCGGTCAAGGCCGACTATGTCCTCGAGTACCGCAACACGAAGCTCGCCGTGATCGAGGCGAAGGCGAAGGACGAGCCTGTCTCGCTCGGCGTCGCGCAGGCGAAGCACTACGCGGGGAAGCTCGCGATCCGCCACTCGTACTCGACGAACGGGGCCGGGATCTACGCGGTTGACATGCAGACCGGCGCGGAAGGCGAAGTGATGGCGTTCCCAACGCCAGACGAGCTTTGGGCGAAGACCTTCGCAGAAGCCAACGACTGGCGCGACAGGTTCGCCGCGGTCCCGTACGAAGACAAGGGCGGCTCGCATCCAGGTCGCTACTACCAGGACATTGCGATTGAGCGCGTGCTGGAGGCAGTCGCGGAGAAGCGGAACCGCATTCTCCTCACCCTCGCAACCGGCACAGGAAAGACCTTCATCGCGTTCCAGATTGCGTGGAAGCTTTACCACTCCCGTTGGAACCTGACCGGCCAGCCCACCCGAAGGCCGAGAATCTTGTTCCTCGCCGACCGCAATCTCCTGGCGAATCAGGCCTACAACGCGTTCTCCGCGTTTCCCGAGGATGCGCTTGTTCGCATCAAGCCCGAGGAGATGCGTAAGAAGGGCGCCGCACCGAAGAACGGGAGCGTGTTCTTCACCATCTTCCAGTCCTTCATGAGCAGCACCGAGAAGGACGGCGAGTCGAAGCCGTGGTTCGGCGACTACCCGGCCGACTTCTTCGACTTCATCATCATCGACGAATGCCACCGCGGCGGCGCGAACGACGAAAGCAACTGGCGGGGGATCCTTGAGTACTTCGCTCCTGCAGTGCAGCTCGGCTTGACCGCCACTCCGAAGCGCGAGGAGAACGCTGATACCTACCGCTACTTCGGCGAGCCGGTCTTCATCTACTCGCTGAAGGATGGCATCAACGACGGCTTCCTGACGCCGTTCAAGGTCAAGCAGATCTCGACCACCCTCGACGAGTATGTGTTCACCCCCGACGACAACGTGGTGGAGGGCGAGATCGAGGAGGGGCGGCGATACATCGAGTCGGACTTCAACCGCATCATCGAGATCAAGGAGCGCGAGAAGAAGCGCGTCGAGATCTTCATGTCGCAGATCGACCAGAACGAGAAGACGCTGGTGTTCTGCGCGACGCAGGAGCACGCGCTCGCCGTCCGCGACCTCATCAACCAGATGAAGCGCAGTTCCGATCCGAACTATTGCCAGCGTGTCACGGCAGACGACGGCGAGCTCGGCGAGCAGCATCTGCGCGAGTTTCAGGACAACGAGAAGTCGATCCCGACCATTCTCACGACCTCGCAGAAGCTCTCGACTGGAGTGGATGCGAGAAATGTCCGCAACATCATCCTGATGCGTCCTGTGAACTCGATGATCGAGTTCAAGCAGATCATCGGCCGCGGCACCCGTCTCTTCGACGGGAAGGACTACTTCACGATCTTCGACTTCGTGAAGGCGCACCAGCACTTCCTCGACCCCGAGTGGGATGGCGAGCCCGCACCGCCCGACGCAGAGGGTGCATGCGCAACCTGCGGGAACACGCCGTGCACATGCGTGCCCGCCGAGCCGAAGCTATGCCAAGCCTGCGGTGAAGCGCCATGCGTGTGCCCGCCCGAGCCCTGCCGAAAGTGCGGTGAGCGGCCATGCGTGTGCCGCAAGCGCGCGCGCGTAAAGCTCGCCGACGGCAAGGAACGACACATCCAGCACATGACCTGCACGAGCTTTTGGCACCCCGACGGAAAGCCAATGAGCGCCCAGCAGTTCATGGAACTGTTGTTCGGCAAGTTGCCGCACTTCTTCGGCAACGAGGACCAGCTGCGCGAGATCTGGAGCGCCCCCGACACCAGGCGCCGGCTGCTCGAAGGCCTCGCCGACCGCGGCTTCGGATACGACCAGCTGACCGAGATGCAACGGATCATCGACGCAGAGTCAAGCGATCTCTTCGATGTCCTCGCGCATGTCGCCTTCGCCAAGCCCCCCGTGACCCGCGAAGTCCGCGCATCCCACGCGCGAGTCCGCGTCTACAGCAGCTTCGGCGTAAAGCAACAGGCCTTCCTCGACTTCGTCCTGCAGCACTATGTCGAAGTCGGCGTCGAAGAACTCGACCAAGAGAAACTGACGCCTCTCCTCCGCCTGAAGTACCACGACTCCATCTCAGACGCCCTCGCCGACCTCGGCGAAGCCGAAGAAGTCGGCAAGATGTTCGCGGGGTTCCAGAGATTCCTATACGAGCGGGTGGGATAGGGGTATCGGCAATCCGAGGTTGTGGTGTGGTGCCTCCACCAATGGGGCCCATCTGCCCGCAAGCGAAAATCGAGCGTCGGATCGAGTCAGACCGGAGCGCCTGGCCACGTGAGAGCGCCGTCCGCGTCGATCAGGTCATTCGCGACGGTGGGGTTGTTTGAGCATCTCCCGCTCGGACCATCGCTCGTCGAGTCGAACATAGAACCCATCGTTGCCTACGAATTCAAGAAGAGAGCAGTCAGGCTTGGGCGCAGAGGCGAATTTCGAAACGGCAAATCGCAATCGCGAATCTTGTATATCGAAACTCTTCGGCAAGCCAATAGTAACGCCATTCGTATCGTCGCTCAGTAGCATGAACTCGTGTCGCCCTAGAGACACCACGGTGCCGCTTTCCTTCAGTACGGGCAGTATGGAGTAGTACTCCCGAAGCGCCGCACTAACCTCCACCGTGGCCGGCGTTGCACGGCGCTCCGCAGGCGGATCTTCGAGCTGAAAGCAAAGACATGGAGCGAAATAGGCTTGACAGCCGACTCGATATTGTGGCTTCAATCCATTGATCAGATTGACCATTCGCGACTGATCCTTCGCGCGCGCAAGCGCTGGACCATCAAAGCCGCCTGACCTGCCTTTGGCCTCGGCAACAATCCAACTGTTCACGTTGGAACCGCATCCGATCAGATCTGGGCGCGAGTTCCCTGAGGAGAATGAGATTGCCTGGCTTGATTTTGACACGTGCCAAAGAAGCGGAACGTCCAAAAGACGGGCCGCGAAGAGTTTGGTCAGCGTCATTCCGAGGAAGTATGAAGAGAATGACTTCTCGGTGGCATCCATCTCTGTGTAGAGCTCACTCGGCATAACAGAGAACCCATTCTGCCTTAGGCACGCGTACAGAAAGTGCGTTCTCATCCGCTTCTCGGCCATGCTGTGGCGGGGGTGACTCAGGTGATAGCAACTGGAGCTCTTACCGTAGGTGACTGCGGCATGGACAAGCTCTGGCCATTTGACATCCAGCGCTCCTCCTCCTTTGGGCGGATTAAAGTGAGATGTCTGGTATGGGATCTTGATCATTGGCGAGCTATTCCGCACGCGCATGCGGCTAAGTCCGTGGGTTTCTCGATGAGTGTCCTGAGCCTGCCGCGATTCCGTGGACAGGTTGATTATGTCCTCCGCCTCCGCGCTTGCCAAGCCAACCCATAGTTGATCGGGCTCACGTTCCTGGGGGTCGTGTGCCGCCGGTGCAGGTTGTAGAGGCGCTCGATCCACTCGCTGATCCCGCGCTCCGCCTCGTCGGGATCCGCGAAGCGGGTCTGCCCGAGCAACTCGAAGCGAAGCGTGCTGAAGAAGCTCTCGATCACCGCGTTGTCCGCCACACAATCTCCACGGGTTCTTCT
>WGMP01000001.1 GCA_016124975.1 Phycisphaera sp. | reverse complement strand
GGGCTATGAGGAGATCGCCGCCGAGAAGCCCGTCCTCGCCGTCAAGTTCGTCGTCCAGGGCCCGGGCGTCTTCGACCGCAACACGATGCAGAAGATGCTCTATGTCGCCGACGCCGCGACGGGCCGCATCCTCTTCCAGGAAGACCAGATCATCCACGCGGATGTGAATGTCAGCGTGCGCGGCCTGAAGACGCAGGGTCTCGCGGCGGACGCGTGCGCCCCAGAGGCGTCCGAGCCGCTTCCCTACGCGAAGATCACCTACAACGGCGTCAATGTCTACGCGGGCGTCGATGGCACCGTCACGGTGCCGAACGCCGCCGGCGCGAGCATCAGCTTCAACTCGACCGTGCAGGGCCGCTGGTTCTCGATGATCGACAACGCGACCTCGACGACGGAGAGCTCGCTGACCCTCTCGAGCAGCGGAGGCAACCTGGAATTCGTGCACAACGCCGTGAACGGCTCGACCGTGCAGGACGAGAGCAACCGCTCGCAGGTCAACACCTACGTCGAGGCGAACCGCGTGCGCGACTACCTGCTCGAGTACGCGCCTGCGTTCCCGACCATTCCGACGCAGGTCGACTTCCCCATCAAGGTGATGGTGTCGGGCACCTGCAACGCGTTCTACGACGGCTCGTCGATCAACTTCTACCCCGCGGGCGGCGGCTGCAACAACACGGGCTTCAGCGCCGTCGTGCACCATGAGTACGGCCACCACATCGTGAACCGCGCGGGCTCGGGCCAGGGCGCCTATGGCGAAGGCTTCTCCGACTGCATGGCCGTGATCGTGACGGACGACTCGCGCCTCGCGATCGGCTTCCAGACCTGCTCGACGGGCATCCGCAACGCCGACAACACGAATCAGTACTCGCCGACCAACTGCTCGACGGCGGGCAGCGCCATCCACACCTGCGGCACCGTCCTCTCGGGCTGCGTGTGGAGCACGCGCAACTACCTCCTCGCGCAGAACCCCGCGACCTACCGCGACATCATCTCGTTCCTCACCGTCAACTCGGTGCTGCTCCACACGGGAACGGGCATCGATCCGTCGATCACGATCGACTTCCTCACGGTCGACGACGACGACTCGAACATCCTCAACGGAACGCCGAACTACGCGGCGATCAACCAGGGCTTCTCCGACCACAGCATGCCCGGCCCCGCGCTGGCGCTGCTCGACATCGGCTACCCGCAGGGTCGTCCGTCGATCGCTTCGCCCTCTGGCACCACGACCTTCCCCGTGAGGGTCACGGGCATCGCCGCCACCCCGCAGGCGGGCTCGGGTCAGTTCTTCTACCGCCTCGGCGGCACGGGATCGTTCACGCAGGTTCCCCTCACGCAGGTGACGACGAGCGAGTACCTCGCGACGATCCCCGCCGCTCCGTGCGGTTCGCAGATCCAGTACTACATCAGCGCGCAGACGACGGCTGGCGCCACCGTGCGCAGCCCGTCGGACGCGCCCGCGAGCTTCTACAGCGTGATCGCGGCGACGGGCATCGAGTTCCCGTTCGTCGACACGGTGGAGACGAATCTCGGTTGGACGCTCTCAATCCCCGCAGATACCGCGACCGCGGGCCAGTGGGTCCGCGTCGACCCCGTCGGCACGACGAGCGGCGGCGCGGCTGTGCAGCCTGAAGACGACGCCTCTCCCGCCCCTGGCACGATCTGCTTCGTGACGGGTCAGGGAGTCGTGGGCGGCGGTGCAGGCTCCGCTGACATTGACGGCGGAACGACGACCTTGACCTCCCCCGCCATGAACGCGACGGGTGGCGAGGCCTTCATCAGCTACAGCCGCTGGTACTCGAACGCCCGCGGCGCTGCGCCGAACGCGGATGTCTTCCGCGTGCTCATCTCGAACAACAACGGCACCAGTTGGGTGCCGCTCGAGACGGTCGGTCCGGGCGGCCCAGAGGCCGACGGCGGCTGGTACGCGAAGGAGTTCCGCGTGGCGGACTTCGTGACGCCCTCGAACCAGGTCCGTCTGCGCTTCGTCGCCGAGGACACGGGCTCGGGATCGCTCGTCGAGGCCGCGATCGATGAAGTGCGCATGCGCATCCTCGTCTGCGAGGCGGTAACCCCGGGCGACATCAACGGCGACGGCATCGTCGACGGCGCGGACCTCGCGGGCCTGCTGTCGACCTGGGGCCAGAACGGCGTCGCCGATCTCAACGGGGACGGCACGACCGATGGCTCCGACCTCGCGATCCTGCTGTCGAACTGGGGCTGATCGCCCCACCCTCGCCGCAAGTCCCGAAACCGCCCGAACGCCCCGCGTTCGGGCGGTTTCGCTTTCACGACGCTGCCCGAAGCCCTTGCCCCGTCGCGCGGCTTCCGCTATCGTTCCCGTCCCCCGACGCGACCCCAAGCCGCGGCGGTCGGCCACCTGCCCAGGTGGCGGAATTGGCAGACGCGCCAGCTTGAGGTGCTGGTGGTGTAACAACCTTGGAGGTTCGAGTCCTCTCCTGGGCATTCAGACAGGCCCCGCGCAAGCGGGGCCTGTTGCGTGATTGGAGCGGTCGCGGCTGCGGCCGCTCCCTCTGGTGCGGCGTGGTTTGAGCGGTCGCAGCTGCGGCTGCTTCCTCTGGTGCGGCTGGGGGCGCTGCGAAAACTCGGCAGCTGCGGCTGCGGCGTGGTTTGAGCGGTCGCGGCTGCGGCCGCTCCCTCTGGTGCTGGCGTGGTTTGAGCGGTCGCGGCTGCGGCTGCTTCCTCTGGTGCGGCTGGGGGCGCTGGGAAAACTCCGCGGCTGCGGCCGCTGCGTGGTTTGAGCGGTCGCGGCTGCGGCTGCTCCCTCTGGTGCTGTCGTGGTTTGAGCGGTCGCAGCTGCGGCTGCTCCCTCTGGTGCGGCTGGGGGCGCGGTGCAAGCTGCGCAGCCGCCGGTCAGACTCCGCGCGTGCCGGGGTCCCAGATCAGTTTGTGGAGCTGCGTCTGCTGCCGCACGGGCAGGCGGTCCTCGAGGATCCACTCTGCGAGCGCGCGCGGGTCGAGGCCGGGGCAGCCGAGGATCTCGAGCCCCTTCTTCTGCGGGAACGCGGGGCTCATGAGCACCGCGCGGCACCGCTCCGCGAGGCGATGCTCGCGCATGACGCCGCGCGCCCATTCGTAGTCGGCGCGATCGACGACGACGAACTTCACCTCGTCGTGCGGTCGGAGGTCGTCGAGATTCGACCAGAGGTTGCGAGCCGACTCGCCAGAGCCTGGGGTCTTGATGTCGAGGATGCGGATCGCCTTCGGGTGGCAGGCCGTGATGTCGACGGCGCCCGAGGTCTCGACGAGCACCGTGAAGCCCTCGTCGCACAAGAGCGCGATCAGGTCGAACGCGCGCTTCTGCGCCAGCGGCTCTCCGCCAGTGAGTTCGACAAGCGTGGCGCCCGACGCGCGGATCTCGTCGAGGATCGCCTGGATCGTGCGCGGCGAACCCTCGCGGAACGCGTATTCGGTGTCGCAGTAGTGGCAACGAAGCGGGCAGCCCGTCAGGCGCACGAAGAAGCACGGGCACCCGGCCCAGGTCGACTCGCCCTGGATCGAGAAGAACGTCTCGTTGATGCGCAGGGTCTGCGAGAGGATGTCGGACGCCTCGGTCGGCATGGCGTACCCGCGGATCAGTAGACCCACGCCTCGAGCAGCGCCTCGGGCGGAACGCCGCCTTCGGGCGGCGCGATCGGCGCGGTGGTCAGGAGGATCGCATCGAGGAGATCGCCCTCCTGGTCCTGAATCGCCTCGACCGCCGTTTCCGACGCGATCTCGAGCCCGTCGCGGCGCAGGAGCCGAACGATCTCCTCACGCACCGCGCGCGGAGGTTCGCCGCCGCCCTTGTAGCCCTTCGCGGGCCAGCCACGATGACGGAGGACGCTCGCGGGGCAGCCCTCGAAGACGCGGGTCGACGGAAGTGAAGCCGAACCGGAGGCGGCGGGCATCGAGACAGGCATGATCGCGACGCCCTCGCGCGCGAGCGGCAGCAGGATCTCGGTGATCACCGTAAAGGTCTGCTTGAAGACGCGGAGGTTCATCGGCGCGAGCGGCGTGTGCAGCGCGCGGTCGCAGGTGCGCTTCGGCTCGCGGCGCGAGGACTCGCGCATCGCGCCACGCCACGCGCGCGCGTTCGGGAACGAGGCCATCCACTCGGCCACCTCGATCCAGCTCGGCTCGCGGTCCTGCGGAAGTCCGTCGATGCCCGCGGCAAGGCTCTCGCGCGGAAGCCCGAACGGCGCGTCGATGCGCCACAGGTGCTCGCGGCCATCGCGCGCGCACTCGGCGATCAGCCGCCGAAGCCCGTTGCGGTCGACGCGCGGCCTGATGGCCACCACGCTCTTCGCGGCGAGTTCGCGCTCGGCGATGCGGATTTTGGCAGCGCCGCCGCCGTCGGCGCCTGAGAAGTCGACGCCGTGGATAACGGTTCTCGAGCCGGAGACAGGAACGCTTGTCGGGGCGGTCTTCATCCGATGCCGCAACTTCCACGGGGCTTGCCGCAGCCGCAGCTCGAGGAGTGCACATGGCCGACCGCGGGCGCGGCCTGCGCGTCCGCAGCGCCAGAGACGCCGAACACCGACATGCGTCGGCGGAAGGTGCGGCCTCGGCCGCTCGGATCATCGACGGGGCTGTCCGCCTCCTTCATCGAGCGCAGGAGCTCGATCACCTCGCCGTCCTCGACCGCTTCGTACTCGTAGATTGGCATGGGGCAAAGGATAGCGAGGGCGCGAATCCGAAGTGCCGTACACTGTCGCGATGCGTTCCAACCGTTCACCCCGTCGCTCCAAGGGCCCTCTTGGCGAGTTCGCGGACAAGTCGAGAGGCGTGCGCCTGCAGAAGGCGCTCGCCGACGCGGGAGTGGCCGCGCGCCGCGAGTGCGAGGAGCTGGTGCTCTCGGGCGCCGTCACCGTGAACGGGAAGTGCGTCGACACGCTGCCTGCGTGGGTCGATCCTTCGGCTGACCGCATCGAGGTCTACGGCAAGCCCCTGCGCAAGCCCGAGAAGCATGTCTACATCGTGCTCTTCAAGCCGCGCGGAACGGTGTGCACGAACAGCGACCCGGCGGGCCGTCCGCGCGCGATCGACCTTGTGCAGCATCCCGAGCGGGCGCGGCTCTACTGCGTCGGCAGGCTCGACCTCGACAGCTCGGGGCTTCTTCTCCTGACGAACGACGGCGAGCTGGCGAACCGGCTCACGCACCCCCGCTACGGCGTGCCGAAGGGCTACGACATCACGCTCGAGGGAAGCCTCGACGAGCGCGCGATCGCGGGCATCGAGCGCGAGATCTTCCGAGCGAGTCCTGGCGACGCGCCCGTGAAGAGCTCGCTGAAGCTCATTGCGCGCGACCGCGAGAAGACGGTCGTCCACCTCGAGCTCTGCGAGCATCGCAACCTGCAGATCCGCCCGCTCATGCTCGAACTCGGGCACCCCGTGAAGAAGATCCGCCGCACTTCGTTCGGCCCGATCAAGCTCAAGGGGCTCGCCGTCGGAGAGTGGCGAGACCTCACGGGCAAGGAGATCGATCTGCTGCGGCAGGCCTCGCGCGGCGAGTCGACGCAGCCCGCGCGCAAGCCGAAGGCTCCGCGCCGCTCGATGGAGGAGCATGCGGTGATTCGCGAGGCGAAGGCCGCTGCGCGCGCGGCGGAGGCCCCAGCCACGATGCCTGAAGCGCCGACCGCACGCTCTGCGGCGGCGGCACCCATGCGCCACGGGAAGGATCGCGGACCCCTGACGGGTGGCGCGAGGAAGCCCGCTCCGACGCGGCCCCTGTCGCGAGGAGATGGGAAGCAAGCCAACACGCCGTGGACCGATGCCGCGGGAGCCAGTGCGCCGAGAGGTGGAGCGCCGAGAGGTGGAGCGCCGAGAGGTGGAGCGCCGAGAGGTGGAGCGCCGAGAGGTGGAGCATCGCGGAGTGGCGCCTCGAGGGGCGACACGCCAGCAGGCGGCGCGCCTCGAGGTGGTTCTTCGAGAGGTGGTTCTCCGAGCGGCGGTGCTCCGAGGGGCGGTGCTCCGAGGGGCGGTGCTCCGAGGGGCAGTGCTACGAGGGGCAGTGCTACGAGGGGCAGTGCTACGAGGGGCAGTGCTACGAGGGGCGGTGCTCCGAGGGGCAGTGCTCCACGAGGCGGTTCCTCCGCGAAAAGCGGCCCATCGCGGAGCGGCTCGCCTCGCGGGCCGCGCCGATCCTGACGCGCCCTTGATGCTTTTTTCTCGGAACGGCAGCGCTTCTCGGTCCCAAGGACCGGCATTTCTGTGAAACTACGGCCCGCGCCGCCGCTTGTCCGCTCTGCGGGCTTCGGTGGCGGCGAGGCGGCGCCGCGGGGCGCCGTCGATCGGCCGTTCATCGTTCATTGGGCAGGATGCCCCACGCGAGCGCAGGACCATGCTCGACCAGAACCACAGCGGAACGCCTCACTCAGACGGAATCAGCCCGAACGCGCAGCCGGCGTCGCAGCCGAGCGCATTCCAGGGCTTCATCGCAGAGCCGGTGCCGGCGACGGACATCGCCCAGAGCGCCGCTGCGGCCGCACGCCCATTTGACATGGGCAAGTCGTTCGATGGCGCAAGGCAGGTCGTCGCAGCGCGCCCCACCGCGCAGCAGCGAAGCGCGCCGCCGAGCACGGTGCCCGCGCCGCTCTCCGTGCCTGCGCCGCGGTCCGCCGCGATGACACCAAACAACGCGGCTCAGCCGCAGGCGCCTGCGCAGACCCCCGCGTCGATCGCGCAGCAGACTCGTCTCACCGAGCTTCTCGCGCGCGTCGAGGCGCAGACCACGCGTCTCGAGGCGAAGCTCGCCGACGAGCACGAGGCTGCGGATCGCGCGGTTCGGCTCGCGGCCGAGCTCGAGGAGCGTCTCAAGCTCGGCGTCCGAATGCTGCAGGCCTTCGATGTGCAGGGAGGCCGCGGCGAGCGGATCGCGGAGCGTGCCGTCGGCGTGATCGACGATGCGGAACGGGTGCTCGCGGCCGCACGCGAACAGTCGGAGCGCGCAGCGCGCTCCACGCACGAGCAGGCGGAGAAGGTGACCGATGCCATGCGCGCGGCGCTTGAGCGCGCGGCGCACGCGGCGAGCGACGCCGCGGTGCAGGCCGCCGATGCCCTGCGCAACAAGGCGTCCCTAGCGGCGGCCGAGTGTAAGCGCGAGGTCGAGGAGGCCGCGGCCTCCGCGCAGGCGCGTACCGAAGCCGCGATCCGCGAGGCCGCGGACCGCGTTGTCGGCGAGAAGGTGGCGCTGATCGCGCGCGAACTCGACTGGCGCTTCGACAGGATCAAGGAGATCGAGGCGCGCCTCGAGCACGCCGCAAACGCGACGCTCGCCGCCGTCGACGCCGAGCTCGGAGGCAGGCTCGAGAGGATCGACGACATGGTGCGCCGCGCGGAGACGGCGACTGCCCGTGTCGACGCAGCGCTCTCGGCCACGGGCGAGGCCGCGGCGCTGATCGAGCGCTCCGAGCGTGCGACCGCCGCGCTCGCGGGACTCTCCTCGGATGGCCAGCGCCTCATCGACGCGCTCGCCATCCGCGTCGGCGACGGAACGGCGCTGCGCGAGGTCCTGGGCAAGCTCGTGCACGAACTCGCCGCCGCGCGGGAGTCCGTGCACGGCGACATGCGCCGCATGCGCGACGACCTCAGCTGGCTCGTCGAGCGCGGCGAGCGCATGTCGGGCGAACTCGTCGAGCGCGCCGATCGCGCGAATGTGGCAAGCGAATCGGTGCGCGCGGCCACGGAGTCCGCGGCGCCCGTCCTCGAGCAGTTCGCGCACTGGGCGCCCCTGCTCGCATCGCCCTCCCCCGAGCGGATCAGGCCGATCGCCGACGCGATCGCGGGCGGTGTCCGCGCCGAGCTGTCGCAGGAGATGCGCAGTCTCGCCAACGCGCTGCGCCATTTTGCGGGCAAGGCGGACCGTGCCTTTGCGGAGATCGCGCTCGACACCGATCTCCTCCAAGGCGACTCGCGGACGGTGGCCCGAAACTTCGCAGGCGAGCTGTCACGGCTTGGTCCGATCGCCGCGGTCGAGATCGACACGCTGGGTGCGCCAGTGCCGCACGCGCACGCGGAGAATGCCGCCCACGAGCGCGCCAAGGCAGCCGAATCGCCGACCGTCCTTCCGCACGCGATCCCCACCGTCACGGTCGTCGCCAACACCGCCGTGACGGTCGATCCTCCCGTGCTGACAGGGTCATGGCGGTTGCCGCCACGCCGCTGAGAGTTCGGTCTGTGCAGGCAGGCCCGCGAACCTCGGGGTCGCACGCCGCGTCACCTTCATTCGGCAACTATTGCCGAAGTCGCCGCCCGCGCGGGCCGATGCACGGAGCATGAAGCAGTACACGCTGCCCACCACGCCGTCCGACCGCACGCAGTCGCAGTATGTGTGCATCGACCGCCATTCGCGCGGGCTCTTCGCCCGCATCCTCTGTCCGTCGATCGGGCAGCGCGAGGCGCCGATCATCGCCGCGGAGATCATGGCCGCGATCGACGGATGCGCCCACTCGAAGGTGTCTTCGATCGTCATCGACTTCGCAGGCGTGCAGCAGATCTCGAGCATGGGCCTCGGCATGTGCGTCGACATCCGCAACCGTGCTGCGAGCGCGAAGATGAAGGGCTACCTCGTCGGCACGAGCCGCACGGTGCTCGACCTCCTGCGCATGATGAAGGTCGAGAAGCTCTACACCGTGCTCCACGGGAGCGACGACATGACCCGCATCCTCGGCTGACGCGGGAAATCGCGGAAGAGTGGCGGGAATCCCGCGCAAAACCGCGGTGCCGCGCGGGCGATGCCGCGCTACCATGCTCGACCTATGGGCCTTGAAGCCGCACTCCCGACCGACAGCGTGGTCACCACGCAGCTGAACCGAGTCATCAACTGGGCCAGGCGCTCGAGCGTCTGGCCGCTGCCGTTCGCGACCGCCTGCTGCGGCATCGAGCTGATGGCGACCGCGTGCTCGCGCTTCGACCTCGCGCGCTTCGGCGCGGAGGTCATGCGCTTCTCGCCGCGACAGGCCGACCTCCTCATCGTGGCGGGCCGCGTCAGCGTGAAGACCCTGCCCGTGCTGCAGCGGATCTACATGCAGATGGCCGAGCCCAAGTGGGTGATCTCGATGGGCGCCTGCGCCTCGACGGGCGGCGTCTTCGACACCTACGCGGTGGTGCAGGGCGTCGACCAGTATGTCCCCGTCGATGTCTATGTGCCCGGCTGCCCGCCTCGCCCCGAGATGCTCATCGAGGGCATCATGGCGATCCAGCGCATCATCGACCAGGACAACATCCCGCGCGACCCGACGGGTAAGCGCCTGCCGCTCAACATCGCGCTGAGCCCGAACTACGAGGTCCGCCCGCAGCCTGTCCCGCTTGGGATCGGCGCGAGCAACCTGCAGGGCGCGCCGCTGCGCGGTTGACCGAGCGCGGTAAGCTTCGCGCATGAACATCATGTTCGTCTCCCTCGCCGCCTGCGCCCTCTGCGCGGGCGGCGTTCTCTCGGCGCAGGAGGCCGAGGCGCCGCGCGCGGCGCCTGTGGATCGCTTCGCAGCCATCGCGTCGCTCGAGACGACGGTGCGGAAGGCCGACGGCGCCGTCGACGCCGTGTATCGCTCGCGCCTCGTCGAGCCGAGCACCGAGGCGCTCGCGAAGGCGGGCGGCAGACTGCCGCTCGTCGTCTTCCTGCACGGTTCGGGCGAGCGCGGCGACGACAATACGGCGCAGCTGAAGCACTTCGCGGGCGCGACGGCGGGCGAGGAGTTTCAGTCGCGCGTGCCTGCGTTCGTGCTCGCCATGCAGTGTCCGCGCGACGAGTCGTGGAGCGCGATCGACCTCAAGGCCTTCCGCGAGAAGGGCGAGCTGCCGAGGTTCGCGGAGGAGCCGACGCGCGCCATGCGCGCGCTCGTCGCCGCGATCGAGGAGGTCCTCGCCACGAAGCCAGTCGACAGAGACCGCGTCTACCTCACTGGCCTCTCGATGGGCGGTTTCGGCGCGTTCGACCTCGCGGCACGCAGGCCTGAGCTCTTCGCCGCCATCGCCCCGATCTGCGGAGGCGGCGACCCGACGACCGCCGCGCGATTCGCGCACCTCCCGCTCGCGATCGTGCACGGCGCCGACGACCCCGTGGTTCCCGTGGCGCTCTCGCGGGCGATGCGCGACGCAGCCGTCGCAGCAGGCGGAAGCCCGCGATTCCTCGAGCTCGCGGGCATCGGCCACGACGCGTGGACGCCCGCCTATCGCTTCGGAACAGACGGCATCCTCGACTGGATGTTCGCGCAGCGGCGCAACTGAGGCACGAGCAATGCACGAGCAAGGCACGAGCAAGCGCGGCGCTCACGCAAGCTTCGCCACCCACGCGCGGACGCGGCCGACGCCCTTCACGATGTTCTCGTCGGAACACGCGAACGAGAAGCGGATGTGGCCGCGCGCGCAGGCGCCGAAATCCTCGCCAGGAACGACCGCGACATCGGCCTCCGCGAGAAGCGCGTCTGCGAACGACTGCGCGCCGTCGATGCGCACGCCGCCTGGCGAGGTCTTGCCAAAGTGCGCGGACACATCGGGAAACGCATAGAACGCCGCGTTCGGCCTCGGGGTGCGGAACCCGGGGATCGTGGCGAGCTCGTCGTGGATCAGCCTCGCGCGCGCCGCGAACTTCACGCGCATCGCCTCGACGCCCGCGGCGCTGTTCGTCAGCGCCTCGAGAATCGCGGGATAGAAGAAGCTCGGGATCGAGTTCGTCATCTGCCCCTGCAGCTTGATGAGTTCGGTCGCCATCGCCTTGGGCGCCGCCATGTAGCCGATGCGCCAGCCCGTCATCGCATAGCTCTTGCTCATGCCGTTCACGGTAATCGTGCGCGCGGCGAGCGCGGGGTGCGCGCCAGGCGAGACATGCGCGAGTCCTGGATCGATCTCGGGGTAGATCAGCTTCTCGTAGATCTCGTCCGAGATCACGGCGATCCTTTCGTGCCGCGCGAGCACCTCGCAGAGCGCGCGCACCTCGTCGGCGGGATATGCGATCCCGCACGGGTTTGACGGCGAGTTCCACACGATGCCGACGGTGCGCGGCGTGATCGCCGCGGCGAGCTCGGCGGGCGTGATGCGGAAGCCGCGCTCGACCGAGCCCGCAACCTCGACGCAGCGCGCGCCCGCAAGCTCGATGAGCGGCTTGTACGAGACCCACGCGGGCGTCGGGAGCAGCACCTCGTCGCCGCGTCCGGGCTCGATGATCGCCTGCAGCGCCATGTAGATCGCGTGCTTCGCGCCGACGGTGACCGTCACCTGGTCGAAGCTCGTCGCGACGCCGTTCTCGTTCGTGAGCTTCGCGGCGATCGCCTCGCGCGCGGCCTTGTCGCCCGGGGTCGGCGCGTACTTCGTCATCCCCTTCTCGAGCGCGTCGATCGCAGCGCGCTTGATGTTGCCGGGCGTGTCGAAGTCGGGCTCGCCCATCGCGAACGCGACCACGTCGCGCCCCTTCGCGCGCGCGGCTGCGACCTTCGCCCCCACGGCGAGGGTGGCGGACTCGGACATCGACGCGATGCGGCTCGAGACGAACATGCGGGAAATGTAGTGTCTTGCGCGCCGCGCGGAAGCGCCGCCGCGGATACACTCCCCGCCCCATGCACTACGACGCTCATCAACCGGTGATCGACGAGTTGGAGGCGCGGATCATCACGCTCCGCGACTCTCTTTAACTACGATCAGAAGCTTGCCGAACGCGCCGCGTTCGACGACCGCATGAACGCCACCGACTTCTGGGAGAACCCGAAGGCGGCCCAGAAGGTCATCGAGGAGAGCAAGGTCGTCCGTGCGCAGGTCGAGCCGCTCGAGGAGGCGATCCGCCTGCTCGACGACGCCAAGGTCGGCTACGAGCTCGCCAAGGAGGCGGGCGACCGCGAGATGCTGGCAGAGGTCGATGAGACGCTCTTCGGGCTCCAGTCGCGGATGGACAAGATCGAGCGCCAGTCGCTCCTGTCGGGGAAGCACGACCACCGCAACTGCTTCGTCGCCATCCAGGCGGGCGCGGGTGGCACCGAGGCCGAGGACTGGGCGGGCATGCTCGAGCGCATGTACCTCTACTACTTCAAGGAGATGGGCTGGAAGCTCGAGGAGATCTCGCGCTCGCTCGGCCCCGAGGCGGGGATCTCCGAGGTGTCGTACCGCGTCTCGGGCCCCTACGCCTACGGCTACATGAACTGCGAGCGCGGCACGCACCGCCTCGCGCGCGTCAGCCCCTTCAACGCCGAAGGCAAGCGCCAGACGAGCTTCGCCACCGTCGATGTCACGCCCGAGTTCGAGCATGGCGACCTCGTCATCCCTGACAAGGACCTCGAGATCGTGGCCTTCGTGCGCGCGTCGGGCCCAGGCGGACAGAACGTGAACAAGGTCGCGTCGGCGATCCGCGTCACGCACCTTCCGACGGGCATTCAGGTCGTCGCGAGCACCTACCGCGACCAGCCGCAGAACAAGGCGCAGGCGCTCGCGGTTCTTCAGGCGAAGCTCGAGCAGCTCGAGGAGGAGCGGCGCGCCGCCGAGCTCACCGCCGCGACGGGCGGCAAGGTGTCGCGCGACTGGGGCAACCAGATCCGCTCGTATGTCTTCTACGACAACCGCGTGAAGGACCACCGCACTGGCCACGAGGTGGGCAACCCGCAGCATGTGCTCGACGGGCACATCGCCGACTTCATCGACGCGGAGCTGAAGCGCAGGCGCGCGGAGCGCGGGTGATGAGGCGCGCTGGACTCGAGGTCGAGCGCCTGACGCTCGTCCGCGGGTCGCGGGCCGACCTTTCCCGTGCCGTCCTTTCTGATGTCTCGTTCACGCTCGCGCGCGGGGCGCTGCTTGCGGTCGTCGGGCCGTCGGGTGCGGGCAAGAGCACGCTGCTCTCGCTTCTCGCGGGATTCGAGCAGCCGACAGCGGGCTCGATCCATCTCGACGGCGAGGACTGGCGCGCGCTCGATCCCGTCGCGCGCGGCGTCGGCATGAGCTTCGACGACGCGGCGCTGCACGAGCATCTCACCGTGCGCGAGAACCTCGAGGCGGCCGCGCTTCCACGCGGCGATGCAGCGCCCGCGCGGCGCACGCGCGTGGCCGAGGCGGCCGCGGCGCTCGGCGTGGGCGCGCTCCTCGACCGGCGGCCTGCGACGCTTTCGGCGGGCGAGCGCAGGCGCGTCTCGCTCGGGCGCGCGTTCGTGCGCGGTCCGAGCGTCGCGCTCCTCGACGAACCGTTCGCGAACCTCGACCGCGCGAACCGGCTCGCCGTGCGCGCGCTCGTGCGCACGATGCGCCATGCGACGGCCGCGACGACGATCGTCGTGACCCACGACCCCGGCGACGCGCTCGCCCTCGCGGACGGCGCAGACGACCGCATGCTCGTCCTCGTCGACGGCGCCGTGCGTGCGTTCGGCCCAGCGGCCGAGCTCCATCGCCACCCGCCCGATCTCGAGACCGCCGCGCTCGTCGACGAGCTCGGTTTCGAGGCGATTTCCATCGATGCACGGGGTGCGGCAGCGGGAGTCGTGCGACTTCCCACCGCGATCGAGCGTCGCCTGCGCGAGGCACCGCTCGGAGCCGACGGTGGATGGCTCGGCATGCGCTCCACGCAGATACGGCGCGCGGACGGCGTTGGCGAGGGCGAGGGCGAGCGCGAGGGCCTTCTCCTCGACTTGGTCGTCCGCGCCATCGAGCCCGCAGGTCTCTTCGTCGATGTCGTGGCGGCGACGGGCGATTCATCGGGCGCGTCTCCCGATCAGTCCATTCGCGTCCGCCTCGACGCGCGCGACGCCGCGGGCATCGCGGTCGGCGCGCGGCGCGCGTTCACCGTGGCGGCCGAGGATCTCCATCTCTTCGCAGGTCGTTTCCCCGCGCGGCGTCTGTCGTGAGCGCGTCGCGGGGATGCGATTCGCGCCGATCGCGGAAACGCCCCGCTTCCGACTGCAGTTGCCGCGATATCGTGCGGTGATGTCCGATCAGACCGCCGTCATCCCGGGCTCGCACGACGCTGCTTCGCAAGAGCTCGCCATGAACCTCGGCGCACCGCCCTCACTCATCCAGGAGCTTGACCGAGGCGTCGCCTGCGATGTCACAGAGGGCGCGCGCCGCGAGTGGCTCGTGACCTCCGGCTT
The DNA here is from genome assembly GCA_016124975.1 of Phycisphaera sp. Classification (GTDB taxonomy): domain Bacteria; phylum Planctomycetota; class Phycisphaerae; order Phycisphaerales; family SM1A02; genus QWPT01. The sequence continues at coordinate 23,995 of WGMP01000001.1, read as the reverse complement.
CGGCGACTACGCGCTCGGAACCGTGAACGGACTTGCGACGCGGCGCTATCACGGGCTTCTCGTCGCGGCGTCGACGCCGCCGATCGGGCGCCGCATGCTCGTCCCCTTCATCGACGAGGAGGTCACGGTCGGCTCCGCGCGGCACGCGCTCGCGGTGCGCCGATGGTCGGACGGCGCCGTCGACCCCGACGGTCACCGCCGCATCGCGGGCTTCCACCTTGAGGACGGGATTCCCACGACGGTCTTCGAGGTCGGACCAGCGCGCCTCGAGCGGCGCATCCTGCTGCTGCGCGAGCCGCGCGCGGTCGCGGTGCTGTGGACGCTCGTCGATTCACCGGCGTCGATCGAGCTCGACGCGCGCATCTTCGTCGAGCACCGTGGACACCATCGGCTCGACCCCGACGCGGCGTGGCTTCCCGAGGTACGCATCCTCCATGGCGAAGGCGCGCGCGCGGAGATCATGCTTCCCGCCAACGCCCACGCGCCCACGCCGACGACGCTCTTCGTCGCCGCAGACGGCGCCACGCTCGCGGCCGAGTGCGTGTGGTGGCGCCGACACCAGCTCGTCGAGGAGCGCGCGCGCGGCTATGACGCGCTCGGCTCCGCGTGCCACGCGCTCACCGCGACGGTGATCCTCGCGCCCGGCGAGACGCGCGGCATCGTGATCGGCCTCGGCGAGGGCGCGACCGGCTCCGCCGACGACCCTCTGCGCGCGATGCTCGCGTCGCGCGGGCTCGACGCAGGGATGATCCTCTCGCGCGAGCGCGCGCGGCGGCGCGACCTCATCGAGCGTGCGGGCCTCGCCTCGGCGCCGCGGGAGCTCCGCTCGCTCGCCCTTGCGGCCGACGACTTCATCGTGCAGCGCAGGCGGCGCGACGGCTCCGAAGGACGCTCGATCATCGCGGGGTATCCGTGGTTCGAGGACTGGGGCCGCGACGCCATGCTCGCGCTCCCCGGTCTTCTCCTCGCGACGCGGCGCGGCGACGAGGCGAAGCTTGTCCTCGCCACCTTCCTCGACCATCTCGACGGAGGACTGCTTCCGAACCGCTTTCCCGACGAGCGCGCGGGCGCCGAGTATCACAGCGCCGATGCGCCCCTTCTCGCGCTCGTCGCCGCGACGGAGGTTGCGCGCGCGACGGGCGACCACGCCTGGCTTGCTACGGAGCTTCCGCGCCTTCTCTCGATCACCGCGAGCTATCTCGCAGGCACGCACCACGGAATCGGCGTCGCAGGGGACGGCCTCGTCACGGCGGGCGAGCAAGGTCTCCAGCTCACCTGGATGGACGCGAAGATCGGCGACCTCGTCGTGACGCCGCGTGCTGGGAAGCCGATCGAGCTTTCGGCGCTGTGGCTTGCGGCGACGGGCCGACTCGCCCGCTTCATCGCTGCGCACGCGCCGTCCTTTGCCGAGGATGGCGCGCGGCTCGCGGCTGCGGCGCAACGCACGGCGAGCGCGATCCCCCGCTTCTGGAACCCCTCGATCCAGTGCTTCTCTGATCTCCTCGACGGCCCCGCTGGCGATGACGGCGCGATCAGGCCGAACCAGCTCTTCCTGCTTGCGCTCTGCGCGGAGCACCTTCCCGCGGCGTGGCGCGACGACGCGCTCGCCACGATCCAGCGAGAGCTCGTGGTGCCCCTTGCCGTTCGCACGCTCCCCCGCGGAGCGGCCGAGTATCGCGGCCGCTACGAAGGCGACCAGCGCTCGCGCGACCTCGCCTACCACAACGGCACCGCGTGGCCGTTCCTGCTCGGCCTCCATCTCCGCGCCCTCGAAGCCGCGGGCTCGCCGCGCGCCGAGCTTCTCCGCGCGGAAGTGCTCGCCGACCTTGCCGCGCGCGCCCATGAAGGTGGCATCGGCTCGCTCCCCGAGATCGTCGACGGCGACCCACCGCACACGCGGCGTGGCTGCCCCATGCAGGCGTGGAGCGTCGGCTGCGTGCTCGAGGCGCTTCTTCTCTCCGCCGTGGAGCGCGCGCGGTGATCGACGCCGAGGAGTCACGGCTCCATGCGGCGTCGAATGGCTCCGCGCCATGGCGGCTCTGGGGCCCCTATGTCAGCTGCCGCCAGTGGGGCACCGTGCGCGAGGACTACTCGTGCAACGGCGCCGCCTGGGACAGCTTTCCCCACGACCATGCGCGCAGCCGCGCCTACCGCTGGGGCGAGGACGGCATCGCGGGCTGGTGCGACAAGGAGCAGCGCCTCTGCCTCACGCTCGCGCTCTGGAACGGGCGCGACGAGATCCTCAAGGAGCGCCTCTTTGGCCTGGCGAACGAGGAAGGCAACCACGGCGAGGACGCGAAGGAACTGTGGTGGCATGTCGACGCGCTGCCGTCGCACGCGTGGAACCGCATGCTCTACGCCTATCCGCAGCGCGCGTTTCCCTATGCGGCGCTTGCGGCCGTCAACCGCGCACGGACGCGACTCGAGCCCGAGTTCGAGCTGCTCGACACGGGCATCATCGACGACGACCGCTTCTTCGAGGTCTGGGCGACCTACGCCAAGCGCTCGCCCGAGGAGACCGCGCTCCGCATCGAGCTCGTGAACAGAGGCCCCGAGCGCGCGGAGATCCATGTGATCCCGCAGCTCTTCTTCCGCAACACCTGGTCGTGGAAGGGTGGCGTGGAGCGGCCGCTCATCGAGGGCCTCCGCTCGCGCCACGCGCTCGTCGCGCGCTCGGCGGGTCTTCCCGCGATGGAGCTGCGCCTCGACGGCGCGCGGTCCGAGCGCCACGCGCTCGAAGTCCTGTTCTGCGAGAACGAGACGAACGCCGAGCGGCTCTTCGGGCTCACGCCGCGCGAGCCTTCATCGGTGCGCGCCCCGAAGGACGCGTTTCACGCGCGCATCGTCGAGGGCCGCGTCGACGCGGTGCACGCGCATGCGCGGGGCACGAAGGCGGGGCTCTGGCACAGGCTCTCGCTCGACGCAGGCGAGCGTGCGCACATCGATCTCGTCCTCTGCCCCGCCTCGAGCGACTTCACCACCGAGGAGGTTCCCGCGCTCCTCGCCGCGCGCGCCGCCGAGGCCGACCGCTTCTACGCCCGCCTCGGCGCAGCGCTTCCAGACGACGAGACGCGCGCGGTGCAGCGGCAGGCCTTCGCGGGGCTCATCTGGTCGAAGCAGTACTACGAGTTCGATGTGCGGCATTGGCTCGACGGCGATGCCGCGCAGCCCGAGCCCCCGCCCGAGCGCCGCGAAGGCCGCAACGCGGCGTGGCGTCATCTCGCAGCGTCGAGCGTGCTGTCCATGCCCGACACCTGGGAGTACCCGTGGTTCGCCGCGTGGGACCTCGCCTTCCACTGCGTCACCTTCGCCGAGATCGACCCTGCGTTCGCGAAGGCGCAGCTCTCGAAGATCCTGACCGACCACTACATGCACCCCGCGGGCGCGCTTCCCGCGTACGAGTGGAACTTCGGCGACGCCAACCCGCCGATCCACGCGTGGGCCTGCCTGCGCGTCTTCGAGCGCGAGCGCGCGCGCACGGGCCGCGCCGACCTCGACTTTCTCGCGGCAGCGTTCAACAGGCTCCTGCTCAACTTCACCTGGTGGGTGAACCGCAAAGATTCCGCGGGCCGCAACATCTTCGAGGGCGGCTTCCTCGGCCTCGACAATGTCGGCGTCTTCGACCGCTCGCAGCCCTTGCCAGGCGGCGGCACGCTGCAGCAGGCCGACGGCACGAGCTGGATGGCGATGTTCGCGCTCACCATGATGCGCATCGCCATCGAGCTCTCGCACGACCGACCGCTCTACCAGGACATGGCCGCGAAGTTCGTGGAGCACTTCCTGCAGATCGCAGAGGCAATGACGCGCATGGCGGGACAGGGCCTCGGCCTGTGGTCGGAGGAGGACGGGTTCTACTACGACCTCATGCGCATGCCCGACGGACGGGTCGAGCAGATCCGCCTGCTCTCGGTCGTCGGCCTGATCCCGCTCTTCGCGGTCGAGACGATCGAGCCCGAGGTGCTGGCGCGCCTTCCGCTCTTCCGCGAGAGGCTCGAGTGGTTCCTGCGCGAGCGCCCCGAGATGGCGGCGCTCGTCTCGCGCTGGAACGAGCCGGGGCGCGGCGAGCGGCGGCTGCTCTCGCTCCTGCGCGGGCACCGCGTGAAGTGCCTGCTGTCGAAGGCGCTCGACGAGCGCCACTTCCTCGCGCCGCACGGAGTCCGCAGCCTCTCGCGCGAGCTCGCCGCGCGGCCCTACTCGATCGCGATCGGCGGCCGCAGCTTCGCCGTGCGCTACGAGCCCGCCGAGAGCACGAGCGCCATCTTCGGCGGAAACTCGAACTGGCGCGGCCCCGTGTGGATGCCGATCAACCTCTTGCTCGTCGAGAGCCTGCGCAAGTTCCACGACTACTACGGCGACGACTTCCAGATCGACTTTCCCGTCGGCTCGGGGCAGACGACCACGCTGCGCCGCGCGGCCGACGAGATCGTGCGGCGCAACACGGCGCTGTTCCTTCCCGACGCGCGCGGCGTGCGGCCATCGATGGCCATGCACGCGAAGTTCGCGAGCGACCCGACTTTCCGCGACCTGATCCACTTCCACGAGTATTTCTGCGGCGACACGGGCCGCGGCTGCGGCGCATCGCACCAGACGGGCTGGACAGCGGGCATCGCGACGATGCTCGGATCGAGGTGAGCTCGTACGGTGATCGACCGCGACCGCTTCGATCGTCCGACACGATGGTCACGGGTGATCGACTCCGATGACCTGAACCTCACGCCACGAGAAGCAGGGGTGCCCGCATGCTTCAGCATGCGGAACGGATGATGTCAGCCTTCGACTCCGACGCGTGTCGTTCCGGGGACTTCGTCCCCGGGCACCCGTGATCGTCGACTCCGACGATCTGAAGCGTGCGACACGAACAGCTGGGGTGCCCGTGGACTTCAGTCCGCGGAACGGATGATGTCAGCCTTCGACTCCGACGCGTGTCGTTCCGGGGACTTCGTCCCCGGGCACCCGTGATCGTCGACTCCGGCGCCCCCGCCGTTCGGGGGGGCACGTAGGACAACGAACTCGCCTCGACCTCTTGTCAAGCACGGTGAAGTTCTCACTGCGACCTCGGAACGGTGGGGGAGGGATTCGAACCCTCGAGACCCTGACGGGTCTGCCGGTTTTCAAGACCGGTACATTCAACCGCTCTGCCACCCCACCTCGTGATGCGGAGTGCGCCCCGCGCATCGAGTGTATCCGAAGCATGCATCGCTCCTCGCGGCTTCCCCCTTCACCTGAAGCCCTGTATCCTCCCTCCCCTCGGAGTCACGCCATGCCACGAATCAACAACGCACTTCTCGCCGTCGCCGTCCTCGCCGCCGCTCCCGCCCTCTTCGTGGGATGCGCAACGCCTGCCTACAAGAAGGGCGACAGCACCGCGTCGGCGATGCGGAACTCCGAGAGCGCCGCCGACGCGCTGCTCATGGCCGCGCAGAACGCCCAGACCTACTTCACCTCGATGTCGGGCGGCGATCTCAAGGCGCTCTTCCCCCGCTTCGAGAAGGAAGTCGCTGCGTTCGACTCGGGCGCGAAGCGCATGACCTCGTCGATCGCGGAGGTGCGCGCATCGGCCAAGGGATACATCGACTCGCTCGTGAAGACGCAGAGCGCGATCGAGAACGAGAGCCTCAAGGCGCAGACCCAGCTGCGGATCGACCGCATCTCGGAGGAGCTCTCCCAGATCGACGGCCTTGCCGCGTCGGTCGAGTCGCTCTCCGCAGAGCTCTCAAAGAGCTTCTCGGATGTCCGCACCTTCCTGAGCGCCGACCTCTCGGCTCGCGCGCTGCGCGACGCCGGCGGCATGTGGAAGAACGTCGACGCGACCATCGCCCGGCTCGGGACCGCGGTCACCGACCTGAAGCGCGAGCTCGCCGACGTGCAGACGGCGATCTCCTCGGACGCCTAAGCCGAATTCCCGGACTGGCTTGCTGCACGCGCACAAACATGCGCCATTTTTCGCTACACTGAGAATCCTGCGGCCGCACTCGCGCGATCTGCAGGCTTCTCTCCGTGCCCGACTCCCCCGCCAACTCCGAAAGCCCTTCCTTGCTCGCGCGCGTTGCCGCGGGTGACGCCGCCGCACCCGCGGAATGCATCGACCGCTTCAGCGGGCTCGTCTGGAGCCTCGCGCGCCGGCTCTGCTCGAGCGCCGCGGAGGCCGAGGATGCGGTGCAGGAGATCTTCATCGATGTCTGGAAGAGCGCGGGGCGATTCGATCCTGCGATCGCAAGCGAGACGACCTTCGTCGCCATGATCGCGCGGCGCCGCCTGATCGACCGCGGCAGGCGGCGCATGCGGCGGCCCGAGGTTCCCCAGATCGCGGAAACGCTTGCGGACGCGGCACCTGAGCGCAACACATCGGAGATGGCGGAGGAGTTCGGCGTGGCCCAGCGCGCGTTCGCCCAGCTTCGCCCCGAGCAGCAGCAGGTGCTGCAACTGGCCATCCACCACGGCTGCTCGCACGAGCAGATCGCGACCGCAACAGGCATGCCGCTTGGAACTGTCAAGACCCACGCGCGCCGCGGCTTGATCAAGATCAGGCAGATTCTGGCGGACCAAGGCGTGCTCGCGCCAGAGGATCTTCCGCGCGATCTTCCGCAGTCGCAGACCTCTCGCGCGCCGAATACGCAGGATTTTCCGCGAATCCGCGACGAGCGTGCCTCCGAAACACGCCCTCAACCTTCCTCCTCGACTTCATCCTCGAGAAGGGACCTCCAACCGTGACCCGCGAACCGCACCGCCACTCGGACGACGCCCACCGCGACGCCGCTCAGCGCACGCTCGAACGAGCCTGCGACGCTGCGTTGTTCGGTGATCCGACGACCGCGGACGACGCCCTCGAGGCACGCAGCGCGGGTCTTGATCTCGCCCGCGAGGTCGAGGCATTCGAGCTCGTTGCGGCCCAGCTTGAGACGGAGCGGATGGCGCGCGCCACAGAGAACGAGATTCCGGCGCACCTGCGCGCACGCCTGCTGCGACTTGCGGCGTCGAGCGCCGCAGCGCCCGCGGCCATTTCCGCTGCACCCGCCCCGCTACCGTTCACGCCCGCGCCGTCCCCCCGTCGAACGCCCATGCGCGACTGGCTCATCGCCGCCGCGTGCATCGCCTTCGGCGCGGCCTCGACCTTCGCGCTCCTCCGCGCAGGCCAGGAGCCGCTCGAGGCGTTCCCCAAGGATCCCGCCAGATTCGTCTCCATGCACCCCACCGCGGTGCGTTGGCCGTGGACGCCGACGGAAGACGAGCATGTGGTCGGCGAGGTGCGTGGCGAGGCCATCTTCGACCCACGGACCTCGAAGGGCCTCCTCGTGATCGAGGGGCTCGCCGCGAACGATCCCACGCTCGAGCAGTACCAGCTCTGGATCTTCGACGCAGCGCGCGACGACCGCTATCCCGTCGACGGCGGCGTCTTTGATGTTCCTGCCGGCGGCCGCGCCGTGATCCCCATCGCCGCAAAGCTGAGCGTGGACAAGCCCACCCTCTTCGCCGTCACGATCGAGCGCCCCGGCGGCGTCGTGGTGAGCGATCGGCGCATCGCGATTCTCGCGAAGCCCTGAGGCCTCGCGAAGATCGAAGGCCTCGCGAAGATCGAAGGCCTCGCGAAGATCGAAGGCCTCGCGAAGATCGAAGGCCTCGCGAAGTCCTAAGTCCGCGCAAAGCCTGCGCCAATGCGCCCCGCGCCTCCGGAGCAAGCGACCCGAAGGAACCCAAGGGACCCCAAGGGAACCCAAGGGAACCCAAGGGAACCCAAGGGAACCCAAGGGAACCCTAAGGAACCCTGTTGTCTTGCCGTCGTTTTTCCAAACGACGCCTCATCGGCGCGCTCGACCAAAGATCGAGGCTCTACCATCTCGCCCCGCGCGCATTCCACGCGCCCACCGAGACTCCCATGCCGATCACCCACCTCTGCAGCGCGCTCGTCCTCGTCGCCACCACCTTCTCCGCGAGCGCGCTCGCGGCGGGAAGCGCCACCGCTGCCGACCTCGCGTCAGGCCTCTGCCGCTACCCCGATGTCTCGAAGAACGAGATCGTCTTCGTCTACGCGAACGACCTCTGGATCGCGCCGAAGCAAGGCGGCGCCGCGCGACCGCTCGCAAGCCCGCGCGGCTTCGAGGGCTCGCCCCGCTTCTCTCCAGACGGGAAGTCGATCGCCTTCCGCGGCAACTACGACCAAGGCCTCGACCTCTACACGATCTCGGCGCAGGGCGGCATTCCCGAGCGCGTGACGCATCACCCCGCTGTCGAGGGCCTCTGCGACTGGACGCCCGACGGCGCAGGCCTGATCTTCATGGCGAGCGGGATCGACGGGCTGTCGCGCGCGACCAAGCTCTACTCGGTTCCCGCGTCGGGCGGACTGCCCGCGATGCTCCCAGTTCCCTACGGCGCGAACGGCTCGCTCGACAAGACGGGTGAGTGGCTCGCCTACACGCCGCACTCGACGGACAACCGCACCTGGAAGCGCTATCGCGGCGGCATGGCGACCGACATCTGGCTCTTCAACGTGAAGACCGGCGAGTCGAAGCGCATCACCGACTGGGAGGGAACCGACACCCTGCCGATGTGGCACGGCCGCACGGTCTACTACCTGAGCGACGAGGGCGCCGCCGAAGGGCATGTCCTCAACATCTGGAGCTACAGCCTCGACACGGGCGCGCGAAAGCAGGTCAGCCGCTTCAAGGAGCACGATGTGAAGTGGCCCGCGATCGGCCCTGACGACGGCAGCGGCGGCGAAATCGTGCTCCAGCACGGCGACAGCATCTACCTCCTCGACCTCAAGACAAACGCGGCGCGCATCGTCGAGATCACCGTGCCCGGCGACCGCCAGTCGCTGCGCCCGACGATCGTCGACGCCGCCGAGAACATCCAGGGAACCTCGATCTCGCCCTCGGGGAAGCGCGTGGCTGTGGTCGCGCGCGGCGACATCTGGACCGCGCCCGCCGAGAACGGCACGCCGCGCAACCTGACCCGCACCGACGGCGTCTTCGAGCGCTCCGCGACCTGGAGCCCCGACGGAAAGACCATCGCGTTCTTCTCCGACGCCACGGGCGAGTACGAGCTCTACACGATCTCCGCCGACGGCACGGGCGAGCCGCGTCAGGTCACCGCGCCGCGCGAGGGCCGCGAGAGCTGCTTCCGCACCGACATCGTGTGGTCGCCCGACTCGAAGTCGGTCGTCCTCCAGGACAAGGCGGGCAACATCGAGCTCGTGACTCTCGAGGACGGCGCGACCGTCGCGCTCGACAAGAACCCCTCCGCGCCGCGCGTGGCGCCGATCTCGTTCTCGCACGACTCGCGCTGGATCGCATGGTCGCGCTCGTGCGACGAGACAGAACTCGACGCGATCTATCTCCATGACACGAAGGAAGCCGACCCCGCGAAGGCGCGCACGATGGTGACGAGCGGGTTCTACTCGGACAGCAACCCGACCTTCGACCGCAAGGGCGAGTGGCTCGCGTTCACGAGCCGCCGCAACTTCTCCCCCGCCTACAGCGAGTTCGACACCACCTGGATCTACAACAACTCGCAGGTCCTCATGGCCGTCCCGCTGAAGAAGGAATTCAAGCTGCCGTGGCTCCCGACGAGCGACGAGGAAGGCCAGAAGGACGACGCGAAGAAGGACGACGCGAAGCCTGCGGGCGGCGACGGCGCTCCCGCAGCGGGCGCCCCCGCAGGCGGACCCGCGGAGGGCAGGCGCCGAAGGCGCACCGAGCTTGACGCGCAGGCGTCGGCGCCCGACTCGACGATGCAGGAGGAGCGCGACGCCGGCGCAGCGACAGGCGCCTCGGGCACCTGGAACTGCGTCGTGAAGGTGGAGAACGCGCCCGTCGCGGTCACGCTCGTCCTCACCGAGCGCGACGGCGAGGTCACGGGCAAGGCGACCTCGGTCATGGGCGCCGCGGACCTGACGGGCACCTTCGACGCCGCCACGGGCGCGCTCAAGCTGCGTGGCGCCGTCAACGCCATGTCGTTTGAGCTCGACCTCAGGGTCGCGGGCGACGCGATCTCGGGAGTCGCGCGCAGCACCGATGAGGAAGGCAACGCCGTCGAGACCGAGTTCACGGGAACGCGCGCAGCGACCGGCGACGGCGAGAAGAAGGATGGCGCGAACGACGAGAAGAAGGACGGCGACAAGAAGGACGACAAGAAGGAAGTCGTCATCGACCTCGACGGCTTCGAGGCCCGCGCCGTGCAGCTTCCTGCGGCGGCGGGCTCGTTCGGCTCGCTCGGCTTCAACGACCGCAACGAGCTCCTCTACGGCCGCGACGGCAGCGTGCGCATCCTCGATCTCACCGAGCGCAACCCAACGGAGAAGACGGGCGTCTCTGGCGCGCGCTTCGAGGTGTCGGCCGACGGCAAGAAGCTCCTCGTCGGCGGCCGCGGCGGCGCGTCGATCGCGGGCTCTGGCGCCGGCGCGACGGCGAAGCCCATCGTCACCTCGCCCATGCTCGTCACGGTCGACCCGCGCGCGGAGCGAAGGCAGATCCTCGTCGACGCGTGGCGCATCTTCCGCGACTACTTCTACGAGGCGGGCATGCACGGCGTCGACTGGCCCGCGATCCGCGCGAAGTATGAGGCGATGCTTCCTGCGGTCGTCACGCGCGAGGACCTCAACTACCTGATCGCGGAGATGATCTCCGAACTGAACGCGGGCCACGCCTACCTGCAGGGCCCGGGCGATGTCGAGACGGCGCCGAGCCGCTCGGTGGGCATGCTCGGGGTCGAGTTCGCGCCCGCGCTCAACGACGACGGTTCGCCCGCGAAGGCGTGGAAGATCGCCCGCTTCAAGGCGGGTGCCGCGTTCGACAACACCGCGCGTAGCCCCTTGGCCGCGCAGGGCCTCGGCGTCGCCGAGGGCGACTACCTCCTCGCCGTCAACGGGGTCGACATCGACCCGACGCGCGACCCGTGGTCTGCGTTCATCGGCCTCGCGGACCGCTCCGTGGTGCTGACCGTGTCGAAGAAGCCCGTCCGCGACGGGGACGCGCGCGATGTCGTCGTCACGACGATCTCGAGCGAGGACTCGCTCAACTACCGCAGCTGGGTCGAGTCGAAGCGCCGCCGCGTCGAGGATCTCTCGGGCGGCAAGATCGGCTACATCTATGTGCCGAACACGGGCGTCGACGGACAGACCGAGCTCGTCCGCCAGTTCTACGGCCAGCGCATGAAGCCGGCGCTCCTCATCGACGAGCGCTGGAACGGCGGCGGGCAGATCCCGACGCGCTTCATCGAGCTCCTGAACCGCCCTGTCACCAACTACTGGGCACGCCGCGACGCCCGCGACGGCGCGTGGCCGCCGGACGGTCACCGCGGCCCGAAGGCGATGCTCGTGAACGGCCTCGCGGGCTCGGGCGGCGACATGTTCCCGTGGCTCTTCCAGCACAACAAGCTCGGGCCCGTGATCGGAACCCGGACCTGGGGCGGCCTCATCGGCATCTCGGGGAACCCGTCGCTCCTCGACGGCGGCACCATCGCCGTGCCGACCTTCGGCTTCTACGAGACCGATGGCACCTGGGGCGTCGAGGGACACGGCATCGATCCGGACATCGAGGTGATCGACGACCCCGCCCTGATGAAGGATGGCGGCGACCCGCAGCTCGAGAAGGCGGTCGAGGTGCTGCTGAAGGAGCTCGAGACGAACGCCTACAAGCCTGTTCCCGAGCCGAAGGGGCCGAACCGCCGCGGCATGGGGCTGCCCGATTCGGACAAGTAAGGAGCGCGCCCGACCTGCCTCGCGACTTGCTCGCGCTGCCCTGTGGGCGCCGCGTGCAGGCCCCGCGTCGGAGTCGACGACCGGCATCGTCCGATCCCTGGACTTGGTCGATGGGGCCACCGTGCCTTCAGTCGCGTCGACGGGGCCGCCCCTCCACCCCTTGCAGCCCGTCGGCGGCCTGAGCCGATATCCGCCCCATGGCAAGCAAGGGCGGCGGCTCCGGCGGCAAGGTGATCCTCATCCCGCTCGCGCTTCTGAGCGCGTTCCTGTTCTGCCAGAGCTTCAACCTGCTCCCCACTTCCGTGAACGACGAGATCGTCCGCTGGGCAAGCTCGGCGACCTTCCTCATCGCGGCAATCGTCTTCGGCCGTGACGGCTCTGCCGTCTGGTGCGGGCTCTGCGCAGCGCTCGCCGTCGTCCTCAATCCCATCTACCCGCTCGACCTCGGAAGCTATTTCTTCGGGGCGAAGCTCTTCGGCGGCGCCATCGCGGGCGCGGCCGTCGTGCGCAACTGGTGACCACGCGGCCGTGGTGCGGCCCGCTCGACCGTAGCCCTACACGGAGCACTTCCCATGGCAGACCCCGATCTCAACGCGCGCCTCGCGGCGATCGAGGCACGCCTCTCGGCACTGGAACGGGCCGCCCCAGCGCCGTCGGGTGACGCCGACGCACGCGGCGTGCTTCCCGCGCCAGCCTCGACCGCGCTCCCGATCGCGCCGCCAAGTGCGCCCCCGATCGCGCCGCCGCCGCCCCCATTCCACCCCTCGCCGCGCGCCACCGTCGCGCCCGACGCCCCGCCCGACGCCCCGCCACAGGTCGCTGCACGCACGCAACCGCCGCCGACCGAAAGCGCCGCCTCACCCGCGAACCTCGAGCGCTTCCTCGGCGGCCAGGTCGCCGCGTGGATCGGCGCAGTCGTCGTGATCGCGGCGATCGCCATTTTCGCCAAGCTCGCCATCGACGCAGGATGGTTCCAGAAGACTCCGCCGAGCCTGAAGCTCGCGATGGCGTACCTCCTCTCTGCGGCGTTCGCCATCGCAGGCACGCTCCTCCGCGAGCGGATCGGCCGTCTCCCCGCGGCGTCGATGCTGGCGGCGGGCGTCGGCGGTCTCTTCGTCTCGACCTGCGCGGGCATCACGCCGCTCAATGTGCTTGGGCCGATCCCCGCGCTCCTCGCGGGCGTCGCCGCGGCGGTCGCGGGCGGCGTGCTCACGCTGCGCTCGCGCGAACTCTCGGTCGGCGCCATCAGCCTCCTCGGCGCCTACATCGTTCCCGTCTTCGCGGGGATCTACACGCCCGGCTCCGCGCTCGGCGAGGCGGCAGCCACCACGGGTGCCCTCTACCTGACGGGCGTCTACGCGGTCGCGCTCACGCTTGCCGCGTTTGGGCCCAGCGGCTTCGCGTGGCTGCGCTTCGCAGGCGTGTTCCAAGCGATCTCGGGGTTCCTCCTTCTCATCGAGATCGGCGGCACCGCCCCCGCGCTGTCGCTTGCCACCACGGCGCTCTGGTGGGCCATGGCCGTCGCCGAGTGCTCGTTCACCGCGATGCGCGGCCGGACGCCTCGCCTGAACACCGCCTTCACCGTCGCGGCCACCTCGGTCGCGGCGACGCTCGCCCTGCGTGGCGCGTTCGCCACGAATCCGTGGGCAGATCTCCACTCGTGGCTTCCGCTCGGCATGGCGGGCGTGGCGCTCGCGGCTGCGTTCTCGCTGCGCTCGTTCGTTCCCGTCGGCGGCGTCGACGAGCGCGACAGGGCCGAGGATCCGAGCGCGGCCGAGATGGCAGAGACCTGCGCGCGGCAGTCGATGGTGCTGTTCGTCCTCGCGGGCGCCCTCGTCATCGCACAGGTCGGCGTCGTGGTCCGTGGCGGCGCACTCCCCGTCACCTGGGTCGCGATGGGCGCTGCGGCGATCCTCATCGGCCGCCGCGGCGAGCAGCGCGCGACCGCCGTCCTCGGCGCAGCGTCGGCGCTCCTTGGGCTCTGCGCGATGGCCGTCCACGCGCTCATCTCGCTCGGCGGCGCCACCACGATCGTCGCCTATCCCACGGACGCCCTGCTGCGCGCGCAGTCGGCGTGGAGCTTCCGCTTCACCGACACCCACTGGACGCCGCTCCTCGTCGCGTTCGGGCTCCTCTTCTCCGCGCGATTCTGGTCAATCGGCTCCGACCCGAAGGTCGGCGTGCGGCTCATGTCGGGCTTCCTCGCGGCCTGCGCCGCGCTCGTGTGGATCGGGCTCTCGCTCTCGATCGCCTTCAGCTTCACCACGGTCGCGCTCCTTCTCGCGATTCCCGCGGCGGCGCTCCTCGCGGGCCGGACCGTCGTCCTCGTCAAGCTCGTCGCACTCCTCGGCACGGCGATCGCGGCCCTCGGCTGGTTCGGCGCGACGACGCTCCATGTCGTCGAGAACGCGGGCACCGACTTCGCGCGGCCGGAGGGCGCGGCCATCGCGGCGGCGCTCGTCGTCGCGAGCGGCCTCATCCTCGGACGGAGATTCCGCGGAGAGCCCTTCGGCGAGCTCCCGACCGCCTTCGGCTTCGGGTTTGGCCTGGCCGCGCTCGCAACGATCATCCTGATCGAGCGCCTCGCAGGACAGACCGACGGCGCCGTCACCACCGCCACGATCTGGGCGACGAGCGCCGTCGCGGTCGTCGCGACGGTCGGCGCCATCACCGCGCGCCAGACGAAGCTCGACCTGAGCGTGGGGCTCGGCCTCATCGCGACCTCGCTCGCGGGCGCGGTCACGCTCGTCATGATCGCTGCCGAGGCCTACCAGCCGCCCGAGGGCGCGCGCTGGCTCTGGCATGCGCTCCTTTCGCACGCGAACCTCGCGGTGGTCGTCCTCCTCGGCTGCGGCCTCGCCCTGCGCGGAGCGTTCGCCGCGGACCGTTCGGTGCGCGCAACGCTCGCCGCCGCCGCGGGTGCGCTCTTCCTCGTCGGAAGCTCCACGCTCGTCTACCGCGTCTTCGATCCACGAGTCGGGGCGCCCTTCGCCACGACCGAGACGATCCAGCAGTCGGCGCTCAGCGTCTGGCTCGCGATCTCGGCGGTCGCCTTCGTCGTGGTCGGCTTCCGCCGCGAGCTCCGCCAAGCCCGCTGGACGGGCCTCGCCCTCCTCGGACTCGTCGCAGCCAAGGTGCTCGTCCTCGACATGGCCAACGCAGGCACCCTCTGGCGCGTCGGAGCGCTCCTCGTCACGGGCCTCCTCTTCGTCGCCACAAGCGCCCTCTACAGCCGCGCCGCGCGAGGCGGCGGGAAGGCTTGACGGACTGGGCCGAAGATCCGGCAAAGTCCGAGAGGCAGATATTGCCGCCCACACAGAGAGACTTGGCCACCCGAGCCGCACCTCGGCCCCGACCAGCGCCTCCCGTGGCCCTTGCCCCTTCCCAAACTTCTGCTATTCTTCTCGACCCGCGACGGGCCCCAACCCGCCGCGGACACAGTTCTGCGGGTGTAGCTCAGCGGTAGAGCGTTACCTTGCCAAGGTAAATGTCGAGGGTTCGATCCCCTTCACCCGCTTCAACGACCAACCGGAAGGCCCAGCGCCTTCCGGTTGTGTTTTTGCGCGCAAGTGGCTTGTTTTCCGCTGAAAGCGCACAGGGCCAGCTTCGCCAGCCGCGGCCAGCGGCACCGGGACAGCAGAGGACTCCGAAGGACCGAGAAGGCCAGAAAGTGACCCTTCGCGACACGGTTTTGTGCAGCTTTGTGTACACAATGGGAAAAGTAAATGGCGAGGGTCGGACCCCGTTTGGCCGCCCTGTCGACGCCTCTCGCCGCCCCGCCAGACCCAATGCGACACCCGCCGGCACCGCCAGCGTCCGCCCCCAACCGCGCTGTCCGAAGTCCCCATCAGGAGCTGGGGCCCGCCTGCCCGAGCGGCGGCAACCCCGACACATGCTCGAAGACGGGCAGGACCTCCTCGTCCATGTAGGTCGTCTCGGTCAGCCGCGGGTCGGCGTGCCGCATGGCGGCCTGCCTGATCCGCTGCGGCACCTGCGCCGCCGCGAGCAGCGTCGAGTAGGTCTTGCGAAGGGCGTGGAAGTCGACCACGCCCTTGCCCGCGACCTGATATGAGATCCCCGCTGCGGCAAGGTCGGCCTTGAACGCCTTCATGCTCGGGATGGTCGTGAAGACGCACGCCTGTGGATCCGTCGCGGACTTTCCCACGGCCTGCCGCCACCGCACGAGCGCTGCCTTGAGTTCGGCATGGATCGGAAGCCGGTCCGCACGCCGCGACTTCGTGGCGCTCGCGCGCAGCTGGATCGCGGGCCGGGCTCCGTCGAGCACCAGATCGCCCCACTGCAGCTTCTCGATCTCGCTGCGCCGAAGGCCGGTCCACAGGACGAGCAGGTAGACGGTCCGCCGCTGGAGCCCGATCTTCCGTGCACCGGCCAGGCTCTTCTCGCGCACCTTCGCCCGAGTCTTCCCCTTGTGCTTGCCGACCCGCACCAGCCGAAGCTCGTTCTCAGGGCGGCGCTCCGCGGCATCGAGAAGCCGCGCGGCCTCCTCCCGAGTGAGCGAGCGGCGGACTCGTCCGGCGCCGTCATTCCGCGTCGATGAGAACGCGAGCGCCGCCAGCGGATCGTGACGGAGCCGCTGTGCCTTCACGAGCCACCGCGCGAAGCCGCGCAGCCGCGTCGCGATCGTCGTCTTCGTGCGGCGCGACACGCCCTCCTCGTCGTCGTCGCTCGCCTCCCCTCGAGAGAAGCCGCGCGGCGCCTTCTGAAGTCCGTCGATCGTATCCGCGACGCGGACCACATCGAGATCCCGCAGCGTGTTGAGCTCGGCGGCTTCGACGACCCGGCGGATCGCAGCATCGACCTGGAGCACATAGGCCTCCTCGCGCCCGAGGTTCCGCAGGCTCGAGAGATATGCCGCGATGTGCTCCGCGATCGGAGCCTCGAGGTGCTGCTCGAATGGATCCTCCTGCAGCCGCTGGAGTCCCTTCTCGAGCGCATCGCGTTCGAGCCGCCGCGCCATGCGCAGCGTGTCCTGCTTGCTGCGGGTTCCACAGCGATGCCGCCAGCGCCCTCTGGCGTCCTTCCAGCTCGCAACCCAGAGCTCGCTTCCTTTCCGCTTGAAGACCGATGCCATGATCAGTCCACCTTTACCCGAGGACGCGCGGCGCCCTTGATTGGCCTATCAAGCCCGTTGATCGCACGGAACTCCGCCACGCGCTCGTGCCGCCAGTGCATGACGGCCGAACGCGGCCACATCGGCTTGCGGCGCACGTGGATCGGACGCGGGAACTCGCCCGCCGCGACCATCCGCGACAGCGTGCGGACGCTCACGCCGATCGCCGCCGCGACTTCGTCTCGGGGAAGGAAGGGATCCGACTCTTCTGGCTCGTTCGACACCGGGGCGCTCCTACTCGTGTGGGCACAGCGCTCCATGCGCACGTCCCAACGAGCAGACTCGCTCCTTTCGGCACCGAGATAGTGATTCACTTATGAGGCGAAGCGCCGAACCGCTGTGCCGCGATCGTGCGTCCGAGCGGAGTCAGCCTAGTCCCCTTGCCCTGGATCGCCTCCACATATCCAAGTTCCCCGAGCCTTGGCGCGGCGTTGGCAGCCTTCTGCGCACGGGTGGTCGGACCATCTCCGAGTGCAGCGGCGATCGGAACCTTCGGCTTCTTGACCGCAGATTCCTCGGCCTCATACTTCAACGAAACGAAGTGATCGCACCCGCTCCGCTTCCACAAGAGCTCGAGTGTGGCCAGCTCCTCGGCGGTGAGCTCCGGCGGACGGTAGTCGACGAGGTACTCCGCGAAATCAGCGAAGGTCTCGAGCGCGCCGCGGATCAGGGCGAACGGTTCAACGAACTCGAACTGATCCCACAGGAACCCACGGAACTCGGGATGACGTTCCGCAGGAGGCCGCTGGCGCTCCTCGATCGCCTTACGGATCTCCTTCATCACGTCGCCTGCTGGCTCCCCGTCTTTCCAGCTGGCCAGTCTGGTCCGAATCAGTTTCAGCGCGATCTGGTCCTGCAACTCGACGAACTGCTTCCGCCGCTCCAGGGCCTCCTCTGGATCCTCCGGAGCATCCTCGCCGATCTGCGGCACCTCCCGAGAGAAGGTCGCCCGACTGAGGCCCTGCGAAGCGAGCCACACGCACCGAGGGAACTGGTCCATGTCGAAACGCACACCAAGGCTGATGCTCTCATGACTCAGTGCCGCGCTCACGGCGCCGACCCGGATTCGGGCTACGAGGCGGTCTCCATCCCAGCGCAGGACGACGGTCGGTTCTTCCGCGATACGCTTCGCGACATCCGTCTGGACCCTGATCAGCCGCTCGAAGATCGCCAGATCAGGCGGCGAGACCTTGGTCCAGCCCTCGAGCTGCCTCGCCAACGCGCGAAGATCGATGGCCGCCTGCTTGAAGTCCTTATCATCGAGCTTCGCGTTGCCGACAGGCGCAGCCTTCTTCTTCGCCTTCTGCTGCTTCGGCACGCCGTCCGGATCGTTCGACTGTGCGGTTGTCATGCGGTGGAGCCTACCGATCGAGGAGGGATATCGTCCACGAGGTCGAGGTTTTTCCCACAGCACGACCTCAGACGAAAGCCACGGTCAGGCCGGTATCCACCTAAACGGAGGCCGCGGCAACGCCGATGGCCGATGCGCCCGGGGAGCACCGCCAGCGGGGAGCTTCCCCTCACGCGGTGCCGCAGACGGACTTTCGGAACTCTCGCCGTCACCGCCGACCCACGGTCGCATAGGGGCGATTCTGGAATGCACGTCGCGGTCACGGGTTGCGGGCGACGCGGAAGCCGCCGAAGGGTCCACTGCTGGCCCCAGGCGGGTTCGTGCTGCGGTAGGAGGAGCGCGCGGCGTCCGTGATACCAAACCATGAGCCACCGCGAACCGCACGGAAGTCTCCACTCGCCGGCCCCAGCGGATTCGTAGACGGACTCGACGCGTAGTAGCTGCCGGAGTACCAGTCGTTCACCCACTCCCACACGTTCCCCGCCATGTCGTGCAGTCCGAAGCCGTTCGGCGCCTTGCCGCCCACGGGGCGGGTCTGGCTGTTCGAGTTCGAGCCGAACCACGCGATGTTCCCGACCTGCGTGTCGTCGTTCGTGCCCGTCGGCTGCACGGTCCAGCCGTGGAACGCCGTGGTCGTGCCAGCGCGGCACGCGTACTCCCACTCCGCCTCGGTCGGAAGGCGCATGCCCGTCGCCGTGAGGAAGCCCTGGATCGTGTTCCACGACACCTGCTCGACCGGGCGGTTCGGCACCTGATCGGCGAGCACCTCCGTGCTCGCCGACTGGAACCACGACGGATTCGAACCCATCCGTGCCGTCCACTGCGCCTGCGTGACCTCGTAGCGGCCCATGTAGAACGCGTTTGTCAGCGTCACCGCGTGGACGGGGTTCTCGTCGGAGCCGCAGCCGTACTGGTTCGACGCAGAGCACCCCATGTTGAACGAGCCCGGCGGGATCAGCACCATCTCGATGTTTGTTGTGTTGTCGCGGACGCGCCACGCGTAGCCCGTCGCCGTTATCGCGGCCCTTAGCGATGCGCTCGTCACAACCGCGGGGTCAGGGCTCTGCTCTAGTACCGTGTACCACGGAACACGATACTCAAACCCCCGCACCGCCGTCGTGCTGCCGCCCGCGGCTTGCACCACGATGTCTCGGAATCCCACCTGCCCCGCAGGCGTGGTCACCGTCAGAGTCGTCGGGTTCGGGTTCGCAACCACCGTCGCAGCCACGCCGCCGATCGTCACGGTCGTCGAAGAATCGAAGCCTGAGCCGCGGATCGTCACGATCGTGCCACCGCTGTTCGGACCACTCTCTGGCGTCACCGACGCGATCGATGGCTGCCAAGCGATGACGCCCCAGTTCGCGAGGATCATGGCCAGGTCTTCGCCCGAGACCACGCCGTCGCCGCTGACATCGCCGATCGGCGGATTCTGAAGTCCCCAGAGCGCAAGCACCACCGCCAGGTCCCCGCCGCCGATCTCGCCGTCGAGGTCGAAGTCGCCTCGGGCGAACTCGCAGTCGTCGAGCACGCCGTCGGCGTCCTTGTCCTGCGCGCCATTCGCGATCTCGCAGCTGTCGGGAGTGCCGTTGCCGTTGCAGTCGCCGTTCGCGGTCGCGATGTCGCAGGAATCGAGGCGGCCGTTGCCCGTGCAATCCAGCGCGGGGTTCGCGGCGATCTCGCAGCTGTCGAGCACGAGGTCGGAGTCGCAGTCCTTCCAAGGTGCCTGCACGATCTCGTAAGTGTCGGGAATGCCGTTGCCGTTGCAATCGCCCTGGCACGAGTCGGGCACGCCGTTGCCGTCGATGTCGGGCGAGGTGCCCGAGGCGATGTCGCAGGAGTCGGGGATGCCATTCGTGTTGCAGTCAGGCGTGCCGCTCGCGATGTCGCAGGAATCAGGCCGGCCGTTCGCGTTGCAATCGGGTGCGAGGCCCTGCGCGATATCGCAGGAGTCGATCTTCCCGTTCGCGTTGCAGTCGGGCGCGAGGCCCTGCGAGATCTCCCAGGTATCGGGCAGGTTGTTCGCGTTGCAGTCAGGCTCGCAGCTGTCTGGGATGCCGTTCGAGTTCACATCGGCCGAAGTGCCCGACGCGATGTCGCAGGAGTCGGGGATTCCGTTCGCGTTGCAGTCGTTACCCGGAATGCGCACCTCGCAGGTGTCCTCGATACCGTTCGCGTTGCAGTCGACGGGCGCAGCCTCGTAGGAAAGCGAGATCTCGCAGAGGCCGTCCGAGCACTGCGTGGCGCTGACGAGCGGCGACGCCTCGAGACGCACCGTGAGCGCGCCGTTGGCGAGGTAGCCTGCGAGCGCCTTCAGCGGGATCGTCACCGTCGCCTGGTCGGGCGTCGGGGGGCAGTCGTTCGCTCCCGTGACGAAGAGTGTGCCGGAGGTCACGCCGTCGAGCCGCAGCGTGAGGAACTCCGAGGAGAGGTTCAGGTCGCTGCGGACACGCACGCGGAGCGTCGCGGCGGATGCGGCCGCGGGCAGCCCGCTAAAGGTGAACTCGCGCGGAGTGCCCGAGCCGATCGGGCCGAGGTTGCCGGAGTTGCGGTCGACCGTGGGGGTGCCGCAGGTGAGGGCTACCGTGTGGTACCCACCGCCCGCGACCTTGGACGCTGGCGCTATCCCAGCTGGCGGAGCACACTCACCGTAAGTGTTAGATCCCCAACAACGGACACTGCCATCGCTGCGGAGCGCGATCGAGTGGTAGACGCCTCCCGCGATCGCGACAACCTGACCAAGGTCGGCTGGAGTGTTGCACTGTCCCTCAGAGTTCCGACCCCAGCAGAGAACCGAGCCGTCCAGCCGCAACGCGATCGTGTGCTTCACTCCGCCCGAGATTGCCTTCGCAAGGCCGAGCCCCGCCGGGATGTTGCACTGCCCCTCGTCGTTCTTGCCCCAGCAACGCACGATGCCGCCGGTCGACAGCGCAATAGAGTGCTCGCCTCCACCAGCGATCGCGGCAGAGGGAGGGAGGTCGTTCGGGGGCGTGCTCTCGCCGTTTCCGTCATATCCCCAGCAGCGAATGGCGCCGTCCAGGCGAAGCGCCATTGAGTGCTGACGTCCCGCCGCGATTGCCTTCACAGGGCCGAGATCGGGGGGCACGGTGCACTGCCCAAGCACGTTGTAACCCCAGCAGCGGACACTGCCGTCCGCGAGAAGCGCGATCGTGTGGTACTCGCCGTTCGCAAGTTCGATTGCTGTACCCATGCCCGCGGGAACGTTGCATTGGCCGAAGTTGTTCAACCCCCAGCAACGGGCGCTTCCATCTGTCTGGAGTGCCGACACATGCCAAAGGCCACTTGCGATAGCCGACGCCGGTCCCAGGTCACTGGGGACACTTGTCTGGCCGTTGCCGTTGTACCCCCACGCCCGCACCACCTGCGCCTCGGCCGACGCCGTCGCCGCGAGTGCGAACCCCGAAACCAGAACCCCCGCCAGGTGCTTGCGCATCATGCTGCTCATCCGTTCATCCCCTGCTGTCACGATCCTGGCACCGCACCCCGGCGGCGCGCCATGGCTCCACCGCGGTGACGGCGCGGCGGAGTCCAGACATGAGAACGGAAATCGGGTCGGCGATCAATCCCCGACTCGCGATTCAAACAAGACGAGACGGTCGTCGCGCGAAGCCGCATCGCCCCGTGAATACAAAAAAAGAACTAAGCCCGTAGAAAATTCTGGCCTGAAAAACGGCTTCTTCGCCGAAAATTCCACGAAAGTTATTTATAAACATTTGATCCGTAGGCGTTTAGACCCTGCGCGCGCCGTCAATGGCACCGCGCAATCCGAATGGCCGCGGTCGACCACAGCCACCCCGTGGATGGCGCACGCAACCGTCGCATCAGCTCGACGGCTGCATCGGTAAACTGTCGCCATGAAAATCACGCGAATGGCAGTGCTGATTCTTGCTCTCGCCTCAGGCCTTGATGCGCAGGCTACGACGCCCCCGCCGGCCGGTGATGCGTCGGAGCACAGCGCAAAGGTTCGGGAAGCTGCCGAGCGGGGCGACGCGCAGGCCCAACACGACCTCGGCGTGATGTACGCGGATGGGATCGGCGTACCCAAGGACGACGCCAAGGCCGTCGAGTGGTGGCGAAAGGCGGCCGAGCAGGGACACGCGCAGGCCCAGTCCAACCTCGGCGAGATGTACGCGGATGGGATCGGCGTACCCAAGGACGACGCCAAGGCCGTCGAATGGTTCCGCAAGGCCGCAGAGCAGGGGTACGCGCCCGCGCAGTCCAACCTCGGCGTGATGTATAGAGACGGCACCGGCGTACCCAAGGACGACGCCAAGGCCGTCGAGTGGTACCGAAGAGCTGCGGAGCAGGGCCTCGCAGACGCGCAGACCAAACTCGGTTTGATGTACCAGATCGGCACCGGCGTCCCGAAGGACGAAGCCAAGGCCGCCGAGTGGATCCGCAAGGCCGCCGAGCAGGGTGTCGTGTTCGCGCAGGTCAACCTCGGCTTCAGTTACGGGATCGGCCGAGGGGTTCCAAAGGACGAAGCCAAGGCCGTCGAGTGGTACCGAAAGGCCGCCGAGCAGGGAGACGCGCTCGCGCAGAGCAACCTCGGCGAGATGTACAGAGACGGCACCGGCGTGCCGAAGGACGACGCGCTGGCCGTCGAGTGGATCCGCAAGGCCGCCGAGCAGGGACTCGCGCGCGCGCAGTACGAACTCGGCTTCATGTACGCGAACGGCCGAGGAGTTTCAAAGAACAACATTCTGGCCCATGCATGGTTGAGCTTGGCTGCGAGCCAAGGGGACGGAGATGCAGCGGAGCTTCGCAACGCCGTCGCAAGGGAAATGACCAAGGAGCAGATCGCCGAGGCCGAGCGCATCGCCCGTGAGTTCAAGCCGAAGGTCAATCCCGTCAACTGAGCCGCCACCCTGACACCTAAGAAGAAGCGCCCGCCGAGGGCGCTTCTTCCTTGCCGCGTGTGCTCCTACGAGCAGCCGCGCAGCAGTGCGAACAGGGCGAACGCGATCACGACCATGGTGATGCAGCCGGCGCCGGCACCACCCCCGCCGCCGCCGCCCCGGCCGCCGCCACCTCCGCACCGGCCGCCACCACACCCGCGGCACATCAGCGCACCCCCGCGGTGGCAAGGGCGGCGGACCATGCGCGGCGCTTCAGGTCGGCGCCACCCTGGAACATCATGCTCGCGAAGCGGCGCTCGTCGCGGTCCCGCCCGACAGAACCCCTCGTGGGGCGCTCCCAGTCGACGTACTGGCTGACGGCGTTGAACGCACTCCACGCGCTGTGCTCGATGCCCTTCAGCCGCTGCAGGTCGTGGTCGAAGTTCGCCGTGATCTGCTGCCTCGCCGCCGAGAGCTCGTAGCCGACCTCGCCCGACTCGTCCTTCCACTCCTGCCTCGACGACGGGCCGAGGACCTTGTCGAGGTACGACTCGAACTCGCGCTTCCTGAGCTTCCTCTCGGCGAGGATGTTCATGTGCGCCTCGAAGCGGCGGTGCTCGGTGACGGCGAGGCCGAGGACCTCCTGCGCGTCGGCGATGCGGTCGTGGATGCGCTCGGTGTGCTTGACGGCGATCGAGTCGGCGCCTGCGGTGCGGAACGCGAGCGTGAGCGTGTTCGAGCAGACGACGCGCACGCTGGTGTTCAGGGCTCGGAACGCGACCGAGCCGTCGTGGCTGTTGCAGACGAGGATGAACGGCCGCACCACATCGTCGGTGTTCGCGATGCGCAGCTCCCCCGGCAGCCGCACGAGGGCCCAGACGAGCGCGCCGTTGCGGATGCTGCCGGCGGTCTCGTACATCGCAAGGCGCGAGCCCACGAGGCCATCCAGCCACTCGAACGCC
>WGMP01000027.1 GCA_016124975.1 Phycisphaera sp. | reverse complement strand
TTCGCATCTCGGCGAGTCCCGTTCTCTGTTCTCTGTGCCTCCGCGCCTCCGTGAGAGACCACGAGACCGCCAGCCGCACGCGGCACGGCGCGCGGCGGGAGCGGACGGTGTCGAAACCCACACGAAAGCCTGAAGCCCCATTTTTCATCGAATCGTGGCGGTGCGGCAGCGTCTCTGGGCTGCAGGCTGGGCGCACACCGTGCGTTCGAGGCCGCCACTACCCCCTGCTTCGCAGGGGGATAGTGCCACACGGCGCGACTCGCGACTGCGGCATTGGGCGCTCCGACTTCGCTGCGCTCCGTCGTCGTGGGCGCTTCCTGCGGCGACCAAGCACCAGAGCGAGCCACCGCAGCCGCGAGCGCTCAATTCACGAGCGAGCGTCACGCACCGCCAGCAGCACCAAAGCGAGCCACCGCAGCCGCGAGCGCTCAATTCACGAGCGAGCGTCACGCACCGCCAGCAGCACCAAAGCGAGCCACCGCAGTGGCGAGCGCTCCACTCACGTCCGCGATCAAGTCGCGCGGGTCCTCAAGCCCGATGCTCAGCCGCAGCAGCGTGCCCTCGTTCGACGCCGCGTCGGGAAACGGCGGCGCGATGCGCGAGGCGCGCACATCGCTCGCGACGACGAGGCTCTCGAAACCGCCCCACGAGAAGCCCATGCCGAAGAGGCGCAGGCTCTCGAGGAACGCCTTCTTGTACGCGCGGCCCGACGGATGCGCGCGCAGCACGCAGCCGAAGAGCCCCGTCGAGCCAGTGAAGTCGCGCTTCCAGAGCGCGTGGTCGGGGTGCGACGGCAGCGCGGGGTGCAGCACGCGCACGATCTCTGTGCGCGTCTCGAGCCAGCGCGCGACCTCGAGCGCGCTCGCTTCGTGCCGCTTCACGCGCACCTCGAGCGAGCGCATGCCGCGCAGGCAGGTCGCGCAGTCGTCGGGATGCGCGTAGTGGCCGTGCGCCTCTGCGGTCGTCTTCACGCGCCTCCACCATGCGTCGTCGGCGCACGAGACGGCGCCGAGCAGGATGTCGCTGTTTCCCGACTGGTACTTCGTGAGCGCGTGAACGACGAGGTCGACGCCGTGCTCGATCGGACGGAAGAAGAGCGGCGTCGCCCAGGTGTTGTCGATGATCGTCGTCACGCCTCGCGCGCGGCAGACGCGCGCGATCGCGGGCACATCCTGGATCTCGAAGGTGAGCGAGCCAGGCGACTCGAGGAACACGACGCGCGTGTTCGGGCGGATGAGCGCCTCGATCGCCGCGCCCGCGCGCGGGTCGTAGAAGGTCGTCTCGACGCCGAGCTGCGCGAGGACATGCGTGCACAGGTATCGCGTCGGCCCGTAGCACGAGTCGGTCATCAGCAGGTGGTCGCCCGACTTCAGCGCGGCGAGCAGCGCCACCGACACCGCCGCCAGCCCGCTCTCGACGACAACCGCGCCCGCCGCGCCATCGAGCGACGCGAGCATGCGCTCAAGCTCGCGCGAGTTCGGATTTCCGATGAGCCCGTAGGTGTACGGCCCCGTACGCGTATTGACCTGCATCGCGCCCTCGAGCTCGTCGAGCGTACGGAACAGGACGGTCGATCCGCGATGGATCGGCGTGTTGACGAAGCCGCGGTTCGCAAACGGCTCGCGCGCGGTGTGCGCAAGCCGCGTGCCGAGGCCGCGAGGATCCGCGGTGCCCTCGGAGCCGCCGATTGCCGATGGATCGCCCGTGTTCAATTCTGGATCGGCCGAAGCACGATGTTGCGGAACTCGATGTACGCGCCCTCGCTCTGGAGCGCGATGCGGCCCTTGTTCGCCTCGACGCCCGTCGCGATGTTCTGCAGCAGCCCGTTCACCCAGAGCTCGATGGTGCCGCCATTCACGACGATGCGGTACTTGTTCCACTCGCCGAGCGGCTTCTCGTTCGACTCATGCATCTTGACGGTGCGGCGGCCATCGGTGCGGGTCGCATCGGTGGTCGCTGCGTACTCGCCGATGTTCCAGAAGTCGCCCGCGTTGCGCGAATGAAGCTGCGCCTCCATCGACTTCGGCCACACGGTGTCGTCACCGATCGTGCGCAAGAGGACGCCCGAGTTTCCAGCGCCCTTCGCGGGGTCGAAGCGCCATTCGAGCTCGAGGACGAAGTTGTCGTAGAGCTCCTCGGTCTGGATGTATCCGATCGGATTCCCCGCGCACTGGAGGACGCCGTCCTTCACGCTCCAGACGGAGAGCTGGTCCTTCTCCTCCTTCGCGAGATCGGGCACGAAGGCCTTCCAGCCCTTCGTGTCGGCGCCGTTGAAGAGCTGCACGGCGTCGCCGAGGAGAAGCGGCTTGCCGTCGTGCGTGAAGTTGCTGCTTGCCGTGATCGGCGGCGTGGTCGGGCGCGAAGGCGTCTCCTTCGGGGTCTCGTTGAGAGGTGCGGTCTGGACCGCGAGGAGCGGCAGCGCCGCGAGCACGGGGAGGACGATCGACTTGACGAGCATGACTGTCTCCGTTCTTGGAGAAGGGGTGTTTGAAGCGGGAGTGTAACGCCTCGGCAACGCACCTCGCGGTCCGTGCCGCGGCGCGCCGCTACGCCACGACCGCCTGCCCATCTCCACGGCAGTCGCTCGCCGCGACGAAGCCGTCGGCCACCCGGCGAATGCACTGCGCACGGCCGAAGGTGATCGACTTGTCGCCCGCGACCTTGACCTCGTGGCCGCGCGCGCGCAGCTCCGCGAGCGTCTCGGCGGGGAACCCGGGCTCGAGGTCGAGCCTGAGCCCCTCGCTCACCTGCCACCGCGGCGCATCGAGCGCGGACTGCGGATTCGCGCGATGGTCCTCGAGGCGCGACGCGATCTGAAGCTGCCCCTGCGGCTGCATGTAGCCGCCCATGCACCCAAACGCGACATGCGGCCGCGCGGTGCGCGTCGCCGCATCGCGCACGACGAGAAGTCCGGGGATGATCGTGTGATATGGCAGTTTCGCGGGGCCGTACTCGTTGACATGCCCGCGCTCGAGCGTGAAGCACGCGCCGCGGTTGTGCATGGCGATGCCCGTGCCGGGGATCACGATGCCCGAGCCGAAGCCCTGGTAGTTCGACTGGATGAGCGACACCATGTTGCCGTCCGCGTCGGCGGTGCAGAGGAGGATCGTGCCGCCCGTCTTCGGCGGTCCGTGGTCGAAGTCCTTCGCGCGGGCGGGGTCGATCTCATCCGCGAGCTGCGCGAGCGCGGCGCGGTCGAGGAGCGCGTCGGTCGTCACGCGCATCGCCGCCGGGTCGCCCACCTCGCGGTGCACGGTGCGGAACGCGAGCTTCATCGCCTCGGCCGCGAGGTGCACGGCGTCCGCGCAGTCGGGCGAGAGGTCTGCGAAACGCGGATTCGCCCGAGAAACCTCGAGGATTCCGCGCGCGATCTGCGCGGCGATGCCCTGCCCGTTCGGCGGAATCGCGCACATCGTGCTCGCGCCGAACGGCGACTCGAGCGGCGTCACCCATTCGGCCGTCTGCGCCGCGAGGTCGCGTTCGTCGAGCACCGCGCCATCGGCGCGCGCGGCGTCGGCGATGCGCCGCGCGAGGGCCCCTGTGTAGAACGACGCGCCCTCCGTTCGCGCGATCTCCTCGAGCGTGCGCGCGTGGTCGGCGAGCACGATGCGCTCGGCGGCGCGCGGCGCGCGGCCGTTCGGCGCGAACACGCGCTTCCACTCGGCGAACGGCGCAAGCGCGGGGTAGGCGCGCGCCCAGAGGTCGGCCGTGCGCGGCGCGACGAGATATCCGTCGCGCGCGAAGCGAATCGCAGGCTCCATCAGGTCTGCGAAGGGAAGCCGACCGAAGCGCCTCCACAGCGCGACCCACCCCGACACCGCGCCCGGCACGGTCACGGGGCCCCATCCGCGCAGCGGCATGCCCGCGCGGCCGTCGAACGCGCTGCGCGGCTGTCGCGCGGGCGAGCGGCCCGACGCGTTGAGGCCGACGACCTCGCCGCCGAAGATCCCCAGCACGAACGCATCGCCGCCGATCCCGTTCGTCGTCGGCTCGAGCACCGCCATCGCCGCAGCGGTCGCGACCGCCGCATCGGCCGCGTTGCCGCCCCTGCGCATGATCTCGACGCCCGCCTGCGCCGCGAGCGGCTGGCTGGTCGCGACGGCCATCGAGCCGCACACAGCGGGCCTGCGCGCGTCATGCGGCAGGGCCCAGTCGATCTCGTTTCCGTCGACGGCGGGGTTCTCGGCTCTTTCGTGCATGTCGCGGTCCTTCCGATGCGTGGCGGAGTGCGGATGCACAGCCTACCCTCCCTGCCTGCCACGGCCACGCGCTGTGGTACAACATGGCGCGCGCCGTTTCGGTGCGATTGAGGATCCACGATGGCCGGAGTCAAGCAACCCTCGGACAAGAGCCACTTCCTGCTTCCCGACCTCGGCGAGGGCCTCGCCGAGGCGGAGCTCATCAGCTGGAAGGTGAAGGCGGGCGACACCGTGAAGGAGTCGCAGACCCTGGCCGAGATGCAGACCGACAAGGCGCTCGTCGAGGTGCCGTCGCCGTGGGCGGGCACCGTCAGCGAGATCTGCGGCAAGCCAGGCGATGTCATCAAGGTCGGCGCGGTGCTCGTGCGCTACGGCGCGGCGAAGGCCGCTGCGGCGCCCGCGCCCGTGGCGGTCGGTGCCACGGCGGGTTCGAACGGCAACGCGTGCATGTCGGGCCAGATCGCGGCGGGCGCGCCTGCGGCGGAAGGCGATCAGGGCACGGTCGTCGGCACGATGTCGGGCACGCTCACCGTCAGCGACCGCTTCGCGCGCCGCGCGCCCGAGGCCGCCGTCGCCGTGCGCGACGGCAAGGCGCTCGCGACCCCGTCCGTGCGAGGGCTTGCGCGGAAGTTCGGCGTCGACATCCAGAAGGTTCCTGGCTCCGGACGCGGCGGCCGCGTGACCGCAAGCGATGTCGCGGCGTTCGCGGAGGGAGGCGTCGCGACTGCGAGCGCAGCGACCGCCGGCGGCGCAGGCTTCGCGCCGCGCGCGGCCACGATCGCGCCGGGCTCCGTCTACATCGACCAGAACGACGTGGCGCAGCGCGTGCCGTTCCGCGGCGTGCGCCGCAAGATCGCAGAGGCGCTTTCGCGCAGCGTGCAGACGGCCGTCCACTTCACCGTGGTCGACGAGGCCGATGTCACGGCGCTCGAGGCGAAGCGCAAGGAATACTCGAAGGTCGTCGGCGAGAAGCTCTCGATGCTTCCCTTCATCATGGCCGCGATCTGCCGCGCGCTGAAGAAGCACCCGAGCCTGAACGCGATCGTCGACGACGCGAAGGGCGAGATCATCCTCAAGTCGAGCGTCAATCTCGGCTGCGCGGTCGACACCGACGCGGGCCTGATGGTGCCGGTCATCAGGAACGCGGGCGCGCTTGCGCCGGTCCAGCTTGCGCAGAGCGTGAAGACGCTCGCCGCGAAGTGCAAGGACCGCACGATCGCGCGCGAGGATTCGCTCGGCGGAACCTTCACGATCTCGAATGTCGGCAGCTACGGCGGCATGTTCGCGACGCCCGTCATCAACTATCCCGAGGTCGCGATCCTCGCAGCAGGCCGCGCCAAGGAGCGCGTCTGCGTGAAGGACGGAAAGTTCTACGCGGGACTCGTGCTGCCCCTGTCGCTCTCGTGCGACCACCGCGTGGTCGACGGCGCAGAGGGCGCCCGCTTCCTGAACACCGTCGTCAAGCTGCTCGAAGACCCTGACGCGCTCTTCGCGTGAGCGTCGCTCGCGGAAGAGCGCCGCGGAGGACATCCATGCGCGCCGGCCTTGCCCTGATCTTGCTCGCGTCCGCGCTCGCGGCGTGCGTCACGCCTGCGGTCATCCGTCACGAGCCGCCGAAGGAATCGGTCGCGGACTTCTCGGCGCCGAAGGGCTCGACCTACACGGCCGAGCTTCCGTTCAACGCGGGCACTGGCTACGCGTGGACCGCGTCGCGCTTCGACGAGAAGATCGTGAAGCTCGAGGAGCAATCATCGCGCCGCGCGGGCGGCGAGGCCATGCCGGGCGGGCCGATGATCGAGGAACTGCGCTTCAACCTCGTCGGCCGCGGCGAGACGATCATCGTGTTCGAGCTCAAGCGACCGTGGGAGAAGGACGCCCCCGCGGTCGACACGCGCTCGGTCAAGGTCACGGTCACGGCCAAGTAGCGCGATCGCGCGCACGGACACGCCATGCTGGCAGAGCCGGTTCCCAACTTCGCGGGCGAATGCCGCGCGTTCCTCGCGTTCGAGGCGGCGTATGCCGTCGACCTCGCGCGCGCGGCCGCCCGCTTTCCCGCAAGCGCGCGCGAGGCGCTGCCGCAGAGCCGCCGCCTTCCCGCCGACGCCGACTTCGCGCAGAAGCCGCTTCGCATCGTGGTCGACCGCGCGCCGATCGCGCTCGGCGCATGGCGCACGGAGCGCGCGGTCGAGGTCACGCTCTACGACTTCGGCGCGATGAGCGTGTCGTTTCGCATCGCGATCTCGGGCTCGCCCGTCGAGCTGCGCGCGCTCGCCGCCGCGCTCTGGAACAACGCGGCGCTTGCGGCGGCCGCGCGTGCGTTGGTCGACGAGATCGTGACGACGCTCGGCGACGCAGCGACGCGCCCCGAGGTGCGCGGCGCGCCAGAGGACTACATCGTGTTCGTGGTCGACCCCACGCGCACCGGCGGCGCGGCGCCGTCTGTCGCGGCCTTCGGCGCCGCGAACATTGCGGCGCTCGTGCGCCTCGAGGACAAGCCGCTCTCGGCCGAGGAGATCGCCGATGCCACCGCGCAGCCGCTTGCCTACGGCGAGCGCGACCTCGTGCTCGTCGACTGGGCGGCCGCGTTCGTGGTCGACGCGGAGCCCGCGGCCACGCTCGCGGTGCTCGAGTTCGCGAACGTGCAGCTCGCAGAGCTCAAGCACCTCGACAGCGAGCTCGACCGCGGCCTCGACCAGGTGTGGTCGATGGCGAACGACCGCAGTCTCTTCGCGCGCTTCCGTCTGCGTGCGAACCTGCGCAAGCTTGCCGAGCTCGAGCTCGAGGGCGCCGCGCTCTTCGACGGCATCACCAACGCGCTGAAGCTCTTCGGCGACGCGTTCCTCGCCCGCGTCCAGCGTGCGGCGGGCCGCCGCTTCCGCATCGACGACTGGGAGAAGTCGATCGCGCGCAAGCTCGAGACGCTCGGCTCGATCAGCGAGCGCCTCGAAGGCCGCCAGTCGCAGTACCGCAGCGAGCTGCTCGAGTGGATCATCATCGCGCTGATCGCGTTCGAGGTCGTGCGGGCGTTCGTCACTTGAGCGGTCGCGGCTGCGGCCTCGAGGTTTGAGCGGTCGCGGCTGCGGCCGCTCCCTCTGGTGCTGGCACGGGCATCGTCGGATGCCCGTGCGGTAGCCTACCCCGCCGCATGCCTTCCTCAAACCACCGCATCACTCCCCTCCGCACGGGCTCGTTCCGCCTCGATGGCGGCGGCATGTTCGGGCTGATCCCGAAGACGATGTGGTCGCAGTGGACCACGCCCGACGCCGACAACCGCATCGCGCTCGCGACGCGGTCGCTCCTCGTCGAGACGGCGCGCGACGGTCTGGTGCTCGTCGAGGCGGGCTATGGCGACAAGTGGACCGACAAGGAGCGCGCGATGTACGCGCTCGAGCGGCGCACCGCGGTCGACGCGCTTCGCGAGGTCGGCGTCGACCCGGCCGATATCGCGCATGTGGTCGTGACGCACCTCCACTTCGACCACGCGGGTGGCCTGACCCGCGCATCGGACGCGGGGCCCGTCCCGACCTTCCCGCGCGCGAGGATCCATGTGCAGCGCACCGAGTGGCACGACGCGCTCGCGAACAAGAGCACGATGACGCGCACCTACCTGCGCACCCATCTCGATCCGATCGCGTCCAAGATCGAGCTTCATGACGGCGAGTGCGCGCCGCTCGCGGGCTTCACGCTGCTGCCCGCCGCGGGCCACACCTGGGGGCACCAGGCGGTGCTCGTCGATGGCGCGAGCGCGGCGGGCGGTGCGGCGCCGCACCTCTTCGCGGGCGACGCATGCCCGACCCTCCACCACGCGCACCCCGCCGCGAGCCTCGGCTACGACATGATGGCCTACGAGGCGATGTGCACGAAGCTCGCGCTGCTCGACCGGGCCGAACGCGCGGGCTGGACGATCGCGCTCGACCACGACGACGACCACGCGTTCGCCCGGGTCGTGCGCTCATCGAGTCGCGAGGGCGCAGATCGCCTGTCGCTCGCACCCATCGATGCGGGCGGCGCGCGATAACTCGCGCAGCGGCCGCACACGCCGACGGCGGCACCGCGAACTGCGGGTATGCTGCCCCGATGCGACTTTCCACCATCACCGCCGCCATCGTGCCGCTCGTCGTGACGGCGATCGCCTCCGCGCAGGAGCAGCTCGCTCCGCCGCAGCCCGCCTTCGAGCCGAAGACGAGCCCCGTGATCGGCTACCTCGTGATCGCCGTTCTCTTCGGCATCATCGTCGCGCTGTCGCTGATGCCTTCGAAGCGCTCGCATCAGGATCTTTGATCGAAGACGGCGCGCGCTCTCCGCGCGACACTGCATCGATCGGAAACGGACGGAGACCGAGGTCGAGTCGGAGGACGCGCCTGCGCACGCGCGGGGAACGCGGCCGCGGAACGAGCGCACCCAATCGAGGAGCCCCGACATGGAGCACGGTTCGAGCAAGGCCGATCACGCGTCGGCGTCGCAAGTGACAGAGAGGCGCTTCGGCGCCCTGCATGTCCTGGTCGCGGCCAATGTGGCCGCGCTCGGCTTCCTCGCCTTCGTGAAGCTCTCTGGACCGGCGGAAGCGCAGGCTCGGATCCGCAGCACCTATGCCGCGGCATCGGGCCGCATCGAGGGAACCGAGGTGCATGCCCTCTACATCGTGGACGAGACGACCCAGGAGGTCGTTGCGGTGCAGTGGGACCCGCAGAAGAAGCAGGTGCGAGGCCTCGGCTATCGCAGCCTGCAAGCCGACGCAGCAGACACCGCACGCCCGCGCGCGAACTGAACGCCTGCCGAACGCACTGAGGAGAACCGCCCGATGTCCACGCAGCTTTCCAAGGCCATTCTCGCGACCAGCGCCTTTGCGATCACCGCTTTCGCAATCGTCGAGGCCGGTCGGCTGCATCCCGAGGCCGATGCCGCCACGGCGATGATCGGCGTCGGCGGCATGACCGCGATCACCGCCTCGGTCGGACAGGGTCCCGACGAACAGCCGTTCGAGGTCCTCTACATCATCGACAACCGCACGGAGACGCTGTTCGTCTACGGGGTCGACAGCGGCGGCACCACGCCGCGCCTCTCGCTCCGAGGCGGCGCGAGCATCCCTGCGCTGTTCCGCGCGGCACGCGGCGGCTGATCCGCGCCCAAAGGACCTTCGATGCGCGCCGCGATCCACCTCCCGCAGAAGCGACCCGTCGATGCGGTCATGGCGACGCGACGCGCGGAGAGCTTTGGCAAGCGATCCATCAAGTCCGCGTCGAAGGGTCAGGCGCTGCGCCTCGCGATCGCGATGACCGACCTGACCACGCTCGAAGGCAAGGACTCGCCGGAGAAGGTGCGGGCGCTCTGCCGGAAGGCGATCTCGCCTGCACCCGCGCTTGATGCAGAGCTCCGCGAACGCGGCCGCGCGCCGATCCCGAGCGTGGCCGCCGTATGCGTCTACCCGACGCTCGTGCGAACCGCCCGCGAGGCGCTCGCGGGTTCGGGCGTGAAAGTGGCCTCGGTTGCGACCGGGTTCCCCAGCGGCCAGTTCCCGCTCGAGGTGCGCCTCGACGACACCCGACGGGCGGTCGACGACGGCGCCGACGAGATCGACATGGTCATCAGCCGCGGGGCGTTCCTCGCAGGCGAGTACGCGCGCGTCGCCGATGAGATCGCAGCGATCCGCGAGGCGTGCGGGCCCGCGCATCTCAAGGTCATCCTCGAGACGGGCGAGCTCGAGACGCTCGATGCCGTGCGCCATGCCAGCGACATCGCCATCGCCGCAGCGCTGGCCTGCGGCCCCGCAGCGGACGGCGAGGTCTTCATCAAGACCTCGACGGGCAAGGTCACTCCCGCCGCGACCATGCCCGTCGTGCTCGTCATGCTCGAGGCGATCCGCGACGCCTACCGAGCGACGGGCGTGCGCATCGGAATGAAGCCCGCGGGCGGGATCCGAACCGCGAAGGCCGCGATCGCGCAGTTGGTCATGGTGCAGGAGACGCTCGGCCCCGAGTGGCTCACGCCCGCGCTCTTCCGCTTCGGCGCGTCGACGCTGCTCAACGACCTGCTGCGGCAGATCGCCAAGCTTGAGCATGGCGGCTATGCGGCCCGCGATGACTTCGCGGAGGCCTGAGTGATTTCGCGCAAGAAAGCGCTCGATCGCATAGAGATCGCCTGATTTCGATTCATTTCGATGCACTTTGTCGTTCGAGCCTCGGCTGGGCCGCTCGCACCGCGGGTCTCCAGCGAGTCGTCGAACCTCGGCCACTCGGGCGAAGCCGATCGCATGCCCGCACGACGGCGATCTGCGTCGAACTGAACCACGCGGAAGATCCTGCGGCCCCTCGACGCTCCGACCCGTGTTCACACTTCGTGAACATGGATGTCCGAGAGTCCGACCGCGCTCGAGGCGGGAGCGCAACTTCTCTCTGAATCGGTCGCTTCGCTCCAATATCCACCCGCGTTCGCGTATCCTGATTCGTTCGTTCATTTCTTCGCGACCGCAATGCCGCGGCTCGCTGCCCGTTCGCGTGGTGCGGTTCGGGCAACCGATGGTTCTCAGTCATATGTCGCAGGGTCGACCCTCTGATCTCGCGCGCTGTCGCGCATATCCGCACGGACGCGGCCTGGTCGTCGTCCCCGCTGTGGCGTGCATGCCGGACGAGCCTTCCGCCCACCGCACCTTGGCGCCGACTTCCGCCCCGCAGAGGAGCACCACGCAGACGCGGAGGCAGCGATGAGCGACGACCTGCCTCCCGCCCAGCGCAAGATGGCCAAGGGCACGCTCTTCGGCTACCGCGTCCGCAAGCACATCGGCGACGGCGCCTGGAGCCGCGTCTATGAGGTCGAGGACATCAAGACGCACACCGCCTACGCGCTCAAGCATGTCATCTCCGAAGGCGACAAGCAGGACCGCTACCTCGACCAGCTGCGCGCCGAGTGGGAGATCGGCAGCAAGCTCGACCACCCCGCGCTGCGCAAGCTCGTCGCGCTCGAGCACCAGGGGACCTGGCTCGCCCGCAACTCGCGCGATCTCGGCCTCGTGATGGAGCTCATCGACGCGCAGCCCCTGTCCGAGCAGCGGCGGCCGTCCATGCCCGAGTGCCTGCAGATCTTCCGCGATGTCGCGGGAGCACTCATGCACATGCACTCGAAGGGCTTCGTCCACGCGGACATGAAGCCGCTCAACATCCTCTACACCGACGACCGCCGCACCAAGGTGATCGATCTCGGGCAGGCCGCGAAGATCGGAACCCAGAAGATCCGACTCCAGGGTTCGCCCGGCTTCATCGCGCCCGAGCAGGCGACGGAGACCCGTTCGCCGAAGGCGGAGAAGCCGCCGCGCGGCGGCGACAAGGCGAAGGAATCGAAGCTCTACGAGCCCGTGACCGAGCTCACCGATGTCTTCAACTTCGCCGCCACCATGTACTGGATCCTGATGCGGCTTCACACGCCCGCAAGCCAGCACACGCCGACCGCGAAGTCGCTGATGCTGCCGCCCGAGCGGCTTGGGCCCGCGACGCCGATCCACGAGACGCACCGCGAAGTCCCGCAGGCGCTGTCGATGCTGATTCAGGAGTCGCTCGAGCGGCTCCCGACGCGGCGCAAGCCGATGAGCTGGATCGCCTCGCAGCTCGACGGGCTGATCGCGCAGATGCCCGCCGCGGCGACCGCGAGCGCGTGAGCGCATCGCGCTTCCGAAGGCTCACACTTCCTTCGCCGCCGCAGCCCACTCCGCGTCCCAGACGGCGTATCCGCCGAGGAACGCGTTGGAGTTCGCGCCGAGCACGCACCCTGCGGGAACCTCGCGAAGCGCCTTTGAATTGCCGCCACCGATGACGACCACATCGGGAAGGAGCGCCGCGCGCAGGATGTTCACGCACTCGACGACATGGCCGCGCCACTTGCGCGTGCCGTTGCGCTCGCGGCCGCGCACCCCGAGATAGTCCTCGAAGGTCAGTCCCTTCCTGTAGGGAAGATGCGCAAGCTCCATCGGCAGCACGCGCCTTCCAGCGATCATGCAGGTGCCGAGGCCCGTGCCGAGGCCGAGGAAGAGCATCGTCTCGTCCGCAAGGCCCGCTGCGCGATGGCTGCCGATCGCCTGCATGGCCGCATCGTTCAGGATCTTCACGGGCACGCCGAACGCGCCGCCGTAGTCGAAGTCCTTCCAGCCCGCGCCGAGGTTCACGGGGTCGCGCAACGGCCGCCCGTCCTTGATCGGCGTGGGAAGCCCGATCGTGATGCGGTCGACCCGCTCGCCCGCGAGGAGCGTCGCGAGGTCGCGCACGAGCTGTTCGGGCGTGTAGCCCTTCCCCGACGGCGTGGAGCGCTTCTCAGGCCAGTGCGCGCAGCGCGCCTTGGCGTTGGTGCCGCCGATGTCGAGGGTGACGGTGACGGGCGCGGGCGAAGACGGGGCTGCCATGCGGCTGTCGTCGGCAAGAGGGGCCCTGCGAGTGACTTTTTCGCGGGGATCCCTGCACGAGAGTGAAGTCGTGGCAATCGAATCCCGGGCAGCGACTCATCAATCCTTCTTCTCGACCGGGATCTGGACTTCCGACCACTTGACGCGGTTCGCGATGTACGGCCCGTTGTAGTGGAACGCTCGCGGGTCGCCCGCGACCTCCCACTCGGGGTTCTCGGCGAGCCACGCGTTCAGCTGCCGAAGGCCCCGCTCGACGACGCCCGTGCCGTACGGCCCGTTCATGCCGATCGAGACGACCGTGATCTCGGGCCGGTCTGTGATGACGACGTTGCCGTCCCTGCCCGTGGGTGCGAGGTCCTTCGTGCGGTAGAGGAAGCTCATCGTCCACGACATCGTCGACTTGGGCGACTGCTTGCCCGTGCCCGGCTCGAACATGTCGCGGTAGTCCATCTCGACGGGGCTCGTCATCGCGATGTCGTTGTCCTTGATGTGGTTGAACAGCGGGAAGAAGCCCATGTTCATTCCCATGCTGGCGCTGCCGCTCGAGACGAACTCGGCGCGACGCACGGCGGGGTAGCGCTTGATGTCGATCGCGCCGGGGGGCGTCGGCTCGGGGTATCCGGCGGGGAGCGGGCTCTCGATCTGCGACGGGCCGAAGCGGAAGCGGCCGCCGCGGATCTCGATTTGCGCCTCCATGTCGCCGCCGACGCGGGTCACGAGCTCGGGCGTCCGGACGGGCTGGCACTCCTCGGCACCAGGCTCCGACGCGCGGCCCGAGTGGAGCTTCACTTCCTCGGCCCTCGCGGCATCCGCCCCGACATCAGCCCCGACATCAGCCACGACATCAGCCACGACATCAGCCACGACATCAACCACGACCTGCGTGTCCGAG
This sequence comes from Phycisphaera sp., assembly GCA_016124975.1. Taxonomy (GTDB): domain Bacteria; phylum Planctomycetota; class Phycisphaerae; order Phycisphaerales; family SM1A02; genus QWPT01. Next base: position 40,741 of record WGMP01000027.1, on the reverse strand, counting down.
ACGGCTCCCGGCGCCGCACCCCCGCCATCGGTCGCCTTCACGGGATCGGGGATCTTGTTCGGGTCGGACTCGGTCGTCGCGCAGGCACCGAGCGGAGCAAGGACGAGAAGGGCGAGCGGCCAGCGGGCGAGGAGTCGAGTCATGCGGCGGGGTTCGCCCACCGCGCCGTCCGAGATTCGCACCCCGTTACACTCACCGCCGTGACAATCGCGCCAATTCCCTACGCGCCCGCGCCCGAGAGCGTCCGACCCACGCTCAGGTCCGAATACGGGCTCTTCATCGGCGGCCGCTTCGTCGAGCCGAAGTCCGGCAAGGGCTTCAGGACCATCAATCCCGCCACCGAGGAGGCGATCGCCACGGTCGCTGACGCGGGCGAGGCCGATGTCGCGCGCGCGGTCGACGCCGCGCGCAAGGCGCAGCCGAAGTGGGCGAAGACGAAGCCCGCAGAGCGCGCCAAGATCCTCTTCCGCATCGCGCGGCGCATCCAGGAGCGCTCGCGCGAGCTCGCGGTGCTCGAGTCGATGAACGGCGGCAAGCCGATCAAGGAGTCGCGCGACGAGGACCTTCCGCTCGTCGCCCAGCACTTCTTCCACCACGCGGGATGGTGCGACAAGCTCGACTATGCGTTCGCGGGCGCGAAGCCGAAGCCCGTCGGCGTATGCGGGCAGATCATTCCGTGGAACTTCCCGCTCTTGATGGCGGCGTGGAAGCTGGCGCCCGCGCTTGCGTGCGGCAACACCTGCGTCCTGAAGCCCGCCGAGACGACGCCGCTCACGGCGCTGGTCCTCGGCGAGATCCTCGCGGAGTGCGGCCTTCCCGAAGGCGTCGTCAACATCGTGACGGGCGGCCCCGACGCCGGCCGCGCGATCACCGCGCTCGCCGCGAAGGGCAAGGTCGACAAGGTCGCCTTCACGGGCTCGACCGAGGTCGGCAAAGCGATCGCGAAGGCGCTCGCGGGTTCGGGCGCGAAGCTCACGCTCGAACTCGGCGGCAAGAGCCCGAACATCGTGTTCGCAGACGCAGCGCTCGACCAGGCGGTCGAGGGCGTCGTGAGCGGGATCTGGTTCAACCAGGGCCATGTCTGCTGCGCGGGCTCGCGGCTCTTCGTCGAGGAATCGATCCACGAGGACTTCATCGACCGCCTGCGGAACCGCATGCGCTCGCTGCGCGTCGGCGACCCGCTCGACAAGAACACCGATGTCGGCGCCATCAACTCGAAGGCGCAGCTCGCGACGATTCAACGCTATCTCAAGGCCGGCTCCGACGAAGGCGCGGAGAGGTTCGAGGCCGCGTGCGACCTGCCGAAGAAGGGCTTCTGGTGCAGGCCGTGCATCTTCACGGGCGTGCAGCCGTCGCACACGATCGCGCGCGAGGAGATCTTCGGGCCCGTCCTCAGCGTGATGACCTTCCGCACGCCTGAAGAAGCCGTGCAGCGCGCGAACAACACGACCTACGGCCTCAGCGCGGGCGTGTGGACCGAGAAGGCCGCGCGCGCGCTCGAGATGGCGAACCGCCTGAACGCGGGCGTGGTGTGGCTCAACACCTTCAACCGCTTCGACGCGAGCGCGCCGTTCGGCGGATACAAGGAGTCGGGCTTCGGCCGCGAGGGCGGGCGCCAGGGGCTTTCGGCGTATGTGAAGCTTGGAGGTGCGCGATGAGTCCTGCGAACGCCACCCGCGTCGAGGTCGCGAAGACGCTGAAGCTCTATGTGAACGGCGCGTTCCCGCGCAGCGAGAGCGGGCGCACCGTGCCTGTGCTCGACGCGAAGAAGCGTCTCGTGGCGCACGCGTCGCACGCCAGCCGCAAGGACCTGCGCGACGCGGTCGAGGCCGCGAACGCCGCGCAGCCGAAGTGGGCCGCGGCGACCGCGTACAACCGCGGGCAGGTGCTCTATCGCCTCGCCGAGATGCTCGAGGCGCGCCGCGCGGAGTTCGCGTCGCTCATCGTGTCGATCGAGGGCCGCACGAAGGGCGAGGCCGCGAAGGAAGTCGACCGCGCGATCGACCGCTGCGTGTGCTTCGCGGGCTGGACCGACAAGATCGCCGCGGTGCTCGGCGGCAAGCAGCCCGTCGCGGGGCCGTACTTCGTGTTCACGATGCCCGAACCGATGGGCACGGTCGCTGTGATGGTGCCCGACGAGCGGCCGCTGCTTGCGACCGTTTCGCTGCTGCTTCCCGTGATCGCCGCAGGGAACAGCGCGATCGTGGTCGCGCCCGTCGCGGGCAAGCCAGCTGCGAACGCGCCGCTTGCGATCGCGTTCGCGGAGGCGGTCGCCACCAGCGATGTGCCTGCGGGAATCATCAACATCCTCACGGGCGCACGCGCGGAGCTCGCGCCGTGGATCGCGTCGCACCGCGACCTCGCAGGCGTCGCAGGCGCGCGGCTTCCCGCAGCCGATGCGAAGGCGCTCGAGCTCGGCGCCGCTGAGAACCTGAAGCGCGTGCACCTCTTCCACGATGCGCCGCCGTTCGACGACGACGCGTTCTGGCACTCGCCGTTCGCGATCCAGCCGTTCGTCGATCTGAAGACGGTGTGGCATCCGAGTGCGCTTCAATAGAGCGGTCGCGGCTGCGGCCGCTCCCTCTGGCGTGAGTGACGCTCGGCGTTGTCCACGCCGCGGCGGCGGTTTCCTCTGGCGTGGACGGTGCGCGTCGCAGTCGACGGCTGACGTCACCCGTTCCGCAGACTGAAGTCTGCGGGCACCCCTGATTTTCGTGTCGCACGGTTCAGATCGTCGGAGTCATCAACCATGGGTGCCCGGGGACGAAGTCCCCGGAACGACAACCGTCGGAGTCGAAGGCTGACATCATCCGTTCCGCGGACTGAAGTCCACGGGCACCCATGATTGTCGTGTCGGATGATTCAGATCGTCGGAGTCATCAACCATGGGTGCCCGGGGACGAAGTCCCCGAAACGACAACCGTCGGAGTCGACGGCTGACATCATCCGTTCCGCGGACTGAAGTCCACGGGCACCCCGTGGTTTGAGCGGTCGCCGCTGCGGCGGCTTCCTCTGGCGTGGATGACACGCGTCGGAGTCCCAAAGCCGGGGGTGCCCGCATGCTTCAGCATGCGGAACGCAAACCATCGGAGTCGACGGGCGCGGTACTCTTCCCACATGAACCTGCAGCGGATTCGATTCGCGCTCGCGTTGCCCGCAGGGGTGCTCGTATTGGTCGCGTTCACGGGCTTCTTCGAAGGCCTCGGCAAGCAGATCTACCCGCCCTCGCAGGAGATGCTCGATGCGATCGCCCTCCTACAGCGCGGTGAGGAAGGCGCACGCGACGCGCTGGCGACCGCGATGGGCGGCATGCCCTTCGGCGCGCTCGCGGTCGTGGTGATCGCGTGGACGCTCGGCGCTGCGCTCGGCGCGTTCGCGGCGTGCCGCGTGGGCGGCGCGAACTGCATGCCGCTCTCGATCGCGATCGCCGTGATCGCCGTCGTGTTTGTGGCGATGAACTTCGTGCTGATGCCGCATCCCCTCTGGATGATTGCCGCGGGCGTCATACTGCCGCCCGTAGCGGCGATCGGCGCGGGGAAGTTCGCGTCAGCACTCGTGCAGGGACAGGTCGGGCGCGCGGCCATCGGGTGAGAAGACGGCGATCTCGTTGCGGCCGCCCTCGAGCGCGGTCGGCGCGAGCGTCGCTCGGCGAACGAGCTTGGCGCGCGCGCCCTTGCCGCGGGGTTCTCCGCTCACTCCGTCCTGCGCGAGAACGCACGCGCCGTTCACGAACACCGTCGCACAGGCTTCGCGCTCGAACGCCGCCTCGAGCGTGCAGGCACCTCCCGCGGCGACCACGAACGACGCGCGGAACCATGTGGGGATGCCCGATGCCTTCGCGCCGCCGCTGCGCGGAAGCGGCACGGCGCGCGCCCAGCTCGCAGGCGGCGCAATTCGCGCGAAGGCCCACTCCGCCGCGACCTCGTGGCGCACCTCGAGGAACGCCACCTCGCTGCGCAGACGCTCGAGATCGGGGCCCGAGCCATGGTCTGCGCGGTGATCGAGGTCGAGCACCACCTCGTTCGCACCTGGCTCGAGTCGGACGGCCTTCGCCTTGGGTGGCTTCTCGCCCTTTGCGAGCGCCTTCGGCCGCATGGGCGAGAGCCGCGAGCCGTCGAGCCAGACCAGTTCCGCCGAGAACGCCGATTGCCCTGCGACGACGAGCTCGCCGTTGAGGCGCAGCGCGTCGCGCGATGCGGCGCCACCTGCGGCGCACGACCCGGCCACCCACCATCGGGGCAGACGCATGACGACAGCCGTCGTGCGGGGCGGGAAGGTCCAGCGCAGCGTGCGCGGCGCCGCGCGCGCGGGGTCGCGCATGTCGTATCCAAGCACGAAACGCCCCATCCGCGTGGCATCTAACGCAGGCATGGGGATGAACTCGCTGCGCACGCCCTTGAGCGGCGCAAGGTCGACGAGTGGTCCGAAGACACCCGTGCGCAGTTCACCGAACGAACCCGCGGGCGCCGCGTCGGTCACGAAGCCAGGCGCACGCACCTCGGCGACGATGCACCGCGCGCCCTTCGCGGGCGCGAGCTCGAACACGGGAGCGGTTCCGCGCGACTCCGCGGTGCCGTCGATGGCCACGCGGCCAGAGCCAAGCCGGGCGAACGGAAGCGCGAGCATCCTCTTCGATCCTGCGCGGGACTTGAGCCGCGCGCGGTAGTAGCCGTGCAGCGAGTCGACGCCGTATGCGCCGAGCGCGCGCGGCGCCGCGGTCGATGCAAAGCGCGGATGCGAGCCGTCAAGGAGATCTCGTTCCTCGAGCATCTCGAGCGCGCCAAGCCTGATGGCCTTGCCCCGCTGCGCCGATGCGGCGCGCGACGCTGGCTTGTGACGCACGACGCGGCCATCGGTCGAGATCGACGCGACGAGCTTGCCCGCGTCGTCGATGAACTCGAAGCCGTCGGCCGCGATGGCGATTCCGTCCGCGAGCGAAAGGGGCACCACGGCAATCCGCAGGCTTCGCACGCGCGTCACCTTCGGCACAGCGCCATCGGCAGGCACCGTCAGCGCGCTCTCGCTTCCATTCACGCGCACGCGGATCTTCGTGCGCGCGCGGCCCGCGACCACGAGGAGATCGCCCGAGAGCGCCACGAGGGATGCGGTGCAGCGCTCGAGCCTCGATCCGTTGATCGAGATGTCGCTTGCATGGAATGCGATGCCAGACGCGGTCTTCGACGGCGTCACGAACACGCGTTCGGCCCCCGGGCCCCTCAGGACGCTGCGGCCTTCGTCGTCAGGCGTCGGCTCGGGCACGAGCCCTGCGAGGAGCGGCCCGAACGTGCTCGCGAAGACGAGGAGCCGTCGCAGCGAATCGATGCCTTGCGTGGGCACCTGCGCAGCGCCGAGCGCGGCCGTGGCCGTCGCGTGCGTTCCGCCGAGGAACTCGAGGAAGAAGTCCGCGCGCGAGGCGAGCGCACCGGCGACCTCCTGCACCGAGCGCGCGAGCCCCATGAGGACGGGAGGCGCGTCGGGCTGCACCTCGCGAAGCTCGAGCGCCGTGCGCGCGCCGCCGCCACCCGAACCCATGCGCCACGCGTCGACGACGCCCTCGTGCATGGACCAGCAGTTGTTGACGCTGACGAGCGGGACCTCGATGCCACACTCGCGCGCATAGCGGACGAGGTCGCCGAAGTAGCGCGCGCCGACCTCCTCGTCGAGCGAGTGCCAGTCGTTCTCGATGCCGACGGCGATGACGGGGCGCTCCGCGCTGCTTCCGTTGCGGGTGGCCTGCAGGTCGACCCACTCGCGCGCGAGCCTGCGCCACCAGCTCGTCACGCGCTGCATGAAGGCGGGCGCTGCGTCGCGGATGCTGTCGCCCGCGAGTTCGGGCAGCCACGCGGGGAGGCCAGCGCGCGCGAAGGTGCCACCGACGCACGGGCCGACGCGCACGACGACCTTGAGATCCGCGGCGCCCGCCTCGACGATGAATCGCCTGAGGTCCCTGGCACCCTCGAAGTCAAAGCGCCCGGGCGTCGGTTCGTGCATCGACCACGGCACGCGCACGGCGACGGTGTTGCAGCCCGCGCGCCGGATCGCGCGCAAGGTCGCCGTCCATCCCGAGGGAGGGAGAACGGCGGGTTCGAGCGAGGCGCCCACCAGCGCGAGGCGTCGGATGCCCGACTTGGCGCCGTCGAGAAAGAAGCTCTTGGAGTCGTACGAGACGGAGGGCATGGGTGTGAGATGCGGGCGGTGGACGGGCGCGACTTCATGTCACTCGGCGGACAGTCCGGAGCGTGGGGTTTGGCCCGAGGACGGGCCGATTCGCCCGCGCGGCCCGTCAGGACGCACAACCCGACGCCCGAGGTCGACAATGAACCGTGATGCGACCGCGAAGACACCCAACTCTCCCACAATCTCGCTGCATGGGCAAAATGGAGGGCATCCTGAACGAACCTGCCGACGAAGCCCGCAGCCCACGCCGTCGGCGCGGTACAACCTGCCCCTCGTTCGGTCCTGGACCTTCTGGTCTTCTCTCTCGCTTGCGTCTGCCCCTTCGGCGAGGGGTCTCCCTCTCCTCCACCACTGGTCCTCCACCACTGGTGAGTTCCGTCTCCGCTCCCTGTTCCTCGCTTTCTCGCACCGCTCTGCGGACTCGAAAAGGGCTCGGAAGGGCCAAGAATGCGCCTTCCTGACTCTATCATGTCACACCCACGCCCTGAACCAGCCCAAGTCCCCGCCCCTCGGGGTCGGCGTCGCTCCAACGGCGGCGTCATCACCAGCGCCCTGCCCAGTTTCGTGCTCGTTGGCGCTGTGTTGGTCGCGACGGGTTGTGAGAGCGGCATGCGGGCGATTGATCGATCGACGACGGCCAAGCTGCGCGCAAGCGCCGAGCAGATCGGTGGAAACTCGATCTATCCCGATATTGATGAGAAACGCTACGAAAGTGGTTCGTACTTCCCCGATTTTCCAGAAAACAGCGATCGGCCGACCACAGAGAATCCCGTGGCCGCAGAACTGAAGTTCGAGGCGGCGCCGAAGCCCGCCGAGGACGCTGCGGCCATCGCCGAGCGTTTCCAACGCCTCGCGGAGGAGGACCCGAACGCGAAGCTTTTCGGGTTCGACGACGCGGTCGCCTACGCGATGGTCCACTCGGACGAGTACCTCTCGGCCGAAGAGAACTACCTGCTCGCGGCCATCCGACTGCTTCTCGAGGAACACCGATGGGCGCCGCTGCCCTCGAACACGACCTCCCTCGGATTCTCGACCGACGGTGGCGGAAGCCGCTTCAACAACGCCCTCAGCATCGTCAACGACCTCGGCATCTCCCAGCGGCTCCCCTTCGGCGGCGAAGTCAGCGCAGCCTTCGTGGTGCGGGCGACCGAGCAACTCGACGAGTACCTCCTGACGCAGGACACCCAGTCCGCCGAGATCGCCCTGAGCGCCGCGATCCCGCTCCTGCGCGGCTTCGGCGACGTGGCGCGCGAGGACCTCATCCAGGCGCGGCGCAACCTGATCTACGCGGCGCGTGCCTTCGAGCAGTTCCGCCGCGACTTCTACCAGGAGCTCGCCAACGACTACCTCACGCTCGTGCAGCAGCTGCAGGGAATCGCCAACGGCGAGCGGCAGGTCGAGCGCAGCGCGCAGGTCGAGGCGCGCACGCGCGCCCTCGTCGAGAGCGGCCGCACGGAGCCGTTCCAGGCGGACCTCGCCACGCAGAACACGCTGTTCGCGCTCGACAGGCTCGTCTCGCAGCGCGAGTCGTATCGCCTGAGCGTCGACCGCTTCAAGGCGCGCCTCGGCATGCCCGTCGAGGAGCCGCTGAAGATCGATCCCGTGCAGTTCCAGCTGCCCGTTCCCAAGGTCCAGCCCGACGAGGCGCTCGGCCTTGCGTTCCGCTATCGGCTCGACCTGCAGACCGAGCGCGACATCGTGGATGACTTCGCGCGCAAGGTCGATGTCGCGCGCAACGGCCTCCTCGGCGACCTCGACCTCATTCTCGCGAACAGCTTGCCCACGAACCCGCTCGAGCCGCAGTCGGGGCTCGAGTTCGCGCCGAAGTACGACGAGTTCAGCGCGCGGCTCGTCTACTCGATGCCGCTCGATCGAACGACCGAGGAGCTTCGCCTGCGCCAGGCCCAGGTTCTCCTCGAGCAGGCGCGGCGCGGATACCTCCGGTCGCGCGACAACGCGGCGGTCTCGGTGCGCCAGGCGGCGCGCGGCATCGAGCGCTCGCTCTTCAGCCTCTCGGTGCAGCAGAAGAACGTGAAGGCCGCGATGAACCGCCAGGCCGCGATCGACGCGGCGCCCGACCGCGCGACCGCACGCGACCGCACGGAAGCGCTTGACCAGCTGCGCCGCGCGCAGGACTCGCTCGACGCAGCGCGCAAGGACCTGCAGCTCGCGATCATCCGCTATCTCAACACGACGGGCCAGCTGCGCATCGCGGCCGACGGCACGCTCGTTCCCCTGCCAGGCATGGCCTTCGGAGAGGTCACTGGCGACGCGCTCATCGATCGGAACCCGTGAGAGCGGTCATCCGGAGAGAAACCATGCTTCACGCCATGCAACCAGTCCGAACCGTCCGTGCGCTCGCCATCCTGCCGGTCGCGTGCATCGCCATCGCGCTCTCCACAGGATGCGGCGGCGAATCCGCGCAGTCCACGCCCGTGGCGGTGCGCGACATCCATTCGGTCGACAAGGGCTCGTTCGACATGCTGCTTCCCGTCAGCGGCGAGCTGGCTGCCCAGCAGCAGGTCGAGGTGCGCAACAAGCTCGAGACGCGCGCGATCGTGACCGAGATCGTCCCCGAGGGGACGCAGGTTGCGCGCGGCGATGTGCTCGTTAGGCTCGCGCAGGAGGAGATCATCGACCGCATCAAGGATGCGCGCGACAAGGTCAACACGGCGCAGAGCTCCGCCGTCGCGGCGCAGCAGTCGCTGGCGATCAAGGAAGGCGAGCGCAGCAGCGAGCTGGCGAAGGCCGATGTCACCGTGCGCATCGCGGAGCTCGCGCTCCAGGGCTGGCTCGAGGGAGAGGTCGTCAACAAGCGCCAGCAGCTCGAGCTTGCCAACGAGACGGCCGCGATCAACCTCGCGCGCCTCAAGGACCGCTTCGTCGAGAGCGACAAGCTCGTCAAGCAGGGCTTCATCGCCAAGGACGAGTTCGAGCGCGACCGCATCGCCATGATCGAGGCCGAGGCGAAGGTCAAGCAGGCCGCGCTCGACCTCGAGGTCTACGAGAAGTACCAGTTCTTCCAGGACGAGGCGAAGAAGCGTTCTGATCTCGACCAGGCGCGGGCCGAGCGCTCGCGCGTCGAGGAGAAGTTCGACGCGGAGCTCGTGAAGTCGCGTGCGGATGTCGCGAGCGCCGAGTTCCAGCTGCAGAGCGCCAAGGAGCGGCTCGTCAACCTCGAGACGCAGCTTTCGAACACCACGCTCGTTGCGCCGATCGACGGGCTTGTGGTCTATGCGACCAGCATCGACAGCTCGAACGGCGGCCGTGGCGGCGGCGACGCGCAGCCGCCGCAGGTCGGCACGGAGCTCCGCCCCAACGAGCTCGTCATGATCCTGCCCGATGTGTCGCGCATGATCGCGAACCTCAAGGTGAGCGAGGCGCTGTCGGGCCGCATCAGGCAGGGACAGCGCGTGACCGTCTACAGCGACGCGATGCCGAACACCGCCATCGCGGGCGAGGTCACGGGCGTGAGCGTGCTGGCTGCGACGGGCGGCTGGCGCGATCCCAACAGGCGCGAGTACACGGTGAAGGTCGCGCTCGACACGAAGCCCGAGCTCGGCCTCAAGCCCGCGATGCGGTGCAAGGCAGAGATCCTCCTCGGCCGCGTCGAGGGCGTGGTGAACATCCCCGTGCAGGCCGTCTTCCGCCAAGGGCCGGTCGCCTATGTCTATGTCGAGGCGACGGGTGGCTTCGCGCAGCGCCAGGTGTCGCTCGGACAGGCGAGCGAGACGCAGATCGAGGTCGTCAGCGGCGTCACCCCGGGCGAGCGCGTCCTCCTGCGCGAGCCGAAGCCGTTCGAGGTCGTGTCGAAGCTTGATCCGGCTGTGTTCGAGCTTGCGGCCGCAGCGCCGCCGAACTTCAGCGGTGCAGGAGCGGGCGCTGCGGAAGGCGCGCCCGCGGGCGAGGCACGGCCGCGCCGCGGTCGCCCCGATGGCGCTGGCGCAGGTGGCCCGCCCGCTGGTCGTGGCCGGCCCGCGGGTGCGGGCGAGGCGGCTCCCGCCGGAACGCCCACTGCGGCAAAGGACGCTCCCACCGCGCAACCCGCCACAGCGGCCCCCGCGCCTGCGGAAGCGGCGCCCGCGGCCGCGGTGTCAGCCCCGAACTGAACGCGCCTCGCGCAACAGCGCTGGAAACGGCCCAAGCGAATCGAGGATGACCTCGGGCGCGGGGTCGAGCTCCTCGACGGGTTTTCCGTGGTTGTAGCCGCCGCGCACGACGAGGCTCGGCATCCCCGCCGCGCGGGCGGCACCGACGTCGTTGGCGCTGTCGCCGACCATCCACGCGTGGGTCGCACCGAGCTGGCGCATGGCCTCGAGAAGCGGCGCGGGGTCTGGCTTGCGCGCGGGAAGCGAGTCGCCGCCGATGACGCAGCCGACGAACGGACGCCAGCCCAGCGCATCGACGATGCGAATCGTCGGCGCCAACGGCTTGTTCGTGACGATCGCCACACCGAGACCGAGCTCATGCGCGGCGCGGAGCGCCTCGCGCGCGCCGTCGAGCGGCTTCGTGTGGTCGACGCAGATCTCCTCGTAGATCGCGCGGAAACGCGGCATCGCCGCATCGGCCGCCGCGTGGCGCGCTGTCGCGTCACCAAGACCTGAATCACCAAGACCTGAATTACCAAGACCTGCGAACCCCTCGATCCGCCCCGACATCGCGCGCTCGATGAGCGTGCGTGCGCCGTTCCCGACCCACATCGCGACCTCAGCGCGCGTCGGACGGCGAAGGCCGAGCTCCGCAAGCAGGCGGTCGACAGCAGCGTGGATGTCCTCGACCGAGTCGATCAGCGTCCCATCGAGATCGAAGAGGATGGCGTCGGGCGCAGGAAAGCCGCGAAGTCTCGCGAGCATCGACACCAATGCCGGATCGGGCGATGCGTCAGGAGTCTTCGTCACGGCGTGCGTGCTGCGTTCAGTTCGCAAGCTCGAGCGCGAGCTGGGCGCGCGGGAACCACCGTCCCGGGCTCGCGACGGGCGCGAGATCCGAGTGGAGGAACACGGCACTGTCGGGGATCCCGCAGGCGGCCTGCAGATCTTCGACCACGCGCGCGAGCGTCTTCAGCTGGGCGTCGGTGAACTCGCGGCGCTCGCCGTTGCCGACGAGGCAGATGCCGATCGCGTGCTGGTTGAACCATGCGGCATCGGGCGTGGCGCCCGCGGCGCGGTCCGCCACATGAGCGCCCGCTTCCTGCGTGGTCCAGCGCGGGCCCGTGAAGAGCACGCCGTCCGGTTCGCCGTTGCCGTTGCCGATCACGAAGTGGTAGCCGAGCGACGGGAGGCCCCACGCGGCGTGCTGGCGCGCGATGTCGCCCGCCGTGCCCGCGGCGGTGCCGCTGTGATGGATGACGATCGCCTGCCAGCGACCGCTCTCGATCGGGGCCTGCACCGAGGTCATGTTGCGCGAGGCGATGCTGACCGCAGGAAGACCCTGCCAGCCGTCACCGAGCATGAGCGCACCGCCCGCGAAGGTCATGGCGCCCACGAAGACTCCCCACACGATGCCCGTGCGCTTCGGATGGACCTTGCGCGTGCGCGTCTCCTTCTTGGAGGCGGATCGGGCGGACGACTTGGACTGCGGCTTCCGGGCCAAGGGGGTTCCTCTTGGGCGATTCCATTCGTGTCGGGCGATTCCGTCGTGGAACTCGTGCGCTGTGAACGCTATCGGAAATCGGCCACGCGGCGGGCATGGCTGCAGGATTTCCACAATGCTCGGTGCCATGCGCCGCGCGAGGCGGTATTCGTCCACTTATCCTTCGTTACCAACAATTGTGGCGTCCGTGAAATCCCTTAGTTCTGATCGCCGAGGCGCGCCCTGAGGGCGGGTTGCGGCGTTCCGAAGACATCGGGTTCCTCGAGGGGCACATAGCGCTGGCGCATGCGGTCGTAGGTCTCGAATTGGCTCCTCGGCAGGTCCGAGGGGAAGAGTGCGCGCTGGCAGCCGCCGAGAACCGTGACGGCCAGGACGACCGCCGACAGGGCCACGAAGAGCGTGGCGCGCGCAGCCGATGTCGAAACGGAGGTTGCTCGAGGAGCGGTCTGCATGAGGCGGTCCTAGTTCGGGTCGGATGCGCTGGCGGTCGCGGCGCGGCGCGGCGCCGCAACGACGGGCACCGTCCCCACGATCGGGTAGACGCGGCCCGTGAGGCCGTCGGTGAACTCGCCCGCGACGGAGAGTGCGCGCGGCGCCGATTCGCCCTTCCACGGCACGGTGCACTCGACCGTGTAGTGCGTGCCGAGGAACCCGCTTCGGTAGGCGTCGCGGAGCGCCTTCGGGCCGACCGTCACGCTCGTGGTCTCGATGGCGTCGGCGCCCGCGACAAGGGCTGCGACCGTGAGGCGGAGCGTCCCCGTGATCTGGATGAAGCGCGCGAGGCCGTCGGCAGGGGTGACGATGAGCGCGACCGACAGCGTGCCGCCATCCTGCGCGGATGGTTCGGAGTCCGCGAGCCGCGCCGTCGACTTCGACGAGAGCGTGACGGACGCGAGCGCGGGCAGCGCCGCAGCGACCTCGGGATCGATCTCTCCCTGGCGCTCGCGCGCAAGCGAGGCGAGGCGCGACTCGAGTTCGTCTGCGCGGGACTCGGCGCGGCCGCGGGCGTCGTTTGCGGCGGCCAGTTCCTCGCGCAGGCGGTCCGATTCGTTCGGGACGAGCGCGCGGCCACTGCATCCAGCGCCGAGGAGACCTGCGGCCAGCGCAAGCACGACCGCGGCGCGCGCGCGGTGGCGCTGGGCGGAGTCATCGGCGGTGCTGAAGACGCTCGGTCGCATCGCGGGCGGAGTGTACCCACTCGGTTGTGCGGGAAGCGGCGCTACTCGTCGCTCGGAGAATCCGCGTCCTCGGGTCCGTCGTTCCCCGGGTCGAGCACGCCGCTCTCGCCGAACGCGATCTGGAACGCCAGCAGCTCGAGCGACACCGTGAAGTCGACGCTCACGATGGCGATTCCCTCCCGCACCTCGATGCGGCGCGGCGCGAAGTTCAGGATGCCCTGCACGCCCGCTGCGACGAGCGCGTCTGCGACCTGCTGCGCCGTCTCGCGCGGGACGGCGATGATGCCGAGGTTGATTCCCTCTGCCGCCACCACCGACGCCAGCTCCGACATGCGCTGCACGCGCAGGCCGCTCCCGACCTCTCGCCCCGCCAGCGCGGGATCCGCATCGAAGACGGCGGCGATCTGGAATCCCTCGCGGCGGAAGCGGTCATAGCTGACGAGCGCGCGGCCGATGTTGCCGGCACCCACGACGCAGGCGCGCCAGAGGCGGTCGCGCCCCATGATGCGGCGCAGCGACGCCACGAGCTCCGCCACCGCATAGCCGCGGCCGGGATGCCCGAACTGCCCGAAGAGCGCGAGGTCCTTGCGCACCTGCGCATCGGTCAGCCCGAGCGAGCGGCCGAGGGCCTTCGAGCTGACCGTCTCCTCGCCCGCCTCCTGACGGCTCGCGAGCTCGCGCAGGTAGAGGCTGAGCCTCCGCACGGCGGGCTTCGGAATGTTGCGGCGACTCGGCACGCCGCCATGGTACGGCGTGACTCCGTGCACCGAGGCGCCACGCGCTGCGATACCCTCCGCTCCATGCACATCGCGGACATCCTCGCGCGCGACACGCCCTCGCTCAGCTTCGAGTTCTTTCCCCCGAAGTCGGACGCCGGCTGGGAGTCGCTCTATCGGGGAATCACCGAGTTCGCGGCGCTCGAGCCGAGCTTCGTGTCCGTGACCTACGGCGCGGGCGGCTCGACCCGCGACAACACCCACGCGCTCGTGGTGCGGTTGCGTCGCGAGACGCCGCTCGAGCCCGTCCCGCACCTCACCTGCTTCGGCCACACCAAGGACGAGATCCGCGCGATCCTCGAGCTCTACGCGGCGAACGGCGTGGGCACCGTGCTCGCCCTCCGCGGCGACCCGCCAGCGGGCGCGCGCATCCTCGCCCTCGGCGACTTCCGCCATGCGGCCGACCTCGTCCGCTTCATCAGGCAGGAAGGCGAGCGGCTCGGCGTGAACGGCGGGCGCGGCTTCGGAATCGGCGTCGCGGGCTTCCCAGAGGGTCACCCCGAGACACCCAACACGCTCGAGCAGCTCGAGCACCTGAAGGCGAAGGTCGACGCGGGCGCGGACTACATCGTGACGCAGCTCTTCTTCGACAACCACGCCTTTCACGACTGGCGCGCGCGCTGCGACCTCGCGGGAATCAAGGCGCCGATCGTCGCGGGAATCATGCCGATCACGAGCGGAAGCGGCCTGAAGCGCATGGCCGACCTCGCGGCGGGCACGCGCTTTCCCGCGCCGCTCCTGAAGGCCATCGCGCGCTGCAAGGGAAACGCCGAGGCGATCGAGCACGCGGGCATCCACTGGGCGACCGAGCAGTGCCGCGACCTTCTCGACAAGGATGTCGCGGGCATCCACTTCTACACGCTGAACAAGAGCGACGCCACGAAGCGCATCTACAGGACGCTCGGCGTGCGCGCGGGCGGCGCGAGGCCGTGAGGCCGTGAGGCGCAGAGCCCCTGGTGGAGGCGCGGAACGCCGCGCGAAATCGCAGCGTCACGCCCGAATCACGCCTTGATGTCGAGACGGATGTGATCGTCGCCGTCGGGGCGACGCTCGTCGTCATTCATCTTGGGTCGGCGCTCGTCGCTGGGCGGCCGACGGTGCTTCCACTCCTCGACGGCGTCGGGCTTCGGGTCGATCGCGTCGGACTCGATCGGATCCGTGATGCGGACCTCGTCCTTGATGACGAATTGCGGCCGATCGACCTCGGGCGGCTTGGCGCGGTCGCGCGCGCGCGGGCCCACGCTCTCGCGCGCGATGTACGACGACTGAAGCGCCCCCGGGGTCTGCGGAATCGGTGTTGGACCGAAACTCGTCATATGGGAATCATCGGATTGCCAAAGGAGTCTGCGCCCGAATTTGCGTGAAAAAGGCGCAGACGCCCCGTCGAAGCCCGCAAAAGGCCTCGCACGCCGCGTCTTTAGCCCTCGGAGGCCGCCCGCGCCGCGAGAGGCTCGGCGCGCAGCACCGCCGCCGAACCGCCGAGCGCCGCGAGGCCTGCGGGTGGGACTTCCGCGACCACGAGTCCGCGCGACGCGTCCTCCGCGACCACGCGGCCGCCCGCTGCGCGGATCGCCTCAAGCGCCGCGGGCGACGGCGCGCCACGCTCGGTCGCGACCTTCAGGGCGACCGAGAGCATGCCGTCGGCAAGCGGAAGGTCGAGCTCGGCCGCAAGCGGCGCGACGCGCGCCTCCTCGCCGAAGAGGACGGCGAGCGCGAGGATCACGAGCCTGCGCTCGAGCACGCGGACGAGCGCGTCGCGCGCCGCCGAATCTGCGAGCGGCGCAGGCCAGCCACCGTCGACGCGGTCGGACGCCCCCTCCTGCTCGGCCTGCGACAGGGCTGGCGCTTGCGCCGCCTCGAACGCGAGGGCCTCGCCCGCCGCAGCTGGCTCCCCGAGGGGTGGCGGCGGGGCGGACGGACGCGATCGTTCACCTCGTTCCATCGATCCACCGCCGGGCATCGCACCGGACCGAGCGCCCGCGCCAGGCCTCGCGATGGGCGCGTTCGCATTGGTGCGGCGGCCCGTCAGGCCCTGCAGCTCGCCCGACTGCCCCTCGATCGCGCGCTCCGAAGGCTGCCGCCTCGCCTGGGCGCCCGTCGGCGACTGCGGACCGCGGTTCGCGGCATCGACGGAGCCGTCGCGCCGCGAGAGTTCATCCTTCCGCAGGATCTCGCGCCCTGTCGAGCCGCCGCCGCCGCCGAGGCGGACAGCGCTTCCTGGCGGCGGAACGGCCGATGCGGAAACGGCGGGTGCGATGGGTGCATCCATCGTCGGCGCGCCGATCACTCCGCCCGTGCCGCGCGGATCGGACTCGGTCGCAGCGCCGTCGTCGAGCCCGCGTTCGCCCGCGATCCGCGCGAACGCGGCACCGAACGACGCGACCGCGCCCCGCTCGTCGCGCACGCCGCGCGCCTCTGCGCGCATCGCGGCGGGAATCTCGGCGCCCGTTCCGAAGAAGCCGTTCCAGTTCGTGCCCGACGGAAGCTCGACGGGAACCGCCACGAGGAGCGGCTTGCCGCCGACGACCACGCGGCTCTTCTCGACCGCGACGAAGCTCGTGAACGGCGTCGTGATGCGGAACGCCTCGCCGAGGCGGACGACGGAGCGGCGCGTGACGGGGTCGAGCGTGTCGGACTCGACCGCCGCGAGATGCGGGAGAAGCAGTGCGTCGACCTTCGCACGCGCCCAGAGCGAGGGCACCACATCGTGCCGCGGCTCACGCGCGGGAAGCTCGACCGACACCGTGCGCTCCCACGGACCTGCGCCCGTTCGGCCACGCAGCGTGATCGCGCCGCGCGCCGCGCCGTCGAAGCGGCCGATCAGGACGAGCGGCTCGACGTCGTAAAGGTCGGGCAGCCACTCGCCGGCCGGGAGAAGCTCGCGGATTCCGAGCGCGGGGTCGACCGCGATCTCGAGGTCGGTGAGGACGGGCGCGTCGATGCGCCGCACGAGCCGCTCGACGGCGGCGTCTGCGTCCTCCGCAAGCGTCACGACCTCGCACACGCCGCGGCCCGCACGCGCCATTTCGTCAAGCAGGAAGCGGTTGACGGAGTTGCCGATCCCGAGGCTGAAGACGCGAGAGGCGCGCGCGTTGTCGCGCACGGCCTGCACGACCGCCTGGTCGTTGCCGATGTAGCCGTCGGTCAGGAAGAAGACGAAGCGCGTGCGCGCGTCGGCGTCCTCGAAGCGGGCGCTGCGCGCGACGAACACGCGCTCGGCGTCCTTCGTCGTCCACGCGCCGTCGAGGAGGACCGCGAGGCGGCGCGGGTTCTCGGGGAGAACGACGGGAATCTCCGCGACGACCGTGCGCCGCGTACCGTCGGCGGCGAGGCCCGCGTCGATTTTCCAGCGCGCGCCGTCGACGGCGAGGGTGCCCGCCGGCACCGCGACCGTCATGCTGCGCCCGTCGGCGGGAAGCTCGAGGAGCTTCGCCGCATCGACGCCGCTGCGGCCAGGCTGGACGAGCGCCGCGTTGATCGCGGTCATCATCTCCGTGCCGCCGCCGCCCGATGCGCCAGCGAGGAAGCTGTCGGCGAAGGCGATGTTCTCCGCGGTCGCGGGCTTCGGCTCGGGCCAGAGCACGGCCGTCGCGCCTGCGAAGGTGACGATGTTGAAGGTGTCCGTCGGACGCATGCGCGCGATCGCCTTGCGCGCAAGCTCCTTCGACTTCTCGATGGGGAAGCCGTTCATCGAGCCCGACACATCGAGCACGAAGACGAGTTCGCGCGGGCGCTTCGCGGATGGCTCGACGCGCGCGGGCGGCTCGAGCATGAGCGCGAAGAAGCCGCCGCGTGCATCGGCGTCTGCCGCATCCGAGGTGTGCGTGAAGAACGCGGGCTCGACCGTCGCCGCGGGTGACTGCCAGCGCAGCACGAAGTCGCGGTTCGGAATCGTCTTCGCATCGGCGAGCGAGACGACGCGGCGCGTGGGCGAGAGATCCTCGACGCGCACGGCGTGCTCCGCGCTTGCGACCGCGCCGAGCGGCGCGCCGCCAGAGTCGATCGTGACCTTCACCGAGATGTCGTGGCCCGCGCGCGTCTCGGGGCGCACGGGAACGGGCGTGATCCTGTCTGCGTCGGAAACCTCGTCCGTCGGGTTCGCGAAGCCCGTGCCAGCGCCGCCTTGCGGAGCGGCGGGCACGAAGAAGAAGCGCCCGTTGATCTCGCCGATCGAGGCCGTGGGCGAGAAGACGCCGCGCTCGCCGCCGCCGTCGGCGTAGCGTGCGAGGAACGGCACGCCGTCGCCGAATGCAAGCATGGCGTCGATCGCGGCGGCGTCGGTCGCTCGCACGGGAATCGCCTCGACGAGCATGCGCCCGAGGCGCGCGGGCGAGATCGCGGCGCCCGGCTCCGTCTCCGCCGACGCGGGCCCGCGCAGGACGAGGCCCTCGCGCACGGCCCATCCCTCGGGAAGCCTCGGCATCGCGTCTCCAGCGAGCGAGCTTCGCCCCGGGATGTAGCGCGGCCCGACGACCATCGGGAAGGCGTACTGCGAGACGCCGTCCTTGCGCTCGACGAGCTCGATGGTGGCGATGCGCACCTTGACGGTGGCGCCCGGCTCGATGTTCGCGACAGACTGCGTGAAGATGTTGGGGCGCTCCTGCTCGAGCAGGCTCGCGACGAAGCCGGACTCGCGCGCGTCCTCGTAGATGGCGCGGGCGAGCGCGCGTTCCTTCACCTCGCCCTCGACGACCTTGTCGCCCGACGGCCCGCGCACGGTCATCGTCATGCGGTCGACCGCGGCGCGGTTCGAGAGCGGGAAGGTGTAGACGGCCTCGATCGTGCGCGGGAACGGATTGGCGTAGGTCTGCTCGACGACCGTGCGCGCGAATGGCCCCGAGATCTCGACCGAGACCTCCGTTCGCTGGAGCGGGCACGCGCCGAGCGGGTTTCCGTCCGCGTCGATCGCCTCGAGCGCGCCGCCCTCGGCGACCTGGATGATTCCATCGTCTGCGACGGCTTCGCGCGTGCCGACGGGGCCGACGAGCATGGTGATGAAGACGCCCGTCGCAAGAAGAAGAAGCGCCGCGACGGCGAGGCGTGCGAAGCCGATCTGCGCGAGGACGCCCGTCGTGCGGGCGGGTGCGGGGGCGCGCTGCGCCGTGCGCTCGGCGAGAAGCGACCGCATGATCTCGTCGCGCTTGGCGCGCGCGGACGCCGCGTTCTCGTCGTGCCAGGCGCGCAAGAGCGCGTCGAGCGAATCGCCGCGCGGGATCTCGGGCGAGTCGTCGCCGTCGCGCGCGCGGTCGTGGTGGTCGTGGTTCGTCATGACTGGAAGTCCCCTCGCGTCAACCGCGCCGCAATCAGGTTTCGCGCCTCTGCGACGAGGCGGTAGAACTGCGCACGGGAGATCCCGAGCGCCTCCTTCGCGACCGAGACGGGGTCGCGTTCGATGTAGAAGATGTGGAGCGCGAGGCGCAGGTCCTCGGGCAGCGCGTCGATCGCGCGACCGAGGCTCGCGAGCGCCTCGGTCTGCTCGAGCGGCGCGGATGGGGCCGCGCCACCGAGGCGCGCAAGCTGTTCATGTGCCGTGTGGTCCGCCATGCGTTCGGCTCCTTCGCGCGCGACGCCCATCGAGGTGCCGCGCGACGCTCCGAGTCCATATCCCGCGTCGCGTCGCGCCTTCGCGCGCGCGGCCTTCGCTTCCCTGCACACGAGGCGTGCGATGGCGTAGAGCCACGGGCGGAAACCCGTCGGATCGGTCAAACGGTCGCGCATGCGGAAGGCGCGCAGGAAGGTCTCCTGCACGGCGTCCTCAGCGTCCTCCCGCGAGCGCGACCCTGTCTCTTCCCTGCACAGGGCGAAGAGCACGGAGGCGTGGCGGTCGTAGAGCCGTCGTCCCGCATCCGCATCGCCCGCCGCAAAGGCCGCGAGATCGGAGCAGTCGTCGTTCAAGCCGCCGCCCATGGCATCCATGTCGGAGTTGTCTCAGATTCGCGTCTGGCGTGGAGCGGGACAGGTGCGCGAGGGAGGGCGCCCGTGGGAGTCCGTGGGAGCCCGTGAGAGCCCGTGAGAGCCCGTGAGAGTCCGTGGAAGTCCGCGGAAGTCCGCGAATCGCTCGAAGGATGCCTCGATTCGGCCCCATGCGCGCCGTGCACTACACTCGCAGCCGCGATGTCCTTTGTTCCGGACGAGACCCTGCTCGAGCGCTGCCGCGACGGTGATGCGGCCGCTTGGGAAGCGCTGGTGCAGCGGCATCGACGGCTCGTCTGGTCGATCCTCCTCAAGCATCGTCTTCGCGAGGAGGAGCGCGAGGACATCTTCCAGCAAGTGTTCGCGGCGCTCGTCGAGCATCTCGACGGGGTGCGCGACGGCAAGGCGCTGCCCGCGTGGCTTGCGACCACGGCGCGTCGGCTGTGCTGGCGCGCGGCGCAGCGGGCCCGCTCGTCGCGCGAGGCCGCCGCGGGCGTCGGCGCGGCCGACGAGGATGGCGCGGGAATCGACCCCGAAGACACGCGCGGGGAACGGGAGGTCGTCGAGACCGCGACCGAGCGCCAGCTGGTGCGCGAGGGGCTCGAGCGGCTCGGCGGGAAGTGCCGCGAGCTGCTCGAGGCGCTGTTCGGCGGGTCAATGCAGGGCCCGTCGGGCGAGCCGAACTATGCGCTGATCTCCGAGCGGCTCGGCCTGCGCGTTGGGTCGATCGGACCGACCCGGGCGCGGTGCCTCGAGAAACTCGCCCGTGTTCTCGGAACGCTGGGTTTCGGGGACGGGGCCGCCGGCCGCTCGGAGGGCCGATCCGCCGACCAGCAGCGCCCATTCGAGGATTCCTGACCGCGCCGCTGATTTCGCCGTATCTCGGGCGCCCCGCTCCGCTCCTTTGGAGGACGCAGCGCTCCGCCCCTTCCGCTTGGCCGGCCTTCCGTTCGAAATGGCTTCCGAACCTCGCCCATCCCCTCGCCAGCCCTCTACGGAGGAGATCGCGTCCGTCGCGTTCGGCGACGCGGCGCAGGATGTCGTTCGGCGCATCGAGATCGCGGCGACGCGCGACCGCGCCACCGCCGATCTGCTGCGCGGGATGCGCACGGCCGCAGAGGCCGTGCGCGCCGAGTGCACGGCGGCGCAAGAACTCGAGCCGCCTGCGGACGCGCTTCGCCGCGCCCTCGCGCTCGGGGCGCGGGTAGCGGCGCGCGGCCAGCGACCGATGGGCGCGATCGCGTCGATCGGGAGCGCGCTCGACACGGCGGGCGCCGCGATCGCGTCGTGGCTCGGCCTTGCGCGCGGCGATGAGGCGGCAAGCGTCACGCTGGCGGGATTCCGCGACGACCGTGGTGCCGACACCGTCGCAGGCACGGTCGGAGCGCTCAGGATTCGCGCCGAACGGATCGAGGCCGAGGACGGAACGGAGCGCGTGGTCGGGGAGATCGCGCGCGAGGAGGGCGCGGGCGGCGCGATGCGCGGCTCTATCGCAGCGCTCGGCGCGGGCGAGACGGTGCTCGCGCGCGCGGAGCTCGACCCGTTCGGCATGTTCACGCTCGCGGTTCCCGCGGGCACGGCGCGGCTTGCGCTCATCGACCGCGCTGGTGCGGTCGTCGCCGTGATCGAATGGCCCGCGCGGAGCGGGCGATGACGGAGCAGCCACCGCTCGAACTCGAGGCGTTCATGTCGCTGTCGCCCTCGGCGCGCGGCGAGGCCGTGCGCGACGACGCGCGCGGCGCCATGGCCGCGCTGACCGCGCTCGGCGACGCGTGCGAGCGACTCGCGGCGGGTTCGCCAAAGGACGCCGTGCGCGCCGCACGCGCGGTCGAAGAAACCGCGCGGGCGCTTGGTCTCGGCTCGGCCGCCGCGCGCGCGGGCCGCGCGCTCGTCGCGGCGCACGCCTACCTCGGCGAGCTCGAGCAGGCGATCGCCTGTGCCGACGCCGCCGCGGAGATCGCGCAGGCCTCGGGCGACGCCGTCGAGTCGGCGCGCGCCCGCGTGGCCTCGATGCATGCGCTCGCGAAGCTCGGCCGCACCGCCGAGGCCATCGCACGCGGTGCGGCCGCGCGCGACACGCTCGCGGCGGCGGGGCGCATGGATCTCGCGGCCCGCGCCGAGCTCAACCTCGCGAATGTCCACAAGATCCGCGGTGAATCCGCGGAGGCGCTTGCCGCGCTCGAGCGTGCGCTCGCGGGTGTCGCGCCCGAGGACCGCGCCGCGCGCGGCACGATCCTCAACACGCTCGGCGAAGCGCTGCTGCAGCTCGACCGACTCTCGGAGGCGATGCGCGCCTTCGACGACGCGGACGCGGCGCTCGAGGGTCTTCCGCTCGCGCGCACGATCGTCCTCGGAAACAAGGCCGATCTTCTTGCGCGGCAGGGCCGGCTCGGCGAGTCGATCGCGGCGTTCGCGCGTGCCGCGGAGGCGGCGAAGGGCGTGGCGCCTGGCCACCACGCGCGCCTTCTCATCGAAGAGGCCGAGGCGCTCGCCACGCTCGGCGCGGCGCGCGAGGCCCTGGCCGCCGCAAGCGAGGCGCTCGAGGTCGCGTCTGCGCGCGGGCTCCGTGCCGAGACGGCGCGCGCACGGCTCGTGCGCGCGCGCACGCTCGCGGCCGCCGCGCGGTTTACCGATGCAGATGGCGAAGCCATGCAGGCGCTCGCCATCTCGTCCGAGATCGGCGATGTGCGCGGCCGCCGCGCCGCCACGCTGATGCGCGCCGAACTCGCGCTGCGCGCCGCCGAACCTGCGCGCGCCCACGAACTCGCCCGCGAGGCCTCGGAGGACGCGAGCCCGCTCGACCGCGCGCGGGCGCGGGCGATCGCGGCGGAGGCGCATCTCCTCGAGGGCGATGCGCGCGCCGCGCGCCTGGCGATCGACGAGGCGTTCGCGTGCACGAAGGACCTCGGCGTGCGCACCGTCGAGATCGACCTGACGACGACCGCCGCGGCCTGCGCGCGCGCCCTCGGCGAGCACGACGAGAGCCAGAGGCTTCTCGCCGCCGCCGTCGAGACCGCCGAGGAACTGCGCGCGACGATCGGCGCCGAGCGCCATCGATCGACCTTCACGGCGTCGCGGCTGCGCGTCTACGAGGAGCTCGCGCTCGCGGAGCTCGAACGCGGCGACCGCGCGTCGCTCGCGCGCGCGTTCGCCACCGTCGAGCGTGCGCGCAGCAGGCAGCTTCTCGAGACCATCTTGCGCGCGGTCGAACGCACAGACTCCGCGGCGGGCACCCCCGACGACCAGCTCGCCCTCCTGCGGGCGCAGCTCTCCGAACTCCATGCGAGGCTTGCGCGCGACGGCTCCGACGGCGGCGCGGAAGGCGTCCGCCGCGGCATCGCGCCCGCGCTTCTCGACGCGATGCGCCGCACCGAGCGCGCGATCGACGAACTTGTCACGGCGCGTCAGGCGATGCATGCGCCTGCGGGAGGCGTGTCGCCGCTTCTCGCGCGCGTCGAGGAGGCCGCTGCGGTCGCCGCGCGGCTCGCGCACGGCGATGCGCTCATCGCCTACTTCCGCGCAGGCGACGAGCTGATGGCTTTCACGATCTTCGAGGGCGAGATCGCGTGCAGCCGCGCGCTCGTCTTCGGCGGCGAGGTCGACGAGCTCGTCGAGAAGCTGCTGTTCCAGCTGCGCGCGCCGACCGACGGCGCGGCGCGTGATGGGTCGCCCGTCGGCTCGCGCGCGATCGCGTGGTTCTCGCGGGCGCTCCATGACCGCGTGCTCGCGCCGATCCTCGGCGAGCGGCCCGACATCGACGCACGCGCCACGCGCCTCGTCGTCGTTCCGTTCGGCGCGCTGCACGCGCTTCCCTTCGCACTCCTTTCCGATGGGAAGCGCCATCTCATCGAGCGGTTCGAGATTCAGACCGCGCCGAGCGCGTCGATCGCCTGCCCGGCCGCGGCGACGCGAAGCGCACCTGACGGCGCGCTCGTCGTCGGCGTGGCCGATGCCGCCGCGCCTCTGATCGGCGAGGAGGTCGACGAGATCGCCGCGATCTCGGGCGCTCGGCTCCTGAAGGGCGATGCGGCCACGCGCGGCGCGCTGCGCGACGCGGCGCCCTCCGCCGCGATGATCCACCTCGCCTGCCACGGGCGCTTCGTGCCGTCGCTTCCCGCCGCATCGGGCCTGCGCCTCGCGGACGGATGGCTACCGATTCGCGACATCCTCGACCTTGGTCTCGCGGCGGACCTCGTCGTCCTCTCGGGCTGCGAGACGGGCCGGCATGCGGTCGACGCAGGCGACGAGCTGTCGGGCATCGCGCGCGCGTTCCACGCCGCGGGCGCGCGGCGGCTCGTCACCACGCTCTGGAGCGTCCGAGATCGTTCGGCGCTTCGCCTTGCGACGCGATTCCACCGCGCGCTCCACGCGGGTTCCCGTCCATCTCGCGCACTTCGCGAATCGACGCTTGCCCTCATCGCTGAATCGGCCCATCCTTCGTGCTGGGCGCCCTTCGTGCTCTCTGGATCGATCTGATGTTCACCGACCCGACGCCCTTCCGCCGACCGATCCTTTGCTCGCTCGCATGCGCTGCCGCGTGCCTCGCGATCCCGCTCGCAGCGGGCGTCGCGCACGCAGGCGATCCAACCGACCCGCTTGTGCCGGGCGAACTGATGCTCCGCGCGGAGAACCCAAAGCTGCTCGCGTCCGCGCTCGCCACGCTCTCGGCCAGCTTCTCCGATGTGGGCGTCCTCTCGCAGATCGAGGGGCGGCCCATCTACCTCGTCTCCTACGGACTCACGCCGAAGCAGACGCCCGACGATGTCGATCTCGTCATCGACGCGCTGGTCCTGTCGTCGACGATCACCTGGGGCGAGCTCAACTACGAGGGGCAGACGGGTGAAGGCCGCACCGACAGCCTGTGGCTCTCGGGGCTCGGGCTCGGTCACGCGCACTACGACGGGCAGTACGCACGCGACCTCCTCGGCCTCGACGCCGCGCACAAGCGCTCGCGCGGCGCTGGAACGATCGTCGCGGTGATCGACACGGGCATCGACTCCACGCACCCCGCGCTCTCGGGCCGCGTGTCGAGCGCGGGCGTGAGCTTCGTGGCGGGCTCGCCGTCGTTCCTCGACATCGGCGACGGCGTCGACAACGACGGCGACGGGCTCGTCGACGAGCAGGTCGGGCACGGCACCTTCGTCGCTGGTCTCATCTCGCTCGTCGCGCCCGATGCGATGCTCCTTCCCGTGCGCGTCCTCGACAGCGAGGGCCGCGCCGACAACTTCGAGCTCGCGCGCGCCGTCGCGTGGTCGATCGACCGCGGCGCCCATGTCATCAACATGAGCCTCGGCGAGGACTACGAGTCGCTCACGCTCGAGGACTTGGTGCTCGAGGCGGCGTCGCGCGGCATCGTGGTGGTCGGCGCCGCAGGCAACCGCGCGACCGACGACCCGCGCGAGTATCCCGCGTGCAACGACCGCGCCCTCGGCGTCACGGCAACAGGCTGGAACGACCTGCGCGCGCCGTTCTCGAACTTCGACGTGCGCATGGACCTCGCGGCGCCGGGCGGATCGGTGCTCTTCGGCGGCGGCGCCGATCTCGCGCGCTCGATCGTCGGCCCCGTCCCGGGCGGCGAGTACGCGGTGTGGGAGGGCACCTCGCTTTCGGCGGCGTTCGTGTCGGGAACGGCCGCGCTCGTGCGCGCCCAGCATCCGACCTGGCCGAACGCCTCGGTTCCCGCGGGGCTCGTCTTCGACACGGTGCGCGCGACGCTCGGTCAGACGGGAGTCGACATCGACGCGCTCAACCCTGGATTCGCGGGCGAGCTCGGCCAATCGCGCATCTCGGCGTCGGGCGCCGTGGCCGTCGGGCCGATCGCTCCGCCGCGCGGCGACATCAACCTCGACGGATTCGTCGCCGCGCCTGATCTCGCCGCGCTCCTGAGCGCGTGGGGGCCCGCCGCGGGCGGCGCGCGCGCGGACCTCGACGCCGACGGCGCCGTCGACGCGCGCGACCTCACGATCCTGCTCTCGGTCTGGTGATCGGCGCTACATTCGCGCCATGCACGACCGTTCGCGCGCACTCAAGTGGGACCGCAGGTTCCTCGCCCTGAGCGAGACGATCGCGGGCTGGTCGAAGGATCCCTCGCGCGGCGTGGGCGCCGTGATCGTGAGCCCCGCCATGCAGATCGTGGCCACGGGCTTCAACGGGCTTCCACGCGGCATCGAGGACAGGCCCGAGCGTCTCGAGCGGCCCGTGAAGTACGACCTCATCTGCCACGCGGAGATGAACGCGATCATCCAGTGCGCGAGAAACGGGGTCTCGCCCGTCGGCTCGACGATCTACACGACCTTCGCGCCATGCGTCCACTGCACGCTGTCGATCATCCAGGCGGGCGTCGTGCGCGTCGTCACCTACCGCGCGGGCAAGGGCGACGAGCACTGGGAGGCGAACTTCGCGAAATCGCGCGAGCTTCTCGCGGAGTCGGGCGTCGAGTTCGTCGAGCTTGAGAAGGCGTGAACGCGGAGCGTCGGCGGCGCGGCGCACGCCATGTGCTTCCTTCACGCCAGAGCGAGCCGCCGCAGCGGCGAGCGCTCAAGGATGCAGCCCGAGCTCCTTCGAGGTGAACGGCTTGTTGCGGCCCTTGGTCGCCTCGCGCACCTCGGAGACGAGCGCCGTGTCGATCGGCGCGCCCGCGTTCCCCCACGCGCCGCGCACATAGGTGAGCACCGCGGCGATCTCCTCGTCGGTGCGCAGTGGCGCTGCGGGCATGACCTGGTTGTAGCGCTGGCCGTCGACCATGATCGGTCCCTCGAGCCCGTGCATCACGATCTTGACGAGCGTGGTCGCGTCGCCGTGCACGATCTCGCTGCCACGAAGCGGCGGATAGACGGGCGGAAGCCCGCGGCCGTTCGCCTGATGACAGCTCATGCAGTTCGAGTAGAGCCGCTTGCCGAACTCCTCGAGGCTCAGCTCCTTCCCGCGCGCGATGCGCGGCGCGATAAAGGAGACATCCTCGCGCCCTGGCCAGAAGAGCTGCCGGTCGACCGAGCTTGCGAGCGCGAGGTCGGCAGGAAGCGCGTCGAGGAGCGCGCCCCAGCCAGCGGGCTCGGCTGCGGCGACGAGCTGGCGCGGCTCCTTCGCGTTCAGGTTCTGCTTCGCGGCGACGCGCTCGAGGATCGCCTTCGCAAGCCACGGGCGCTCGCGTGCGATGCGCGCCGCCGCGGACACGGTCTCCGCGAGCGTCGCGGGGCTCGGAAGTCCGTCGCCGTCGTCGAGAAGGACATCGGCGAGCTCCACCGCAAAGGCGCGCGAGGCGACGCCCTCTTCGGCGAGAAGTCTGCCCGCGACGACCGCGTCGAGGATGTCGCGCTCGACGCCGCGCGCGGAGGCGAGCACGGCGCTGCGCATCTCGCGCGAGCCGATGTCGCGCCTGATCGCCGTCTCGAGGAACGCGGCGCGCAGCGGCGCGTCGAGCCGCCACGCCGAGAGCGCCGCCTGCACGCGCGGCGCGTGGGCCGGGTCTTCGATCGCGCGCGTGAGGAACGACGCGAGCGTCACGGTGTCGCTCGAGCGCTCGGCGACGCGCAGCGCGTGGACGCGGAGCACGGGGTCGTCGCGGCGCAGGGTCTCCGCGAGGAGCGCATCGTCCGCGCCACCCATCCCCGCGAGCGCCCACAGCGACTCGATGGCCGCCACGCGCGAAAGCGCCGTTCCGCGCAGCTGCTCGCGCAGGAGCGCGATCGCGGCGGGTTCGCGGCGCTCGACGAGAAGTCGCCGCGCCATCGTTCGCACGGGCTTCTCGTCGTGCGACAGGAAGCCGACGAGCGCGGCCGCATCGGCCGTCGCGAGGTTCGGCGCACGGCGCTGGGCCGCGCCGTCGGGAACGATCCGCCAGATACGGCCCGCGTCGAGCGGCTCCTCGAGCCCGCGTGCCTCGACCTGCGTGCGCAGGAAGGTCGTCATGAAGCGCCGATGCTGGATCACGCCCCTGTACATGTCGGCGAGATAGATGAACCCGTCGGGGCCCGCCTCGCAGTGGACGGGGCGGAAGCGTTCGTCGGTCGAGGTGAGGAACGAGCGCCCGTCGTCTGCTGGCGTCGCGACGATCCTTCCGTCCTCCTCCGTGAGGCGATAGCGATGGACGAGGTTTCCCGCGACCTCGCACACGAGGGCGCAGCCCTCCATGTCGGCGCCCATCGCGCGGCCCTCGTGGACATGCGGGCTGCACGCGCCCGTGAACTCGGCGAGGCGTCCATCGCGCAGCACGCCGCGCTGGTAGCCGCGGTTCACGCCGGGCGTGAGGTGCGAGGGGTGGACGCGCGCGTCGCGCGCGGCGCGCGCGGGCACGCCCTCGAAGTTCCGCTGCGACGGGTTGCGCGCCGCGTGCTGCTTGGGCAGCAGGTCGACGAGAAGCGGATCGGAGTTCGGCGAGTAGTAGAGCCTTCCAAGAGCGTCCTCGGAGAGCCCCCACTGCCCGTGCGGCGACACGGGCTCGGCGCGCAGCGACGCGCCGTCGACGACGAAACGGAACGGGTGCTGCGAGCACACGAAGGTGTTGTCGAGCGCGAAGAGAAGCCCGTTGCCCGCGTGCTCGGGGTTGTCTTCGCCCGCAAAGCCGCTCGCGACGAGCTCGGAGCGGTCCGCGCGGCCATCGCCGTCGGTGTCGCGTGCGAAGAAGAGGTGCGGCGGCTCGATCACGAGCAGTCCGTCGCGCCAGAGCGCGATGCCGCGCGGCATCACGAGCCCATCCAGGAAGATCTCCGCGCGGTCCATGCGGCCGTCGCCGTCGTCGTCCGTGAGGACCTTGATGCGGCCGATCGGATCGCGCTCGCCCGCGCCGTCGGCGTCGCGCATGTAGCCGCGCATCTCGACGACCCAGAGCCGCCCGTCGGGCCCGAACTCGAAGACGACAGGCGCCTCGACGAGCGGCTCGGCGGCGACGAGCTCGATCCGATATCCATCGGGAAGCGCGAAGGTCGCGAGCTGCTCGTCCGCCGTGCGCACGGGCGACGAGTCGACGCGCCACTCGGCAGGCAGTTCGCCCTGCGTCTCGCCCGCGCGGTCGCCTTGCTGCGCGAGCGCGATCGAGGGCGCGAGCGACGCGAAAACCGCGCAGAACGCGGCGGTTCCGCGCACACCGAAGGTTCGACGCGCGCAGGCCGTGGACTTCGGGACGAATGTCATGGCGTGGAGTGTACGCGTGAGCGCGGGTGATTCGTGCGGGCCCCGACCGCGCTCGGTGCATCGCATCGGCCGCTTCCACGCGCGCATCCCCTCGCGTAGGCTATGAACGAGGCCAGTCCATGCGGCGATTCGCGGTTCGATCCCTCTTCACCTCCGTCGTGCGCGGCGCCGGCGCCACAGGCGCGTCGCTTGCCGTCGGCGCGATCGCGCTGACGCTCGTTGGATGCACAGGCGCGACGCGGGCAGGCGGGCCGAAGATCGACGCCACGCCGATGGCGCCCGTGGACGAGTCGCTCGATGCAGGCCCCGTCCTCGGCGCGCGAACCGCCACGGGCGCGAAAATCTGGGTCCGCCTCGATCCAGCGCGCCTCGACGCGGAGAAGCCGACCGTGCTGCGGCTCGAGCTCCTCGGAGCGAGCGAGGGAAGCGCACGGACCTTCGATGCGGAGGCGTCCATCGACGGCGACGGCACCGCCGTGTTCAGGCTCGAGGGCCTCAAGCCTGGCCAGAGCCATCGCTATCGAATCGCGCGCGTCGAGAACGCCGACGCCACGCTGGCCGAGGGCTCGTTCGCCACGCCACCCGCGCGCATGACGCGGGCGCGCATCGCGTTTGGCGGAGGCGCAGGCGCCGAGGCCGACGCGGCGACCGACGCGACCCTCCGCGCGGTCGAGCGCGAGCACCCCGATGCGTTCATCCTCGTCGTCGACACGCCGTCGGCGGCCGCGGCGAGCCTCGCCGCGCAGCGGGCGCACTATCGCGCGCGTTCGAAGTCGGCCGCCTTCGCGGAACTGGCCGCGGAGATCCCGCTCTATGCGATCCGCTGCAGCGCGTATCCCGCGAAGCAGGCTGCGGACGCAGGCCTCGCCGAGAAGTCGAACAGCAGGCGCGCGTTCTGCGAGTACCACCCGAATCCAGGCTTCGGCGACGGCGTGGACGGCATCCACACCTCCTTCACGCTCGGCTCGGCGGAGATCTTCCTCCTCGACGGGCGCGCGCTGGAATCCGCGGACACCTCGGGAGCAGGCGACATGCAGTGGCGGTGGCTCGAGGAATCGCTTTCCCGCAGCACCGCCCTCTTCAAGGTGGTCGCGATCGGCTCGGCCTGGCGCGACCAAGACGCCGCGCGGCGGGGTCTTCAGCGCCTCGCGGAGGCCGTCGGCCGTGCCCGTGCAAGCGGCGTCGTGCTGCTGTCGACCGATGCCGCCCGTTCGCGCGTGGTTCGCCATGCCACGGCCGATGCCGCGGGCTACAACCTCCTCGAGTTCGTCGCGGGGCCGCTGCACGGTGCCTCCGCTTCGAGCGCCGTCGAAGTCGTTCCTGGCGTCCTCTTCGACCAGAGCGCCACGCAGACCTTCCTCATCCTCGACATCGAGGAGGCGCGGGCAGATGGCCCCGAACTGCGCGCGGTCTTCGTCGACGCGCAGGGAAGCGTGATCCACACGCACGAAACCGATCTCTCGGCGCTTGCTCCCGCGCGCTGATTCGCTCCGCGCTCACTTCAGTGCGTCGAAGAAACGATGCGCCGCCTCGGGCGCAAGCGTGCGCTGCCCGAGCTCGCCGATCAGCGTCTGCCCGTCCTCGGACAGGAGGAATCGAAGCAGCAGGCGCACCGCAGGCGCGGGGCGCTTCGGGTCGTCGACGAAGTAGATGCGAAGCGCGCGCGCGAGCGGATAGCGACCGCTGCGAATCGCCTCGTCGGTCGGCGCCACGAAGGCGCCGCCGGGCTCCGACTCGATCTCGAGCTCGCGCACGCGCGCAGGCCTCGCGCGGCCCGAGGTGAAGTACGCGCTGCAGTAGCCGATGGCGCCGGGCTCGGTCGCGACGCCCTGCACCACGCTCGACGACACGGGCTCCTCCTTGACGCTCGTGCGGAACTCGCCGCCGAGCAGGATCGTCTCCCGCACGATGCCGTTCGAGCCAGTGCCCGGGCCCATGCCGAAGAGGACGATCGAGCGGCTTGAGAATCCCGCCGCGCGCATGCCGACATCGCCCCAGATCACGGCGGGTCCGCCGCCGCGCTTCCGCTCGCGCCCGAAGACGCGATCGAGGTCCCTGAGCGTCATCCGCTCGACGGGGTTCTGGCGGTTCACGCAGATCGCGATCGCATCGAGCGCGAGATCGACGAAGCGCACGGGCGCGCCGCGCGCCTTCTCGATGGCGGCGATCTCCGAGTCGCGCATCGCGCGGCTCATCGGCGCGAGGTCGGACTCGCCCGCGGCGAGCGCCTTCGGCGCGCTTCCCGAACCAGACGAGACGACCTCGAGCTCGATCGCGGGCTGCGCGTCGCGGAAATCACCGCGGATCGCGTTGAGGAGCAGCGCGACCGCGGAGCTTCCCACGCAGCGCACGGTGCCCTTCACGGCTGGATCGGCGATGAAGGTCGGATAGGGGCTCGCCTCGGGATCGATGAACGCAGGGTCGGTGCGCGTCGGCTCGGCAGGCTCCGGCGACGGTGTACCGTCCTGCGCAACGGCGCGCGCGGCCGCCGCGCCGAACGCTCCAAGTCCTCCGACGATGATCGGCGCAAGCAGCATGCGCAGCGCGTCGCGGCGCGTCTCCGAGGGCCGATGCGGGCCGAACGCGTCGCCGTCCGTCGGCTTCCTGCCATCCGTGCTCTTCATGCCGCACCTCCTGCCTGCGTCGCCTGCGCGCGAGGGATGTACCGAAGCGCCGCGAGCAGCGCGAACGACAGGATCACCAGCGCCGCGCCGACGCCGCCGACGAGCCACACGATGCGCGTCACGGCCGCCTCGAAGCTGTCGATCCTCTGCTCGGTCGCCTCCGTCACCTCGTCGATGAGCCCACGCACCGCGGGCGACGACGCGAGCGACTCGCCGCGCTCGACCAGCGTGTTCGCCTGCGCGAGCGTCTCGGTCGCATCGACGAGGGCGCCGCGGTACTCCGCGATGTCGAACGGCTTCGCATCGGGGTTCGGCGGCCCCGACATCTCGGCGACCTTGCCGAGGATCCGCTCGGACGCGCCCGCGAGGCGCTCGACCGCCGCAAGCGTCGGCTGCGCGGCGTCAAGCGTCTTCTGCGCCTCGCCGAGCGCAGGTGCGACGCCATCGACGACCGCGCGCACATCGGCCGTGGCCGCGCGCGCCTCCTCTGCGATCACGCGCACCTCGGCGAGCGAGGACTGCACATCGCCCTGGAGACGGTCGATCTCCGCGAAGACGGCCTCCCGCTCGGTCGCGATGATCTTCGGGATGTCGTCGCTGAGGCGCGAGACGGTCTTCCCAAGCTCGTCCACCGACGCCGTGACGCTGTCGAGGTTGCGCAGCGCCAGCACGGTCTCCTCCTTCGCAAGCACCTGGTCGATCACCGACTGCGACTGCCAGTTGATGAGGGTCGGCGCGCGCTTCGCGAGGTAGAACATGCGCTCAAGGAGCTTGCGATAGGCGACCGCCTCGTCGACGGCCTGGTTGATCGGCTGGAAGAGCCCGCCGCCCTGCGCGGCCTCTGTGATCACAGACTGGCCGCGCGCCTCTGCGAAGTCGCCGAAGCGCACGAAGCTCACGTCCTCGACGCCCGTGTTGCCGCGGCGCCAGCCCGCGATGAGGAAGTCGAGCGCGGAGAGCTGGTCGGGCGTGAAGACACGCGCCGCGATGTCCCACACCTCCTCGCGCGCACGGCGCAGCGACGCCACGAGCGGTTCGCCCCGCGTCTCGCCGAACTCGCGCGAGGCGCGGTCGTCGTCGATCCACACCTGGCTTGTGAGCGTGACCATGATCGTCAGGTCGAGGACCTGCGAGAACGGATCGCCGTTCGTGGCGATGTCGTAGGCGCTCGTCGTGGTCTCGACGAGGAAGCGCTGCGCGAGCGAGCGCTGGCGTGCATCGGGGTTGCCCGTGACGACCGCGCTCACGGCGTCCTCGAGAAGCGTGCGGTACCTGTCCGCGAACGCGTTCGTCAGCTCGTCGAGCTCGGCGTCGCCGATCTTCTCGAGCGAGGCGCTGCGGTTGAAGTCGGTCGATCCCACGACTGCCTTCGTGACGCGCGGCGCACCGCTCGCGCCGATCGCGCAGCCGGAGATTCCCGCGACGAGCCCGGAGAGCGAGAGCGCGGCCATCAGCCGTGCGCAGGACGCTGCGTTGGTTCGAGACATGCTGCTTGGCCCGCGTCAGAACATGAACTGGAGCTGCGACCGCACGATCCACTGGCCGTCGGAGGTCGCGCCGCCCGAGGCAGTGTAGTCAGGAAGGATGTCCGCGCCGGACGGCGAGAAGTCGACGAGCGACTCGAAGCCGTAGCTGACGTCGGTGGTCCACTTGATGCGTGTGTTGCGCGAGCCCGCAGGCCACCAGTTCACGCCGACGGTCGCGAGGCTGAGGTCGCCGCCCGACGCGGCGAGCGCGGTCGCCTGCGTGCGGTAGCGGTCCGTGTCGCTGTCTCCGATCTCGTAGCGCGCGAAGAGCTCGACGTCGTCGGTGACGAAGACGCCGCCCTGGACGACCGCGCCCCACTGGTCGAGCGAGTCGTCGCTTCCGCCCCCGCGCACAGGCTGCGCCGCGTGCAGCGACACGCTGCGGTAGACGCCGTACACGAGGATGTTCGCGCCGCCGAGGTCGATCGAGGCGTCGGCCGTCATGCTCCAGAGGACATCGGGCGAGGCGCCGTCCGTGGCGGTCACGGCGTCCACCTGCTGCGCATAGCCGCCGAGGCCAAGGAGCACGCCCGCCTCTTCGCCACGGAGACTGCGCATGTCGCGGAACTGCCTCCACTCGCCGAGCGGCTTCCATTCGGCGCGCGCCGCGAAGGCGTAGCTCGACTGGTTCAGGTTGAAGCCTGTGTTCTGCGAGCTTGCGACGCCGAGCGCGGCGCCCGCGTTGAGCGGGCCGATGCCGGCCGTCGTGATCGAGTAGGGCCCCGTGCCGTTGGCACGCAGCGCGTCGCCGAAGAATCCCTCGATCCTGAAGTCCTGCTCCTCCCAGGCGAGCCTGACGCCCTGGGCTCGGCTCGGCGAGAAGAGATCGTTCACGGCCGATCGCTCGACCGCCATCTGCGCGGTGGAGGGGACGAGCTCCTCGCGCAGGAACGGCGCCTTGAACTGACCCGCGCGCAGCGAAACGCCGCCGCCGAAGTCTTTCTCGAAGTACGCCTCCTCCATCGCGGCGTTCGAGCTCCCCGTGGCGGTGCGGTTGAAGGCGAGCCGCAGCTCGTACGACCAGCTCGGGTCGATCACATGCCCGAAGAGCGCGAGGCGCGACCGCCTCAGCTCGAAGCCCCACGAGTCGTCCGACGCGGTGCTCGCGGGCGAGCCCTGCGCGGCCGCTGCGGTGCCGATGTCGCGGCCGCTGTAGGCCCAGCGGATCTGCATGTCGCCCTTGAGCCCGAGCCTGAAGCTGCCGTCGGCGCTCGCGACAAACGCGCCCTTCGAGGCGTCGTACCCCGCGGTCGCCCCGTCTGCGGCGAGCGATGCTCGCGAGGACGCGTCGCCGAGCACATCGCCGACGATGGCGCGGATCTCCTGCGCACGACGCTCGGTGAGCCACTCGCCGTCGGCCGCGACACGCTCCTCGAGCCGGTCGACCTTGGCGGCGAGGGCGTCGTTCTGGACGCGGAGCGACTCGATCTCCGCCAGCGCGCGCCTGAGGTCGGCGCCGTCGTCCGCATGCGCGGCGAAGCCGGGGACAAGGGAGACCGCCATCGCAAGACGGAGTTTTGCGTTCATCTCTGGTTTCCGGAGCTGCATGAATCAATCCGATCACGGACCACGTACGGCTTCGTCCCGCCGATGGCGTTGTTGGCGTCGCTCAGGAGCTCGAGCACGAAGCCCATCGCCAGGAAGAAGAGCGCGGCGAGGAACAACATGATCGCCACGAGAAACGGGGGGCGGGTTCCCATGTCGACGCCGAGGGCGAACTTCTCGTAGAGAAGCCACGGCATGACGACGCAGTCGACGAGGAGGAGCGCGATGCCGATCCGGCCAAAGAGATAGAGCGGCCGCGCCTTGAAGCTTGATTGGAAACCAAGCATGACGATGTCAAACAAGACATCGAATGACCGCGAGATTCCGTAGTGGCTCTTCCCCGCGAAGCGCTCCTGGGCCTCGACGAACACCTCGGCGGTCGAGCCGCCGCGCATGTGTACGAGCGCGGGAAGCAGCCGATGGTGGCCCGGCCGCAGGCGCAGCGAGCGCGCCATGTCGCCGTCGATCGCCTTGAACCCGCCCATGTCGCGGATCTCGCAGCCCGTGACCGCCCGCAGCAGCTTGTTGGCGATGCGGCTCGGCAGGCGCTTCGAGAGCCTCTCGTGGCTTCGGTCGCGGCGCGAGCCCGAGACCAGCGTGTGGCCCTCGTCCATCTTCGCGATCAGAAGATGGATGTCCTCGGGGCGGTGCTGCAGGTCGCCGTCTGCGACGACGACCACGCGGCCGCGCGAATGCTGGATTCCCGCGTAGAGCGCGCTGCACTGGCCGACGTTGCGCGCAAGGAACACCGCGCGCAGCGACGGATAGCGCGACGCCGACGCGCGCAGCAGCTCCTCGGTGCGGTCGGTCGAGCCGTCGGAGACGATGACGATCTCATGCGGCCTGCCGATCGCGCGGAGCGCCGCGTCGGTGCGGCGCAGGAACTCCTCCACGCACAGCTCCTCGTTGTGCATGGGCGTCACGACCGAGATCGCGATGGTCGCGTCGCGGGCGGCGGCGTGTGCGGCGGACGATTCTGGATGCATCGGCGGTCTTCAGCGGGCGTCGGACGAGACGGACTCGAAGTTCACGAGCCTCCAGCGGTTGCGCGCCGCGGCGGCGAGCCACGAGCCGTCGCGAAGACTCTCGAACTCGGGCGCCCACAGCTCGTGGACGCGCATCCTACCGAACGACGGAGGAAGGGCGGGGTCGCCTTCGTGACGGTCGCCCGGGTGGCAGACGACCTCGATGCGGCGCGCGCCAATGCCCGCGAGCGCACGCTCGCAGGCCGCGGCCGTGAACGACCTTCCCTGCTCGGCGATGCCCCACACGGCGTCGGTCGACTCGGTCGCGGCGGTCGTGCGCGCGGACACGCACAGGGCGCGCAGCACGGCGCGGCGAACGGCGGGCGCTCCGATGCGGAGGTTCCCGAAGCGCTCGTCGCTGCGGCGCACCCAGCGGATTCCGTGCTCGGCGGCGACCGCGCACGCGATGGAGAAAAGGCCGGGGAGGCAATGCGTATGCTTCTCGCCGTCGACATGCGAGAGAACGAGCCCCCGCTCTCGGAGGGCGGCGATCTGCCTCGACCACTCGAGCCGCACCTCCTCGTGACGGAGCGCGCCGCGCGCCGCGCGCCATGCAAGCGCCGACGCGCTTCCCACGAAGTTGCCGTCGGCTCCGACGAGCGATCGCACCTCTCGGGCAGGCGAGATCGGCGGACCGCGCAGGATGTTGAGGTGCGCGCCGAGCGAGACGCCAGCGACCGGCCGCACTGCACCGAGGTCGGGCCCGTTCGCAAGCACGCTCGCGCTCGTCACGGTGCCGGCCGCCGCGCACGCTTCGACCGCGCGCCGCACCGCTGGATGCAGGCCAAGATCGTCGACATTGACGATCAGTTCGAGCGGCGCACGCGCGGCGCCGCGCGGCGCCGCGGTGTTCCGCTTGTTCGCCATCTCCATGCGCCGCGCATTGTCGCGCGGCCGCGCCTTCCCCGCAATCGCCTCAGCGCTGGCGCCGCTGCGCGCGAGAGTCGACGAACTGCGCGCCGCACTCCTGTCCGTGAGGGCCGAGAAGGCCGTACTCGCGGCTCCAGACCACCACGAATTCCGCGTCGACGGGCGTTCCCTCGGGCTTGATGCTGATGGCGCGTCCGATCTCGCCGTTCAGCACGCCGTTCGGCGTTCGGAACCTGAATCCCGACGCCGAGAAGTCGACGAGCTTCACCTGCTCCATCTGTCCGCTCCACTCCCATCGGATCACGATCTGCGCGGGCAGGATGACGCGGCGCGCCCGCCGGCGCTCGTCGTGGGCCGTGCGGTGATTGGGATGCGATCGTTCGGACATTGCGGACCTCCTCGGAGCGGTGTCTCCACGGTTGAGAACGGCTTCCACGGCGCCCGACTTTGGCGCGACGCCGCAGAACGGCGAATTCCGCGGCGTTTGGAGGCTTTGGCGGAGCTTGACGGGCGGACGACGCGCAAATCCGCAGGGCCAGGCCGTTTCGGTCGAGTCGCCGAAGATTCCTGCCGATAACGGGGACATGGGCGACGCCAACACCAGCCCCGAGACGGATCCCACGGCTCCGCGCGTGCCGCCGCCGCACGAGGGCGGCGATCCGTCGGAGGTGCTCGACACCTTCGCGACGCTCGAGAAGGAGATTGAGAATCTCAAGACCCCGGCGCGCGATGCGTTGCGTTCGTCGGCGGCGCAGTCGCGCGAAGATCTCGTGGCGCCGCTGCTGAAGGAGATCAACGAGATCCTCTCGCACGAGACGAACGCGCTCCTCAGCTCGACCAACGGTCTCCTCGGAAAGACGCTCGAGTCGATCTTCGATCCGAAGACGCTCGCAAAGAAGCACGAGAAGATCGACAAGGCGCTCGCGCAGGCGCTCTCGAAGAACAAGGTGGCGATGCCGAAGTCGGCGCCCAAGCCCGCCGTGCCTCCGGTGCCCGCGCCGCGCATGGCTCCGAAGGCCGCCGAGGATGCGCCGAAGGTTGTCGAGGAGAAGAGATCCGAGGAGTCGTCTGGCTCCGTGAAGGTCGAAGCGGGACCCGCGCAGGTCGACAGCGTCCTGAAGGTGGAGGCGGCGCCCGAGCAGGTCGACACGGTGCTGAAGGTCGAGACGGCGCCCGATGTGTCGCTCGGATCGATCAAGGTCGAGAAGGCGCCCGAGCCGACCGAGGGGAAGGTCACCGTCGAGAAGGCGCCTGCGGAGGCGGAGCACGCGCCGAAGCCCGAGCCCGAGCAGCCGAAGCCCGCCGAGATCAAGCTCGAGAAGCCCAAGGAACCCGCGAAGGAACCCGCGAAGGAACCGGCGAAGCCGAAGTCGAAGGAGGCGGATGCAGCCGCTGCCGCGGACGGCGCTGCCGAGGGGCCGTCGCTTCTTGTCAGGATCCTCTCGTACCCGATGCGCTTCGTTCCCGAGAACGCCAAGCTGATCGTGAGCGCGTTCGCGCTGACGATGCTGTTCGCCATGCCCGTGGCCTGGGCGCTCGCGCTGCGCTCGGCCGCCTACGAGGGCATCGGCCCCATCGACTTCACTCAGGTCGCGGACGCCGAGGCCGCGGAGGCCGCGTCCGATCGCCACGCCGAGAAGGCGAAGGCCGATGGTGCGGACGAAGACAAGCCCGCACCCGACTCGAAGGACGCAGAGAAGAAGCCCTCCGGCGACGCCGGACATTCATGAACGCACGGGGTCGCGGGCAGTCGGTCGCGCGCTTCGCCGCGCGCGCCGGCATCAGGCGTTCGACGGATCGCGGCCCGCGCGTCCGCGCGCGATGAGTCCCGCCATCGCCTCGTGCGTTTCCTTCGCGGCGCCCGACAGCATCGCGGCCTGCTCCTCGGCGTGGTAGCTCGAGCGCACGAGCGGTCCGCTCTCGCATACCTTGAATCCGCGCGAAAGCGCCTCGCGGCGATACATGGCGAACTGGTCGGGATGCACCCAGCGGTGAATCGGAAGATGGTTGCGCGTCGGCTGGAGGTACTGCCCGACCGTGATGATGTCGGCGTCGCTCGCGGCGCGGACATCGTCGAAGAGCTCGAGGATCTCCTCGTCGTGCTCGCCGATTCCCGCCATGATGCCCGTCTTCGTCACGAGTCCGTTCCGCTTGAACTGCCGCAGCACGGCGAGCGAGCGCTCGTACTTCGCCTGCGGCCGCACCGCGGGGTGCATTCGGCGCACCGTCTCCATGTTGTGCGAGATGATCTCGGGGCGCGCGTCGCACACCGTCTGGATCGCCTTCTCGTCGCCCTGGAAGTCGCCGACGAGGATCTCGACGGACATGTCGGGGCACGACTCGTGCACGCGTTCGATCGTCTCGGCCCAGATCGCGGCGCCGCCGTCGGGCAGCTCGTCGCGGTTCACGCTCGTGATGACGACATGCTTGAGCTTCATGAGCGCAAGCGACGCGGCCACGCGGCGCGGCTCGTCGAGGTCGTAGACGGGCGGCTTCCCCGTCTTCACATTGCAGAAACCGCACGCGCGCGTGCAGGTGTCGCCGAGGATCATGATGGTCGCGGTGCCGCGGCCCCAGCACTCGCCCATGTTCGGGCACGACGCCTCCTGGCAGACCGTGTGCAGGCGATGCTCGTCGATGATCTTCTTGAGCCGCTCGTAGCCCTCGCCGCCAGGGACGCGCGCGCGCAGCCACTCGGGCTTGCGCTGGATTCGCAGGTGGTGCGCCTCGGCCTCGCGGTTGTTGATGACCTCGCCCGTCAGGCTCAGCTTCGACCCGCCCGCGGAGCGCTGCGTGTCGCCGCCGAGCGGGCGTGGATGCCGCGCGAGCGTGCGCGCGATCGCCTCGGGCGAAGGCATGGCCGTCGGGGCAGCGTTGGTGTCTGTAGGCTCGCCTGACATCGGACGCGAAGTGTAGGCGATGCCGCGCGCCGTCCGAAGCGCCCCGCGCAATGACGGATGCCGTCGCCGCCGTACACTTGCCGCCAATGACCGTCTCGACCATCGCGCACAGAACCGCCCGCCTCCCGAACGGACTCGAGATCCAGGCCGAGGTCGACCCCTCCGCGCACACCGCCGCGGTCGGGTTCTTCGTGCGGACGGGCGCGCGCGACGAGCCGGTCGAGCTTATGGGCGTGTCGCACTTCCTCGAGCACATGATGTTCAAGGGGAGCGAGCGCAGGACAGCCGAAGACGTGAACCGCGACTTCGACGAGATCGGCGCGAGCCAGAACGCCTTCACGACCAACGAGCTCACGGCCTACCACGCCCATGTGCTTCCAGAGCGGATGCACGAGGCGCTCGACATCCTGGCGGACATGCTGCGCCCCGCGCTCCGAGAGAAGGACTTCGACGAGGAGAAGGGCGTGATCCTCGAGGAGATCGCGATGTACGCCGACCAGCCGTTCTGGGTCGGGTACGAGGCGATGATGGAGCGGCTCTACGCGGGCCATCCGCTCGCGCACCGCGTGCTGGGAACGCATGCCAGCGTCTCCGCGCTGACGCGCGCGCAGATGGCCGACTACTTCACCCATCGCTACACGCCCGACAACGCGGTGCTCGTCGCCGCTGGTCGTCTCGACTTCGATGCGCTCGTCGACGAGGCGGCGCGGCTCTGCGGGCACTGGGCGCCCGCGAAGCCGGTGCGCGCGCATCCGCGCTGGAAGCCCTCTACCGCGCACGCGACCGTCGAGCTCGCCAACACGGCGCGCGCCTACCTCATCCTCTCGATGCCCGCGCCCGCGATCCAGGACGACCGTCGCTACGCGGCTGGAATGCTGATGCATGTGCTCGGGGGCGGCGACGGCTCGCGGCTCCACTGGGCCCTCGTCGAGAAGGGCCTCGCCGAGGAGGCGAGCGCGAGCTACGACGGCCACGACGGCATGGGCGACTCGACGCTCTTCGCGGTGTGCGACCCGGACAAGGTCGACGAGATTGAGGCCGTGCTGCGCGGCGAACTCGGCGCGCTGGTCGCTTCGCTGACCGACGACGACCTCGTGCGCGCCCGCAGCCGCATCGCGACGGGCGCCGCCGTCGCGTCGGAGCGGCCCGCGGGCCGCATGTTCCGCCTCGGCACGCTGTGGGGCTACGGCGCTCCGTACTCGACGCTCGACGAAGAGGTCGCGCGGATCGAGCGGATCACGCTCGGCGACCTGCGCGCGTGCGCGGAGGAGTTTCCGCTTGAGCCGATGGTGCGTGTGGCCGTGATGCCGCGTATCTGAGCGGTCGCGGCTGCGGCCGCTCCCTCTGGTGCTAGACAGCGCTGTGCCTGAGCGGGCGCGGCTGCGGCCGCTCACTCGGGTGCTAGACAGCGCTGTGCCTGAGCGGGCGCGGCTGCGGCCGCTCACTCGGGTGCTAGACAGCGCTGTGCCTGAGCGGGCGCGGCTGC
>WGMP01000055.1 GCA_016124975.1 Phycisphaera sp. | reverse complement strand
GTCGGCACGGGCTCGCCGTCGCCGGGGTTGAAGAAGACCGTCAGCGACGCCTGCGCGGAGTTCGTGATCACGAGGTCGAAGATCCCCGCAAGCGCGGGCTCCTCCGCGAAGATCGGCACCGCGTCGATCGAGCTCGGCGCGCTGCCCGCGCCCGTCGACACCACATGCGCCGTCGTGAAGTTCCCCACGCCGTCGTTCGCGAGCACCTGCAGCGTGTCGCTGCCGCGGTTCACGAGAGCGAGGTCGGGCACCTTCCTCCCCGCCCTCAGCGGCGCCGCCACGATCCCCACGGGGTCGACGCCGAGCTGGTTCGGCATCTGCACCACCTTGTCGAGCCCGCCCTCGCCGTCGTTGAAGAGAAGAAGCAGCGACCCGTTCGCGCTCGGGCCCGATGTGCCCGCGCCCTTCAGCGTCACCGCCACGTCGTTTCCGTTCGCGCCGTCGAAGTCGCCCACCGCGGCCGCCAAAGGCTCGAGGTCGAAGGTCGCGTTCGCCGAGTCGCCGAAGCCGAGCAAGGACGCGAGGTCCGAGGTCGAGATCGTGATCGCGCCGCCGCCGCCCTGGAGGTTCGCCGTCGCGTCGAGCTTCACGAAGCGCCCGTTCGGGAGCGCGGGCATGAAGGCGATGTCGAAGTTCGGGCGCTCGGGGTCGATCGCGCTCGCCGTGAAGACGGGGAGGCCCGCGAAGTCGATCTCCTCCTTCGAAGGGTCGGTCGCGAGCGTGACGAAGAGCCCGCCGCCGAGGGTCGCGGGGCCGTTCACGACGATCTTGTCGTGCTTGATCTCGCCGCCCTCCTTCGCGATCTCGACGAGGAGCGAGCCGCTGTTCGTGCCGAGTTCGGGATTGGCCGCGATCTGCTGGTAGGCACCGTTGATCGTGAGCGTGCCGATGCTCGAATAGTCGCCGAAGTTCTGGCCGCCGATCGGAAGCGCGCCGCCCGGGGCGAGGCCGCCCGTCTGGTGCACGACCGGCGCCCCGAAGGTCAGTCCCTCGATTCCGCAGTTGCCCGCGGCCGAGCCAAAGTTCGTGACTGGGCCGACGACGACACCCGTGCCCGTGAGCGTTCCGCCCGCGTAGAGGATGACTCCAACGGGCGCGGCCACGACCGTGCCGCCCTCGTTGACCCGCAGCGTGCCGTTCTTGACATCGACGCCGAGCGTGACTTCCCATCGCGAGGTGAGGGTGGGGAACTCCGACTCGATGGTGGCGTATCCCTGGCTCCCCGCCGCCTTGCCGATGATCGCCTTCTGCGAGAAGGCCTGCCCGCCGCTCTGGAGAAGGAGCGTTCCGTCACCTTCGCATCCGACGCAGATCTCCGTGCCCGAGGTCACCTTGCCGCCCGGCCCGATCAGGAGCGCGCCTTCTGTACCCGCACCGACGCCGATCTCGCAGTACGCGGTGTTGACAGTGCCATTCAGTACGCCGAGCGACGCTGGCGTGTCGACGATGGTGCCAACGCGAAGGAACTTCTCCGCTGAGGGCAACGATGTGGAAGTCGAACTTCGCAGCGTCAGCGTCGGGCTCGAAAAGTTGAGGGTCGGAAAGCCGTTCGAGACGGTGATGTTCCGCACCTCGCGCGTCTGCGTGAGGTTCGCGTTGTAGGTGAAGGGAATCCCGAACTCGATGGCCGTCGTGTTCACGGGCGACTGCCTGCACCAGTTTGCGGCGTCCTGGAAGAGCCCTCCGAGCGGTGCCTTCCAGGTCGAGCGCACGGGAACGGGCGGCGGACTCGACAGCGGCTCGCATTCGTCGAGCGAGCCCGTGTTGTCGCAGTCGAGCAGAGGATTCGCGGCGATCTCGGCGAGGTCCGACTGGTTGTTGCCGTTGCAGTCGGGGTAGAACTCGTACATCAGGATGTCGCCGGTCGTGGTCTGGACCGCGAGGTTGGGGCCGGACATCGCGATGAACGTGCCGGCGGTTTGATTCGCGTAATCAGTGCTCGTACCGATGTTCGGCGGCGACACCACGTACCCCGGCGCGTCAGACGAGAACACCCGCGAGCCCCGCAGGATGTAGTTGTTGGCGGCAACCTCCCAGTCATAAACGAAAAGACGGCTATCGTTCGTGAGAGTTACGAGCCTGCTTCTGTCCGCTGCGAAGTGATAGCCCCACTTCTTGTCTGCGGGAACATCGGTCGGAGCGGTCACTTGCCCCAATTCCGCGCCACACCACCAACAATCACTCTGATACCCAGGCGCCATGACTTCTGCGAAATCCGCCCAGCGAATCGAACTTCCGTAGTGCTGTCCGACAAGGACGCGAGTTTCGTCCTGCGCAAGCGGCATCGGGAAAAGCCCGCCGCCGACAACATCGTAGTAAGACATCTGAGGGTTTCCCAGAGTGTCCAACCGACCGACGTACCAGCGTCGAGCGCTGGTGTTGTTCTGCAATCCAGTCACCACCCAACGATTCGCTGTGAGAGGCGGACGAGAGAGAAGAACGGTTGCGCCCACGTCTCGGCTCTGATCGATGACCACGCCGACTGGGCCCAATACCGAGTTCGCGTCAATGCCCTCGATTCCATCGATGAACTCCCATCCTGTAATCCGGCGCTGGTAGATCACTGCCCCGCCGATCGTCGGACTGCATCCCCACGGTGCCCATCCGTACGCTGGAATGCCAACGATGGCGATGTCGCCCTCAATCTGCACGCTCTGGCCGAACCGTAAACCGCAGTAGTTTCCGAGGTTCCCGTTCGTGACACCCGGATGTAAGACAGGAGTCATCGGGTCGAGCGTCCACACGTCGCCGGTCCGTCTGAAGACACGAAAGCTCGACTCACACTGCCCGATCTTTCGAGTGTCTGGATATCCGCACTCGTCCGCGGGCCCATACGCCGCAAACCTCGGATCTCCCGCGATCAACTGCGTTGCCGTCGAGTCGAAGTCGAGCGACGACGCGCAGAGCCCCTGATTGGGCCGATACTGCGAGAACCCCTGCGCGAAGGTCGTGTGCAGCGCCCACACGCCGTTGGTCTTCTTCCAGATCTCGATGCGGTTTCCGTTCCCCTCAAACGCCCCCGAGCATGACATCGCCATCCAGTCGCCGCGGATCGCGATCGCCTTGTTGACGCCCGGCCAGGTTCCTTGCGGAATGATCTGCTTCAGGACGGGCATGCCCTCTTGCCGCGCGCAGGCGGGGCGGGCGAGCCCGAGCGAGACCACGGTCGCGAGGATCAGCGCGCAGGCGGATTGAATGACTTGCATGGTCGATCTCCGAAGTGACACGGGCGCGGGACGCGGCACAGCCGCCGCGCAGCGCCCGCGGTTGGCAAAGGCGACAGCGCCCGTGCGATCCGCCACGAAACGGGAAAGACCGTCGAACACCGGGCCGCCGATCACCCTGCGCACGGGCTATCGGTCGGCACGCCCCGCCCGCCAAGGAACGAACTTCGGCAGTTCCTTGGCTGCGCGCTGGAAGCTGGCATCAGGGGCGCCATGGATCCGTTCGGTGAGTTCGTCGGCCAGCGCGAAGTCACCGACGAGCGTGGCGCGGGCTTTCCGTGCTGTCAGCAGGCTGACCGTGCCAGGAGCCTCTGCCTCAGCTTCGACGATTTCAGTGTCGATCTCCCGCAGCATCCACGCCAGTATCTCGCCGAAACGAGCCTGCATGGCGGGCACGGCGCCGTGCGCCTCCTCGAAGCGGATCGCAAGCGCCACGCGCTCAACGACGCCCACCATTGCATAGAGCCGAAACTCGCGCGTGGTCGACTGGGTCCGCGCCGCATGCAAGGCGCGCTCGATGCTGCGGGTGAACCCGGGCTCATCGCCGCGCCGAAGCGCCATCCAGCCCTCGGTGGCGGCGAGAAGCGAATCCCACGCGCTGAACTCAGGGGGCGGCGAGGGGGTGTAGCGGATGCGCTCGATGATCGCGCGCAGTTCTGCGGCGACCTGGAGGCGACTCTCGCCGTCGCCGCGAAACAGACTGTAGGAGATCCGAGTGAACTGGGTGTCGAAGAAAGGAAACCCCATGAAAACGGGGTTCTCGCGCACGGCGTCGTTTCGAGCGACTGCGGCGATCGCCTGATCGAGAATCGCCTCGGAGGGCTCAGGGGCGTCGAACTCGTAAAGCATCATCGCCAGGAAGTTGGCCGCGCGGAGATGAAAGGCCCCCGCACGCGGGTGCTGGGGCTCTCGGGCAAGCAACTCGCCAGAGAGTTCGAACGACCGTCGAACATGCTGGAGAT
The DNA here is from genome assembly GCA_016124975.1 of Phycisphaera sp. GTDB lineage: Bacteria > Planctomycetota > Phycisphaerae > Phycisphaerales > SM1A02 > QWPT01. Next base: position 47,681 of record WGMP01000055.1, on the reverse strand, counting down.
AGGCATCCTTGTCGCCGCGCACCATGTCGGCGTGCATTGCATAAAGATGCCCTGCGGCCGCGGTGAACAGCGACACGGAGCTCGTGGGATCGAGCGCCAGCGCGCGGTCGCCCAGTTCCGCCGTGCGGTCGAGATAGGTCAGCGCGAGCTCGCGCTCACCGCGCTCCCAGGCGCGGTCTGCGACGCGCTGATAGGTCCACGAGAGGTTGTCGGCGAAGAGCCTGCTGGTCGGGTCGCGCTCGTGCAGCTCGAGGTCGATCGAAAGCTGCTCCTTCTCCGCCTCGGCGAACTCGGGCGTGCCGCGGATGGTGTCGAGCTTGTAGGCAAGCGCGACCGAAAGATCCGCAAGGGCAAGCAGGTCCTCGGGGCGGAGTCCCACGATCACGCGACGCATGCGTTCGGCCTCGAGCGCGAGTTCCCGCGACCGCTGCGACTTGCTGTCGCCCCTCATCAGGCGCGCGAGCAGCTCTTCCTCGACCCCTGCCGCGCGCGCCTTGAGGAGCTCGATGTCGCCAGGGCGGGCCAGGAGGCCCGCGCGCGTCTCCTCGGCCACCGTCGCAAGCAGGATCGCGCGTCGGTCATCGGTGCGCGGGAGATCGCGGATCTCGCGCGCCGCGGCAAGGGCCGTGGTCGCGGCTTCAAGGGCGCGATCGCGGGCCGCGTCGGCGCGGATCGCGCCACCGACGAGCGAAACCGCCACAAGGGAAACTGCGACCACCGCGGCAAGTGCGAGGAGCATCGTCCCCCGTCGGCGCACGAGCGCCTTCCAGGCCCGCTCGATGAGCGGCTGCTCCCGCGCCGACACCGCCTCGCCGCGCTGCCAGCGCTCGAGGTCGGCGATCAGCGCGTCGACCGAGTCGTAGCGGTCTGCGGCATCGCGCTCGGTCGCCTTCGCGATGATCGCGTCGAGGTCTGGGTCGATCGCCTCGCCCGCACCCGCGCCCGCGCGCGCCACCGTGCGCGCCGCGCTCGGAATCGGCTCCTCGAGCACCACGCGCAGCGCCTCCGCGAAGTCGTCGGAGGGGACTTCGCGGGGCGCGCGCTGCGTGGCGAGTTCGAAGAGGACGAGCCCGAGGCCGAAGACATCGCTGCGCGTGTCGAGCTTCGCGCCGCCAGGCGTGAGCGCCTCGGGGCTCATCGCCGCGAGCGTGCCGAGCGCGAGCGGTAGTTCCGTGAGGTTCGCACGCTCGGCGCTTGCGGTGCGCACGGCGCGGGCGATGCCGAAGTCGATCACCTTCGCGTGCGGCTCGTCGCCCACGATCTGGACAAGAATGTTCGCGGGCTTCAGGTCGCAGTGAAGGACGCCGAGCCGATGCGCGGCGCGGATTGCGGCGCAGGCCTCGCGGAAGAGGTCGACGCGCGCCCGCAGCGGAAGCGCGTTCGCGCGGCAATACTCGATGATCCCGCCGCCGCGCACATGCTCCATCACCATGTAGGGGCGGTCGTGTGCGTCGATCCCGTAGTCGTAGATCCGCGCGATGTTCGGGTGCTCGAGCCGCGCAAGCGTCTGCCGCTCGGCTTCGACGCGTGCGGCAAGGCGCGGGTCAGACGCGTCTTCAAAGAGAAGCTTGACCGCCACACGGCGCACGATCGGCGACTCCTGTTCGGCAACGAGCACGGCCGAGTAGGGCCCGACGCTCAGCGTCTGCTCGATGCGGTAGTGGCCGATGCGCGCAGGAATCTCGCGCGAAACGGGGTCGGGCGCCGCCGCCGCGATCTCTGCAAGGGCGCACTCGACCGCGGCCCCCACGCCGCCCTCGTCCGGGTCTGCGATGCCGCCGCGCTCGTAGTCCTCGAGCAGTCGCCTGAGCTCGGCCGCCAGCTCGGCACCGACCTCGAGCGCCGCGATCGCCCGCGCGGGCGCCGCGGGGTCGCGCTCGAGCGCTGCGAGGAAGAGCGCCTGCGCCTCTGTGGTCTGGTGTGGGGCGGAGCGTTCCGTCACGCCCCGAGAAGCGACGGATGCGGCGCGCTTCGCCAGAATCCCCCCACTCGCCGCTCGAGAGTTCACCCGTCTCCCCCCCAGCCGGCTGCCGCGCGCGACTCACCCATCCAGATCCGTGCGAGCGCCCACTCGCGGCGAACCGTGGTCTCGGGAATGCCGACTTGCGCCGAAATCTGGGCGAAGGTCAGCCCGCCGAAGAACCGGAGTGCGACGATCTCGGACTGGAGCGTCGAAACCGTGGCGAGCTCGGCGAGGAGCGTGTCGACCGTGCGGATCCGCTCGGCGACCTCGGAGTCGATCAACGACCCTGTCGCGGGCGCGTCGCCGTCGCCGAGCAAGACAGGCCTGCGCCCCCCACCCCGCTTCTTGCGCCCGACCCCGCGCGCATGGTCGACGAGCACCTGACGGACCGCGATGACCGCGTTCGCCACGAACCAGCGCGTGGCACCCTCAGGGTTGCGGGCCTTCTCAGCGTCGAGCGAGAAGAGCCGCAGGAAGACCTCGTTCGCCAGGGCCGTCGCCTGCAGCGTGTGGTCGACGCGCTCGCCTTCCATGCGGTGCCGGCAGATCGCGCGCAGACGACGGTAAAGCGTCTCGAAGCCGACAGGTGCGGCGGCGTCGTCCTGCACGGCGCGGCCTTCCGAAGTGAGAGCCGATGCTGCTTCTCCGTGATCCATCGTGCACCACCCGTTTCGCGCGACTCCGTCGCGCACACCCTCGCAAGTAGAGCCGAGTCACACGGGCATTGCAAGCGTTCGGTCGCCTGTCGTTCGGCGCCCCTCGCTCATCGGCCGCGGTCGGAAGCAGCGCCACTCGAACGCTTGCCGCTTGTGGCAGACCCGTTTGGGCGCGTCGGCCTGGCACCAGCGCCCTTTCCGCCCTTGCCGGCGTCGCCTTGGATCGGCTCGATGCGGACAAGCTCCGAGTCCGACCCCGTTGGCCGCAGTTCAAGCGTCTGCGCCGTCGATCGCTTCTGGTGCGGCGGCAGCGTGCGGTGTCCGCCGCTCCTCGTGCATCCGGCCATCATCAGGATCGCGGTCGAAACCGCGATCAGACCCATCATCAGCAGCATCCGACCAAAGCGAGCGCGAGTCATCGGTGAGTTCATGGCGAATCTCCTTGTAGGCATTGTCGAGTTCGTCCGACACGCGTTGGACGAGTGCGTCGATCGCGTCCAGGCGATCGCGCGTCAGGGGTCTTTCCATGCGTGACACGGCCTGGGCCGTTGCGTCACGCCGAGTCGATGCCAGGCGTGCGCGCGGAGGCTCGGGCGGAGCGGGATCGACGGCCGCGGGCTCGATCCCGTTCTCAAGCTCGAGGACCGCTTCGGAGAGATCGGAGACCGCCTCGCGCGCCTCGCGGGTGCGGAGGCGGGACATCAGCGCGACGCAGACCGCCTGCCCCGAGCCCGCGCGCATGGCGGCGTCGCGCTTGACGAGGAAGTCGGCGTAGAGCCGCTCGGCCAGCTGGGCCGCGGGTGCCGAATCGACGAGCTTCATCGCGAACGGCAGCGTCGTCTCCTTCACGATCCGATCTGCGTCGTCGGCCTCGAGATGCTGCGACTCGTCGCGCCACAGCTCCTCGGCGCGATGCGCGGCGTACAGCGCCTCGACGATCGTGTGGATCCTGGCGCCGAACTCGCCGAGCGCGTGGCGCCGCGCGTCCTCAGCCTCGCTGCGAAGTCGCAGCCGCTCGCCCTCGCGCGCCTGATGGTTCTCGAACATTCCGAGCCCGAGCGCCGCGAAACCGCCGACGACGAGCGTGATGACCACCGAACCCCAGAACTTGCCGACTTCGCCGACGCGATGGCTCTCCAGGGCCCTCGCGTCGAGTGCGCGCCGCAAGGTGCGGAGAATCCGCCGCTGCATCTTCTTGTCGGTGCCCTTCTTCTTGCGTGGCATGGGTGCATCTCCTTTCAATGGTGGCGCTGGAGGCAGCGGCTCAGCGGCGAAACCTCGGATCGGTCCGCGCGCTCGGCACGGCTCCGATCGTCACGATCTCGCGCTCGCGGGCGAGGATCGCCTGCGCCATCGACGGGGAGAGCAGGTACGCCAGATGCCGCTCGATGGCGTCGCCCTCGATCGTTCGGACGCCCGGGGCCTCAAAGGACGGGTCGTAGAAGGTGATCCGATGGAGTTCGTACGGCCGGGGCAGCCGATCGGGCAGGTAGTCGGCGAGCGAGTCGCCGTCACCGTCGTCCTGCCCAAGACCGAGCATCTCGCCGACTTCGCATCCGATCTTGTAGAGCTCGCCCGCGGCGTGCGCGGCGGAGTGTGGAGTCGCCTCGACCTCGAGGACGAACCCGACATGCCCGGGCGCCCCCTCCCAGTCCCGCAGGACCGCGAGCACGGGCTCGCCGCGGTCGAGATCCTCGACGGCAACGCTCGACGCGAGATAGAGCCCCGCCCACGCCTCGATGTAGTCGGCGAGACCCTCGCGGCTGAAGCGGACTCCGCCGTTCGGATAGACGCCGATCGGGAGATAGAAGTCGGTCCCCACCGCCAGGGCGCGGACGAGCTCGAAGTCGTGGGCTCGGTGGTCGTCCTCGCTCGCCGCAAGCCGCTCGTCATGGGCCCCGCCGACCGTGCCACCTCCCTTCATCGCCGCCACGAGCTTCTCCTGCGTGATGTCGTGGCGTCCTTGAGCGCGGTACGCCATCTCACAGCACGCGGCCCAGCACCAGTCAAATCGACGCTGCTGGACCAGCGCGTCGTCGGAAGCTGCGCTGCGGATGACGCGAGGCTGCGCCGTCCCGCAGCCCGCAAGGCCGATGAGCGGCGCGATGCACAGGGCTGCGGCGAAGGCAATGCGGGTGGTGGCACGGATCGTGATTCGGTCGATCGGTGACGGGTTCGTCTCTGGCTTCGTGGCGGGTCTCATTGTGGGCGCTCCTTCAGCGGTCGATGCCGCTGACGGGGAACCGCACGACCCTCGATCGCTGTGACGGAATTCCCGAGAATCGATCTCTGAAGAGCCCGCCGCAGGTGGGAAGTGCGTCGCCAACATTTTCTCGAGATTCGTTTGCACAGCCTTGACTCCACGGCATAGTGTGAGGCCGCAGGGGAGCGCGCACTCCCATGCAAGTCGCACACGCGACCGCGCGCGCTCGCCAGGCCCGGCGTCGGTACGAGCCGCTTCACATCACTGAACTCGGGCGAACGGCGCAGAGCGATCCCATCGGATCCTCTCGCCAGAGTCGCTGCGCGAGTTGCGCAACGCGGTTGCGCGCGCGCAGGCCGTCTCACGCCCGCCACAGCGCGGCGGTGCATCGCCGCGATGAAGGTTGTCTCATGTCTGCAGATCGAGATGGCGGTTGGGACGGGAACATCAACGCAAACGACAGCGCGAATGGCAATGCGAACGGACACGAGCACGCCGACCATCGCGCACACGACGCAGCGTGCGGCGATGGCACGCAGAGTCCTCAGCGTGATCCCTCGCCTGAGAGTGCATCGGACAGCGGCCCACCCTCGTCACCGGCCTCTCCGTCGCAGTGCGATGCGTGCCGGGCGCGCCGACCTGACGCGAAGCGAGGCACTCCAGCCGAGGACCACCTCCTCTACTACGGCGCTGGCGTGCCGAAGCGCCCCGCGCGCGACCTGGCGTCGCCGCTCGCGAACCCCGAGATCCGGCTGATGAACGAGTCGGACCTCGCGAAGCTCGACACGACCCGTGCGGTGGCGGGCACCGCGGTCCTCGCGGCGACGCCGCTTGTAGAAGTGACTCCCGACGGGTCTCGGCTCGAGTCCCGTCCGTTCCATGGGCTCGCGCTGTCGGCCGAGCGAAGGCGCCGCGGAACGCTCGTCGTCGGAGCGACGGGAAGCGGCAAGACCTACCGCTACGCGCTCAACATGATCCACGCGCTGCTGCGCGACACCGATGAGTCGATTTTGTACAACAACCTCAAGGGGCGGCGCGGGACGGACGAGATTCGACATCTCGTCGAGCGGACAGCGCCCGGCACCGAGGTCATCGTGTTCGCGCCGGGGAACGGCGGGCGAAGCGTCGGCATCAACATGCTGAGGTTCGCGCGCCGCCATGGATTCGAGGCGACGGTGGTGGCGCATCTCCTCGCGGCGATCCAGTCGGGCCGCGAGGGCACGAACTACTGGGAGCTCACCGCGAAGCCCGTGTTCGAGGCCGTGATGCGCTACCCCGAGATCGATTCGCTTGCCGCGATGTACGAGCTCTTCTCGAACACTTCCCTCTTCGATGGCTTCGCGCGACGCACGGGCGACCACGACCTCCTCGAGTTCACGGCCTATCGCTCGAGCGGATCGAACGGCGCGACGAGCGGCGTCGACCTCGCGGGCCGCGTGGCGCCGCTGTGCGCGACCGACTCGGCGCGCGCGGTCGCAAGCGGCGCCGACGAGTTCGACCCGGTCGACTGCATCCGTTCATCGAAGCGCTTCGTGCTCGTGATCGAGTGCTCCGAGAGCACCTACCGCACCGAGAAGCACCTCGTCAGCCTCTTCCTTACGCTCTGGTTCCAATCGCTCCTCAAGGTCTCCGAGGACCACGGCGGCACCCTCCCGCGCGGCGTCAACATGATCATCGACGAGTTCGGCGTGACCCCGCGCATTCCCGATCTCGCGGACACACTCAACCTCGGCCGCAGCCGCGGCTATGCCTTCGTCGGGCTCGTCCAGAGCGTCGGACAGCTTCGATCCATCTACGACAGCGACGCCGAATCGCTCTTCGCGGGCTTCTGCAGCACGGTCTGGTTCTGCTCGGGGCTCGCGGTCGTCGACCGCGAGTGCGCGTCGCGCATCGCGGGCAACATCGTCGTCAAGGACTGGTCGACCACCATGCGCGAGAACTCGATCGACGGCGCGTGGGAGGCCGACAGCCGCACGAGCCGCTCGGCGATACGGCCGCTTCTCCTGCCCGAGGACTTCATGATCTCGGATCACCCGAACTTCGGCGGCTACGCGGTCGCCTTCCCAGTCGACTCGAAGCCCGCCTACATCCACTTCGCGGGCGCATGGGAGTCGGACGAGATCAAGGCCGCGCTCGACGCAGCAGCGGCCCGACCCGCGGCCGATCGCGCGATCCCGCTTCCCGCGGTGCCGCGGCGAGGACTCATCGAGAGCGGTCACCGCACGACACCCGTTCGACCCGGGCATCCGCAGGTCTCGGACACGAGCGCCTGGCCCGATGAGCGCGTGCGGGAACATCTTGCCGCGGTCATGGACAGGCTCGACTGGAGCAACACGACGGGCAGCGCACGCAACTGGTGGCTCTCCTTCCTCTCGGAGAACAAGGAGCGCCCCCGCATCGTCCTTCGCCTCGCCGAGGAGCTTGAGGTGCGCCGTGCCACCATCACCGAGTTCTTCCTCGCCTATATCTACTCGAACACCGACAACATCCAGGCGAACCTCCACTACCTCGACTACACGCGCCTGAAGAAGGAGGAGGAGCGCAAGAAGCGCGAGGCGGCAGAGGAGCGGCGGCGCGCCGATGCGGCGCGCGCGACCGAAGAGGCGCGGAAGCAGCCGAGCGAAGCGTTCGATGCTGCGGTCGACGCTGGTGTCAACGCGGATGTCGACGTGGGCCTCGAGTCGGAGATCGACGCACTTCGCAGGCTGGTGGAGTGGCCGAAGCCCGCGAAGCCCCGCGCGAGATCGGGCGACAAGCTGCGGCTCCTCGACGCATGGGCATCGGGCCCGGGACGAAGCCGCGACGAGGTGCTGCGGCTCATGCGGGAGATCTTCAACCTCGGCTGGAAGGCTCGCGACCTCGCCGCGACGATGCACTACGGGGAGTCATCGGATCCTTGGGAGGTGCTGAAGCAGATGGGGCGACGGTCGGACGGGACGGGCGCGTGAGCCCGCCGCGCATCGCCTCTGCGCGGCGCGCCATCGCGGGGTTCCCTTCGTCACTCACGCGTGGACTAATCCGCTCATCGCGGCCGCGATCCCATTCCACGGCACGAACGAGACGCCGTCGAGCATGGCCTGCCGGTCACCGGCATGTACGACGACGAAGTGCACGGTCCTTCCATCGCCGCCTGAGAAGTAGCGCGCCGCGCGCTGCAGCGCACGCGCCCACTCGGGCTGGATCGTCTGGCCCGACTTCACCTCGACCAGCACGACTTCGCTCGCAGTCTCGAGCACGAGGTCGATCTCGTTGCGGTGGTCGTCGCGGAAGGATCCGATCCGTACATCCGGCCGGAAGGCATCGCGCCACTTCGCGAGTTCCGAGTGCACCCACGACTCGAAGATCGCCCCTCGGCTTGGGTGCAGCGACAACTCCGCCGCGCTGCGGATGCCGATGAGCGCGCACGCAAGCCCGGAGTCGAGCATGTGCAGGCGCCGCGCGCGAACCTGTCGCTTGCGGATGTTGCTGAGCGCGGGCAGCAGAAGGCGCACCGCATAGGTTGCCTCGAGCACCGAGAGCCATGACCGAGCGGTCGAGGTCGACACGCCTGCATCGGCTGCGAGCGTCGAGAACTCCGTCAGTTGCGCCGTTCGCCCCGCGACGAGGCGGAGGAAGGTGTGAAACGCATGGAGGTCGCCGATCGCGCGGATCTCGCGCACATCGCGCTCGAGGTAGGTGGCGACATACGCGTTCGCCCAGTCGAAGCTCGACACATCGCGCACCCAGACGGGCGGGAATCCGCCACGACGCACCACCTCCCAGACATCGAGCATCCAATCGTCGCCCCGCGGAAACGCCCGCGCTTCGTCGAACGAGAGTGGGAGCAGTTCGATGGGCACGTTGCGACCCGCAAGCGACTGCGAGACCGTGTCGCGCAGCAGCCCGTGCTGAGACCCCGTCAGGACCCAGCGGCCTGGCGTCGGGTCGGCGTCGACCAGCGGCTGGAGATACGAGGTCAGCTCGGGGACGCGCTGAATCTCGTCGAGCACTGCTCCCTCGGGGTAACGGGCGAGAAAGCCGCGCGGGTCCTCGGTCGCCTCGCGACGGATGTCGGGCGATTCGAGGTTGGCGTAGGGCTTGGTCGGAAAGGCCATTCGGCAGAGGGTGCTCTTGCCGCTCTGCCGTGGTCCTGTGATCGTGAGAACGGGGAAGCCCTTCGCGAGTTGGATGAGCCTCTCCCGCATCGCACGGGGCAACCGAGGGAAAGTAGGAGGCGCAAAGTCATTTCCCATATGGGGATAGGGTACTCTGCGCCATAAGGCTTTTCAAGAACCGTTTGGCGCAACTCGCGCCGCGATCACGGCTCTACTTCTCGGACTCGCCAGAGACTCGGTCGAAGATCCGACGCCGCGCATGTCGCAACCCGCGCCAGAGACCCCTACTTCCGCTTCCCCAGCGTCCCGTTCGCGCCGAGTTCCTCGGCGATCCGCAGCAGCTGGTTGTACTTCGCGTTGCGGTCCGACCGGCACGGGGCGCCGGTCTTGATCTGGCCGCAGTTGGTCGCGACGGCGATGTCGGCGATGGTCGAGTCCTCCGTCTCGCCCGAGCGGTGCGAGAGGATCGCGCGATAGCCCGAGCGATGCGCGAGGTTCACCGCGGCGAAGGTCTCGCTGAGCGTGCCGATCTGGTTCACCTTCACGAGGATCGCGTTGCCGCAGCCTTGGTCGATCCCCTTCTGGAGGAACTTCGAGTTCGTGACGAAGAGGTCGTCGCCGACGAGCTGGATCTTGCCGCCGAGCCGGTCGGTCAGCTTCTTCCAGCCAGACCAGTCGTCTTCGGCGAGGCCGTCCTCGATCGAGACGATCGGGAACTTCGCGCACCAGCCTGCCCACATGTCGATGATCTCGTCGCTCGAGGCGATGCGGTCGGGGTTCGACTTGAAGAAGCAGTAGCCCTGCTTCCCCTTCGCCTTCGCCTCGTTCGAGAGTTCGCTCATCGCGGGGTCGAGCGCGATGAAGATCTGCTCGCCCAGCTTGTAGCCCGCCTTCTCGACCGCGAGCGCGATCAGCTCGAGCGCCTCTTCGTTCGACTTGAGGTTCGGCGCGAAGCCGCCTTCGTCGCCGACCGCGGTGGAGAGGTGCTTGTCGTGCAGCACCTTCTTGAGCGCGTGGTAGCACTCGACGCCCGCGCGCAGGGCCTCCTCGAAATCGAAAAATCCCCACGGCTGGATCATGAACTCCTGCATGTCGACATTGCTGTCGGCGTGCTTGCCGCCGTTCAGGATGTTCATCATCGGAACCGGCAGCGTCTTCGCCGCCACCCCGCCGAGGTAGCGGTAGAGCGGCTGGCGCGTCGCCGCCGCAGCCGCGTGCGCGACCGCCATAGACACCGCGAGCGTGGCGTTCGCGCCGAGGCGCGACTTGTTCTCCGTGCCGTCGAGCTCGAGCAGCACCGTGTCGATCCCCTCCTGGTCCGTCGCGTCGAGCCCGAACACCGCGGGCGCGATCTCGTCGTTCACATGGTCGACCGCCTTGGTGACGCCCTTCCCGAGCCAGCGCGTCTTGTCGCCATCGCGCAGCTCGACCGCCTCATGCTCGCCCGTCGACGCGCCCGAGGGCACCGCCGCGCGGCCTCCCATCCCGTTCTCGAGGACGACCTCTGCCTCGAGCGTGGGGTTGCCGCGGGAATCAAGGATCTGACGGGCGTGGACAGATTCGATGGCGAAAGTAGACATGGGCGGGTAGCTCCGAGGGTTCGGAGTCTACCCGCCCACTTGTCGTGCGGGCAGCGGTCAAGCACTGCCTACGGGCAGCCGCCCCACGCCGACAGCAGCGCGGTGAGGTCGGTCGCCCCGACCGTGCCGTTGTCGTCGTCATCGACATCACCGTCGATTCGACCCTTTCGATCGACTGGAGCCGAGCCCCGTGCACGCCGAGCCCGTCCTGCGCGGGAGCCTGCCGATCACGGCGGTCGGCGACCGTTCGAACCCGTGCGAGATGCGCGGGCCGGCGCGAATCCGCTCGCGGATGAGTCAGCTCTCGGGCGGCAGATCAACCGACCTCACGACGCGGAATCCGAAGTTGATGACCGCAAAGTCGGGCGACAGGCTGTTGCGGTAGGAGGAGCGCAGGTTGTTCGTGTGGTTGACCCAGCCGCCGCCGCGCAGCACGCGACCAGATCCTGTCGCAGGTCCGAGCGGGTCCGCCGCGGGGCTCGACGCGTAGTAGCTGCCCGAGTACCAGTCGTTCACCCACTCCCACACGTTGCCAGCCATGTCGTGCAGTCCGAATCCGTTCGGCGCCTTTCCACCCACGGGATGGGTCTGGCCGTTCGAGTTGGCGCCGAACCACGCGATGTTCTCCAACTGCGCATCGTCGTCCGTGCCATCGGCCTCGTCGGGCCGCCCGTGGAACGCCGTCGTCGTGCCCGCCCGGCATGCGTACTCCCACTCGGCCTCCGTCGGAAGGCGCAGCCCTGTCTTTGACAGGAAGCCTTGGATCATGTCCCACGACACTTGGTCGACGGGACGGTTCGGGACCCGCTTGGCGGGCACCTCCGTGCTCGCGGCCTGGAAGGCAGACGGATTCGAGCCCATCCGTGCCGTCCACTGGGCTTGCGTGACCTCGTAGCGGCCCATGTAGAAGGCCGTCGTCAGCGTGACCGCGTGGACAGGCGATTCGTCGGGGCCGCATGCGAAGTCCATCGACGGCGAGCATCCCATCTCGAACTCTCCGGGCGGAACAAGCACCATCTCGATGTCCGTGAGGTTGTCGCGGACGCGCCATGGGTAGCCCGTTGCGATGATCGCCTTTCGCAGCGACGCGCTCGTGACGATCGCAGGATCAGGCGCCTCTTCGAGCACGGTGGCCCATGAAAGTGCATCGCAGGTCGATCCCCAGAATGCCAGCAGGATCGAGAGATCTTCTGCGTCGACGACGCCGCTCCGATCGAGGTCCGCGATGCCGTCCGCGCTCGGACCCCACGCGCCGAGAAGCACCAGGAGATCGGGAGCGCCGACCATGCCGTTGCGATCGATGTCCGCGCTGCACGCTGTGTGCTCGCGTGCGGTTGGAGCCGCGAGCGCGATCGGGGCTGCGGCGATCGACATGCCGAGGATACAGCAGAGGCCGCGGAACGATCCGCCGATGCGCGCACGCGATGCGCCTGAAGACGGGAGGCGCGTGGGCTGCGAAGTGGGCCGCGAAGCGTCCCGCGCCAGGTCTCCATGCCGCGGCGCGGCAGCCAGCTCCGTCGACGACTGGCTCAGGATGCAGGGCGTGGCGCCGGCGACGCGGTTCGTACCATCTCGATGATCCATGACTGGCTCGCTCCTTCTGCGGGACTCGCCCGCGTGAATCGCCTCTCCACGGACAAGTTCACAGCGCAAGCCACGTGCGGCGTGGCCGGTGAAGCTCCGCGCGATTGATGTGCTCGACTCCCTCAGAAGTGCAACGGGAGGGAGTCGTGATTGAGGTCTGGCTTGAGAGAGGGCCAGCGGAGACGCCGCGCAAGACGAGGCGGCAAGAACACGGGTCTGCTGTCGAATCAGCGCGCCATCACGCGGTCACCGCGTGAGAGGGTCTGTCGACGGTTCCTTCGAGGCGTATCCCACGAAGGGCCCAAGGCCCGTTGACCATCGTTCCATGCTGCAATGTCGGTCCTCCCCCAGGTATACGCATGCACACTCTCTCGATTTGGAATCTTGAGCTGCGGCGCTCGACGCGCTCTTGGGCCCCGCGGGCAGCCGCTGGGCGCGACGCCGTCTCCCAAGCTCGCAAGCAGCGCGCGTCTTCGCCGAAGTCGCGCGGCGAAACACACGGCGCGATCGCCGCAATCACGCCAAATCACTGCGCGATCGAAGTGTCCAGCCCGTCCGCAGCCTGGCGGATTTCGGGAGCGGACAAGCCACGGTTGACGACGCATCGAGACTCCATAGTGTTCTAGTACAGTAGTACAGTAGTACACAAGGACTGCCCCGGCGGTTGCTCCAGATTGATGGAACTCTGAAGATCTCGTGACCGGCGTGGACTGCGTGCGTCACCGACCGCTTCAGAGCGATTCCTGCAGGCACTGAGTGGCGCTCGAGGGCTACGCCGCAACCCAGTCAAGCCAAGGTCAGCACGATCCCCAGCATGCGACAGCTGGTTGACACGGAACCGTGGGTGCCCCGCACGACCGTGCTGGGAGATCGAGCCACGTCACCGATGCTCTGAGACGATCAGGATGCACTCCCAATGCGCGCGGATTCATCACGGGCGACGGCGCTATGCGGGGAGCTCGCCAACCCGAGCCATGCTCCGGAAGTTGAGTTCTGCAGCGCCGACGACAGACGATGCACCCACATGCAGACGCAAGCGGGGCGCTCCGACAGGTCCGGAGCGCCCCGCCTGCTGCATTGATGGAGACCCTTCGCGGCGGTTACGGGCAGCCGCCCCACGCCGACAGCAGCGCCGCGAGGTCGGTCGCTCCGACCGCGCCGTCGCCGTCGAGGTCGGCCGCACAGGCGCCCGAGCCGCAGGCACCCCACTCGCTCAGCAGTTGGGCGAGGTCGGTTGCGCCGACCGCGCCGTTGCCGTCGAGGTCCGCAGGACACGCGTCGACGCAGGGATCGATGATGCCGATACCCGAGCCCGGGCCGCCGGTCCGCGCGGCGAGGTATCCGACGAGGTGCAGCGACTGCGCCCCGTCGCCCTCGATGTCCGCCACGACGCCGAGCGTCGCAGCGCCTCCGCCGAGAGAGGCGGCAGCCACGGTCCACGCCGCGTTGTCGTACCGATAGAGCGATGCATGGAAGTACGAGAACGGATCGAAGCTCTGCAGGAAGACCGACTCGACGCCGTCGCCGTCGTCATCGAACCGCAACAGACCGACGCCTGCGTCGGCGGCCCATGAGACCTCCGATGGCCCGAACGGAACCCACGCCCCCGACTCGTAGCGCAGCGCGAGCCCGATGCCACCGGGCACATAGAACTGTCCGAACGCGAACAGCGACGCTACTCCGTCCCCGTCATGGTCGAACACCTGCAGCCTGAACACATGGCCCTGGAGGATGCTGCCGAGGTTCACCCACGACGCGCCGTTCCACTTGCGCACGCGCTGGAACGAGACGGTTGGATCGTTGTTTCCAAGCCCGACGATCAGGCTCGGAGCCCCGTCGCCATCGTCGTCGAACATCAGCGATGAGCCGACCCACCCGCCAGACCCGGGGGTGAAGCCCGCCCATGTCGAACCTGTCCAGCGAGCGAGCCTGCCGATCGCGGCGCCGCCGGACTGCGTGAAGTACCCGCCGGCGAAGAGGCTCTTCTGCCCGTCGAGGTCGTGGTCGAGCGCCGACAGCGAGTCGACCTGCGCGTTGAACGACGCGCCGAGCTGTGTCCAGCTGCCGCCCGACTTCGACGGCATGTACACCGCGATGGTGCGGATGGCGCTCTGCGAGCCATCCGATGCGCCGATGGCGCCCGCGCCGTAGAGCGACGGGATTCCGTCGCCATCGAGATCGGCGACGAGCAGCGCATCGACGCCGCCCGTCCACGGATTCGCGATGGGCTGCCACGATGCGCCGTCAAAGGCGGCAAGCGCCGGGGCAGTCACAGTCCCGGCCTGGCTGAACACGCCACCCACGATCAACGACGGAATGCCGTCGCCATCGTGGTCGAATAGAACGGACGCGGATGCCGCGTCGTTTAGGCCGAGGGTCGCTGCGGATGTGCCGATAGCGTTCCATGAAGCGCCGTCGAACGCAGCCGCGCGGTTCACGACCTCGGTTCCCGTCTCGACGAAGTTTCCGAACGCGACAAGTTCGTTGGCGCCGTCACCATCGATGTCGTGACCGACGAGCGGGGCGAAGGCGGCACTCGCCAGGCCCCCGCCGACATCGGTCCAGACCTTGCCGTCCCACCGCGCGAGGTTCGCGAGAGACGAGGTGCCCACGCGGTCGAAGACTCCTGCGGCGACCAACGACGACCCGCCGCCATCACCGAAGTCGATCGCAGAAACAAGGGTCACGGCGCCACCGGAGGTCCCCGTCGAGAAGACGCGCAGGAACCGTTCGCCGAGCGGCCGCCAAGCGTCGCCGTCGTAGGCGACGACCTGCGGCGCGGTCTCCTCCGGCGACGCGATGAAACGCGAGGCCACGAGCTCAGGCACGCCATCGCCATCCGTGTCGGCGGAGCACATCGACTGGATCGAGTCGGCGACGAGCGGCGTTGCCGAACCCATCGCCGACGACCACGCCGCGCCATCCCAGCGCGCCATGCCCGTGGAGATGGACGCACCCGACTGGCTCACGCTTGCGCGGGCGAAGAGTTCCCTCCGCCCGTCGCCGTCGGAGTCGTGCGCGGCGACGATCATGGTGGACCCGTTCGCGTTCCCGTTGGTGATCGTGTACTCGGGAGTCAGGTTCGCCCAGCCGCCCGCGGTCCAGCGAACGAGCGGCCCAGACGGCGACGACGGCGGGGAGCCCAACCACACGGTTCCGATGAGGCTCGGCCCCTTGGCGCCGATCTCATCGATGAGCACTGCGCTCGTGATTCTGACCCCGTTCGAGTGGCCGACCCATAGGGAGCCAGTCCATTCGAGGATGCTGTAGCGCGGGCCGCCTTCCTCGAGCTGCATCGAGCCGAGCAGAATGAACGAAGGCACTCCGTCGCCATCGAGATCGAAGCGCTCGAACTTCGCGACGCTTCCCGTGAACGACGGTCCGAACGGCTGCCAACGGCCGTCGACGAGGCGGACGAGGCCCGCGTAGCTGATGCCGGACGCGGCGCCCTCGCCCGCGGCGAACAGCGTGGGCACGCCGTCGCCGTCGTGGTCGATCGACGCTGCTGCGGGCGGCACCGCGTCGAAGCCGAGGGCGATCTGAAGCCCGTCGCGCCATTTCAGTTCCGTGCAATCGGCATGGAGTGGAGCGGCGATCAACGCGATCGCCGACAGGCCAAGACTGGCGTGCTCCAGAATCGTGGAGCCGCCCTTGCGGAGTGGATGAGCCATGGTGGACTCAGCCTTTCTGCGGGATACACCCGCATGGATCGCCTCTCAGCGGACAAGCCTGTGCGCCGGCCAAATGCACTACGGCATGGGCATCACGGCATGGGCATTACGGAACAGGCAGGTCCGCGCGATCAGATGTCGACTCCCGAAGACATGCAACGGCGGGGAGTCGTGGTTGAGGGCTGGCGGGAGAGGAGGCCAGCGGAGCCGTCAACGGTGTTGTACGCGCAAGACGAGACGGATCAGATCGGAAACCTGGCAAAATCACAGATTCCCCCTATCCGTCGGTTCGAGCGCCGATCGGAGGGTCGTGTCCGCCTCTGCGAGGTCGAGCGGTCCCGAGGTCGTCGTCTTACACGGCGTCATCGAAGCCGCCGCGTCGAAGGCCAACCCAGGCGGGGAGCCCCGGCATGTCCGGAGCGCCCCGCCTGCTGCGTTGCGAGTGACCCCTCGGGGCGTCTACGGGCAGCCGCCCCACGCCGACAGCAGCGCGGAGAGGTCGCGCCCCCCGAGCGGGGAGTGCGCGGCTGGTTCACGCGTACGAGTGCAACCCCGTGATCACGAAATTGATCACGATCCAGTTGAAGAGCATCACCGCGGCGCCGATCACGGCGAGCCACGCGGTCCACATGCCCTTGTCCTTGGCCTTGAGGCGCACATGGATGAGCACTGCGAACACCAGGAAGGTGTTCAGCGAGAAGACCTCCTTCGGGTCCCAGCCCCACGGGCGGCCCCACGAGTGGTCGGCCCAGATCGCGCCCATCACGATGCCCGCCCAGAGGAGGACGAACGAGACCTCCATCAGCACCATCGTCACGCCGTCGAGGATCTCGCCGATCCCCGCGCGACCGTCGACCATGCGCTGCTCGCCGTTCGGGCCTGCGACGATGAGGCTCGCGGCGCCGCCCACCTTCGCGTAGGTCGGCGCGCCGCCGAAGAAGCGGTAGGCGATGTAGAGCGCCGCGGACACCGCCGCCATGAAGATGAGCACGTACGCGAAGATGATCACGTTCGTGTGGATGTAGAGCCACATGTCGTGAAGGACGGGCATCATGTTCGTGATGTTCGGGTTGAGCTGGACGGGCAGGAAGTACGCCGCCATGAGCGCGACCATGCCCGAGATCGCGCCGCCGAGCGCGAAGAGGCCCGACATCGCGGTGCGGCGCGTGAACCACTCGATGAACACCGCGCTGAGCGCGCCCATCCACGCCGCGGTCGTCACCGCCTCGAACATGTTCGAGTTCGGCCAGCGGTCGGCGATGTACCAGCGCAGCATCACGGCGGCCGTGTGCAGCAGCACCGCGATCCCGAAGACGCCGAAGCCGAGGACTTTCGCCATCGGCCACTTCCACACGAACGCCATGAGGAGGAGCACCGACGCGGCGAGGTAGACGAGCCACACCTTCGTCATGTGCCCGTTCGCGAAGTACCAGTACTCCCACGACAGTCGGTTCTGGTCTGGGTAGTTCGCGGGATCGATCTTCGGAAGCGCGGCCGCGAGGTCGGCGACCGCCTTGTTCACCCCCTCCGCATCGACGCGCAGCCACGCACCGACGAACGCACGCCACGGATCGGCGACCGCCGCGAGCTGCTCGGGCGTGAGGTCGGCGGGCGCGGGTCCCTTCTCGGCCTGCAGCAGCATCGAGCCGGGAAGCGGCACCTCGCCGTCGGCGAACATCACGGAGTCGATCCCGTGCCACTGCTGCTCGAGATCGCCGTCGCCGCGCGGCACGATGCGCAGCTTCGAGAGCAGGAAGCGCGGGCTCTTCACCGTGATCGCGGAGTCGACCGCATCGACCACCTTCGCGGTGCGGATGAGGTCCTGCCGCATCTCGCGCAGGAGCGCCACCATCTCGGGCTTCAGGAGCAGCGACTCGCTGATGAGGCCGCTCTCCTCGAAGGCGCGCATGCGCTCGCGCATCTCGGGCGTGTCCTCGATGGAGATCGCGCGATCGACGATCCGCTTGCGCGGCCCCGAGCCCTTCACGAAGATCACATCCGCGTCGCGGTACGCGTCAGGGCGGAACAGCATGTCGAAGTAGGTGAAGAGCCGAGTCTGCCCCGCGATCTGCCGCGGCCCGGAGACATAGCCCATCATCTCGTTCGCGAAGCTCGACATGCTCTTGATGCGTCCGTCGGTCTGGACGGCGATCGTGCCGAGCGGGCGGAGATCGACCGCCTCGGCGAAGCTCTTCGCAGCGGCGGGAGTGGTGTCGGCATGCGCGGCACGCTGCGCGGACATGAGGGCGATCAGCGCGGCCGAGACGACGACGAGCGCCGCAAGCCACGCGCTGCGCATCGATCGAAGGGTAATCCTGTTCAAGATGCCTCTCCTTCCTTGGAGGCGCCCCTTGCGGCGCCTGACTTCGAGCGAGCAAGCGCGGCGAGCACTTCCTCCTGCTTGCGCCGCTTCAGGACGGGCTTCACGTAGAACGCGTAGATCAGGCCCATGACGGAGATGACGCAGCCGAGGAGCTGGGTGTAGACGCCGTTGCGGTTGCCGACGCCGAGGACGGTGTAGTTCAGCCCGGCGCTCGGACGCTGCCCCTCGGGCACGTTGGTGTCGGGCGGATCCCACTGCGCCTGGAAGAACCACAGTCCGTTGTGGAGGATCGGCGCGTTCATGCTCACGCTCTGCGCCTCGCTCCAGCCTTCCTGGATCCCGCCCTCGGACGCGTCGTCGCGGAAGCGCACGCGGCTCATGTAGTCCCTGATCGAGCCCTGCGCACCCGTGAAGCCGCCGACATGCGAGGTGAGCCTGAACTCCTCGAGCCCGATCTCGGTGCCGAGCGGGATGCGCTGGCGCGAGAAGAGGACCTCGACCTCGCGGCCGTCGGCGAGGCGCACGAGGCGCGGCTCGTAGGGCGCGCGGCGGATGGCGCGCTCGCGGCTCTCGAAGGCCCAGCGCGTGAAGGGAATCCAGGACGGCTCGCGGCCAGGGGCCGCGAGGCGGATCATCGAGAAGATCTCCATCGCGTCACGCTCGCGCTGCTCCTTCGGGACGACAAGCGGCTTCTCCTCGAGGACGGCGCGCTCCATCAGGTCCTCGACGCGCACCGTGATGCCGCCTGCAAGCGGCGTCGTCTCGCGCTCGCGGATCTCGGTGATGCGCGTCTCGCGGGCGATCGAGGAGACGAGGCGCATGCGGCCCGCCTCGGGGCCGTGCACGATCGCGACGAGCGAGAGTCCGTTCCCCGCCGAGTAGGTCGCCTCGATCGAGTCGTCGACGAAGACTGGCGGTCCATGCGCGTCGGAGCCGTCGGGCTCGACCACATCGCGCGTGAGCGACGGGTCGTCAAACACCCAGCGCCTGAAGAGCCCCTTCGGCGTGCGCAGCTCGAGGATCGCCAGCGAAACCTCGCGCCCTGCGACAGGCAGGCGGTCGCGCACCGTGATCACGCGATAGGCATAGGCGGCGGCGCCGTCGCGCTCGGTGCCCTTGATCTCGACGAACGGCGCATCGGGATTCGCCGACGCCACCTCGCGGATCTCCTCGCGCACGACCACGCCCTGCGAAGGGATGCGCAGCTCGATCGTCGGCTGCGACGCGAACTGCGCGAACTGCGATTCATCCGTGATCGACGCGAACCTCAGCAGCCCACCGTCCGCGCTCGCGCGCTCGGGGTCGGCCGCGACGAGGCGATAGTCGGCGCGCTGGCCGCCTTCGCTCGCGACCGTGACGAAGGCCACCGCGTTCGGCGGCGCGGAGGCGTCGCCCTCGACGAAACGGCTGCGCGGCAGCGCATAGCGGAGATAGCCGCTCACCTCGAAGACGACATCTGCGAAAGGATCGTCCGGGCTCGTCGCGGGAACTGCGATGTCGAGGCCCGAACGCGGCAGCACCGTGTCGCCCGCCGACTGGAAGACCATCGACGGTTCGGCGACATAGTCGTTGTACATGGGCATGCCGCGAATCGGCCGCTCGACCCACTGCGTGTCGCCTGGCTTGCGCACATAGAGCGCCCACGACTTCACCAGCTCGTTGCGCAGGTAGAACCACTGCTGCGGCTCGTAGTCGAGCTCGAGCGTGAGCGAGTCGTCGTAGATCGCGTTGCCCGTCTCGCGCACGGCGCGCTTGAGCGGCTGCTGCGGATCGGCGGTGAAGATGAGGTCCTCGGTGAGCTCGGGGTAGCCCGCGAGGAGCTGGCGCACGAAGCGCTTCCCATCCTTCTCGACCGCGACATTCACGCTGTAGGCGCGTTCGCCCTTGGCATCGCCCGTGAGGAGCTCCCACTCGGGGTCGATCGAGGTGACCTCGAAGAGGACCCGCTCGGCCCCGCTGCCGCGCTCGACGCGCACGCCAGGGGTCGCGAGGAACCTGACCGTCTCCGTGCGCTTCGTGCCGTCGGCGCCCACCGTCTCGTACTGCGCGACGACCTTGCGCCGCGCGATCGGCGCGTCGCCCTCGAGCTTGGTGCCGAAGTAGATGAACGAGCCGACGATGAGGACGATGATCCCCGAGTGGATCATCCACACGCCGTAGTTGATCGGCTTGAACGGGATGCGGCGCAGCGTGGTCACGATCAGGTTGATCGAGAGCAGGATCAGCATCAGGTCGAACGGCCACCAGTGGAACCACTCGAACTCGGTCATCTCGAGGCCGCGCCACTGACGGATCTGGTCGTGCGCCCAGTTCTCCGCCCTGAAGATGTTCCAAGTCTCGGGGTAGATGATGCCCGCCGAGCCGATCGACGAGTAGATGAAGAGGAGCGCCATCAGCCAGATGCCAAGCTTCACGCTCGAGAAGAGGTCGAGGAGCGCGCCCGCGACGCCACGACGCCACCACGGCGCGAGGTCGTCGGAACGACGGACCGTGGCGTCCGCGTCGGCTGGGGTCGTGCCCTGCGCGGGCGTGGAATCGGGGGCTGATGCTGTGTGCGCCATGATGCGGAGGCCTTCCATGACCGCGTCGGTCGAGAGCCGCGATCCTATGCGAGCCGACCCGTACGCGCAGCCGCTTCGGTGGTTGCAGAGTCGAGGGTTCCGCTATCATCGCGCGCCGCGGCTGCAGCAGGCTTGCGTCCTGCACCGCGCTCGCCACGACTTCCACGGAGCCCCCATGCGCCTCATCGCCAGCGTCGCCGCCGCCACCCTCTCGATCGCCTCTCTCGCAGTCGCGCAAGAGCCCCCCGCTCCCACCGCGCCCGCGACTCCCGCGCCTTCGACCGCGCCCGCGGCGGCCGCGTGGGACTACGCCGTCATCCGCACGAACAAGGGCCCGATCGTGGTCGAGCTCGACCGCGCGAAGGCTCCGCTTTCCGTCGAGAACTTCCTTGCCTACGCGAAGGACGGCTTCTACGACGGCACCGTGTTTCACCGCGTGATCCCGGGATTCATGATCCAAGGCGGCGGCTTCGGCACCGACTCGAAGCAGAAGGCGACCCGCGCGGGCATCCGCAACGAGTGGAAGAACGGCCTCTCAAACGCGCGCGGCACGCTTGCCATGGCGCGCCTCGGCAACCAGCCCGACAGCGCCACCGCGCAGTTCTTCATCAACCTGAAGGACAACGCCTTCCTCGACCAGCCCCGCGATGGCGCGGGCTACGCGGTCTTCGGACGCGTGCTGGCGGGCATGGAGGTCGTCGACGCGATCGCGCTCGTGCCCCGCGGCGCGCGCAACGGCATGCGCGACTGGCCCACGCAGGACATCGTGATGGAGAAGGTCGAGGTCCTCACCAAGGACGAGGCCGATGCCATGGTGAAGTCTCTCGCCCCCGCCGCCCCGAAGGCGTCCGAGGCGCCCACGGCTCCTGCTTCTCCCACGGCTCCCGCAGCCCCCGCGGCCCCGAAGAAGGAAGGCTGAGCGCGCGGCAGGCGTTGTCGCCCGCGACGCCGCCTGGTCCTCGCAGTTCCGCTCAAGTCGCTCGGCGAACCGTGCCGACGATTTCTCCGTGCGTGAGCCTCGCGACATCGTCGATATCCCGGGAATCCGCGTACCTGCGGCCGCGGAGTCTGCCAACCACGCGGAGACGGACCGCGGCGATGCGCCCGCGAAAGGCCCGCGCAAGCCCTTCCTGATGATCTGGTTCCGCTGCTGCCTGACCTACGGCAGGCTCAACAAGACTGCGGACGGCCTGTTTTACGAAGGCCGCTGCCCGAAGTGCCTCGCGCACCTCGAGGTCCCCGTCGGCGACGGCGGCACAAACCGCCGCATGTTTGAAGCGGAGTAGCGGCGCAGTCGCAGGTCCTGCCACGACGCATGCCGAACACATGGCGCCCCACGCGATGGCCCGAGCGGCACCACGCCCCGCGCGGGTCACGCGTATTCTCCCGCCCCATGGACCCCTCTGCGATCGCAGGCGCCTCGCTCTTCCTCGGCTCCTCGGCGGCGCTCGTCTACGCGGGAACGCTCGCGGGCGTCGTCCGCGAGGCGCTTCGCCCCGAGCGACGCACGGTGGCGTGGGCGCTCTCGCGCGGGTCGCCATCCGACCCGTCCGCGTGGGGGCTTCCCGTGCGCGAGTGGAGCCACGCGTTCCGCGGCGCCTCGTGCCCGGTCTTCGACCTCGGCGACGACGATCCCGCGTCGCCGACCGCGATCGTCCTGCACGGCTTCGCGCGATCGCGCTACGACGCGCTCGCGAGGCTCGGCCCGATCCTCCCGCATGTGCGTCGCGTGCTGCTGCCCGATCTGCCTGGCCACGGCGACGCCATCGGCCGCGGCACCCGCCTCGGTGCGGACGAGGACCTCTTTCTCGAGAGCCTCGCCACGAGCGCCACGAAGGGACCGCTTCTGCTCGTCGGCCACTCGCTCGGCGCGACCATCGCGATCGCGGCGGCCTCACGCGAGGCGCTGGCCCCGCGCACCGTAGGCGTCGTCGCGCTCGCACCCTACGAGCGGCTGCGCACCCCGCTTGGCGCACGGCTCGAGCTTCGGTCGATGCCACGGCGTCCGCTCCTCGGGCCGGCGATCTCGGTGCTGGGCGCACTCGGCATCGCCGAGCGATCCTCGCGCGAGGCGGCCGCGCTGCTCGACTGCCCGCTCGCGGTGGTCGCGGGCGAGGCGGACCCCGTGACGCCGCTCGCCGAGGCGCGCGGCATCGCGGAAAAAGCGCGAACGGGACGCCTGTTCAGCGTCCCGCTCGCGCGTCATGACGATTTCAGCACGGTCGGCCGCACGCAGGTCGCGGAAGCCATCGCGTGGCTCCACGCCGCCCGCGGCTGAACTCCACGCCGCCCGCGGCTGAGCTCCACGCCGCCCGCGGCTGAACTCCACGCCGCCCGCGGCTGAGCCGGGCGGTCACTCGGCCGCGCCGGGCAGCATGCGGTACGAGGTGGTGAAGCCCGAGTCGCTCGCCTTGAGGTCGAGCACCGAGTCGCCGAAGCAGCGCTTCACGAGCTCCTTGTTCGACATGAGCTTCCAGAAACCCATCACATCGTCGAGGCCGACCTCGACGCCCGGGATCGCGCCCTCCTGATCGAATTCGACCATGCCGCCGAGGCCGTCCATCATGGTCTGCATGGTGCGCGCGGTCGACTCGAGCTGGCGCGCGGTGTCCCACCACGCCATCGCGACCACGGGCGTCTTCGACATGTCGGAGAGCGCCTTCTGGAAGCCCGCTTCGCCCGCGAGGCCCTCGCCCGCCTTCGCGTCGACGGCGCGCAGCGCCTGCTCGACATGCTCGACCGATCCGAGGACGAGCGCCCCTCCGCCGATCCCGACCGCGAACGGCGCGAACTCGTCGGAGAGGATCGTCATGCCGTTGAAGTCGCGCGACTGGAGGCCGAGCGGAAGCAGGTTGATGAAGTCGACGACCGCGCGCGCAGAGTCCTTGTCGTTCTTCATGCTGATCGCGGTGACCGTGCCGCTCGCCGCGATGTCGGCGGGGTCGGTCTCCACCGACCAGAGGTGGACCTCGGGGCCCATCGCGCCAAACGCGGCCTGCATCGCGGGGCGATACAGGTCAAGCTGCGGACGAACCATGTCGGCCTGCTCCGCGGGGAGACCGCCAAGCACCTCGTCGAGCATCGGAAGGATGCGGTCGAAGCGCACATTGAGCCGGCCGTAGCTGAGCGCGTCCGACGGCACGATCGCGGGCGGCGCCTTCGGCTCCGTCGCGAGATCGACGAGCGAGAAGATGCCCGCCTTGCCGCCCGGCACATAGATGCCCTGCGCGGCCTCGAGGACGCCGTCCTTCGCGTGGACGCCGAAGCTCCAGGCCTTGATGTCGCCGAAGAGCCGCGCCACGAGCGGCTGCACGAGCATGAGCTCGGGGAAGGCGCCGAGCAGCGGACCCGCGGCCTCCGTCGAGAGCACGGCGTAGATGTCCTGCGTGCCGCCCGCGAGGTCGGTCGCGCGGCGGAAGTTCTCCGAGTCGCCGATCGGCTTTGCGCGGTCGCCGTCGACGCGCACGAGGAGACCATCCATCGCCTCGACGCTGCTCGCGGCGAGGAGGCGTCCCTTGTCGGAGACGAGGAAGATCTCGGTCGGCCCGATGTCGCCGAGGCCGCCACCGAACTCGGCGGCGAACTCGTCCTCGAACTCGTTGTCAGCGGCGCCCTCGGCCGCATCGGCCGCACCGTCTGTGGGAAGGCCGATCGCGCGGCGACCGCGGATCTCCTCGACCTTCACGGTCGCGCCGCCGTCCTTGGCCTTCTTCTCGATGTCCGCGACAAGAGCGTCGACGAAGGCTCCCGCCTTGTCGGCCTCCGCCGACCAGTCACAGAAGAAGACGAACTGCGGGGCGGGAATGCCCATCTCCTCGTCCATCTCGACCATCAGCGCCAAGCCGAGGCTCGAGGGCCAGGTGATCTTCTCGCGCTCGATGCCCGACTGGGCCGCGGCATCGGCGATCGTCTTCTCGAAGTTCTCCTTGAGCGTGCGGACCATCTCGGCCGCCTCTGGGTCGTTCCAGAGCTTGCCGTAGGCGGTCGGTCCGAGGCGGTCGAGCGTGCCGCGGAAGTCGTCCGCGCCCAAGACGAAGACGGCGCCCTCGCGGGCGATGTCGCGGATCGAGAGCGCGTCGCCTGCGAACAGGGGCGCGCTGAAGATGGTGGTCGAGGCGAAGAGGACTGCTGCTGCGGTGTGCTTCACGTGGTTTCCTCAGGAGATGCGGAAGATGGCTCGGGCCTTCGTGCCGAGCCCGCGGGCTCGAATGGGAGAGATCGGGCGCTTCGGCGCCGCGGTTGAGCCCCTTTGGCCAAGCGCGCGGGCGATTTCAGGGCGTGCCGTCAGCGGGCGGGCTCCGCGGAGCCGTCCTCGAGCCCGCCTGGTGCCCCGTCGCGGAGCCGCGCGGGCGGCTTCTGGTAGTTGTGGCCCGAGTTCGGGTTGTTGCGGTCGTAGGCGAACGCCTCGCGGTTTCGGATGAAGTCCTTCACATACCGCGCGGGAATCGCAAAGCCGAGCGCCTCGCCGCCGAGGATGCCCATGTTGGTGATGCCGATGACCTCGCCCTTCGTGTTGAAGAGCGGCCCGCCCGAGTTGCCCGGGTTGATCGGGGTGTCGGTCTGGATGTAGGTCAGCCCGTCGAAGTTGCGCTGCGTGGTCGAGATCACGCCCTGCGTGAGCGTGCGCTCGAGCCCGAGCGGGTTGCCGATCGCGAAGACATTCTGGCCGTTCTCGAGCTTCTCGGCGTCCTGCACGGGGGCGAACACGAAGTCCTTGCCCTCGGGGTGCTTCACCTTGATGAGCGCGAGATCGATGTGGTTGTTCACCGCGAGGATCTCGACATCGTCGATCTCCGTGCGCTTGAGCGTTCCATCGGGCTCCGCGAACCACACCGTGGCGCGGATGTTCGTCTCGCCCTGGATGACATGCGCGTTGGTGATCGCGTGTCCCTGGCGCGAGAGGATCACGCCCGAGCCGAGACCGCCCGGAGTCGAGACCTTGATGACGGCCGGCCCGATCGTCTTCGCCTGCTCGCGCGGCGGAAGCTCGGAGAGCCCCTCAGCGGTCGAGAAGAGCGAGTCGGTGCGGAGCTCCACATTGGCCGACGCCTTGTCGCTCTCGACGCTCGCCACATCGTTCATGTCGAAGCTGAGGACATCGGGGCCGACATCGATCCAGATGCGGCGGTCGGTGCGCTTGAGGACATCGCCCTCGACGCTTGCACCGCTCTTGAGGATCACCTTGTCGGCAGCCTCCGCGACCGACGGGGCGGCCACGAGGGATGCCGCAGAGACGACGAGCGCCATGGCGGGAAGCCGGAGGGCGAGAGGGGCGAGCGCGAAGAATCTCGTTCGGTTCAATCGTTGCATCGGGTGCGTACTATAGCCACGCGCTATCGTGCCCTGCGCGCCGCGTCGCGCGCTTCTCCCGACGCTCCGACCACTTCAGCCGACCACTCAGGACGCACATGCACTTCCCGAATCTCCCTCCGAACCTCGCTCCGAACCTCCCTCGGATCGCCACGAAGCCGATCGCACCGGCCGCCCTCGCAGGAATCCTCGCCGCAGGCGCACTCGCAGGCGTCGCGACGGCTCAGGGCACGGACGGAATCTCCGCACACTACGGCTTCGACGGGCTCGAGGTCGTGAAGATCGACCCGAAGGCGGGCCCGCTCGCCGTGGGCGACTTCGACGGCGACGGGAACGGCGACTTCGTGGTCGCCAACAACTTCAAGAGTCGCATCGAGCTGCATGTCCTCAAGCCGGGCGCCTCGCCCGACGACCCCATCGAGGCCACGGGATCGATCAACGAGGTGCCCCCCCACTGGCGCTTCCGCCGCATCGAGGTGCCCGTCTCGCACCAGGTGACGGCGCTTGTCCCGATCGACTTCGACAGCGACGGACTTCTTGACATCATGTATGCGGGCCAGCCCGGCACGATCGTCTTCCTGAAGCAGACGAAGCCCGGGGTGTTCGAGGTGGCGCGCCGCATCCCGCAGCGCGGACTCAGCGCCTCGCGCGACGGGTTCGTCGTGGCCGACCTGATCGGCGATCCGAAGCCCGACCTCGCTGCGATCGTGGGCGGACAGGTCATGGTGTGGCCGATCGACGGCGCGAAGCTTGGCGACCCCGTTGAACTCGGTTCGGGCGACGCGATCGTTGCGCTCGTGGTCGGCGACTTCGACGGCGATGCGCACCCCGACCTCATCGGCGTTGCGCCCGACAACGCCGCCCCCGTGCGGCTCTGGCTCGCGAGCGTCGAGGAGACTCCTGCGGGCCCCCGCGCGCGCCTCGGCGCGCAGCGCAGGTTCGAGATGCCGCCGCTGCGCGAGCTCACCGCGATCAGGCTTCCAGGTGCCAGCAAGGACCTCCTCGCGCGCATCGAGCGGCAGAGCCGCAGGCTCGTGGTCGAGGAGGTCGTGCGCGACACAAGCGGCTCGAACGAGGCGTCGCTCGAGGTCTTCTCGCTGAAGACGGGCAAGAAGCGCGCGTTCGCGACGGCGGATGTCGACGGCGACGGGCTTCTCGATGTGATCGCAAGCGACCCCGCCGCGAGCGCGCTCACCACCTTCCGCCAGCTCGCGGGCCGCGGGCTCCAGCCGGGCGCGCAGCAGCCGAGCTTCGCGGAGATCGACTCGATCGCAGCGGGCAAGATCTCCGACGACCCGCGCGCCGAGGTCTTCGTCCTCAGCGAGAAGGAAGGCGTGGTCGGACGCTCGCGCTGGGAGAACGGCGCGCTCGCCTTCCCGACGGCGATGCCGCTTTCCGCGGGCGCCGTGCCGACCGTGCTGTCGCTCGTCCAGCTTGAGAGCGGCCCGCGCGTCGCCGTGGTGACGAAGGACGGCCGCAACCACCAGATCGAGCTCCTGTCGCTCTCGGGCGGCGAGAGCGAGATCGTCAAGCTCGGCTCGCTCGTGAAGGGCCCCGACGCGATCCTCGACCTCGACGCAGACCAGGACGGACGCGTCGACCTCCTCCTCTTCACCGCCGACCGGCCGATGTCGATGCTGCAGTCCGTCGAGAAGGACGGCAAGACCTCGTTCGAGCTGCGCGAGTCGAAGGACATGGCGCAGTTCGGCCTCGCCCAGGCCGCGAACGCCGCGAACTCCGTCGCGTTCGATGTCGACGGCGACGGCAAGAAGGAACTGGTGGTCGCCGACCGCAACTTCATCCGCGCGCTGCGCTATGCGCCCGAGGCGACGCCGCCGGGGTGGCAGGTCGTGGCGCAGATGAACGCGCAGCGCCCCGACGCGAAGCTGGTGGCGCTGGCCGTGCGCGGAAACGGGCTTGTGGCGAGCGACCGCGAGAACAACGAGCTCGCGATCTTCGCCCGCAGCGCCGAGGGCGTCTGGTCTCAGTCCGACGAGCGCTCGGTGACGGGCTTCAAGTTCGGGCCCGTCTACGCGGGAGCCTTCACGGGCGCGGAGTCCGCCGACATCATGCTCGTCGGCGACGACGGCTTCGCGATCGCGGGCCTCGAGGGCGCGCGCCTCGCGCTCGAGGAATTCGCGACCTACCGCGGCGACCGCATCCAGCAGGTCGACCACGAGATCGCGTCGGGCGATGTGAACGGCGACGGCTTCCTCGATCTCCTCGCGCTCGACGCGGGCGAGCAGTCGCTGGGCATCCTGAGCTTCAGCGCCTCGGGCCGCCTCGTGCCCGCGCTGCGCTTCAAGGTCTTCGAGTCGCGCCTCTTCCAGGGTGGAGAGCCGCGCGAGTTCGAGCCGAGCATGGCGATCGTGGCCGATGTCACGGGCGACGGCAAGGAGGATGTGCTCCTCCTCTGCCACGACCGCGTGCTGGTCTACCCGCAGACCGTGAAGAACACCGCCGCCGCGCGTTGACGCGCGGCGGCGGAAGATGGTTCGGAACAGTCCGTGCGCCGCGGCCTCCCGCGGCGTCGCGGCTCAACCGCGCTGCGTGATCGGCGTGTACGCCGCCGCGTGGGGGCCCGTGTAGAGCGCCTGCGGCCGGATGAGGCGGTTGTCCTCGAGCTGCTCGATGCAGTGGCCCGCCCAGCCCGACATGCGGCTCATCGCGAACATGCAGGTGAAGAGGTCGGTCTTGATGCCGAGGCAGTGGTAGGTCGTCGCCGAGTAGAAGTCGACATTCGGGAAGATGCCCTTGTCGGCCTTGGCCGCGAGCACGATGCCCTCGATCTTCTGGCTCATGTCGAAGAGCTTGAGGTTGCCCGTGTCGGTCGCGATCTGCTTCGCGAAGGTCTTGAGGTAGGTCGCGCGCGGGTCGTACGCCTTGTAGACGCGGTGACCGAAGCCCATGATGAGCTCCTTGCGCTCGAGCTTGCCCTTGATGAACGGCTCGACATTGTCGATCGAGCCGATCTCGTCGAGCATGTACATCACTTCCTCGTTGGCGCCGCCGTGAAGCGGCCCCTTGAGGGTGCCGACGGCGGTCGTCATGGCGCTGTACATGTCGCTGAGCGTCGCGATGGTGACGCGCGCGGCGAAGGTCGATGCGTTGAGGCCGTGGTCGGCGTGCAGGATGAGGCACACATCAAGGCCCTTCGTCATCGCGTCGGTGGGCTTCTCGCCGTTCAGCATCCAGAGGAAGTTCGTCGCGATGTCGAAGTCCTTGTTCGGGCGCACGAACGGCTTGCCCGAGCGGTGACGGTCGAAGTTCGCGATGAGGGTCGGGGTCTTGGCGACGAGGCGAAGCGCCTGGCGCTTGGCCTTCTCGATGCCCGCGGGACTGGTGTCGCTCGAGGTCGCGTCCGCGTCGTGGAGCGCGAGCGCCGAGACGAGCGTCCGAAGGGCGTGCATCGGCACGGCGTCCTTCGGGATCTGGCGGATCATGTCGTAGACCGCGTCGGGGATCTCGTACTCGGCCTGCAGCGCGCGGCGGAGCCCGTCGAGCTCGGCCTTCGAGGGAAGGCGCGTGTTCCAGAGGAGGAACACGGTCTCCTCGAAGTTCGAGTTGCGCGCAAGAGTGTCAATGTCGATGCCGACATACTCGAGCACGCCCTTCGCGCCGTCGATGAACGACATCTGCGTCTCGGCTGCGATGGTGTTGGCAAGTCCCTTGTCGAAGAGCGGAGTCTGCGGTGCGGTCATCGTGGTCATGGCTCGTTGGTTGCGTGTGCGGCGGTCCGCTCGGAGGCGTGCGGAGCCGTCGCCCAGCCGCACGCCGAACCGCGGCGGATGCCGCGTGTCCGACAGTGAGAATCGTCTCCCGACCCCTTCAGGACGAGTCTTCCTCTTGAGAAGTCGGCAGATTGGGGAAGTCGGGAGATTCCCGCCGAACGACGCGCGGAACGCGACGCCCGATGCGGGAACGGCGATGCTAGCGCAAGAGGCGAGTCCGATGGGGCGCGCGGCCCATCGGAGCGGAAGTCTTCATGCGCTTGCGGCGCGCCTCGAGGCGGGGGTTCCGATACGCTTCGCCCATGTTCATCCCGCTTGGGACAAACCTCGGCTCGAAGCGACGGCCCACCGTGGTCTATGCGATGCTGGCCCTGAACAGTGCCATCTACGCGCTCACCATTGCTGGATTCCGAGGTGGGAACGACGCCCTCGTGGCGCTCTATGAGAACGGCGCGATCTCGCTGCGGGGCTTCGAGTGGTGGCAGCCCGTCACCTACCAGTTCCTGCACGATCCCTTCTCGATCCTGCATGTTCTCAGCAACATGGTGTTTCTTTGGGCTTTCGGCGGAGTCGTGGAGTCGCGCCTAGGGCACCTGGGCTTCCTCGCGCTCTACCTCGTGGGCGGCGCCCTCGCCGGGCTCCTGCAGGTCGGCATCACGGGCGGGTCGGCGGTCGGCGCCAGCGGCTCCGTCTCGGTGGTCGCAGGCGCCTTCCTCGCGCTCTACCCGCGGGGCATCGTGCACGGTTTCTGGCTGCTGCCTCCGATGCGCGTGGCCATGCCCGCCGTGTGGCTTCTCGGCCTCTACGCGGCCATCGACCTCGTGAACACCTTCACGGACCTCCTCGGAGCGACGCGGACGGGCGTGGGCACGATCGCCCACCTCGGTGGACTCGCCTTCGGGCTCGCGACCTGCGTGGCGCTGCTTGGGTTCGGCCTTCTCGCGCGCACCGACTTCGACCTCTTCTTCATGATGAAGCAGTGGAAGCGCCGCCGCGACCTTCGCGCGGCCACGGCCGTGGCGGGCGTCGGCGTGGCCGATGGGCCCGTTGCGGCGCGGGTGCGCGCGGACGGTGCCGACACGATGTCGCCGAAGGAGCGAACGCTGCGCAACACGATCGCCGCGGCGCACCGTGAGCGCGACGGGATTCTGTGCGCGTCGCTCTATCGCGAGCTTCTTGCGCTGAATCCATCCGCGACGCTTCCCGCGCAGATCCAGCTCGATGTGGCGAACCAGCTGGCGTCCGAGGGCCGCGCCGCGGAGGCGCGCGCCGCGTACGCGAACTTCGTGGCGCGCTTCCGCACCGACCCCGCCGTGCACGACGCGCGGCTCATGCTCGCGGTCCTTTCGCTGCGCAGGCTCGGCGATGCGCGCGGCGCGCTCGCGGTGCTCGGCGAACTCGACCGGAACCGTCTCGACGGCGACAAGGCCGCGCTCGCCGCGGAGCTCGAGCGCGAGGCGCAGGCGCAGGCGCGCGCGGGGGCGGCGTCGTGACGCGCACGCTTGTCAAGATCTGCGGCGTGAGCGACCGCGCGACGGCGGAGTTCGCTGCCGCCGCGGGCGCGGACTTCATCGGCGTCGTGCTCGTCCCGTCGAGCCCCCGCTTCGTTCCGCCGGAGGCCGTGCCCGCGCTTGTCGACGCGATCATCGACGCGGGCGCGATGCCCGTCGCGGTGGTGCGGCTTCCCGTCGATCCAGAGACGCGCACGGCGCTCGACCGCTTTCCCGTGATCCAGTTCCACGGCGTCGAGGAGCCTGACGACCTTGCACCCTTCGCGGCGGGCCCCGCCGCGTGGGAGTGCTGGAAGGGCTTGTCGTTCTCGGCGCCGTCGGTCGGATCATGGCTCGCGAGCGGCTGCGTCGCACGGCTCGTCGTCGACGGGCCAGATGCGGGAAGCGGAGAGCCGTTCGATCACAGCGCGTTCGCGGAACTCGCCGAGAGCGCCCGCGCGCGCTGCTTCCTCGCGGGCGGACTGACGCCCGAGACGGTGGCGGACGCGGTCCGTGCCGCGCGCCCGCGTGGGGTCGATGTCTCAAGCGGCGTCGAGCGCGCGCGAGGCGTGAAGGACCACGGCAGGATCCGAGCGTTCATCGACGCGGTGCGCGGGGCGTGATGTCGCTGCGCGCGTGCCTCACACGCCGACCGACACCATCTTGCGCGTGGCTCCGAGTTCGCTGATCCAGTTGCGCATGTCGGAGCGGCAGGAGTCCCACGCGCGCGAGGTGCGCACCTCGATGAACGCGCGGTACATCGCCATGAGCGCCGTGTCGAAGGTCGCGAAGCTGTCGAGGCGCTCTTCGAGAAGCGCGCGGAACGACTGCGGCTTGTCCTCGGGCTTCGGGAGCTTGAGCCCCGACACCTCGAAGCGATCGCCCTGGAGCGTGCATTCCCACACGCGGCCGAACTGCGAGACCGTGAGGCCGATCTTGCGCGGCCACTTGCCGAGCTGCACCGCGCGGGCGGTCTCGGCCTTGCGGGTCGGCGCGTCGCCGCGCAGGCTCGTGCGGCCCGAAAGCCCCCACGCGCACTCGAGGTCGAGCACCTTGTCGATCAGGATCGAGACCTCGCCCTCGGGCGTCTCGACGAGGCCTTCGCGGGTGTCGCAGTGCCACCAGAGCCAGAGCAGGAAGAGATTTCCCAGGAAGTCCTGCGGCTCGTTCGCGTTCCACGGCAGTTCGGGACGGTCGGCCGACGAGCGGCGGCCGTCCTCGCGCGCAAGCTCGATCTCGGGCGGCGCGCTCGAGAGCGCGTCGGGGCGCAGGTCGTCGTAGTCGGCGGTTCTCCCCTTCGCGGCGAGGATGTCGAGCGCGACGGTGCCGCTTGAGCGCGGCGCGATCGTGATGCCGAGCGAGTCGATCGAGAGCCTGCGCAGCGCCTGCACCTCGGGGTCGGCCGAGATCGCCGCGAACATCGTCGACTTCGCGAAGTCCCACCAGATCGGCGCGTGCTTGGGGCGGCGATAGCGGCCCTCGCCGATCTCCTCCTCGATGCGGCGCAGCGCCTCCTCGCGCGCCTCCTTCTTCGCGCTGCGCGGGAGGAACGCGCCGCCGCCGTCCTTCGATGGAACGAGCCGCGCGTCCTCCGCCATGGCGATGTAGGCCTTCTTGATCTCGGGCGGCACGCGCACGGTGTCGGATCGGAGCCCGAGGAGGAGGCCGCCGCCGAACCCGATCCGCTCGAAGTCGAAGAGCGTGTCGAAGAGATGGCGGCCCGCCGTCCAGCCGACATGGATCTCGCCCGGCTTGATCGGCTCGAGTTCGCCGAGCGCGTGCTCCCGGAGAAGGCCGTAGACCTTCGACTCGAGCATGTTGGGGGCTTCGCCCGTGACGGCGAAGCGGCGGTAGCTGATGGCGCCGGAGCGGAAAGGCATGTGGCGATTGTGCGGGATTCGCGGTGCCCGCGCCCCCGACCGACAACTTGTTCAGAAACGGTGCCAAGCACGTGCCAGGAGGTGCCAGGCACCAGACGGCACGTGCCAGGCACGGACGCCCCTGCCCATCAGTGAGCGGCACGGGCCGCCCTCCCCGGCTCCGGTGGTGCCTGGCACGTGCCAAGCACGTGCCAGGGGGTGCATGGCACCCGTTGGCACGTGCTTGGCACCGTTTCCGGTCAGGCGCTCTTCTGGATCAGGCGGAACGACCGCTTCCCGTCGGTGGTCTCAACATCCTCTGCCAGCCCGAGTTGCACGAGGTGCCGTGCAGGGCCGTGCGGCTTCCGCGCCTCCTCGGCCAGCCGCGCCTCGGCGGAGGGGTTCGCGTAGGCGTTGAAGACCATCGCCTTCACCGTCGCAAACAGGCCCCCGAAGCTCGAGAAGGTGTGGTTGACCGCGCTCGCCTCGTAGCCCGAGTGCACCATGCAGTTGGCGCACTTCGGGTTGCCGCTCGCGTGGCCGTAGTTCTCCCACGCGGTGTCGTCCATCAGCTCGCGGAAGCTGTCGGCGTAGCCCTCCTGGAGCAGATAGCAGGGCTTCTGCCAGCCGAAGATGTTGAAGCACGGCATGCCCCAAGGAGTGCACTCGTAGTCGCGCTTCCCCATGAGGAACTCGAGGAAGAGCGGCGACTGGTTGAAGATCCACCGGCGCCTTCCGCCCTCGCGCGACGGGCGGCGGTTCGAGAGGATCATCTCGAAGAGCTGGTTCGTCTCGCGCCGCTTGAGGAAGCCGGACTGGTCGGGCGCCTTGTCGTATGCGTAGCCGGGCGAGAGCATCATGCCCTCGACGCCGAGCGCCATCATCTCGTCGAAGAACGCGCGCACCGAGTTCGGGTCGGCGCCCTCGAAGAGGGTCGTGTTCGTGGTGACGCGGAACCCCATCTCGACCGCGAGACGGATTCCTTCGACCGCCTTCGCATAGGTCCCCTCGCGGCACACGGCGAAGTCGTGGTTCTCCTCTTGGCCGTCCATGTGGACGCTGAAGGTGAGGTACTTCGACGGCTTGAAGAGGCCCGCCTCGAGCTTCTCCTTGAGGAGCAGCGCGTTCGTGCAGAGGTAGATGTACTTCCGCCGCGCGACGAGCCCCTCGACGATCTCCTTGATCTCGGGGTGGAGCAGCGGCTCGCCGCCCGGGATCGACACCATCGGCGCGCCGCACTCTTCGACCGCGTCGAAGCACTGCTGCGGGGTGAGCTGGCGCCTGAGGATGTGCGCGGGGTACTGGATCTTGCCGCAGCCCGCGCAGGCGAGGTTGCAGCGGAACAGCGGCTCGAGCATCAGGACGAGCGGATAGCGCTTCCGCCCCGCGAGCTTCTGCCGAAGCACATAGGTCGCGACCGTCCACATCTGGCTGAGGGGCACACCCATCGAGAGACCTCGGGGCGACGCGGCCGGGGGGAATCCCCGACCTGACGGCGCGGATCGGGATTCTAGAGAGATCTCGACGCGAGGTTCTGCGCCACCGCCCCTTGGAAGTCTGCCCGAAAGAACCTCGGAAAATCCACGCCCGCGCCGAACCTCGGCCGCGCACGCGGTCGTAGCACCCGCCCATGCCGCGCCAGGCCGCCGTGACCCTCTCCGATCTTCCGACGCTCGTCGGGGGCGGTGACATGACGGGAGCGGCACGCGAGCTCGCGCATGAACTGGCGAACGGACTCACGCGGGAACTCGCGCGGCACGGTGGCAGGCCGTGGTCGGATATCCTCGCGCGCCGCGAGCGCCCCGCTCGACCCTCTCGGACGCGCGACTTGACTACACCGCCCGAATCCACACCCCAACCGAGCGCCGCGGCGCTCGAACCAGGCTCCGACGAGGCGCTTCTCGTGGCTCACCGCGAGGGCGACCCTGATGCGCTGCGGAGGCTGATCGAGCGCTATCGGAACGACCTCCACGGCTTCCTGACGCGTCTCGTCGGCTCGCGGACGGGCGCGGACGATGTCTTCCAGGAGGCGTTCCTGCAGGTCCACCTCTCGTCGGAGAGCTTCGACCGCACGCGCCGCTTCCGTCCGTGGCTCTACACGATCGCCGCGAACAAGGGACGCGACTATCTCAGGCGCCAGAAGCGCCGCGCGGCGGCAAGCCTCGACGCCCCGCTCTCGCGCGACGGAGACGGCACGATGGTCGATCTCCTCGCGGGTACGGAGAGCCTTCCCGCACTTCCGCTCGAGGCGGCGGACGAACGCAACATCGTGAAGCAGGTCGTCGAGGAGATGCCGCACCACTTCCGCGAGATCCTGCTTCTGTCCTACTTCCAGCGCCTGAGCTACGCGCAGATCGCGGAGTCTCTGGCGATTCCGCTCGGCACGGTGAAGAGCCGCCTCCACGCGGCGGTGGCGTGCTTCGCGTCGAGCTTCAGGCTTGCGTGCGAACGCCGCGGGCTTCCACTGCCCGAGCAGCGCGGGGATGAGCGCGGGATCGACGGCGAAGTCGACCAGAAGCGCGACGACGCGCGTCGTCGAGGACAACGCTGACGCTGCGAAGCATGGCGTCAGGCGAGGAGCAACGAACCACCATGAGCCGACACGAGCACGAGAACGACACCCGCGGTGAACGCGGAAGCGAGAAGCCCGAGACGCACGACGCGCTCGATGCAGCGTCCTCGACGGAGAACGCGCAGTTGTCACGGGCGGACGCCGACGCCCTCGACATCCTGGCGGAGCACGGATTCGACCTTTCGCGCGCCGTCGCTGCGGCGCCCGAACAGCGCACGCGCCTCGAGGCGGTGATGAGAGAACTCGCGCTGCTCGATCGGCACGAGGTCGAGCCACCCGATGCGTCGCTGACCGACGCGACCCTCGCGCGGATCGCCCGCGCGTACGAGGCACGCGGCGAGCGCATGAGGATTCCTCCTGCCGCTGCGCGCGGCGCGGGCGGCGGAGGCGGCCGGTGGCCTGACCTTTGGGCGCTCGCCTCCGTCGCGCTCATCGCGGTGGCGGTCGGGCTCCCGATCGCGCGCTGGATGCAGGCGCGCGCGGGCGACGCTGCGTGCGCCGACAACCTCCGCGGTCTCGGCACGGGCGTCGCGCGCTATGTGCGCGACCACGACGCGATGCCGTTCCAGGCGAGCGTGATGCCCGACCTCGGCAAGCTCGGTTCGTGGGTCGGCCTTGGCAACAACCGCCACCTCGAGCCGCTCGCAGAGAAGAACTACTGCGACGCGCGCTGCCGCTGCTGCCCGAACGACGCATCGGGCGAGGGCTACGCCTATCAGGTCCCCAACCGCTCGCTCCTGCCCGCGTGGCAGCTTGGCGCGCGCATTCCGTTCGTCGCCGACCGCAACCCCGTGATCGACCTCCTCCGCGCTGGAGAGCCCGTCGGGATGTGCATCATCAACAGCCCCGAGCACGGCGGGCGCGGGCAGAACGCGCTCTTCACCGATGTGTCGGTCGAGTTCATGGCGAGCCCCGCCGTGTCCGTACCCGCGATCGCGGACCAGCCGTCGCATGTGGAGAACATCTGGCTGCCCATGATCGACTCGCCGCGCGGCCCCGCGGAGCGCGCGTTGGGCGACGCACCGTCGGACTGGCTGCAGTTCGATGTCTTCCTGCTCCACTGAGGGGACTGCCTCCTCCACTGAGGGGACTGCCTCCTCCAGCGAGGGCCCGGGCGACAGGCTTCCCTTCGGAAATCTGTCCGAGAACCATGATTCCGAGCGCCTGACCGCTTGCGCGCCACGCGCGGCTTCTGTTACGCTCTTCGATCCCCCACTGGGAGCCACCCATGCCGAAGAACAAGAGCCACAAGGGTCTCGCGAAGCGCATCAAGATCTCGAAGACGGGCAAGATCCGTTTCGGGCGCCCGCACTCGCGTCACCTCAAGTCGAACAAGACGGGCACGCAGATCCAGAGCTACCGCAAGAAGCGCTACGCTCGCTCGGGCGACATCCGCGCCCTGAGCAAGCTGCTCTTCCGCCCGCTCCTCTCGCAGGAGCAGCACGAGCTGCGCGAAGCGGCCCGCGAGGTCGCGGTCGCCGTCTGAGCCCAGAGCCCCGCGCGCGCACGGTGCGCGCGGTCGGTTCCGTTCGCATGAATGAAGTCAGCAGCGAGACCTTCGGGTCCGAAGCGTCGGGAAGTCCCGTCCTCCGCCGGTCTCGCTTCAGTTCAGGAGCCACAGGGCTCCATCGAGAGGTCGAACCATGCCACGCGCACGCAAGGGTGCAGCACGCACGCAGGCCCGCCGCAAGCTTCTCCGTGAGGCCCGCGGCTACTTCGGCACGAAGTCCCGTCACAAGCAGCAGGCGAAGGTCGCCATCATGCGCGCGAAGCGCTACGCATGGCGCGACCGCCGCGCCCGCAAGCGCGACTTCCGCGCGCTGTGGATCACCCGCATCACCGCGGCCTGCCGCATGCGCGGCACGCGCTACTCGCTCTTCATCAACGGCCTGCAGCGCGCGGGCGTCCTCCTGAACAGGAAGATGCTCTCGCAGATCGCGATCGAGGATCCCAAGACCTTCGACGCGCTCGTCGAGATCGCCTGCAAGAACACGACGGCCGTTCCTGCGGCGGCGTGAGCGAGACGAGACAGAGAATCATTCCAACAGGCGCCCGCATGCGGGCGCCTGTTGCGTTTTCCGCATGCCTAGGTTCTGTCTGACGGATCCCCGGGGGTCGAATCGCGCGGCATCCCGGCTGGCGGCGTAGGCTTCAACTCGCTGTATCGCTGCGGATACAGCTTCGTTTCGCCTCCTTGCCGTCCGGGCGCCGCGCGCTTCTTTGGTCTTCGGGGATCCGTCAGACAGAACCTAGCCGCAGCGCGCCAGCCAGAACGCGCACGCCGCCTCGGCGTCGGACGCCGCAAGCGCGTGTGCCTCGCACGATGCGCGCGCGAAACGCCCGAGCGCCGCGCGACGGGCTTCGGCGGTGTCGGCCCGAGACGCGTCGCGAAGCGCCACGGCGCTTGCGCGCCACGGCGCGTCGAGCGAGGGCAGCGGCATCTCGAGGAGTTGCCGCGCGCTCAGTTTGATGGCCGCGCCGCTGAGGGCCGTGCCGTAGTAGCGCGCCGCGGCGCGCGCGACGACGACGGGCGACGCGATCGCGGCGGCGAGCATCCAGAGATCGATCCCCCGCTCGGCCGCTTCCGCGCGCAGCGTCACCGTGATCAGCGGCACCAGCGGAAGCAGCTCCCCCCGCTCGTCGACGACCGCCTCGATCACCTTCGTCTGCGTGGCGACGATCACCTTCGGAACGAGCCGCGCCTCCGCCCAGGCCGCCATGCCGCGGACCTCCGCGAGCGCCACGAGATCCACGCGCGGATGGCGATGGCGCGCGCCGAGGATGCGCGCATCGACCGCGCCCCATGCCTCGCGCGCGAGGTCGACATGCCGCGTGGAGACGAGCCTCGGGAACAGGGAGTGCGCGCCCTCGGGCGGCTCCGCGAGGTCGCGGATCACACCGCGGAGCCCGTAGAACTGGTCTCGGAAGTCGGCCGTCGCGCGCGCGATGCCGCCGATGGTGGCATCGCCATCGCCCTGCCCTTGCGCGGTGGAAAGCGTCGGGACGCCGAGCGCATCCGAGAGAAGCGGCGACCACGGCTCATCGACCGCGGGCTGCGCGACGGCGCGGGCAGGCAGCGCCTTGAAGTCGGCGCCGAAGGCGCGGCGCATCGGGCTCGGACGCGCGTCATGGCCGCCCACAAGCACGACGGCCGTGACGCGCACGGACGCGTCGTC
Organism: Phycisphaera sp.; assembly: GCA_016124975.1. Taxonomy (GTDB): domain Bacteria; phylum Planctomycetota; class Phycisphaerae; order Phycisphaerales; family SM1A02; genus QWPT01. The sequence continues at coordinate 8,908 of WGMP01000055.1, read as the reverse complement.
AAAGAGCCGCTCGTTGGCCGCCCACAGCGCGCGCAACTGGGCGCACTCGAGCGCACGCGCGCGCACGGGCCCCGTATCCGCCGCGGCAAGGAACGACTGCGGCATGACGAACCCGACCGCCCCGCCCGCACGCACCACCCGAAGAGCCTCGAGAAGGAACGCGCCCGCGAGATCGGCGTAGCCGCCGAACGCGCCCTTCGTCCTCGTGCGCAGTTCCTCCGCGCGAGCGCGCGACGCTGCGGTCGCGCGCTCGAGCTGGTTCAGGAACGGAGGGTTTCCGATGACGAGGTCGAACGCGCCACCTCGCAAGGGCGCCGCCGCGCCCGCGACAAGCGACGCGATCGCAGCGACGTCGAGCGCGTCGCCGACCACGATGTGTCGCGCGAGGGCGTCGTCGACGGCGGCGCGCTCCGCCTCGGTCGCGTCGCCCGGGACGAGCGCTCGCAGGCGCGCGCGGCAGAGTTCGACCGCGCCCGCATCGACATCGACGCCGAAGAGCGAGGTCGCGAGCACATCGACCATGCGCAGGCGACCGGACTGCGCCAACCGCACGGCCGCCGCCACGAGGAAGTTGCCCGCGCCGCACGCGGGATCGAGCACCGTGGTCGGCGCGGATTCGTCGTGTGCGCCGCACGCACGCATCGCTTCCTCGAGCACCCACGCGACGAGCGCAGGAGGCGTGTAGTGGCTGCCTTGCCGCGCTCGCAGCGACACGCCGTCCTCGACCGCCGCATCGAGCGACGCGAGATGCGCGGCCACGAGCGCGTCGCCTGACACAAGGGATGCAGGGCCCGGCTCGGTCGCCAAGTCGAGTTCAGCCGCAGCCGCAGGAAGACTCGCGGGCAACCTGACGAAGAGCCCGCCGTCCACAGCCTCGGTCTTGACACGCCCGCGCGGCATGGGCCGAGTGTACCGCGCGCGGCATGCGTCTCTTCACGCGGCCCGCACAGACGGCTTGTCGAAGCCTCGCCAAACCCTTGCATCGCGGACAACCGCGCCTCGCATCGCCTGAACGGGCCCCGCAGATCGTCTTACGCGGGCAGCGCCGCGCGTGCGGCGCGGGAACCTCCGTTCCGCCGCCCGTGCCACCGTTTCCCTCATCCGCGGAGAAGCAACCATGCAGTCCCACCCGCAGTCCCGCGCGCGCCTCCTCAAGAGCGTCGCGCTCGGCGCATCCCTCGCCGCCGTCGTAGCGTCCTCGGCCGCAGCCGACAACTTCCGACTCACCGTCCTCCACACGAACGACACGGAGAGCAAGCTTCTCTACCCCTCGAGCAGCCAGCAACTCTACGGAAACGCCGCGCGCTTCAAGGCCAAGGTCGACGAACTCCGCGCGGCCGCGCTTGCCGAAGGTGGCTGTGTGATGGTCTCGAGCGGCGACAACTTCCTCGCGGGCCCCGAATTCAATGCGAGCCTGTCACTTCCGATCGGGAGCCGCTTCTACGACTCGATCGCGCTGCAGGCGATCCAGTACGACGCGATCTGCATCGGCAACCACGACTTCGACTTCGGCCCCGAGGTCCTCGCGGACTTCATCAACGGCTTCACCGACGGCACGAAGTTCCTTTCTGCGAACCTTGACATGACGCCCGAGCCATCGCTCGCGGCACTCGTGTCGTCGGGCCGCATCGCAAAGCGCACCACCTCGGTCACGAACGGCGTCACCGTCGGCTTCGTGGGCGCCACCACGACCGATCTTCCCTTCATTTCGTCGCCCGGCGACGTGATCATCGACTCGAACGTGCTCGGCGCGATCCAGACCGAGGTCGACGCGCTGACCGCCTCGGGCGTGAAGCACATCGTGGTCATGACGCACCTCCAGGGCATCGGCTCGGAGCGGACGCTCGCGCAGTCGCTGCGCGACGTCGATGTCCTCGTCGCGGGCGGCGGCGACGAGCTCCTGTGGAACGCGGGCCAGCTGCTCGTTCCCGACGACGCGATCGATGCGAACGGCGACGGAGTCCCCGATGCGCGCTATGGCCCCTACCCGCTCTACGAGACGGACGGCAACGGCCGGCAGCTTCCGATCATCACCACGCGCGGCGACTACCGCTATGTCGGCCGCTGCGTCGTCGACTTCGACGCGAACGGCGTCGTCGTCGGCGTCGACGCGACGAGCGGCCCCGTGCGCGTCGCCGACGCGAGCTTGCCCGGCGGCGTCGTCGCGGACGCGACGGTGGAGTCCGAGGTCATCGCGCCCGTCGCCGCTTCTGTCGCCTCGCTCGCCGCGAACGTGATCGCGACGAGCGAGGTCGCGCTCGACGGCCGCACCTCCGCGATCCGCTCGGTCGAGACGAACGAGGGCAACCTCTGCGCCGACAGCCTGCTCTGGAACGCCCGCGAGCGCGCGCCCGAGGAGGGCCTGCCGCTTCCCGTGATCGCGTTCCAGAACGGCGGCGGCATCCGCAACAACTCGATCCTCCCCGCGGGCAACTTCACGGAACTGAACACCTTCCAGTTCCTCCCGTTCTCGAACTTCGTCTCCATCATTCCCGAGCTTCCCGTCACGACGCTCAAGTCGCTGCTCGAGAACGCGGTGAGCCGCGTCACGCCGCTTCCGCAGGGCTTCCCCTCGAGCGGAAACGGGCGCTTCGCGCAGATCGCGGGCTTCCGCTTCACCTATTCGGTCGCGGCGAACCCGGGCGGTCGCGTCATCGATGTCGTCCTCGACGACGGCACGGTGCTCGTCGACGACGGCGTCGTGCTCAACCCGAAGCTCACGATTCCCGCGGCCACGATCGACTTCCTCTGCCGAGGTGGCGACGAGTATCCGCTGAACGGACTTCCGTTCGAGACCGTCGGCGTGAGCTACCAGCAGGCCCTCTTCAACTTCGTCACCGCGAAGGACGGGCTCAACGGCGTGATCAGCGCCGTCGACTACCCCGCGGGCGGCGAGGGGCGCATCGTGCGCTACACGCCGAGCGCGTCGTTCCCGGCAGACATCAACGGTGACAGCGCGGTGAACGCGCTCGACCTCGCGATCCTCTTCGGCAACTGGGGGCTCACGGGCTCGAACCGCGCGGGCGACGCGGACGGCAACCAGGTCGTGGACGCCGGCGATCTCTCGATCGTGCTCACGAACTGGACCTTCTGAGCACGCCTGAATCGCGGCAACGCGCGGGGCGCATGGCGACGGCCATGCGCCCCGCTTTGTTTGTGCGCGGTCGATGCGACGCGGATCTCACGCGGTCGCGACCGCGGCGTTCGTCGCCCGTGCCGCGCGATGCGCGAGGGCGACCACGATCTGCTCGTAGCGCGGGCAGATCGCCGTGTAGTCAAGCTGCGATTCGGCGCGCGCGCGCTGCCGTTCGCCTGCGGCGCGCGCCTCGGCGGGGTTCCTGATCCAGCGCTCGGCGAGCGCCCAGTAGGCGGCCGTGTCCGCGGTGGGAACTGCGTCGGGGCCGACGAGCACCGCGCCGATGTTCTCCGCGTGGCGCTCGCCCGCGCGCATGGCGACCACGGGCACGCCGCAGCCCATCGCCTCGATGACTGCGTTTCCGCCGCCCTCGGGATACTCGTTCAGCACCACATCGCACGACTTGATCATGCCCCAGGGCTTGCTCCATCCGCCCGCGAAGACGCAGCGACGCTCGATGTCGGCGCCGCCCTCGAGCCCACGCAGACGGGCGCGGACGGGCGCGGGGTCGCAGTAGCCGATGCCGAGCCACCACGCGTCGGGGTTCCTGCGCAGAAACGCGGCGAGGTCGGCCGCGAAGGTTCCAGCGAGCATGCGGCGCCCGAGCACATTCGACATGCATGCGACGACGGGAACGCCGTCGGGCAACCCCATCTCCTTCCGCGGGAACGGCGGCGTGCGCGCCCCGACCTGCGCGTCGCCGCCCGAGGTGAGCACGCCCGTGACCTCGATCCCGAGCGCGCGCACGAACTCCGCGTCGCGCGCCTCCTTGAGCGGATTGTTGTAGATGACGGCGTCGATCCCGTGCGAGAGGAGCGGCACGCCGATGTTGAGGCACGCCTGGATGGGCGCCACGCGCGCGGCCGCGATCGCGGTCTGCACGGCGCACGCAGGGCTCGCCATGAAGAGCGCGACATCGGCGTCGAAGGCGCGGGCGGCCTCGACGCCTCGCTTGGCTGCGTCGAGGAACGATCCCGTCGCCGCCAGCACGGTCACGGGGCAGAGGCTGCGCAGCGCGGCGAGATGCTCGGCGCCCGCGGCTTCGGAGGGCGTCGGCTGCAGCTTGAGGAACGGAAGCTCGGGCGATCGCGCCGTCATCTCGTCGCAGACGAGGAGCGCGGGCTCGATCGCGACCCGCATCCCCTTCGACCCTCTGGCAGGGTCGAGGTGGTGCTTGATGAGGCGCACGATGTTCGAGCTTCCCGCATGACCCTGCGCGATGCTCGGAACGACATAGAGGACACGCAGCGGTCGCCCGCCGCTCTCCTCGGCGCCGTTCGCGTGCGCGCGCGGACTCGCCGCGCCGCCCGCAGCGAGAGACGCACGCCACGGCGCGAGCCAGGAGTCCGCGCACTGCGCGAGCGCGGCGCACGCGCGGACATCTCCGAGGAACTGCTGCTGGTGCTGCTGGATGTCGCAGATGGCCGCCGCCGCAAGCGCTTCGAGCGCCCCTGCGGCATCGCCTTCCGCCGCGCAGCGGAAGCCCCTCTTGAGCACGGAGCCGACATGCTGGGGAATCGCGAGTGGCGCGGAGGGTTGGTTCATGAGGGTTGTATCGGCCGTGCGGGCGGGAGACCGCTGCACTTGCGACGCAAGTTTCCGTCTGCAGCGCTATCGGACGGCTCGACGCGGCGCAGGCATCGTGGTACAGAGCCGCGATGCCGCGATTTCCGACGCTGTTCCTCCTTCTCGCCGTGCCCTTCGTGGCGACCGCGACCGTGCCCGTCTTCCTCCTTGGCTTCGAGCAGGAGAAGACGCTGGCAACCGCGCTCGACCGCTCAGCGCAGAGCATGATCAGCGCGACCTCGGAGGAGAAGGCGAAGCGTCTCGACGCCCTCGGGCGCGAGCATGTGCGCGCGGCGCTGGCGATCGCTTCGGATCCGTCGGCGCTGGTGCTGCTCGCGCGGTCTGCCGAGCCCGCAAGCGACGCTGCCGCTCGCATCGATGCGCTCCTGGGAGCGTTCGAACTGCCGCGGGTCGCGCTTCTCGGGGTGGATGGAGGAACCGCTTTCGAGCGAACCGCTTCGCGCGAGGAAGACGGCCCCGCGCTCGAGAGCGTAGAGGACGCACAGTCTCGCGCGGCCGCGCGCGCGGAGGCCGTTCGCAGGATCCGGCGCGGCGACGCCGCGGCGATCACCAGGCCAGACAAGGCGCCGAACGGCACCCGCCCCGCTCTCGAGGCGATCGCACCCGTGCGTGACGCGAACGGCGCCATCGCCGGCCACGCCGTCGTCGGCATCGACCTCGCCCGGATCGACGCGATCGTGGGCGAGACGACGGGGCTCGGCAAGACGGGCGAGTCGATCTGCGCGGTGGTGCTCGGCAACGAAGCCGTCGTGACCACGCCGACCCGCGCCGACCCAGACGCCGCCTATGCGCTGCGCTGGAACCTCGGCGAACGCAAGCTTGTGCGGCTCGAGGAAGTCCTCTTCGGGAACTCGGGCCGCGGCGAGGACAAGGATCTCGACGGCGAGGCCGTGCTTGGCGCATGGACCCGCATCGAGAGCCTTGGCTGGTCGATCGCGGTGACCCAGCGGCGCCACGAGATCTCGGCGCCGCTTGAGCCCGTGCGCCAGCGGACGATGCTGGTCGCAGCCGTCGCGGGCGCGGCCGCGCTCGTCGTCGCAGCGATCGCGGCGTGGCTTCTCTCCCGCGGCGGCGCGCGCGCCGCCAAGGGGCCCGCATCCCGCTCCTGAAAACGAAAGAGAGGGCGGCCCTTTCGGGCCGCCCCCGCTACTTTCTCGGAATTCCACTTCGCGGCGTCACCGGATGGCGGCGTCGGAAGCGCGTCCTCCGCCCACTCCGTATTAGCCTCGCATGAGCGAGAGGACCGCCTGCGGTGCCGAGTTCGACAGCGCGAGGGCCTGGGTCGAGGCCTGGACGAGGATCTGATTGCGGGTCATCGACGCGGTCTCCGCCGCGAAGTCCGTGTCGCGGATCGCGCTCTCTGCGGCGACCGTGTTCTCGAGCGCAACGCCGAGGCTGTTGATGGTCGAGCCGACCACGTTCTTCGTGAACGAGCCGATGCGGCCGCGCAGGCTCGAGAGCTGCTTCGTCGCAGCGTCGAGGATCTCCTGCGCCTTCGTCAGGTTGCCGTTCTGCACGTTCGCAGAGCCGCCCGACTTGAGCTCGGACAGGTAGCCCGTGATCGAGTTGCCGAGGTTGGCGCTCGTCACCGTCTCGACGCCCAGCGACACCTTGCCCGCGAGGTTCACGTCGGGTGCGAGGTTGAAGTCGGCGCCGCCGCCCGTCACATTGAAGGTGCGGCTCTGGCCGGCGCTGTTGATGGCGTTGTTGCCGATGAGCGACACCTGGACATCGAAGCCGTCAAGGGCGACGCGGGCCGTCAGGCCGCGGGCGACCGCGACGACGCCGTTGATGTTCACGGTCGCGTTGCGGCCGTTGGTCTTGACGTCCTCGACAGCGCCGCCGACGGTGTTGGTGACGAAGTTGGTGCCGGCGTTCGCGTTCGCGATCTCACGGGTACGGACGAAGGCGTCCGAGCCGAAGCCCGTCGAATCGATGCGGACATTGGTGCCCGAGAGCGAAGCAGACACGCCGAGCGCCTCGGTGAAGGCGTTGATCGCGTCACGCATCGTCGCGGCCGTGGTGCCCGACGCGAAGCTGAACTGCTGCGAGCCGCGGGCGCCAGCGACTTCGAAGGTCACGGAGCCGGAGCCGCCGTTCTCGAGGACGCCCGCGCTGAGCAGGAGGCCGACGCGCGCCGTCTGCGCCGACTCGTTCACCGTGACGGTGACCTCGCGGAACGAGCCGGGGTTGTCGGAGAGCTTGACCGAGTTGATCGAGACATCGCCGAAGCCGCTCGCAGCGGTGTAGCCGCCGCTCAGGGTGTAGTCATAGTTGCCGTTCAGGAGCTTGGTGCCCTGGAACGAGACCGAGTTCGCGATGCGGTCGATGGTCGAGAGGATCGCGTCGACCTGGAGCTGGTTCGCGTCGCGCTCCTCGGCCGAGATGCCCGCCTCGTTGGCCGTCTGGCCGACGAGCGACTGCACCTCGATGAGCATGTTGGAGATCTCCTGGAGACCGCCTTCCGCGATGTTCATGACCTGCTCGGCGCGCTGGGCGTTGCCGATGGCGGCGTTGATGCCCTTGATCTCGCCGCGAAGGTTCTCGCTGATGATCAGGCCTGCGGGGTCGTCGGCGCCGCGGTTGATGCGGAAGCCCGTCGACAGGCGCTCGAGCGTGCCCGAGAGCGCGCGGTTGTTCATCGAGTTCACGCGCTGGGCGATCATCGAGGGAACGTTCGAATTGATACGACTCATTGCTGCTGTCCTCCGTGAGCTGCCGGCGGGGGGTTGCCGGCGGTCCCGAGCGCGGTTGGGGGTGGCCTTTGGCCGTTGAGCCCGCGTTCGGGAAGCTTGTCGGCCCCTCCACTTCCTCGAGGAGGGGGCCGAAAGTTGTTGAGGGCGCATCCTGCGCCCAAAGCGTGTCGGGAGTCAGTTCCCGACGCGCCTCAGATCGGTGACCCACAAAGGTGACTTCATCGCTTCAGGCGATTCAGGCCGCAAAGCCGTCACAATCGCGTCGATCGGCAGAAACTGCGCGGCTCGGATGGTCGGCATGGCCCGCATGATCCGTGTGACCGGCGCCCATCGAGCAGAGCGCGCATGCGCAAAACGCAGCGAAGCGGCCCTTTCGGGCCGCTTCGTGCGTCATTCTCCGGGTCCGTCTCGGATTCCTTCCGTTCAGGACCCACCCCCTCCGCCGTCATTTCATCGCATCAGTGACAGGACCGACTGCGGTGCCGAGTTCGACAGCGCGAGCGCCTGCGTCGAGGCCTGCACCAGGATCTGGTTGCGGGTCATGGCCGCGGTCTCTGCCGCGAAGTCCGTGTCGCGGATCGCGCTTTCGGCGGCCATCGTGTTCTCAAGCGCGACGCTGAGGCTGTTCACCGTCGAGCCGACCACGTTCTTCGTGAAGGCGCCGAGGCGGCCGCGGATCGAGGAGACCTGCTTGGTCGCCGCGTCGAGGATCTCCTGCGCCTTCGTGAGGTTGCCGTTCTCGACATTCGCGGTACCGCCCGACTTGAGCTCCGACAGGTAGCCGAGGGCGGCGTTCCCGAGGTTGCTCGAGCTCACAGTCTCGATGCCGAGCGACACCTTGCCCGCGAGGTTCACATCGGGCGAGAGGTTGAAGTCGGCGCCGCCGCCCGTGATCTGGAAGGTGCGGCTACCGCCGACCGTGTTGATGGTGCCCGAGCCAGTGCCGCGCAGCGACACGGAGACATCGAAGCCGTCGAGCGCGACGCGGGCGTTGAGGCCGCGCGCCGTGGCGACGACGCCGTTGATGTTCACGCGGGCGTCGCGGCCGAAGTCCTTGATGTCGTCGGACGCAGTGCCCGTCAGCGCTCCCGCGTCGTTGACCTGGCGGATGTAGCTGCGGCTCGCGTTTGCGTTCGCGACCTCGCGGACGCGGAGGAACTGGTCGGATCCGAAGTTGGTCGAGCGGATCGCGACCACGCTGCCCGAGACGCTCGCCGTGGCGCCGAGCGCCTCGGAGAAGTCGTTGATGGCAGCGGCGACATTCGCGATCGTGGTGCCTGACGCGAAGGTGAAGAGCTGCGAGCCGCGCTCGCCCGCGATCTCGAAGGTCACCGCGCCCGAGCCGCCGTTCAGGAAGGTCGCGCCCGTCGAGAGGGCGACGGCCGCGCGCTGCGCCGACTGGGTCACGGTCACGGTCACCGAGCGGGCCGCGCCCGAGTCGGAGAGCTTGATCGAGTTCACCGTGATGTCGGAGATGCCCGAGTTGAAG
>WGMP01000003.1 GCA_016124975.1 Phycisphaera sp. | reverse complement strand
GGGATGTCAGCCGTCGACTCCGACGACCTGCGTTCCGCATGCTGAAGCATGCGGGCACCCCTGGCTTGGGGACTCCGACGATCTGAATCGTCCGACACGAACATCTGGGGTGCCCGTGGACTTCAGTCCGCGGAACGGATGATGTCAGCCGTCGACTCCGACGACCTGCGTTCCGCATGCTGAAGCATGCGGGCACCCCTGGCTTGGGGACTCCGGCGGTTTGAATCGTGCGACACGAACATCATGGGTGCCCGTGGACTTCAGTCCGCGGAACGGATGGTGTCAGCCGTCGACTCCGACGATTTGCGTTCCGCATGCTGAAGCATGCGGGCACCCCTGGCTTGGGACTCCGGCGGTTGTCATCCACGCCAGAGGAAGCCGCCGCAGCGGCGACCGCTCAAACCACGGGTGCCCGTGGACTTCAGTCCGCGGAACGGATGACGCCAGCCGTCGACCCTTACGGCTGCGACCATCGCCCCGCGCGCGCAAGTTCCATCACCTGTCCTCCACGCCCGCTTCCGCGAAGCCCTTGCGGCGCAGGATGCACGCGTCGCAGTGGCCGCACGGCGTGCCGTCCGGCAGCGGGTCGTAGCACGAAAGCGTGCGCGCGACGGGCACGCCGAGCTCGAGCGCGAGGCGCACGATGCCCGCCTTCGACAGCATCTGGAGCGGCGTGTGGATCTTGAATCGCGCGCCGTCCTCGGTCGCGGCGGCGGTCGCGAGGTTCGCGAGGCGCTCGAAGGCCGCGATGAACTCGGGGCGGCAGTCGGGGTACCCCGAGTAGTCGATCGCGTTCACGCCGATCGCGAGGTCGCTTGACTGAATCGTCTCGGCGTAGGCCAGCGCGAACGCAAGGAAGATCGTGTTGCGCGCGGGCACATAGGTGATCGGGACGCCGTGCGCGATCTCTCCGTCGGCCCGGTCCTTCGGTACGGCGATGTCCGCGGTCAGCGCGCTGCCGCCGAAGGCGCGCAGGTCGATCTCGGCGACCTTGTGCTCGACCGCGCCGAGCGCGCGCGCGAGCTCGGCCGCGCGCGCCAGCTCGACGCCGTGTCGCTGGCCGTAGGCGAAGCTGAGCGCGTGGCACGCGTAGCCCTCGCGCCGCATCCACGCGAGCACCGTCGCGCTGTCGAGGCCACCTGAAAGAAGGACGACGGCTCGCTTCGTCATGAAGTCGCCTCGAGCGGCCCTCAGACCGGGCTCGGCACCGCCTCGAGCACGCGCTGCATGATGCGGCGCGTCGTCAGCGTGTCGCCCTGGTGCATATAGGTTCGGCTGATCACGCGGTGCGCGCAAACAGGCAGCACGTTCGACACGATGTCGTCGGGCACGCAGTAGTCGCGCCCGTCGATGAGCGCCGTGGCGCGCGCCGCGGCCGCGAGCGCGAGCGCGCCGCGCGGCGAGACGCCGACCTGCAGGTCCTCGCTGTTCCGCGTCGCGGTGGCGATGGCGATGATGTAGTCGACAAGCTCCTGCTTCAGCCGAACGGCGTCGACCGCGCGTTGGAGCGCGAGCACCTCGGCTGCGTCCATCGCGGGCTGGAGGTCCGGCAGCGCCGTGCGCGCGGGCTGCTTCTGCAGGATGCGCGACTCGTCGTCGGGCGACGGATAGCCGAGAGAGATGCGCATCAGGAAGCGGTCGAGCTGGTTCTCGGGAAGGAAGTAGGTCCCCTCGAACTCATATGGGTTCTGCGTCGCAACGACGAGGAACGGCTGCGGCAGATGGTGGACGACGCCCTCCGCCGAGACCGTGCCGTCGGACATCGCCTCCAGAAGCGCCGCCTGCGTGCGCGGCGTGGTGCGGTTGATCTCGTCGGCGAGGACGACATTGGCGAAGATCGGCCCCTGCCTGAACTCGAAGTCGCCCGTCTGCTGGCGGTAGATGCTCGTGCCCGTGATGTCGGACGGCAGGAGGTCGGGCGTGCACTGGACGCGCGCGAAGCTGCAGCGGATCGAGCGCGCGAGCGCGTTCGCGAGGACGGTCTTGCCGACTCCCGGGACATCCTCGATGAGCGCGTGTCCGCGCGCGAGGAGGCAGACGATCAGGCGGTCGACGGCCTGTGTGTTCCCCATGTAGACGGAGACGATGTTGCCTCGGAGCGCGGCAATCCTGTCATGCATGGCGCGAGTGTAACCGAAGCGCGTCTTTCCCTTCGAATCAGGCGCGCCCCGCTTGCCCTCGCGGCGATCCCGATGCACCATGCTGCCGATGCCCGAGGCCGTGATCCGCAGACCGCTCCGCTGCGCGCAGTGCGGATACGACCTCGAGGGGCTTCCCGCGCGCGGCGCGTGCCCGGAATGCGGCTGCGAAATCGTCGTGTCGCTCGCGCGGCGGCTCGACCTCGACGGCCCGCCCGCGCGCCCCGCGCCCGAGTCGCGGAGGCTCGCGTGGGCGCTCATGCTCGGAGCGCTCGGAGTCCTCGGTGCGAGCATGCGCACGGCTGAGTTTGCCGCAAGGACCATTCTTGATGAATATGCCGCGCGCGCGTCGGGCTCGCGTCCGCTCGCGGCGCTCGACACCGTCGCCGACCTTCTCCAGCTCACGGCGCTCGCAGGCGCGCTGCTCGGGCTCGTCGCGCTCGGCGCGCTCCTTCCGTGGCGCACCGAGCGGCGGCTCATGCGAACCCGCCTCGTCGGCTGCGGCGCGTTCGCGATCTGGGCCGCGCTCATCGTCCCACGGCCCGCCACCATCGGCGTCGCGGCCACCGCGCTGCCCGCCGCGCTGGTGCTCCTCGCGCTCAGCCCCCTCCTGCGAGAGCTCGGGCCCCTCTCACGCGTCTACCGCTCCCGATCGAGCGCCAAGCAACGGATCGACGAACTTCTCCTCGCGGTCGTGATCGCGGGCGTCGCGGCGGCCGCAGGGGCGTTCGCGGCCGATGCGGTCAACGACGACACGACGGTCGCGCTCCTTCAGATCGTGGCGGCCGCCAGCGCCGGGCTTGCGATCATCGGGTTCGGCTACCTCGCGCTGAACTGCGCCTGGATCCTTCGTTCGACGCTTTCGCCAGACCCGACGCTTGCGGAGGTGCTTGCCGACGAGGATGCCGAGAGCCGCCTGACGAGCGGCCCCGAGCACACCCGAGGCGCCGCCTCGGCGAAGGCTCCGCACGAAGGCCCCGACGCGTCGTGAGCGCGTCTGCCATTACGGCAGCACTTCCCGCACGGGGGGCGGAACTGTCAGCGTGCCTTGGGCAACAGGCCTCCGCCGCCGAATCCACAAGTTCAATCCCCATCGATGCTTGCGCCGCCAAACTGCCCGCGGCTGCGGCGTGCGTTCGCCCGCTCGGCCCACCCTGCGGCTGGTACGGGCTTTGTATTGCCATCGCCCCTCCATGGCGCGGCCTCCCCGCGCCCCTCGGGGCGGGCGCTTGGGGACGACCCTCGGGCCCGCAGTGCCAACCCATCACCACCGCCCGCCGTCGGTCGACGGCGGCGGACCACGCAAGAGCATCGGAGAACGACCACCATGGCCGTCAAGGAACTTTCCTTCGAGAACGAAGCACGCAAGAGCCTCCTCGCGGGCGTCGAGAAGCTCGCCGCCGCCGTCAAGAGCACCCTCGGTCCGCGCGGCCGCAACGCCGTGCTTGACAAGAGCTGGGGCGGACCGACCGTCACCAAGGACGGCGTCTCGGTCGCCGAGGAGATCGAGCTCCGCGACAAGGTCGAGAACATGGGCGCCAAGCTCGTGAAGGAGGCCGCCTCGAAGACTTCCGACGACGCTGGCGACGGCACCACCACGGCGACCGTCCTCGCGGAGGCGCTCATCAAGGCCGGCTTCCGCCAGATCGCGGCGGGCGCCGACCCGAACTCGGTCGTGCGCGGCATGAAGAAGGCGGTCACCGCCGTCGCCGCGAAGATCGCCGAGGGCGCGCGCCCCGTCGAGAAGGTCTCGGGCGGCATCGCGGCCGTCGCGTCGATCAGCGCGAACAACGACCTCGCGATCGGCAAGATCATGGCCGAGGCGTTCGAGAAGGTCGGCAAGGACGGCGTCATCACCGTCGAGGAAGGCAAGTCGCGCGAGACGACCATCGATGTCGTCGAGGGCATGCAGTTCGACCGCGGCTACCTCAGCGCGAACTTCGTCACCAACACCGACGAAATGACCGTCGAGTTCTCGAAGGCGCTCGTTCTCATCTACGAGGACAAGATCGACAGCCTCGCCAAGTTCGTGCCCTTCCTCGAGAAGGTCATGGAGGCGAAGAAGCCGCTCCTCATCATCGCCGAGGATGTGACGGGCGAGGCGCTCAGCGCCCTCGTCATCAACAAGCTGCGCGGCGTCCTCAATGTCTGCGCCGTGAAGGCCCCTGGCTACGGCGACCGCCGCAAGGCCATGCTCGAGGACCTCGCGATCCTCACGGGCGGCAAGGCGATCATGAAGGACCTCGGCATCGAGCTCGACAAGGTCACGATCAAGGACCTCGGGCAGGCCAAGAAGATCATCGTCGACGCCGACAAGACCACGGTCGTCGAGGGCGCGGGCAGCTCGGCCGCCATCAAGGGCCGCTGCGACCAGATCCGCAACGAGATCGAGGCGACCGACAGCGACTACGACCGCGAGAAGCTGCAGGAGCGCCTCGCGAAGCTCGCGGGCGGCGTCGCGCAGATCAATGTCGGCGCGTCGAGCGAGGCCGAGCTCAAGGAGAAGAAGGCGCGCGTCGAGGACGCGCTCCACGCCACGCGCGCGGCCGTCGCCGAGGGCGTCGTCGCGGGCGGCGGCACCAGCTTCATCCGCGCGATTCCCGCGCTCGACAAGGTCCGCAAGGCCTGCGTCGGCGACGAGATCGCGGGCGTCGAGGCGGTCGCCGAGGCGCTCTGCGTGCCGCTGCGCACCATCGCCGAGAACGCGGGCGAGAAGGGCACCGTCGTCGTAGCCAAGGTCAAGGAGATGAAGGGCGACGAGGGCTTCAACGCGCTCTCGCTCGAGTACGGCGACCTCGTCAAGCAGGGCGTCATCACTCCCGCGAAGGTCGACCGCACCGCGCTCCAGAACGCGGCGAGCGTCGCCGGCCTCATCCTCACCTGCGACTGCGCGATCAGCGAGAAGCCGCAGCCGAAGGAGGCCGCTGGCCACGGCCACGACCATGACCACGGCGGTGGCATGGGCGGAATGGGAGGCATGGGTGGAATGGGCGGCATGGGCGGCATGGGAGGCATGGGCTTCTGAGCCACGCTCCTCCGCCGCAATCGACCTTCACCTGAAGCACCGCGCACGAACCACACGCATCACGCGTCACACGCGAAACACGCAAGAAAGCACGAGACACCAATGTCCACCGTCCGACCCCTCGAAGACCGCATTCTCATCAAGCCCACCGAGCCCGAGACCAAGACCGCGAGCGGCCTCTATCTCCCCGAGGCCGCCAAGGAGCGCCCGATGCAGGGCACCGTGGTCGCCGTCGGCCCCGGCCTCCTCCTCGACAACGGCGAGCGCGCTCCCGTCCATGTCAAGAAGGGCGACACAGTCGTGTACGGCAAGTACGCGGGCACCGAGATCGAGATCAAGAACACCAAGCATGTGATCGTCCGCGAGAGCGAGCTCCTCGGCGTCCTCGCCAAGTGAGCCGCGATCGCACACGAACCCCAAACGGAAGGCAACACACATGGCACAGAAGCAGATGAAGTTCGATGCGGCGGCGCGCGCGGAACTGAAGCGCGGCGTCGACCAGCTCGTGCAGGCGGTCGCGGTCACGATGGGTCCCGTCGGCCACAATGTGCTCTTCACGAAGAGCTACGGCGGCCCGCAGATCACCAAGGACGGCGTCACCGTCGCCAAGGAGATCGACCTCCCCGCCCCGTTCGAGAACATGGGCGCCAAGATGGTGCAGCAGGTCGCGAAGAAGACCGCGGATGTCGCGGGCGACGGCACGACCTGCGCCACCGTCCTCGCGGGCGCGATCTTCAACGGCGGCCTCAAGTACATCGCCTCGGGCGCGAACGCCGTCGCCATCCAGCGCGGCATCAACGCGGCCGCGCAGGCGGGCGCCGACGCCGTCACGGGCATGGCGCAGAAGTGCAAGGGCAAGGCCGACCTTGAGAAGGTCGCCACGGTCTCCGCGAACCATGACTCCGCGATCGGCAAGCTCATCGCCGAGGCGATCGACAAGGTCGGCGCAGAGGGCGTCGTTGAGATCGAGGAAGGCAAGACCGCCGACACCACGCTCGACTACGTCGAGGGCATGTCCTTCGACAAGGGCTACCTCTCGCCCTACTTCATGACCGACCCGAAGCGCGCCGAGTGCGTGCTCGAGAACCCGCTCATCCTCATCAACGAGAAGAAGATCTCGAACCTCGCCGAGCTGCTGCCGCTCCTCAACAAGGTCGCGTCGGCGGGCAAGCCGCTCCTCATCATCGCGGAAGAGGTCGAGAACGAGGCCCTCGCTGCGCTCGTCGTGAACCGCCTCCGCGGCGTGCTCCAGGTCTGCGCCGTGAAGGCGCCTGGCTTCGGCGACCGCCGCAAGGCGATGCTCGGCGACATCGGAGTCGTCACGGGCGGCACCTTCTTCGCAGAGGACATCGGCCGCAGCCTCGAGGATGTTGAGCTCAAGGAGCTCGGCACCGCCAAGAAGGTCGTCATCACCAAGGACGAGACCACGCTTGTCCAGGGCGGCGGCAAGACCAAGGACATCGCCGCGCGCGCCGACCAGATCCGTGCGCAGATCGAGCGCACGACCAGCGACTACGACCGCGAGAAGCTCAACGAGCGCCTCGCGAAGCTCGTCTCGGGCGTCGCGATCATCTCGGTGGGTGGCGCGACCGAGCTCGCGATGAAGGAGGCGAAGGATCGCGTCGACGACGCGCTCCACGCGACCCGTGCGGCTGCGAAGGAGGGCTATGTCGCCGGCGGCGGCGTGGCGCTCGTCCGCGCGATCGACGCCGTGCTCGAGGCCAAGAAGAAGGCGAAGGGCGACGAGAAGTTCGGCTTCGACATCGTCGCGGAGGCGATGGAGCGCCCGTGCGCGCAGATCGCCGAGAACGCGGGCCACGACGGCGACCTCGTCGTCTCGAAGACCCGCGAGTCGAAGTCGGGAACGGGCTTCAACGCTGCGACGGGCACCTACGAGGATCTCGTCAAGGCGGGCATCATCGATCCCGCGCTCGTCGTCAAGACGGCCCTCCTCCACGCCGCGAGCGTGGCGGGCCTCATGCTCACGACCGATGTGATCGTGACCGAGCTCAAGGAAGAGGAGACGCCCGTCGAGGGCGCCGTCAGCTGAGAACATCCGCCTGCGCGCGGGAAACCGCGCGCAGGCGCTTTCGACAGGTTCATTGTTCGGGACCTCGGGGCGCGCGGGCGGTTCGCGCGCCTCTCCTCAGGCGAGCGGATCAGGGACGCGCATGCCGCAGACACGCTGCTACTACGAGATCCTGTCGGTCGAGAAGGCCGCATCGCAGGACGACATCAAGCGGGCGTATCGCCGCCTCGCGATGAAGTGGCACCCCGACCGGAA
Organism: Phycisphaera sp.; assembly: GCA_016124975.1. Lineage (GTDB taxonomy): Bacteria > Planctomycetota > Phycisphaerae > Phycisphaerales > SM1A02 > QWPT01. The sequence continues at coordinate 10,394 of WGMP01000003.1, read as the reverse complement.
CCCCGGGAACACCGAGGCTGAGGGCGAGTTCAAGGCCTGCACCGAGGCCTACGAAGTCCTCTCCGACCCCGAGCGCCGCGAGCTCTACGACCGCCACGGGCACGCGGGTCTGCGCCAGAACCCTGGCCACGACTTCCGTTCGATGCATGTCAACGACATCTTCTCGATGTTCAACGACATCTTCGGGCAGCAGGCGGGCGCGCGCGGCCAGCGCGGCCCCGCGCGCGGCTACGACCTCGAGACCGAGGTCGAGCTCGAGCTCGAGGACGCCTTCAAGGGCTGCGAGCGCGAGGTCGAGTTCAAGCGCCTCGATGTGTGCGAGCCCTGCGGCGGCTCTGGCGCGAAGCCGGGCTCGAAGCCTGTCTCGTGCCCGACCTGCGGCGGCCAGGGACAGGTCGCGCAGACGGGTTTCGGCGGCATGTTCCGCATGGTCACGACTTGCCCCGACTGCCGCGGGCGCCGCACCGTCGTGCGCGACAAGTGCGAGAAGTGCCGCGGACAGGGCCGCGTGGCCACGCGCCGCAAGCTTGCGGTGCGCATTCCCGCGGGCATCGAGTCCGGCCAGGTGATCCGTCTCTCGGGTGAGGGCGAGCCCCCGCCGCCAGAGGCGAGTCCCGAGGGCAAGGGCCCGCGCGGCGACCTCCATGTCGTGGTCCGCGTCGCCGAGCACGACCGCTTCGAGCGCCGCGGAGCCGACCTCATCGTCGTCCAGCCCATGGCGTTCGCGCAGGCCGCGCTCGGTGCGAAGGTGAAGATCGAGGGCATCGACCGCGAGTACGACCTCGAGATTCCCGCAGGAAGCCAGCACGGCGAGGCCGTCGTGATCGAGCGCGCGGGAATGTCCGTCCTCAACAGCCGCGAGCGCGGCGACATGCATGTCGTCTTCCAGCTCGTGGTGCCGCGCAAGCTCAGCGACGACCAGCGGCGGCTTCTCGCGGAGTACGCGCAGATGGAGCGGGCGGAGGTCAACAGCGGCGAGCAGAGCTTCTGGAAGAAGATCAACCCGTTCGGAAGCTGACCCGACAGGCCGTGGCGCGAGGTGCATGCGATGGAACACGAGAACCCGACGGAACCCGACATGACGAACGAGGAATTCGACGAGCGCGTGGCCGATGGCGCCGACAGCGGCGCTGAGCAGGGCGACACGCAGGACCTGATCGAGCGCCTCACCGCGGCGCGCGACGAGGCGATCGCCGCGAAACTGCGCGCCCAGGCCGATTTCGCGAACTTCCAGCGCCGTTCCATCGAGAACGAGGCGCGTGCGCGGATCGGCGGCCTCGTGCAGCTGACGCGCGCGCTCATGCCCGTCCTCGACCACTTCGACCTCGCGCTCGCGCAGGACCACTCGAAGCTGACCGCCGAGCAGATGGCACAGTCGATCGCGATGACGCGCGCCGAGCTCCAGAAGGCGCTCGAGCAGAACGGGATCGCGCGCATCGAGCCGGAGCCCGGAACGCCCTTCGACCCGATGCAGCACGACGCCGTGATGCGCCAACCCGCGGAGGGGATCGCGCCAGGGTGCGTGAGCATGCGCTTCCAGACGGGCTGGCGGCTCGGCGAGAGCGTGCTTCGCCCCGCGAAGGTCGCCGTCGCGCCCGAGGCGTGAGGTCCGCATGCCGACCTACGAGTACATCTGCCGCGCCTGCGGACACGAGTTCGAGGAGTTCCAGTCGATCAAGGCCGCTCCCGTCGCGGTGTGCCCCAAGTGCCGCAAGAAGAAGGTCGAGCGCAAGATCGGGATCGGCGGCGCCGTGATCTTCAAGGGCGGCGGCTTCTACGAGACCGACTACCGCAGCGAAAGCTACAGGTCGGGCGAGGAAGCCGAGAAGAAGGCGGGCGAGGCCAAGGGCGACGCGGAGTCCGGCGCGAAGACCGACTCGAAGACGGAGGCGAAGACTGGTTCGAAGCCTGAATCGAAGCCCGAGTCGAAGCCCGAGTCCACCACCGGTTCAAAGCCCGACGCCAATGCGGGGGCGAAGCCCGAGTCGAAGCCCGCGCCGAAGCCGGACGCAGCCGCCGCCGCGGAAAACAGGCGCATCGAGGAGCGCGCGACGCACCAGTCGCGCATCGGCCGCGGCATCGGCAACACCGTCGGCAAGACTGAAGGCAAGACTGAAGGCAAGAGCACAGGCAAGAGCGCCAGCAACGGCGCGAAAAAGCCCGCCGCCACCAAGGCCCGCGCGCGGAAGAAGTAACGATCCCCGCCCGCGCGCCGTCCGCGCCAGCTGCGGGTCTCTACACTGCGCGCGTGAGCCTTCGCTTCAAGAGCCGCATCCTCGACCATCTCGCCCACCGCAACTACCTCCCCATCTACATGAGCGAGGTCGCGCGGCAGCTGCGCGTCGCCGAAGAAGACGAGGCGGAGTTCACCGACACCGTGCGCGAGCTCGCGGAAGCGGGCCTCCTCGAGATCGGCAAGGACGAGAAGCTGCGCCTCCCCCGCCTTCCCGAGGAGATCGAGGGCGTCATCAAGATCACCCCGCGCGGGATGGGATTCGTCAAGACGGACATCGACTATCGCGAGGGCGATCTGTTCGTGCCCCAGGGCGAGACGAAGGACGCCGTGTCGGGCGACCGCGTGCGCGTCAAGGTCGCGCGGCGCGGCGATCGCTGGAACCGCGGCTTCGGCGCCACGCCTCTCGGCGCGCGTGACGATGTCTTCGGCCGCGTCGTCGAGGTGCTCAAGCGCGGACAGTCGCGCTTCGCGGGCGTGCTCGTCAAGCGCGGGCGCGATTGGCTCGTCGAGCCCGACGGCCGCGCGATCCGCGACCCGATCGTCGTGCGCGACCCAGGCGCCAAGAACGCGAAGGAAGGCGACAAGGTCGTCGTCGACATCCTGCTCTGGCCCGAGGAAGGCGCGCTCGCCGAGGGCGTCATCCTCGAGGTGCTCGGCGAGGCGGGCCGCCCCGATGTCGAGACGCAGGCCGTGATCGCGACCTACATGATCCGCGAGGTCTTCCCCGAGGAGGCCATCGCACAGGCGCGCGAGGCGGCGGTGTCGTTCGAGCGCGCCACGAAGGCGGCGGCGAACGCAGCGGCCGCGGGCGCGACCGCCGACATCGCGTGGGACGGCCGCGAGGACCTCACGCACCGGTTCATCTTCACGATCGACCCGCCCGACGCGAAGGACTTCGACGACGCGATCTCGATCGCGCACGACGCGGTCACGGGCAACTACGAGCTCGGCGTCCACATCGCCGACGTCGCGCACTTCGTCACGCAGGAGTCCGCGCTCGACGAGGAGGCCAAGGCGCGCGCGACGAGCGTGTACCTCCCCCGCCACACCGTGCCGATGCTGCCCGAGATCCTCTCGAACGGCGTCTGCTCGCTGCAGGAAGGCGTGGCGCGCTTCACGCTGAGCGCGTTCATCATGCTTGACTCGGACGGCAAGGTCGTTGGCCAGCGCCTCGCACGCACGGTCATCAAGAGCGCGAAGCGGCTCACCTACATCGAGGCGCAGCGGCTGATCGAGGGCAAGGTCGAGGAGGCGCGCAAGCACTCGAAGACGGAGCCCGTCTACACCGACGAACTGCTCGAGACGCTCCGCGTCGCCGACACGCTCGCGAAGACGATCCGCGCCCGCCGCCACAAGGAAGGCATGATCCACCTCGACCTCCCCGTGGTCGAGCTCGTCTATGACAAGGACGGACATGTGGTCGACGCCGTGCCCGAGGACGACTCGTTCACGCACACCTTGATCGAGATGTTCATGGTCGAGGCGAACGAGGCGGTCGCGCGCACCTTCGCCGGGCTCGACACGCCGCTCCTGAGGCGCATCCACCCCGACCCGACCTTCGGCGACATCGAGGAAGTGCGGCAGTTCGCGCGCCTCGCGAAGTGGCGTCTGCCCGAGGAGCCGACGCGCAAGGACCTCCAGGCGCTGCTCGACGCGACGCGCGGCTCGCCCGCCGCGCGCGCGATCCACTTCTCGGTGCTGCGCTGCATGTCGAAGGCGGTGTACTCGCCCGCGCTGATCGGCCACTACGCGCTCGCGAGCGAGCACTACGCGCACTTCACGAGCCCGATCCGGCGCTATCCCGACCTTCTCGTCCACCGCGTGGCGCATTCGTATCTCGACATCACCGACAACGGCCGCGAGTCGGGCGGCGGCAAGAAGCGCCGCGCGCTCTCGCGCTCGCTCGCAGAGGATCCGCGCGTCCTCGACGAGGCGCAGCTCATCGACCTCGGCCGCCACACGAGCGAGCGCGAGGTCGCGGCGGACGCCGCCGAGAAGGACCTGCGCACCTTCCTCGTGCTGCAGCTTCTCCACGAGAAGCATCTCGGCGACGAGCTCGACGGCACGGTGACGGGCATCATGCCCAACGGCACGATCTTCGTCTCGATCGACCGCTACCTCGTCGACGGCGCCATCAAGAGCCGCGACATGAAGGGCGGCGACGGACGCCTCGACCGCTGGACGGCCGACGCGCGCAGCGGGCGTCTCGTCGCGTCGCGCAGCGGCGCGTCGATCGGGCTCGGCGACAGGATCCGCGTGCGCATCGCGATGATCGACCTGCGCGGGCGACAGCTCGACCTCGAGATCGTGAAGTTCGGAAAGGCCGCGATCGAGGTCGCGGGCGAGCTCGCCGCCTCGGGCGACGCAGGCGCACGCCGCGTGAACGAAGGCGAGGGTCGCCACTTCGAGCCGCGCCCCCGCGACGGCGGCAAGGGAAGAACGGGCCGCGACAAGTTCGGCCACAAGCCAGGCTTCAAGAAGGGCCGCCGCGGCCGCAAGGGCTGAGCGCGCGCAGTCGGCGCTCCGCGCGCGGGAATCGCCCGAGCTCGAGGGCGTTTCCAACCATGAAGGCGAGCGGGATCAACGGATCGATCAAGATCCTGCCCGCGCTTGGAAGCGCAAGCGAGAGCGCGGACACGAGAAGGCACGCAAGCGGCACGGGCCACGCCGCCTCCTTGCGCCCGTGCGACCTCTGGCCGCAGAGAGCCCGCAGCCGCGCGAGCATGAGAAGCTGCATCGCGACGAGGAGCGCAGCGACCACGCTGGCGCCGATCGCGATCGTGCCGGCCGCCCAGGGCGGGTTCCAGAAGAGGAGCGGCACGACGAACGCCGTCGCGACGACCGAGAAACGCAGCGCTTCGCGCGCGGCGTCGCCGACCTCGGCGTCGTGGCGCATCGTGTCGCGTTGGCTTGCGTCGTGATGGGCCGAGCCCTGCGCCCCGCGGGCGGGGTCCACCGCCCGCTGCAGGCGGGAGAGGCCGATCCACGCGAGCACAATCGCCGCGCACGGTCCCGCCGTCCCGAGGGTGATACCGAGCCAGAACAAGGCCGATCCGAGGAGCTCCATCGCGTGCACAAGCGCGCCCGACTCGAAGCCGCCCGACATCCCGCGCAAGAGCGTCCCCATCAAGAGCGACAAGAAGCCCGCTGCAGCGGCTGCGAGCGAGAGATTCGAACGGCCCAGGAGTCGCAACACAGCGCAGAGTTCGTCGAACCGCGCGGCGGGCAGTTGTGCAAAGCGCAGACCGCCCTGGGGGAGGCCGCACTCGCCGCAGACAAGCGACTCCGATCCCGAGCGATCGTGGCCGCAGTTGTCGCAGATCCGCGCGTCGAGCCGCGTCATGCGCGGAGCGTACCGTGTCCGCGGGGTCAAGCGCCTGCCGAATCGCGCCGTACGACCGTGAGAATCGGTCTGAACACGCCGTACACGGCACCACACTCGCGGCGCACGTTCTTGACACATCCGCAGGATGGCAAGCCGACCTCACTCCGTCAGGAGCTGGGTTGAAGGCGAGACTGAGATGTCGAAATTCGAACCCGAAATCGACCACCCAAAGATCATGCACGGCACACCCCGGCCTCCGAACGCCTCGGCGGTGATGAAGTGACCATGAGCCGACGCACACTGCCCTGTGACTCGGGCAAGCCCGCGGGCGATCGCCCGCGCGACCGCCACCTCATCACAGTCTGCACCTTGGCACATCGCGACCGCCTTCGCGACCTCGATCGCGACGATGGCATCGACATACCGCTCGAACTCTCGCATCCCAGCGTCAGAAAGCGGAATCGTCGGCAACTGTCCTGTCGAGTAGAGCGATGGAATCGCGCGGTCGAGCGACTTGAGTGCCGGAGTCGCCGTCTCGACGATGCCGATGCATGCCACGCTGCGCGACAAGTCCACTACAAATCGCCGAGGGGCACTCAACAGTGCCTCGCGCTGCGAGATTGCACGCGCGATCGAACACGGCGAACTCGGGCTGATTCGCTCGGATTCCCTGAGGAAAAAGCCCAGAATCGCCGCGCTCTGCGCGCGTCCCGTTGATTCATGACCGGCGCCGAGATCCGCGTAGAATCTCGCAAGGCTGTCTGTCGGGATCGGTCCTGCATCGTCGGGCAGGAGCGCGAGCGCACGGCCGAGTACTTCGAGGGTTCGATCTGCGATACGCCCCTCGCCGAGAAGCTGATTGACATTCCGCCGAAGCTCAAACGGGAGCTCCGTCACTTCTCCTCTGGGCGGCTGTGGGATCGATGGCAACTTAGGAGCCTGTCCGCCGAACTCCCTTGCCACACGCAGAGGATCTTCGACGGCGTCTGATGGTGGCGAAAACGGCGGCGATGACGCCGGCGATGACGACGGCGAGGATGGCGCACAGCCCCCACCGACGCACGCCAGCGCCGCCATGAGGAGAAGTCGAGACCAGACGCGTTGCGTCACCGCCCGACTCCGCTCTCCGATGTCGCCGTGGACTCCCTCGACTTGGAGGCGATGCCTCGCGGCCCCGCGAACCATTCGGAAGGAACAGAGTGCATCCATCGGAACGTGTGCGCATAGGCGACGCCGGTACCGCTGAACTTCGCCCTCCACTCATCCAACCTCAACCGAAATGGATGCTCGATTCCCAGACCGATCCGGGAACAGAGCTCCGGCCATCCACTGCCCTCGGAAACCGACGCCTGACCATCGATCACCATGGCCGCATCCTCAAGAAGGAAGGCCGCCAGTTTGTCACCTTCACTCCACCGAGACCGAGCGGCCGCCAGGAGTTCGTCGCCTTGAGTCACTCGCGCCTCGGATCGCCCGATGAGACGAATCACTTCGAGATCCGGCTCCAGCGTACAGACAAGCGCGTGGACACCAGCGTCTGGCAGCTTCGCAGCCTTGAAATCCGCCGTATCCCTCTCCACCTGGATCTCGACGAATCGGGCCAGCGTTGACTGTTCTCTTCCCTCTTCACTTTCGAGGCGCACCGCTCCTTGCGCGTCACCCGCTCGTCGGATGATGCGATTCGGAACTCGGATGTCGACGGCGGCGGTGAACCGCGTGTCTCGGCCGGAATCGAACTCAAGCGTCGGGGTGAAGATTGCAGGCGTCACACTGGTCGCCCCGCGCCATGCACGATCCAGCACGCTCGCCATCGCGACCCGAAGCTCTTCGCTCTCAGAGATCCAGTTGAGCTTTCCCTTCAAGCGCGCTCTCGGGGTCGCCGCGTTGCAACCGCCGCCATCCCAGCCATTCGCCGTGTCCTTTCCACCTTCATCAGGCCAGCTGATCTTCAGCGACTCGGGCGAAGCGCCCTTGGCAGGATCCCATTGAATCAGCGCGCCCGAGAGCCGGTCCGTCGGGCCCGGGAGCAGGTCTTCAGAGGGTACCTTCATCCGCACGAAACCGAATGCGACGATGCACGATCCGCGCACGCGTCCCACGACGCCCCGAACGACCGCCGAGACATCGCCATCACGCGTCCAGACCCACTCGGCACGATGCAATGAATCCCCTGAGTCTTGCGCGCGGTCCAAGGCGATCGCAGCTGCCGAAAGGATCTCCGCGAGCATCTGGAGGCCCAGGCTTGCAGCGTCACCGGCCGTTCGTTGCGCCGCCTCGATGTCCTGACGGAAGAGAGTTCCATCCGCGTTGCGATCACCCTCGAGTTCCGCGAAGCCGTCGTGCGCAACCAGGGAATCCGCCGCGGCAAGTGCGCCCTGCACATCGGAGAGATCGCCCGCCATGAACTGGTCGAGCTCCATCGCCGCCTGCGCCGCCGCCGCCCCGACGCTCCGGGAGCGGGCGTCCCCGAGCAGTTCCGCGAGCCCATGGTTCACATCACGCGCGAACTCGTCGAGAGCGCCTTCGACGCGCTGCCCGAATCCATCCATGAAGGCCAGGCGTAGCCAAGGGTCGTCGGGAACACGACCTTCGATTCGCTTCTCCTCGCCTGCAAGAAGCTCGGCCGCTGCCCGGCATGCATCCCGCACGATCCGTTCGGCCGCCGGCATGTCGGCTGCATCGATGGCTGCCGGCGGATTCATCGGCAGTCCATAGAGAGCATCCCGCATGGCACCGTCCAACTTCTCCACGAACCCCTTTCGAACAGGGTCACCCTGGGGCGCGGTCCAGTTCGCAGCCCGCGCGGCGCGAAGAGCAGCGAGACATTGCTCGATCTCCATCACTGACGAGGTCGAGGACTCAATCATGCGCGATGAACGAGCGGTCATCCGCACCCATCCGCCCATGACCACGACGGCGGCAGCCGTGCCGCGCTCCGAGACCACGGGTTGCATCGGACGGATGCTGCGTGATACCGCGTCGCGCAGATCCGCAAGCAACGCCCTTGAAAAGTCAGCCCGCTCACCGCCCCCTGCGATGAGCGTGAGTATGCGCGACTCCTCAGCCACGAGACGACCTCTGAGAAGAGCGGCGGCGTCAGCCGATGGGCCTGTGAAGACAAGCGGCTCGAGCAGCGCTGCGACGCCCTCACCTGTCGAGGCCTGCGCACGCGGGACAGGATGCAAGGAATCGGAGTATGCGCATGGCGTTGCCAGCATGGCAACGAGCATCAGCGTGTTCCAGAGACGCGCTGCGGGCGTGCGCGCGGCCGGGGCCCTGGTTCCTTCTGGCCGCATCTCAATCCCCCTCCTCAATGGGTCCCGGCGCACCGCCAGGGCCGCTCGGACATCCGCAGTCGGAGAGTTGCTGAACAAGCACGATCGGCTCCATTGTGCTCGCGTCGATGGTCGCCGCCGCGCCGTTCATCACCAGCGTGCTCCCCGCGACCGACCCGCGGAAGTTGAACCACTCGCCCTCTGGATTCATGCAGTAATGTTCCTGTTCGATGATCGACACCAATTGAAGACCTGAGTGATGCGTATTCGTGAAGTTCGGTGGCCAGGTGATCTCGACCCCGACCTCCACACCGCTGGAACCTGCGCTTCCGGTCAGCGTCACACCCGGCGAAGCCTCGTTCGCGGTGTGGCTCGCGAAGATGCCCTTCACATCGGAAAGGCCCAATCGAGCGCTGCTCGAGAGCGCCCACCGAGCGTGACCGACGACGCTCGCGATGTTCCCACAGGGACCACCGTGCCCAACGTCAAGCACTGCGGACAGTGTCGCATCTGCCTGAATGTCAATCATGAAGGGGAACGCCTGGCTCGCACCGACCCCTCCGGCCACGAAGGCCCACTTCTCATGGCCGACCCCTCGCTGAAGCGGAACCGTGTTGTCAAAGCAGAACAGGGAGTCGTCCTTGACTCTCAACTTGTATGCGCCGCCGAAGCCAGAGAATTCAATCGACCCCACAGTACCGATCCACCACGAGGTCGGCGTGGCACGCATCGCGTCAATACGCGTTCGCTCAAGACGCCAGCCGCAACTGCCATTCGCGATCGGAAACACCACGGACGGCGAGCCACCGTGAGAAGGAATGACCTGCGGACCATCCGAGGACTCCGCTGCGGACGCCGCCGAGATCGCCCAGAGCGCACCCAGCCAAGGCATTGCTGCGGCAAGCGCCGCAGAGACGCCGCGGGCTCGGGTTCCGCTCCCGCGAATCACAGGTGTCGTACTCCTTCGCCGGCCTTGACGAGTTCGAACGACAGATCGCGTAGTTGCGATCGCCGATCCCGCCGTGCCTGCCTGTGCGGTGCCTTCGAGCGCCGTCACGCGAATGCCGTCATACATGAGCATGGCATCTCCAGCTTCATCAAAGAGCCTGCATCGCTTAAGCCATGCGAGCGTGTGCTGCGCAGCGGGAGCGCGCGTGCCCTCCACCTCGATCTTGTCACTGCGCCTTGTACGCACTTTCTCTCTCTCTTGTCAACAGAAACACCCGGGTTTTTTGCGAAACTGCCAAGTTTGATTGCATTGCACCTTTGTCTGGCGGGCGCGTGGAGAGACGAGCCTCGAGGATCGATCGAAGAAGATTTGCTCACGCAGGGCGGCACTGATTGGCGGGGCCTCGCCACCGGGCGATGGTCACTTGCAGGCGTGGCGTGAAGCCCGCCGAAGGGCGCCGTGAAAAAGCAGGCGCTTCAGGAAATCGTGTGGGTGAACCGACCCGCTTCCGAAGGTCGTTGGACTTCGGGTCTCTCTCGCAGAGGCGAGGGAGACTGGCGGACGAGGGGCCGTGCCAACCGCGATATGCCCGAGGGAGCGCGCGCTGCG
>WGMP01000038.1 GCA_016124975.1 Phycisphaera sp. | reverse complement strand
GCTCGGCCACATGATGAGCCACCAGATCCGCTCGTACATGCGCGGCAAGGACCTCGCCGCCGAGACGAAGCGCATCACGAGCCTCGGCTGCCTGACGCCCGACCTCTGGATGAAGAAGGCCGTCGGCTCGCCGGTGTCGCCCGCGCCGCTGGCGAGGGACGCGGCGGAGGGGCTGAAGCGGCTCGTATCTTGAGCGGTCGCGGCTGCGGGCGCGTGGCTTCAGCGGTCGCGGCTGCGGGCGCTCCCTCTGGTGCTCGTGGTGCTAAGGGTGGCGAGCGGGGCTTCTTCTGTTGCGCCCTAGAGCGTGTCATGCACTCATTGCGAAGCACCGCGAAAGCATGATGCACGCAAACACCGCGAAGTGAAGCCCCGCGACCGTCTTCGGCAGCCGCTCGAAGTCCTTCGCCAGCCTGCGGAAGCGCGTCATCCACGCGAAGCTCCGTTCGACCACCCAGCGCCGCGGCAGCAGCACGAAGCCGCGCTTCGCCTCGGACAGCTTCACGACGTGCAGCATGATCCCGTAATCCTCCGCATCGTCCTGCGCCTGGTCGCCCGTGTAGCCTTGGTCCACGTACGCCAGCTCGACATTCCGCCCCGTCGCTTTCTGCACGGCCTTCGCGGTGCGCCGCACCTGCGAGCGGTCCTGCTTGTCGGCTGGCGTCACGTGCAGCGCCAGCAGGTGCCCGAGCGTGTCGACCGCGATGTGCACCTTTGAGCCCTTCTTGCGCTTCGCCCCGTCGTAGGCGCCGCGGTGGCCGCTCTCGGGCGTGCGCTGGAGCGTTCGGCTGTCGCTGACGACCGCCGTCGGGTTCGCCTCGCGGCCTGCCGCGATCCGCAGGATTTCCCGCAAGTCGTGCACCATCTCCTCGAAGACGCCGGCCTTGATCCAGCGCTGGACCTGCTGGTAGACGGCCGCCCACGGCGGCAGGTCGTTCGGGATCATGCGCCACGGGGCACCCGCGCGCACGACCCAGCGGAGGGCGTTGTAGATCTCGCGCAGATCGTGCTCCCGCTGCGGTGAATCCTCGCGGATCAGCGCGAGATACGGTGCGACGAACTCCCACTCGTCATCCTTGACGTCCGATGGATAAGGCTTCCGTGCCATGCACTGTCATCGGCAGGAAGTGGCGGGAGTGCATAACACGCTCTAAGGGCGGCGAGCGGGGCTTCTTCTGTCGCGCCCTAGGCCGTTACGGCGCAGCCATCCCCTGCTCGGTCTTCAGGTTCTCGATGAACGCGAGCACCTCTTCCTCGGTGATCGGGGGATACCCCCGCTTTCCAAGCGTATGGTTGATTGCGGTGAACTTGTCGGCGCTCGGGCCCGTCAGGCGACGCCACTCGATGGCGACGCTGCGGAGTTCCGCAGCCAACTCAGGTGCATCGGCATCGGAGGCGCGTTCGAGGCGAAGGCGAAGTAAGTCGGATCGCGTCCGCTCGCGCCACGCACGGATGCCCGCCGAGCGCTCGGCGGTCTTGTTCCGCTCGATGTCGGCGACAAGCGCATCACCCTCGACGAGCGCTTCATCGATTCGGTCGGCCCTGATCAGCTCGGAGACCAGCACTCCGCGAAGCTGCGAGTCGTTCAGCGAGCCCTTGCCGCCGATCGCGCGATCCTGAAGGATGATCGCCTCGCGGATGGCGGCGATGCCCTCGTCTCGCCGGCCAAGCGTGGCGAGAAGCCGCCCGCGGAGGCCGTGGAAGAACCACGGGTGGTTTGTGACGACCAATGGATCGAGCTTGGGGAGATCGTTCGCGATCGCGCCATCCATCACCGCCAGCGCCTCATCCACCCTCCCCGTCTCCTCAAGCGCGAAAGCAAGACGGAGGCAGATCGCAGCGGCGATCTCTGCATGGTCATGAAGATTCGCCGCCCGAAGAGCTTCCTGCAGCTGCTCGATCGCTTCGGGTGCCCGTCCCGACCTCGTCAACTGCTCCGCGTAGAACGTCCGCTGTTGTGCGAGCACGATGCTGTCGCGGCCCTCGACTGTCTCATACGCCGCGAGGATGTTTGGCCAGTACCCCACGAGCTGAGGCATGTTGCCGAGCGCAACAAGATCCCCTGTCAACGCCCGCAGGTTGCCGCGCAATGCCTCGGCCAGAAGCGTGGCGCGCTCAAGCTCAGTGGTTGCGGATATTCTGGCCTCGCGCTCGCTGGCCGCGAAACCAGAGACGACTGCGGTCGATGCGAACAGCGTTCCGATCACGACCGACGCGGACATCACGGGCACCTTGTTGCGCGCCACGAAACGGCGCGACCGCGCGAGGAGCCCGGGCGCTGTCGCGTCCGTCGGCTCCCGCCGCCGGAGCCGGGCGAGTTCCTGGGCAAACTCCGTCGCACTGGCGTAGCGCTGCTGAGGATCCTTTGCGAGCGCGCGCGAAAGAACGGCGTTGAGGTCCCGCAACTGCGCCGAGGGGAGCTCGACCCCCGCCGCGAGATCCTGGCTGCGGATCGCCCTCAGCGCTTCACCTTGGACGCGCTGCGCGAATCCGAGAATGTCGCTCGGGGAGGTCCGTGCGAAGGGCGGGCGGCCAGCCACGCTCCAATGAAGCAGGACGCCGAGCGAGTAGAGGTCCGCACGCACGCTCGGGCTTGCGCCGAGGATGAACTGCTCGGGCGCCATCGTCTCGAGCGTGCCCGCGCGACGCGCGGAGATCGTCGCCTCAAGCGTGCTCGCTGCGTCGCGATCGTCCGAATCATCGACGAGTGCGGCGACCCCGAAGTCGAGCACGACCCCCGATGCGCGGGCTCCACCGCCCTCGCGCACCATGATGTTCGCAGGCTTGAGGTCGCGATGGATCGTGCCACGGTCGTGGGCGTAGGCGATCGCAGCGGCCACATCCTCGAGAACCTCGAGCCGCGACGCCACGCTTGGCTCCGAATCCGAGCACCATGCCGAGAAAGTCCTCCCATCGATGTACTCAAGCGCAATGAAGGCCCTTCCGTCGCCCGTCGCGCCAGCATCAATCACACGCGCGATCGACGGGTGGTCAAGACGCGCGAGCATCCGCGCCTCGCGCAGCGCCGCATCGAGCGCGGCACCCCGCGCGTTCGGGCGCACGACCTTCAGCGCGACCCGCCGCGCGAGCGGTCCGTCCTCGACCGCGAGATGGACATCGCCGAACGAGCCGGACCCGATAGCGCGTTCGACCGTGAACCGAGCGATTCGGGAGGGAATCCCGGAGAGGCGCCCATCAGTGGCACCGGACCGAGCCCCAATGAATGTTGCGCCATCTTCCCGCTGCATGACATCGTCTCCACGCCCTTGATGCTTGGGAGACTAGCAAAACGACATGCGGGCGACCCGAGGGCCGCCCGCACGCCGACTTTGAGGACTTTCGAAGTGATTCTCCAGCGGCTGCCCCCGCGATCCGCGATCGCAGCCGCCCTTCCTGTTCATCGCTGCCCGCTGGTCTGCAGCATCGGATAGGACGAAAGAGACGAGCGTCGATTCGTCATCCAGAATCGACCCCAGTCATCCTGAAGCGCACGCAGGTTCGCATCTGCGTTCGCCGCGAAATGCCAGGCCGTCTCGTCATAGCTCTCGGCGGTTCCACGAAGCTCCGGAGAAAGCCCGCTGTTGATCGTCTTCGGCGAGGTCAGGAATGCGGTGTTCGCGAGTTGGTTGGCCTCTGCGATCTGCTTCAGGGTCGCATCGGTGTAGCGACCGTAGAACTGGAAGTACGGCGAACGCTGCTCCGCCTCCATGTTCTCACGCACGCGGGCGAGGTACGCCTTCATCGTCTGCGACTGCGCCTGCACGCGCCAGTCGCTCTCGGGAAGCTTGAGCCAGTCGTCGGGGAGATGCTCCGTTCGATAGACCGTCGTAGGCTGAGGGCGAATGCTGCATCCACCGAGGGCGAGCGAGCCCACGGACCCCAGCAGGGCCCCAAGAACGAGAAGCGAGTTGATTTGCGCGGCCATGTGTCCACCTCCAGGGTGTGCGCGGTCAGTTCGTCAGCGCCGTTGTGCGGGACTGGAGAAGCGGCGCGGCCTCGGCGGGGTACAGGACTCCCTTCAGGAGAGCCTCCGTCCGAGGGCCAAGGGGCAGGTCGAACTGCACCGCTCCGACCACCGTGTTCTGGTCTACATTGATGAGCGAGCACTGCACATAGACCCGATCGACCGCGACGCTGTAGGAGGAGACGAGCGCGGCCCCCGCGTTGAACTTCGTCGCAAGGTCGCGGGCATCGCGGGTGAGGAGGAACTCGCCGTCGCCTGTGATCGGAACGGTGCCTTGGCGCAGCGTCATCTGGATCATCTTGTTCTTGCGGTGGTTCTGCATCGCGATCGCGAGCGACTCACCCATCAGCCGGCCGAAGTTGGTGGTGCGGCCGTAGTTGTTGAGATCGACGGTGCTCGCCCAGATCACGGGACGCGACGCGTCGAAGGCGTCGTCACCCATGATGTTGCCGCGGGCGTTGGTGAGCAGATAATGCACCGCGCGGTACGAGGTCTCGATGTAGTCAGCATCGACGATGGCCTGGCTGGTGCGGCCGTCGAGCACCACGACATTTCGGCTCGTGGTGCAGCCCGATGCTGATAGGAAGAGAACGGAGGCGGCGATGGCCGCCGCGATGGACAGGGTCTTCGAGAACATGGATGCCTTTCGTGCGGACCGATCACGACGAAGCGCGAGCGGAGGAAGGGTGCGACTCGTCAAGTCAGCGCTTCGGCTGCTCACCGACCGGGGTGAACGCCTGTCCAAGACCGATGGTGTTCGTCGGCCCATGGATGTGGCTGGCCGTGATCGGCGTTGGATTCTGCGTGGTTGGAATCTGATGGGTGTCCGTGACAGCCGGCGCCTTGTAGGCCGTGAACGAGTCACTGTTCACCCCTCGGATGTAGGTGTGAGGAATCCAATCCACCTGGGATCCCTCGAGGCTGAAGTTGCCGTGCTCGATGCCCGTGTGATTCACGCGCGGGTTGCATCCACAGAGAACAATTGCGGCACCGCTGAGCACTGCGCAAAGACCGAGGCGAACTGTCGATTGACGCATCCATCTATCCTCAAAGCACTTGCGATTCGCGACGCAAGTTGGATCGCTCCCCGCGAAGCGCCATCCACCAAGATGACGGGATACGCCGGGTAGTGAGAAAGCAGTTGGCTGAGGACTGACGCGAGAATTCCGACGAGTTTTATGGATTTCACGCGCGGACTGTCATCCAGCCGCTCTTTGCGGTAATGGTTTGCCCCATGGGGATTGACCTGTCATGAACGACCAGGTGAGCGACGCTTCGGAGGCGGGCGCGATTGTTCGGGGATCCCCTCCTTTGGGAGGGGGTGCCACGCAGGCGCGCATCGAGTTTCCGAGCACCAACCGTGGATGGATCGGTGATCAACTCACGCTCGGAGTTGATGGATGCCGCGCAGTCGTTCAGCACGTGATGTCGAGCTACGCACTGCCGCTGGAGCGATATGTGCGCGGCTCGAGCTATCGCTCGGCCGGGGAGGCGTCTGAGCTGGTGCAGGGCTTCCTTGTCGATCGCGTCGCGCAAGCCGACTTCTTCGCACGATGGATTGACTCGGGGCTGCCGCTCCGCCGCTGGCTGATGAACGGTTTCCTGTTCTACCTGCGGGACACGGTCCGCCGCAGCCAACGCGCGCCCCAGACGCTCGAGAGCGATCCCTCGGACGAGCGCGAGATGGCACACAGGCAGTTTGAGCGCGAGTGGGGCATGGCGCTCGTGACGCGGGCGCTCGAGCGAGCACGGGCCTCATGCGAGCGGCGCGGGCAGCGCGTCCATTGGGAACTGCTCGAGCGCCACTACCTGCATGGAGTTCCCTATGCGACGCTGATCGAGGAGCACGGCATGACCGCGAAGGAGGCGGCCACGATGGTGCGCACGGCCGCGGGGAAGCTGCGGCGGGCGTTCTTCGAGCTGCTCGACCGCGACGGGATACCCGAGAGCGAGATCGATGGCGAGATCGCACGACTGATGGAGGCGCTTCGGCCATGAACGCACCCGATGGGAACACGCGAGAAACGACCACCGACCAGTCGGACGGATCGCATATCGCGGCGAATCTCTGGCGGCTGCTCGCGGCGGCGCAGCGCGCGGGCGGCGACCCGCTCTCGGATCTCGCGTCAACCCTCTCCTCTCCAGATGCGGCGCCCATCCTCCTCCGTGAGACCATCGATTCGCCTGATGCAACGCTCGCGGGCTTCGGCGAGGTGCGCACGCACCTCGAGCACGGTGCAGGCATCGAGCTCCTCCGCGCGATGAAGGCGCGCGCTAAGCGCGACCTCGGCCCGGAGCAGCACGACCCAGTGCGGCGCCGTGCTGCGATGCTCGCGTTCGGGCTCGTGGTGGCGGCGTCGCTGACCCAGCACGGAATCCTCGACACGCGGGCAAGCCGCGAGTCGGTGGAGGACCTTCTGCTTGCGCTGTGCTCCGCGGAGGTCGCGTGGATCGCGACGCTTGCCGCCAAGGCGTTGACGGCGCTGGCGCGGCTCGAAAGCTAAACACCCGCAGACAGAGTCTGCGGGTGTTCAGGGAGTTCGCCGATGGCTGCTTCGCGAACCAGCACCAAAGGCGGCTGCCGCAAGCAGCCGCCGCTCAAATCACGTCACGCACTGAAGCTGCTGCCGCAGCCGCAGGTCGAGGTCGAGTTCGGGTTGTTGAACACGAAGCCCGAGCCCATGATCTCGTCCTTGTAGTCGATCGTGGTGCCGTTGAGGTACAGGTAGCTCTTCGGGTCGCAGACGATCGTGACGGTGAAGGTGTCGCTTGCACCCGTCTCGGTCGCGGTCGCCGTGCCGCCGCCCTGCTCGCCCTCGGCGAGCGCGGCGGTCGAGACCTTCGGCGTGCGGCTGTAGGTGAAGTTCCAGACCTCGTCCGAGTCCTTCTGGACCTCGGTGAGGTCGAGCGTGTAGTTGAAGCCCGAGCAGCCGCCGCCCTTGACGCCGACGCGGAGCTTCATGTTCGACGGCTCGAAGCCGTGCTCTGCGATGATCTGGTCGATGCGGCGGGCCGCTGTCTCTGTGACGGTGACTGGCATGGTTCGTTTCCTCGCGCCTCAGTGCGCGGAGGCCTCCTGGGTGGTTGCGGCGGCGATGCCGTTCTTCTTCTTGTAGTCGGCGATCGCGCTGCGGATCGAGTCCTCCGCGAGCACCGAGCAGTGGATCTTGACGGGCGGGAGGCTGAGCTCCTCGACGATCTGGGTGTTCTTGATCGCGAGCGCCTCGTCAACCGACTTGCCCTTGATCCATTCGGTCGCGAGCGAGCTCGACGCGATGGCAGAGCCGCAGCCGAAGCACTTGAACTTGGCGTCCTCGATGACGCCGGCATCGTTGACCTTGATCTGGAGCTGCATCACATCGCCGCACTCGGGCGCGCCGACGATGCCGACGCCGACATCCTTGCGGGTCGCCACTTCCTTGGAAGTGCCGAAGCTGCCGACGTTGCGGGGGTGCTGGTAGTGGTCGATGACCTTGTCGCTGTAGGCCATGGTGTGTGTCCTTTGTCAAAGCGCGTCGCCGCGCGGGTTTGTGCGTTGTCTTCTCGTCCTCAGGATTCGGAGAGTCCTTCCCCGAATCCGTGCAACTGCTTCACCACTCAGGATCCGAAGAGTCCTTCTTCGGATCCGTAAAACTAATGCGTCTGCCACTCGATCTTCGAGACGTCAATGCCTTCCTTGTAGAGATCCCACAGCGGGCTCATCGTGCGGAGGTGATTGACGGCCTTGACGATTCCCTCGACCGCGTAGTCGACTTCCTCCTCCGTCGACCAGCGGCCGAGCGAAAGACGCAGGCTCGAGTGCGCGAGCTCGTCGCCGACGCCGAGGCTCTTGAGCACATAGCTCGGCTCGAGGCTGGCGCTTGTGCACGCAGAGCCCGACGAGCAGGCGATGTCCTTGATGCCCATGAGGAGCGACTCGCCCTCGACATAGCCGAAGCTGATGTTGAGGATGTGCGGCATGCGGCGATCGGCATGGCCGTTCACCTGCGTGACCTCGAGGCGCGACGAAAGCTCGCGCTCGAACTTGCGGCGCAGGTTCAGGAGGCGCTCGCGCTCGGAGTCCATCTCATGGAGCGCGATCTCGCACGCCTTGCCGAAGCCGACGATGCCCGTGACATTCAGCGTGCCCGAGCGCATGCCGCGCTCGTGGCCGCCGCCGTCCTGGATCGCCTCGAGGCGCACGCGCGGGTTGCGGCGGCGCACATAGAGGGCACCGACGCCCTTCGGGCCGTACATCTTGTGGCCCGACCACGACAGGAGGTCGATGTGGTCCTTCTCGACATCGGTCGGCATCTTGCCGACCCACTGCGTGGCGTCGGTGTGGAAGATCACGCCTCGCTCGTGGCACAGCGCGCCGATCTCGGGCACCTCGTTGATGGTGCCGATCTCGTTGTTCGCCCACATGATCGAGACAAGGATCGTGTCCTCGCGCATCGCCTCGGCGACCATGGCGCGGGTGATCACGCCGTCGGCCGGGGGCTGCAGGAAGGTCACATCGAAGCCCTCGTTCTGGAGGCGCTTGCACGGGTCGAGCACGGCCTTGTGCTCGTGGGCGGCGGCGATGATGTGGCCGCGGCCCTTGGTGCCCTCGGGGCTGCGGGCGTACATGCGCGCGGCGCCCTTGATCGCGAGGTTGTTCGACTCGGTCGAGCCGCTCGTCCAGACGATCTCCTTCGGCGAGGCTCCGATGAGGGCGGCGGCCTGCTCGCGGGCGAGGTCGACGGCGTCCTCCGCCTCCCAGCCGAACTTGTGGTTGCGGCTGGCGGAGTTGCCGAACTTCTCGGTGAAATACGGGAGCATCGCCTCGACCACGCGGGGGTCCGTGCGGGTCGTGGCGGCGTTGTCCATGTAGATGGGCAGTTTGACTGCCATCGGCAATCTCTCCTGATTCGGGTTTGTTTGGTCACGCGGGCTTGCGCCGACTCGGCAGCCGCCCATTGCGACTGAGTCTCATCATAGGGCTTCGACGGCGGCGGGGGAACCGTTGCAGTTGCGATAGAATCGCGATTCGTTTTTCGCCCGCGCCGCTCCAAGCTTCCCACGCCATGCGCATCATCGACGACCCGAACCTCTTGTCCGCGCCCGACTTGTGCGGATGCAACTTCGTGCCGACGATGGGGGCGCTGCATGCGGGGCATGGCTCGCTCGTCGAGCGCGCGCGCGTCGATGGCCGACCTGTCATCGTCAGCATCTTCGTGAACCCGACGCAGTTCGGCCCACGGGAGGACTACGCCCGATATCCGCGCACTTTGGACGCGGATTGCGCACTTCTCGAGCCGCTGGGGGCCGCTGCGGTCTTCGTTCCGCCAGTCGAGGCAATCTATCCGCGTGGGCTCGACGCGGCGCGCGAGGAGGCGGCCGCGCTGGCGCTGCCCGAGGTCGCGACGAAGCCCGGGCTCGAGGATGCCTGCCGCCCCACGCATTTCGGAGGCGTGGCGCTTGTGGTCGGGCGGCTGTTCGACCTCGTTCGCCCCGCCCGCGCGTTTTTCGGTGAGAAGGACTACCAGCAGCTGCGCCTGATCGAGGACATGGTGGCGGCGGACCGCGGGCGCTTCGGCGCGCTTGAGGTGGTGCCCTGCCCCACCGTTCGCGAGGGAAACGGCCTCGCGATGTCGAGCAGGAACCGCTATCTCGCGCCCGAGGAGCGGGATGCCGCGCTCGCCCTGTCGCGCGCGCTGCAGATCGCCCACTCGGCGCAGCGCGTGGCAACCGCCGAACGCCTCATGCGCGACACGCTCGACGCCCACGGGCTCGAGACGGAGTACGCGGTCGTTCGCGACGCACGCACGCTTCTTCCCGTGACGGGTTTCGAGCGCCCGACGCGGGCGTTGATCGCGGCGCGCCTCGGTTCGACGCGGCTCATCGACAACGCGGCGATGACGGTCTGGCGCTGAAAGGCACGGGGCTTGCGCGGATCCGCGGGAAAGCGCGCGGCAGCCGCCCCGTCGCGCGGATTCGCCGCGTAGATCAGTACACTTCACGCTTCCGCCTGCCGAAGAGGTCCACCATGCCAAGCCACACTCGCCTCGCCGTGACCGCGCGCACCCTTCTCGTCCCTCCGTTCGCAGGAGTCGCCCTCGCGGCGCTTCTCGCTGGCTCGGCCCCCGCGAGCATGCCCTCTGCGCCGACCGCGCCGAGCCAGGACGCGCCGAAGAAGGACCCTCGCGCCGAGCGCGCTGAGCGGGAGGCCGCCGCGGCGGCTGCCAAGGCCCGCGCCAAGTGGTTCGAGCGCCTCGAGCGCGACGACAAGGCCGCGATCGAGCCGCTCGTCGGCTTCGCGGCCCCTGAGTTCCCCGAGGCCGCCGAGCGCGTGCAGATGCCCGCGGCGACGATGGCCGAACTCCGCGGCAAGGTCGTCGTGATCCAGACCTTCACCTCGCGCAACGCGGCGGGCCTCGCGGCGCTCAAGCGTGCGGACGAGGCGCGCGCCAAGGCGCTCAAGCCCGCCGACGGCAAGGATGGCGCCCCCGCCTCCGATGTCGTCTTCTTCGGCGTGCACACGCCCGACGGGATCGACAACGCGAAGGCGCAGCTCGAGAAGCGGAAGATCGAAGTTCCCGTTCTCCTCGACGCGAAGGGCGAGTTCTGCAACGCGCTCGGCGCGTTCCGCAGGCCGATCGCCTATGTGGTCGACCGCCAGGGGAACCTGCGCTACGCGGGGCTTTCGGCCGAGGGCATCGAAGGCGCCGTCCGCGAGTGCGCGGCGGAGCCGTTCGACCCGGCGATCGAGCCGAAGAAGCGCGATGAAGCGGCCTTCGCGTCTGCGGATGTCGTGTTCCCGACCTTCAATACGCCCGTCGGCTCCGCGCTCGACCTGCGCGGCAAGCCCGGACCCGAGTTCTTCGTCGAGCGCTGGTACAACACGAACGCCGCGCCCGACATGACGGGCAAGCTGGCCGTGGTCGACTTCTGGGCGACCTGGTGCGGGCCCTGCCGCGCGGCGATTCCCCACATGAACGAACTCGCGGCCGCGTATCGCGACGATGTCGTCTGCATCGGGATCTCCGACGAGAGCTGGCGAAACTTCGAGGAAGGCACGATGAGGCACCGCCTCAGCAAGTCGGACTTCCAGTACCCCGTCGGCATCGATCCGTCCTCGCGCATGAAGAACGCATTCCGCATCTCGGGAATCCCGCATGTGGCCGTGATCTCCGCAGACGGCGTCGTGCGGTGGCAGGGTCACCCGAACTCGCTCAACGCATCCGTGATGAACCAACTGGTGTCGGCCAACCGTCAGCTTGTCGCGAAGGCGATGGGCGCGGCCGCGGGCGGTGCCGTGAAGAACCGCTGGCGCTGACCCTCCGCGCACACGCTCGCAGCGCGTTCGATATCTTCCGCGCCCTATGGCACGACGCGGCGCGCAGCACTCCAACACGGTGAATCGCTCGAATAAGAAGGCCACGCCCGCGAAGGCGAGGCCGGGCTCGAAGCCGCGCCGCGGCTTCTGGCGCACCGCCGCAAACAGCGACAGGCACGAGCTCTACGAGCTCGCCGTGCAGGAGGTCGTGAGCGAGTGCGACTTCATCGACCGCGTCTGGCGCGCGAGGCGCGGGCGGCTGCCGACGAGCCTGCGCGAGGACTTCTGCGGCACCGCGAAGGCCTCGACGGAGTGGGTGCGGCGCCGCGCGACGAACACGGCGATCGGCGTCGACCTCGACAGCTCCGTGATCCGCTGGGGCGAGCGGCGCCACCGCAGCAACCTGCCCGGCACGATGGCCTCGCGCATCACGATCCTCGAGGCGAACGTGCTCGAGGTCGAGACGCCCGGCGTCGACACCGTCGTCGCCATGAACTTCAGCTACTTCATCTTCAAGGACCGTGCGACGCTCGTGCGCTATTTCCGCCGCGTGTTCGAGGCGCTCGCAGACGACGGCATCTTCATCTGCGACGCCTACGGCGGCAGCCAAGCGCACGCGGAGCAGGAGGAGGAGCGCTCGCTCGACGGCTTCACCTATGTGTGGGACCAGAACCAGTACAACCCGATCACGGGCGATGTGGTGAACCACATCCACTTCCGCTTTCCTGACGGGAGCGAGCTGAAGCGCGCGTTCACCTACCGCTGGCGGCTCTGGAGCCTGCCCGAGATCCAGGACGCGCTGCGCGAGGCGGGGTTCGCCCGCGCGACGGTCTACTGGGAGGGCACCGACCACCGCTCGGGTACGGGAAACGGCGTGTTCCGCCCGTCGACGCGCGGCGAAGCGTGCGAGGGCTGGATCGCCTACATCGCGGCCGAGAAGAGCGTGCCACGCGCGGCGCGCGCGCGTCGTTCGGGCGGGCGGTGACTCCAACGGGCGTCGGCGCGCGAAGCGGTCCGATCGAGTCCGAACGCGGGCCCCGAGGCCGCAAAGAGAAGAGCGAGAAACCGCCATGTCGAACGCACTGCCCGCCACCACGCTCGCCTCCGACATCGCGGCGGGGCTCGCCAAGGTCGAGGCGCTCTTCGAGTCGCAGCTGTCGAGCGACTTCCCCGCCGTCAACGACCTCTGCGCGCATGTCGAGCGCTATCGCGGCAAGATGCTGCGGCCGACGCTCGTGCTGGTGACGGGCCTCGCCTTCACGGACGACGGCGCGCCGCTCGCGGACGAGCACGCGATCGTGGCGGCGACCGTGGAGATGATCCACATGGCGACGCTCGTCCACGACGACGTGCTCGACGAGGCTGCGGTGCGGCGTCGCGGCGAGACGGTGAACTTCCTGCGCGGGAACGAGACCGCCGTCATCCTCGGCGACTACCTCATCTCGAACGCGTTCCACCTCTGCTCGCGCGCGGGCGACCCCGCGCTCAACCTTCGCCTCGGCGAGGTGACGAACACGCTGTGCGAGGGCGAGCTGATCCAGCTCTCGCGCAGGCACGACCTCGCGCTCGACCAGGAGACCTACCTCGAGATCATCAGGCGCAAGACCGCGGTCCTCGTCGGCGCGTCGTGCGAACTCGGGGCGCGCCTCGCGGGCGCGTCCGCGGCCGACACCGCCGCGATGCGCGGCTTCGGCGAGCGGCTCGGCGTGGCGTTCCAGATCCAGGACGACCTCCTCGACCTCCTCGGCGACGAGGCGACCGTGGGCAAGTCGATCGGGCGCGACCTCGAGAAGGGCAAGCTCACGCTTCCGATGATCCTCCACATCCGATCGACCGAAGGCGCCGCGCGCGCCGCGGCCCTCGATGCGATCGAGTCGAAGGACGGCGCGCGCCTGCGCGAGGCGCTCTTCGCGTCGGGCGCGATCGACGCGGCGCGCGCGTTCGCGGTGGGGATCGTCGACGAGGCGAAGCGCGCGCTGCCTGCGACGCGCAGGACGGGCTCGCGGGAACTGCTGCTTGAGCTGGCGAATCGCGTCGTAGCTCGAGACGCCTGACGCGCGGAGTGAGATGCGCGGGGCGATGTGCGCGGCGCGCGGTGCGCCGCGCGCTCACGACCAGAGATCGAGAAGGATCGAGAGATCAGCCGCGTCGACGGTTCCACTTCCGTCGAGGTCGGCGTCGCCTGCGTTCCCCCACTCGGCGAGAAGCAGCGCGAGGTCCGCTCCGCCGACGACGCCGTCGCCGTCGAGGTCGCCCGCGACAGGCGGGCACCCCTGCGCGACCACGCGCACGAAGTCGACGCCCGCCTCGACGAGCGAGCCCTGGCCGAGGTCGCGCGCGATGAAGCGCAGGCGCACGGCGGCGCTCGGTGCGACGAAGTCGGCGACGCGGAAGCTCTTCTCGACCCATGCGCCCGCGTTCTCGGTGACATCCTCGAGAAGCACCCAGGTCGCGCCGTTGTCGCCCGAGATCGAGATCGGCATCGAGTCTGCGTTCGGCGCGCCGCCGAGGTTGTTCGAGTACCAGCGGCGATAGGAGACGCGGCTCTCGGGGTTGCTCGCGTCAAGCGTGGGCGAGAGGAGCGTGGTGATGCCGCCGTCGACATCGGCCGCGCCCGCGGCTCCTCCGACGGCGCCCTGCCCCGTGACGAAGCAGAGCGCGCCCGCGTCCGCAGAGTCGTTCTCGGGTTGCGCGATCGTTCCGACGGGGTCGACGCGCGTCCAGATCCCCGAGGTCGCCGTGTCGCCCGCGACGCCTGCGGACCAACCGAGGTTTGTCTCGAAGGTGTCCGCGAAGAGGATCTCGGTGGCGACGACCTGCGTGGCGTAGACGGCGCCAGGAGCGCGCGGCGAACGCGCGGTACCGACGGTGGTCGCGGCCTCGATGTACCACTCGATTCGCGCGCCGCACGGGGCCGCGGGAAGCGACGCCGCGAACGAGGCGGCCGCGGTCTCCTCCATCGGCGTCTCTGTGAAGGCGCCCGAGGAGCCGAGGCGCGTGAAGAGACGGACGCCGCCCGCGACGGGCGCGCCGCGCATCACGCGGACTTCCGCAGAGATCGGCGCCGCGAGGCCCGGCTCGACCGTGGCGGGCACACCGCCCGACAGCCGCACGACGGCGCCGTCGACGGCGGCGTCGGCGAGCTCGAGCGCGGCCGCGAGGTTCTCCGTCGCGTTCGGCACGATCTCGCTTGCGGGCATGACGAAGCCATAGGCGCCCTTGTCGCGCACCTCGATCGTCCAGCTGATGACGCCGTGCGCGCCGAAGGCGTGGTCGACCGAGCTTCCGCTCGCGACATAGAGGGTCGACGCGATCGGGCCCGCGACATAGGCCGCGCCCGTCGCGCGCTGGATCGCGTCGCGCATCTCGAGGCCGAGCGCGTTGAATCCCGCCGCGTTCGGCGGCGCGGCGGTCGTGTAGCCCCACGGGCTCAGGACGAGCTGGCTGTAGGAGTGGAAGTCGATGTGGGCGACGAGCGTGGTCTGCGCGGCGAAGTAGTCGCGCATGGCCGCGCTCTCGGGCTCTGAGAACGCGAACGGCCCACGGTAGGTCTCGCTGTCAGGGCTCGTGCTCGCGCCGCCGCCGCCCCACTGGAAGGCCCAGTTGCGGTTCAGGTCGACGCCGAAGCTGCCGTCGCCATTGTTGCGGCGGTTCTTGCGCCAGAGGCGGTTCACATCCCAGCTGTAGACATAGCCGTCTGGGTTGACGACGGGAACGACATCGACCCACGCGCGGGAGAGAAGCGCCGTGATGCGCGGGTCGCTTCCCTCGAGCGCGACGAGCCTATCGGCGATGAAGCACGCGGTCGTGGTCGCGCCCCACTCGCGCGCATGCTGCGTGGCGTTGTAGAGGATGCCCGGGCTTCCCGCGGGCGCCTTCGTGATGCGCACGCCGCGGATCGGTCGCCCCTCGAGCGAGGTGCCGATCGTGAACGGCGTGACGAGGTCTGGGCGCGCCGCCACGAGTTCCGCCAGCTTGGCCTCGATCTCCTCGAGTCGGCGGAAGTCGTCGAAGAAGCCGCCGCCGCCTGCGACGCCGCCGTCGCCTCCCGCGCCTCCGCGCTTCGCGCGCGCTGCGAAGTCGGCGCGGAGGACGGGGCCGAGGTCGGGAACGAGCACCTCGTGCGCGAGGCCGCTCTTCGCGAGGGCGCGCAGCCCGTCCGCGTCGACGACGAGGTCGACGGGCCCGACATCGATGCGGTGGTTGAGGACATCCTTCGCGATCGCAAGCACGACGCGGACATCGCGCGCGGTGGCGACCGTGGCGCGCACGACGCTGCGACCGTCGTGGAAGAACGGATCCTCGGGAGGACGCGGCCCGCCGTCGGCCTCGAGGGACGGGCTGATCGCGAGGGGCGAGAGGATCGCGAGCGCGGCGGCGAGCACCCGAAGGGCTCCCGTGCGCCGCGTGATGGTCTGCAGGCTCTTGCGCATGGGGCAAGTGTGACGCCCCGCTTCCGTCGCTGCAAGCAAAATCCGAGCGCCCGCTACACTCGCCACGATGTCGACCCACGCGCGCCTGAGACGACGACCGCTCTTCCACCCCGCGCTCGCCCTGCTCTCGGTCGGGGCAGCCTCCCTCGCGGGCTGCACGCGCTTCCACGCATCGGACCCTGCGCTTCTCGAGCCCTCGGGCGCGGTCGTGCCGACGGCGGCGGTGGCGCCGCGCGCGCTCCATGTCTTCGAGGGCTCGACGGGCCGCAGCCTCGGATGGGCCGATGTGATGGCCGCCGCGAGTTGGGCCGACGCGATCTTCATCGGCGAGCGCCACGGCGACCCGATCGCGCACCGGCTGCAGCTGGCGCTCTTCGAGGACCTTGCCGCGGGCTACGCGGGCACCGCGCTCGCGCTCGAGCAGCTCGAGCGGCACGAGCAGCACCTCGTCGACGGCTATCTGCGGGGCGAAGTCGCGCTCGACCGCTTCATCGACGACACGAAGAGCCGCGACTGGGCGGGCAAGGACACCTGGATCAGCTGCTACCAGCCGCTCGTCGATGCGGCGCGCGAGGCGGGCTCGCCCGTGGTCGCGGCGAATCCGCCGCGCGATTTCGTGCGCCGCGCGCGGACGGAGGGTTTCGACGCCCTCGCCGCGCTGCCCGAGTCGGAGCGCGTGCAGTTCGACATCCCGATCGACGGCGGCGGGCTCTTCGACCGCTCGTGGGACGACCGTTGGAGCGCCTATCGCGTGCGCTTCGACGAGATCATGTCGAGCGCGGAGGAGCGCGACGACCCCGAGGTGCGGACGCGGCTCGACCATGTGTTCCGCTCGCAGTCGACCTGGGACGCCACGATGGGCGCGTCAATGGCGCGTGCGCTCAAGGGCGGCGCACCGAAGGTCGTCCTCTGCGCGGGCTGCTTCCACATCGAGCGCGACGGCGGGACGGTGCTTCAGTTCGAGGCGCGCGCACCGCGGGCGCGGGTGCTGACCATCACGGTGGTCGACCGCTCGTCCGATCGGCTCGCGGCGGAGGACAAGGGGCTGGCGGACATCGTGGTGTACGGAGCGCCCGTCGTGCGCGCGAAGCCCGCACAGCCCGCAGAACCTGCGCAGACCGCGGAACCCGCGCAACCTGCGGAAACGGGAGACGCGTCCCAGCGCGAAGCGGATGCGACCGCGGTGGGCTCGGAAGGCGAGGAAGACGCGGGCTTCGCTCCCAACGCCTCGCGCAGGAACCGATAGACTGCGACCCGACGCACGCGCCGGGACTGATCGGTCACACGGGGGCGACGGAGCCGAGGCGCGAGAATCAGGGCCGATCGAATCGAGTCGAGAGAACCATGAGCGACCTGCCAACCCAGAAGAAGACCACCCTCGTCGAGATCGATGTCCGCGAGGGACTCCTGTATGTGAAGTTCGTCGGACCGCAGGTCGGCCAGCGCGAGTCGCCCATCATCAGCCAGGAGGTCGAGCCCTACATCCGCGCCGCGGGCAAGGGCCTCAAGCACTTCATCATCGACCTGAAGAGCGTGACCTTCATGTCGTCGATGGGTCTCGGCGTGTGCATCGCGCTGCGGCACAAGGCCTCCGCCGCGGGCGCGAAGCCGATCCTCTTCGGAACCTCGAAGGAACTGCTGCAGCTCTTCGCGATGATGAAGATCGACCAGCTCTACAAGTTCGCGAAGGACCAGGGCGAGCTCGACCTCCTGCTCAAGTGAGGTCCTTGCCGCTTCCCCGGCGCATGCGCCGCACGAGCTCGGGCTCCAGCATCCAGAGAAGCGTGGAACGTCCCGCGGCGCCGCCGTCGGGCGGGATTCGCACGGCCGCCGCGGCGCCCTTGCGGAACTCGACCGAGGCGCCCGTCGGCGAGCCTGTCAGCAGCACGGAGAGGAACTCGGAGAGCTGCGGCTCGTGCCCGACCCACGCGACGGCGCGCAGCGAGCGCATCGCCTCGGCGGAACGGACGAGCGCCGCGAGGTCCGCGGGAAGCGCGTTCCGCGCGATCGGGCTGCGCGCGGCGGGCGGAAGGCCGAGGCCGTCCGCAGGATCGCGCGCGGGGCCCGCTTCGCCGAGCGGTTCGAGCCGCTCGGCGCGTCGGGGCCGCGGCCAGTGCGCGCGCTTCGCGAGGAGGCGCGCCGTCTCCCACGCGCGCTCGAAGCCGCTCGACTCGACGAGGACGACCTCGGGCACCGCGCGGCCGAGCCGCTTCGCGAGCACGTCGAACTCGTCGCGCCCTGCGTCGGTCAGCGGGCGCAGCGCGTCGTTCGGCCAGCGCGCCGGGTCGCGCTCGAAGGCCTTGGCGTGGCGGATGAGGATGAGATCCATGGATGTCTCCGGCAGCCGTTCGTGGGGCGAGGCGATTGGCGAAGGGTAGCCAAATCGCGTCGACCTGCGACAATCGCGCCATGTCCTCCGCCGTCCTCTTCACGAACGCACGGATCCTGACGCTTGCGCAGCGCGGTGCGGCGGGCCCCCGCCGCGGCGAGGCGATGCGCGAGCTCGGCGTCGTCGAGCGCGGGTTCGTGCATGTCGTCGACGGCCGGATCGCGGCGGTCGGCGGCGGCGACCCGCCCGACTCGATCGCCGCCGCGCGCGTTCCGCTCGACGGGCGTGTCCTCATGCCCGCCTTCGTCGACTGCCACACCCACGCATGCTGGGCGGGCGAGCGCTACGGCGAGATCGCGCAGCGGCTCGCGGGCGTTCCCTATCTCGAGATCCTCGCGGCGGGCGGCGGCATCATGTCGACCGTGCGCGCGACCCGCGATGCGGCGCGACGCGATCCGTCGGGCGCGGCGCTCCGCGAGGCGCTCGCGCTGCGGACGAACGCGATGCGGCGCCGCGGCACGCTCGCGATCGAGGTGAAGTCTGGCTACGGGCTCGACGCCGCAACCGAAGTCGCCATGCTCGAGGCCGTGCGCGCGCTTGCCGACCGCGCCGAGCGCGAGGGCGACGGCTTCTTCGTGCCGACCTTCCTCGGCGCGCACGCGATCGACGGCGACGAGGACACCTACTGCGCGCGCGTCGTCGATGAGATCCTTCCCGAGGTGGTCGCGCGGTTCGGACCGATCGCGTGCGACGCCTACTGCGAGAAGGGCGCGTGGAGCCCCGCGTGGACGAGGAGGCTCTTCGAGCGCGCGCATGCGCTTGGCTGCCCGCTTCGCGTCCATGTCGACCAGTTCAACGAGCTCGGGTTCCTCGAGACTGCGCTCGAGATGGGCGCGCGCAGCGTCGATCACCTCGAGGCCACGGCGCGCGAAGGGCTCATCCGCGTCGCTCGATCGAAGACGACCGCGGTGCTCTTGCCAGGCTGCGGCCTCACGCTCGACGGCCGCTACACGAACGGCCGCATGCTCGTCGACGAAGGCGCAGCGGTCGCCATCGCGACGAACTGCAACCCAGGGTCGAGCCCGATCGTCTCGATGCCGCTCGTCATCGCGCTCGCGGCGCGCTTCTGCGGGCTCACGCACGCAGAGGCGATCACCGCGGCGACCTACAACGCGGCGTGCGTGCTCGGTCTCGAGCACGAGACCGGGTCGATCGAGGTGGGCAAGCGCGCGCATCTCATCGCGCTGCCGACGCGCGACGAGCGGGCGCTCGCCTGCGAGTGGGCGATCGCGGAGCCGAGCGAGGTCTATGCGGGCCGCGGCTTCCTCTGAACGCCGCGCAGAATCTGCGCGGCGGAGGTGGCGCGACGGTCGAAACTCCCCCGTTTTCCGATGATTTCCGTGGACGGCCAAAGTCGGGCGCACCGGAGCCCGATCCCTGCGCCACGCGAGGGCGCGGGAGTTCCGCGGCGCGCGCAGAGCCCCAACGGAGTCACACACATGTACAACACCACGCCGAACGGCTGGTCGCCCACGCACACCTGCACCAACTGCCCTGACTTCGACTCGAGCGACTGCTGCGGCGGAACGGCGACCTGGCAGAACGCCTGCACGAACGGCTTCGCTGGGACGAACGGCTTCAACGGCTGGAACGGCTTCGGTGGGTACAACGGATTCAACGGGTTCAACGGCTTCAACGGCCCGTTCGGCCCGAACACCACGCGCTTCGGCGCCAACTTCCCGTGGGCGAACAACGGCTTCGGCAACGCGACGCCGTGGAACGCGACCCCGTGGAACTTCGGCGGCTGGAACAACGGCTGGAACAACACGCCGAACACCAGCTGGAACAACGGCTGGAACAACACGCCGAACACCAGCTGGAACAACGGCTGGAACAACACGCCGAACACCAACTGGAACAACGGCTGGAACAACACGCCGAACACCAACTGGAACAACGGCTGGAACAACACGCCGAACACCAACTGGAACAACGGCTGGAACAACGGCTTCAACAGCACCTCGAACGCGTTTGAGCCGAACTGGCGCGACGCGTTCCACGCTGGCTTCGAGGCCGGCCTCCGCGCCGCCTGCGCCACCAACACGAACCCGCAGACCAACTGCGCGCCGGGCACGGGCAGCGTGAACACCGGCACAAGCCGCACCAACGCGAACTCGTGCACGCCGACGCAGGCCACCCGTGGCTTCACGCATGCCAACACCGCGTCGAATCCCGCGGTTGCGAATTCGTCGTACGCCAATCAGTCCTTCACCAACTCGTCGCCTGCGAATCCCTCGCTGCACGGCCCATTCCAGGGCAACGGCTTCTGGAACGCGGCCTGCGGCACCGCGCCGCTTGGAACGAGCGGCGCGACTCCGACCTCGACCTTGAACCAGAACCCGAACCTCTCGGGCGATGAGTTCGCGCACGGCGTGAAGTGCTGCGACGAGCGCACCGAGTGCTGCACCCCTGCCTTCGCGGGCATGAAGGTGCGCTCGGTCGCCTGAGCCATCTTCCCGAACGACCACGCGACGCCGCGTCGGAGGATTCCGGCGCGGCGTCTTCGGTTTTCCCTCGCGCGCATCCGCTACAGTTCCGCCCCATGCTGGTCACGAACCCCGCGGACATCGAAGGCGCCACGAAGGCCGCGCAGTGCGTGGTCAAGGCCCATGAACGGCTCGTGGACTTCCTGCGCGTCGGCCAGACGCTCGCCGAGATCGACGCGTTCATCGGACGCACGCTCGCGGACCTCGACGCGCCGAGCTGCTTCATCGGCTACAAGATCCGCGGCCACCCTCCGTTTCCGTCGCACGCGTGCCTGTCTGTGAACCAGTGCGTCGTCCATGGCACGCACGACATGCGCGCGTCGCCGCTGCGCCCTGGCGACCTCGTCTCGATCGACATCGGCGTGCGCCACAAGGGCTGGATCGGCGACGCGGCGTGGACCTACGCCATCAAGGAGCGCGATCCGATCGGCGAGGCGCTGATGAAGTGCGGCGTCGAGTCGCTTCGTCGCGGCGTTGCGGCGCTCAAGCCGGGGCGCCCGCTGATCGACTTCGCGAAGGCGGTGCAGGGCTATGTCGAGGGCCAGTGCAGGTTCTGCCTTGTCCGCGGCCTTGGCGGGCACGGATACGGCAAGGAGCTCCATGCGCCCCCCTTCGTCTCGAACGTGGCGCCGAGCTATCCAGGCGAGTGGCCCGAGGCGTGGAAGGAGATCAAGCCTGGTCTCCTCGTCGCAGTCGAGCCGATGATCGCGGTGTCGAGCTCGGAGACGCGCTCGAACGGCCGTGAATGGCCCGTCTTCACGGCCGACGGGTCGATGAGCGTCCACTATGAGGCCGATGTGCTCGTGACCGCTGCGGGGCCCGTGAACCTGACCGAGGGGCTCTTCGCGCTTCCCGAAGTGGTCGGCTGAGGCGCGGGGCGGCGCGCGCGGGAGACGCCGCGCGGGGATACCATCGCGGCTCCAAACGGAGCCGTCCATGACCATCGAATCCGCCCTCGTCGCCGCCATCTGCATGTCCAACCCGCCCGCTGCAGCCGCACCGTTCCCGCCGACGAAGGCGGTGCCCGTCGCAGACACGCTGCACGGGGTCGAGATCGTCGACGAGTTCCGCTGGCTCGAGCCGCTCGAGAAGGAGTCCTCCGAGGTGGCCGAGTGGACCACCACGCAGAACGACCACACGAGGCGCGTCCTCGAAGGCGTCGCGTGCCGCGAGGAGCTCGCGAAGGCGCTCGAGCCCTGGATGACGCTCGGCGCGGTCGGCGCGCCGCGCATGACCGAGGGCGGCTACTTCTACTCCGAGCGCTCGGGCACGCAGAACCAGGCGGTGGTGAAGTTCCGCCTCACGCTCGATGCGGAGCCGCGCGTCCTCCTCGACGTGAACGCGCTCGACGAGAAGGGCCTCACGAGCCTCGACTGGTGGCGGCCCAACGAACAGGGAACGCTGATGGCCTTCGGCCTCTCGCAGAAGGGCAGCGAGATGAGCGAGCTCCATGTCCTCGATGTCGCGACGGGCAAGTGGCTCGATGACAAGATCTTGGGCAAGGTCAGCATGAGCGGGTGGATGCCCGACGGCAAGACCTTCTTCTACTCGGGCCTGCGCGATGTGAACGACCCCTATTCGCGCGAGACGCGGCAGCATGTGCTCGGCCGCGACGCTTCGCTCAACCCGATCGTCGTCAGGCAGACGAACCCGAGCGAGATCCCCGGCGCAGGCCCCTCGACCGATGGCAAGTGGCTGATCGGCTCGCTCTTCAAGGGCTGGGCGAAGAACGACCTCTGGGTTGCGCCGATGGGGCCGTGGCTCGAGAAGGGGGAGATCGAGCGCACGATGATCGCGGAAGGCCTCGACGGACGCTTCGAGCCGATCGATGTGATCGACGGCACGCTCTACATGTCGACCACCTTCGGCTCGCCGAAGGGCTCGATCGTCGCGGTCGATCTCGCAAAGCCTGCGCGCGAACAGTGGAAGACGGTGGTGGCTGAGCGACCAGACATGGTGCTCGAGGGCGTCTCGCGCATGAAGGACGCGCTTGTCCTCACTTGGTCGAAGGATGTCTGCACGCAGTTCGAGATCGTGCGTCACGACGGCACGCGCATCGGCGCGATCCCGCTGCCGGGCCTCGGCACAGCGGCCGTGTCGACCGACTGGAACCGCACCGAGGCGTTCGTCACCTACACGAGCTATGACGCGCCGCGCACGATCTACGCGACCGATCTCGCGAAGAAGGACCTCGCGGCGGCCGACCTCAAGGTGTGGGCGAGGACCGAGATCCCGAGCGACCTCTCGGGCTACACGGTCGAGCAGCGGCGTGCGACCTCGAAGGACGGCACCGAGGTGCCGATGTTCATCGTGCGCCGCAAGGACATGCCGTTCAACGGCGACAACCCGACGCTTCTCTATGGCTATGGCGGCTTCAATGTGTCGCTCACGCCCGCGTTCAACCCGACGCTTGTGCCGTGGCTTGAGCGGGGCGGCGTCTATGTCGTCGCCAACCTCCGCGGCGGCGGCGAGTATGGCGAGGCCTGGCACCGCGCGGGCATGCAGGGGAACAAGCAGAATGTCTTCGACGACTTCTACGCCTGCGCCGAGTGGCTCATCGCGAACAAGTACACGAGCCCCGCGCGCCTCGCGATCGAGGGCGGCTCGAACGGCGGGCTCCTGACAGGCGTCGCCGCGACGCAGCGTCCCGACCTCTTCGCAGCTGCGATCGTCGGCGTTCCACTCCTCGACATGCTGCGCTACCAGGACTTCCTCATCGCGCGCTACTGGGTGCCTGAGTATGGCTCGGCCGAGGACAAGACGCAGTTCGAGACGCTCTTTGCGTATTCGCCTTACCACAACATCCGCGAGGGAACGAGGTACCCCGCGCTGCTCGTGACCGCAGGCGAGAACGACTCGCGCGTGCACCCGCTGCACGCACGCAAGTTCGTGGCGCGCATGCAGGCGAAGGCCACGAACGACCACGCGCAGGACCCGATCCTTCTGTGGGTCGACCGCGACGCAGGACACGGCCAGGGCAAGCCGCTCGCGCTGCGGATCCGCGACGAGGTCGACCAGTGGTCGTTCATCATGTGGCAGACGGGCGTCTGCGGGCGTGATTGAGCGGTCGCCGCTGCGGCGGCTCCCTTTGGCGTAGATCAGGATTGGCGGAGTCGGCGATTCGGGGTGCCCGTGGACTTCAGTCCGCGGAACGGATGATGTCAGCCGTCGACTCCGGCGATCTGCGTTCCGCATGCTGAAGCATGCGGGCACACCTGGCTTGGGGACTCCGACGATCTGAATCGTGCGACACGACAACCAGGGGTGCCCGTGGACTTCAGTCCGCGGAACGGGTGGTGTCAGCCTTCGACTCCGACGGTTTGCGTTCCGGGGACTTCGTCCCCGGGCACCCGTCGCTGGGGACTCCGGCGATCTGAATCGTGCGACACGACAATCAAGGGGGCCCGTGGACTTCAGTCCGCGGAACGGGTGATGTCAGCCGTCGACTCCGACGCGTGTCATCCACGCCAGAGGAAGCCGCCGCAGCGGCGACCGCTCAAACTACGAGGCGACCGCTCAAACTACGAGGCGACCGCTCAAATCACGCGCGGCTCAGCTTCGCGTGCTCGACGATCAGCGTCTTGAGCCCGACCGAGCGGAACGCGATGCGGGCGCGCGTGCCGCCGAAGCCGCGCGCGAGGTACTCGACCTTGCCGACGCCGAAGATCGGGTGGCGCACCATCGAGCCGATCGGGAAGAGCTCGCCCGCGTCGACGGAATCGAACGCATCGGGGTCGTCGTATTCGATGTGCGCGCCGCCCGCGCGCTCGGTGAGGTCGGTTCTTTCGGCATGCCGCGCTGGGATCTCGCGCAGGAACTCGCTCTCGATCGACGCCTGGCGCACGCCGCGCACCGTGCGCACGGCCGCGCTCGAGACCATCAGCGCGCGCTCGGCGCGCGTCATGCCCACGAAGAGGAGGCGCCGCTCCTCCTCGAGTCCGTCCTCCTCGGCGCTCGCGCGGCTGTGCGGGAGAAGGCCGTTCTCGACGCCGATCACGGCGACCGTGTCGAACTCGAGGCCCTTCGCCGCGTGCAGCGTCATCAGCGTCACGCTCCCCTGCTCGGGGTCGACCGCGTCTGCGTCGGCGACGAGCGACACGCTCTCGAGCCAGAGCCGCAGCGCCTCGCCGAGGGTCGGCTGCGCGGAGAGCGCGGGCAGCGGCCGCTCGTCGTCGGGCACGCCCGCAAGATCCGCCTCGGACGGGTCGTCATCGGGCAGGCGGTAGTCGGCCGCAGCCGACACAAGCTCCTCGAGGTTGGCCACGCGCTCGCGCTCGTCGACGGTCGAGTGGTCGTCGAGCCTGTCGAGGCCGCTTGTCTCGAGCACCTCGCTCACGAAGCTCGAGAGGTCGCCAGGCACGCGCTCGTCGAGCGACCGCGCGAAGTCGCGGATCATGGCGACGAACGCGTCGACCGACTTCGCGGCCTTGCCCGAGACGATGCCCGCGCCCGATGCCTGCGCGAACGCCGCGATGAGCGGCAGTCCGTTCGCAACCGCATAGGCCTCGACCTTGCGCACGGTGACATCGCCGATCCCGCGGGTGGGCACATTCACGATCCGCTTGAGCGAGACCTCGTCGCGCGGATTGGCGCAGACGCGCAGGTAGGCGAGCGCGTCCTTGATTTCCTTGCGGTCGTAGAACGCCGTGCCGCGCACGACGGTCGACGGGACCATCCGACGCCGCAGCGCGTCCTCGACCACGCGCGAGAGCGCGTTCATGCGGTAGAGGACGGCCATCGAGCGCCACGGGACGCCCGTGCGCGCACGCTCCTCGAGGAACTCGACGACCTTGTCCGCCTCCTCGTGCTCGTCGTGCACCTTGAGGATCCGGACGGGAAGCCCGTCGCCGAGCGCGGTGGAGAGCTCCTTGTGCTTGCGGCGGCGGTTGTGCGAGATCAGCCCCGCCGCCGCTGCCACGATGTGCGCGGTCGAGCGGAAGTTCTCGCCGAGCGGAATCACCTTCGCGCCCGGGAAGTGCTCGTCGAACTCGAGGATGTTCGAGATGTCGGCGCCGCGCCAGCCGTAGATCGACTGGTCGGGGTCGCCGACGACGAAGATGTTGCGCGACTTCGCCGCGAGCGCCGCAGCGATCACGAACTGCGCATGGTTCGTGTCCTGGTACTCGTCGACGAGCACCCACTGGTGGCGCGCCTGCAGCGCCTCGAGCACCTCGGCGTCGCTCCTGAGGAGGAGCGCCACCTTCAGAAGCAGATCATCGAAGTCGACTGCGTTCGAGCGCGTCAGCACGGCTTCGTACGCCGCATAGGCCTTCGCCACCGAGCGCGTCCAGAAGTCGTTCGCCTCCGCGAGATATGCCTTCGCGTCGAGCAGGCGGTTCTTCGCGTCGGAGATCTCGGCGAGCACGCTCGCGGGCGTCCACTGCGTGCCCGAGAGCCCCGCTTCCTCGATCGCCGTCTTGATCGCGTCCTTCTGGTCGCCCGAGTCGTAGATCGAGAACCCAGCCTGCAGCCCGCAGCGGTCGCCGAAGCGGCGCAGGATCGCGGCGCAGTGCGAATGGAAGGTCGAGACCACGAGGCCCGTGCGCGAGCCGTCCTCGCGCGCGACGAGCTGCGCCACGCGCTCGCGCATCTCGCCCGCGGCCTTGTTCGTGAAGGTGAGCGCGAGGATCTTCCACGGAGGCACGCCGCGCGCGACGAGTGCCGCGATGCGCCGCGTGATGACGCGGGTCTTCCCCGAACCCGGGCCCGCGAGGACCAGCGCGGCACCCTCGCCGTGCGAAGCCGCCTCGCGCTGCGCAGGCGTCAGGCCTGCGAACAGCGCCTCGAACGAGTCGTCGCTTCGGTCATCTGTCGCATCGAGGTGCACGGAGAGTCCCAGGGGATCGGGTACCGCGCGACGCGCGGGGCGGAAAGGCGACGATGGTAACGCCGCGTTTGGGCCCTGTTTGGTGGCGAACCCGTCGCCACGCCTTCGAAACAGGTTCTCCACCTCCATCGCCCGCGGTGCTGTCGCTTGCTCGGCGGTGGTAGTGTCCTCCACGCGGGGAGAGGTGTCTCGCGGAGCGCCAGGAGCGGCACTTGGAGCAAGGACACGCGGTTCTGGACAGAACCTGAAAAAAGTCGAAAAGAACGATGGGTTGGGGTGCTTCCTTCTTGCGACCCCAATATGTTGGGGTAGTATCTCGCCTGCGGTGGCCTGAGCGAGGTACTCGGACCTTCCGACGAGATGGCAGGGGCACATCGCACCCGAATTGGTGGTTCTTCAGTGTGCAGTCGGGCAGTCTTCAGCCGGTTGCGGTCGTTTCGTCGACCTGCAGCGGGTCTGGAAGGGTCGCACCGACCTTCCGCCAGGCCGTGGCGGAGCGAAGACGCCAGTTCGGCGGGGTGATGCGCGAAGGCAAGTGCAGCAGGCCAACTTCGGCGCCGCCGCTTCGTGACGGCGCAAAGGCGACGGGGCGAACGAAGGCAAGAACGAAGGCAAGAACGAAGGCACGAGTGACAGGCCGAGCGACGGAAACACGACGGAGAAGACGACAGCAAGAAGCACGACAGGAAGAACCACGACGGCGAATCGGCGAACACGCCGCACACGAGAGTTCACATCGGACGCCGCAGGACGCGGATCCGACATGAAACCACCGCTTGGCGCGCAGGCTGCGCACCCAAGCGGACCGAGTCGACCGGTGGGGTCGGCGATCGGTGATTCGAGATGGCAGTTCTAAGCGACACCCAGATCCGCGAGCTCGTCTCCATCGAGCCCTTCGCAGGAAACGAGAAGCGCCGTGGCATCGTGAGCTACGGGGTGTCGAGCTATGGCTACGACGTGCGCGTGGGGACGCGGTTCAAGATCTTCACCAACGCGACCCGCAACCTCGTTCTGGGCGGCACCGCCGTGGTCGACCCGAAGAACTTCACGAACGACCTGTTCGTCACGATCGACACGGCCGAGACCGGCCGCGACCACATCATCATTCCTCCGAACTCCTTCGCGCTCGCGGAAACGGTCGAGACCATCAGCATCCCGCGCGACGTGCTCGCGATCTGCGTCGGTAAGTCGACCTATGCGCGCTGCGGAATCATCGTGAACGTGACCCCCCTCGAGCCCGAGTGGCGCGGCAAGGTCACCATCGAGATCTCGAACACAACGCCCCTTCCCGCGAAGATCTACGCGAACGAAGGCATCGCGCAGATGATCTTCCTCAAGGCCGACCGCGTCTGCGCCGTCAGCTATGCGGACAAGGGCGGCAAGTACCAGGACCAGGCGGGGCTCACGCTCCCGATGGTCGACGGCCTCTCATCTCCCGAAGGCGATTCGCTCGCAGACGATCGCCTGGTCGCGCGCAACGATTCGCGCAACTTGCAAAGTCAATGAAGTTCCGCCCGGTCCTTCGCGCGTCGCGCGGGGGACCGCGCGATGGCGTCCGCCTCGCGGACGGCCGTATGCACCTCGCTCCCTGAGAACACATCGATTCTCTCCCCGATTCTCTCCCCGACTCTCTCTCGACTCTTTCTCGACCCTCACTCCGGCTCTCACCCCGATCCTCACTCCGACCCGCGATCGCGCAGGAAGCACAGACAATGAAGATCTCCCGACGCTTCACCAAGGCAGGACAGAACGTGTACGACACCGTCGAGTGGACCAAGCGGTCCAGCCGCATCGGCAACTCCGACGGATCCACCGTCTTCGAGATGAAGGACGCGGAGATTCCCGCTGCCTGGAGCCAGCTCGCCACCGACATCGTCGTGAGCAAGTACTTCCGCAAGGCGGGCGTGCCTCAGTTCGCCGCCGACGGCGCCCCGATCGTCGATGACGCGGGTAAGCCCGTGCTCGGTCCGGAGCGCTCGGTGCGCCAGGTCGTGCACCGCCTCGCGGGCTGCTGGACGCACTGGGGCGAGAAGTTCGGCTACTTCTCGACGAAGCGCGACGCGGAGGCGTTCTACGACGAGCTCGCGTTCATGCTGCTCACGCAGATGGCGGCGCCGAACAGCCCGCAGTGGTTCAACACGGGCCTCAACTGGGCCTATGGCATCTCGGGCCCCGCGCAAGGCCACTGGATCGCCGACCACCGCACCGGCCGCACCTCGCTTGCGACCGACGCCTACTCGCACCCCCAGCCGCACGCCTGCTTCATCCAGGCCGTGAGCGACGACCTCGTGGGCGAGGGCGGCATCATGGACCTGTGGACGCGCGAGGCGCGCCTCTTCAAGTACGGCTCGGGCACGGGCACGAACTTCTCGCAGCTCCGCGGCGAGAACGAGCCGCTCTCGGGCGGCGGCAAGAGCTCGGGCCTGATGAGCTTCCTCAAGATCGGCGACCGCGCCGCGGGCGCGATCAAGTCGGGCGGCACCACCCGCCGCGCGGCCAAGATGGTGTGCCTTGACCTCGACCACCCCGACATCGAGGGCTTCGTCAACTGGAAGGTGCGCGAGGAGATCAAGGTCGCGGCGCTCGTCGAGGGCATGAAGGTGCTCGGCGACGACCAGAAGGCGCTTGCGAAGAAGCTCGGCCTCAAGCTCGACTACGACTTCAACGGCGAGTCCTACTACACGGTCAGCGGCCAGAACTCGAACAACTCTGTGCGCATTCCCGACGCGTTCTTCGACGCGCTCGACGCCGACGGCGACTGGCAGCTCGTCCGCCGCACCGACGGCAAGGTCGCGAAGACCATCAAGGCGAAGGAGCTCTGGAACGAGATCAACTTCGCGGCGTGGCGCTGCGCGGACCCGGGCGTCCAGTACGACAGCACGATCAACGCGTGGCACACCTGCCCCGCGGGCGGACGCATCAACGCGTCGAACCCGTGCTCGGAGTACATGTTCCTCGACAACACGGCGTGCAACCTCGCGTCGATCAACCTCCTGAAGTTCTACGACTCGCACACGCGCCGCTTCGACATCGAGGGCTATGAGCACGCGATCTGCCTCTGGACGATCGTGCTTGAGATCTCGGTGCTCATGGCGTCGTTCCCGTCGCGCGAGATCGCCGACCTCTCGTGGCGCTACCGCACGCTTGGCCTCGGCTACGCGAACCTCGGCGCCATGCTCATGCAAGCCGGCATCCCCTACGACAGCGAGGAAGGTCGCGCGGTGTGCGGCATGCTCACCTCGATCCTCACGGGCCGCTCCTACGCCGAGAGCGCGCTGCTCGCTGCAGAGCACGGGCCCTTCGCGGGCTACGCGGAGAACCGCGACAACATGCTGCGCGTGGTGCGCAACCACCGTCGCGCCGCGATGGGCCTCTCGCGCACGAGCGACGACTGGGAAGACCTCCGCATCCGCCCCGTGCCGATCGACCACTCGGTCGTCGCGGCTGGACGCGTCAACCTCTCGAACAGCGCGGAACTGCTTGCGCGCTCGGTCGCGTGCTGGGACGACGCGATCGGATTCGGCGAGAAGTTCGGCTTCCGCAACGCGCAGACGACCGTCATCGCGCCCACGGGCACGATCGGCCTGCTGATGGACTGCGACACGACGGGCGTCGAGCCTGACTTCGCGCTCGTGAAGTTCAAGAAGCTCGCGGGCGGCGGCTACTTCAAGATCGCCAACCAGTCGCTGCGCCCCGCGATCCGCGCGCTCGGCTACACCGCGGACCAGGCCGACGACATCCTCGCCTACGTGATGGGCACGCTCAGCCTCGATGTGCCGATGCCTGCCGCCGACGGCTCCGTCGCGGCAGGCCGCGCCACCACGCTGCGCGAGTTCCTTCTCTCGAAGGGCTACACGCATGAGCAGCTCGTCTCTGTCGAGAACGCGCTGCCGACGGTGTTCGAGATCGCCTTCGCCTTCTCGGCGTGGTCGATGCCCGAGAGCGTGCTCGTTGCGGCGGGCGTCGACCCCGCGGCTGCGAAGAACGACATGTCGTTCAACGGCCTGCGCGCGCTCGGACTCACGCGCAAGCAGATCGATGTCATCAACCGCACCGTGTGCGGCACGCAGACGGTCGAGGGCGCGCCGCACCTCAAGGACGAACACCTCGCCGTGTTCGACTGCGCGAACCGCTGCGGCCCGCTCAGCACGCGCTTCATCAAGCCCGAGGGCCACATCCGCATGATGGCGGCGTCGCAGCCCTTCATCACGGGCGCGATCTCGAAGACCATCAACCTGCCCTCGGACGCGAGCGTCGACGACATCGGCGCCTGCTACCGCCTCAGCTGGGAGCTCGGCCTCAAGGCGAACGCCCTCTACCG
This sequence comes from Phycisphaera sp., assembly GCA_016124975.1. Classification (GTDB taxonomy): domain Bacteria; phylum Planctomycetota; class Phycisphaerae; order Phycisphaerales; family SM1A02; genus QWPT01. The sequence goes on along the minus strand of WGMP01000038.1, from coordinate 1,960 downwards.
CGACGGCTGCAAGCTCAGCCAGCCGCTCTCGACGAAGAGCGACAAGGAAGAGCAAGAGGAAGAGGATGACGACGACGCCGGGACGGACAGCGAGGAGAACGGCACAGCGAAGGTCGACGCCGCAGCCTCCACGGCGAAGGCGGCCGTGTCCGACGCGGTCGTCACCACCGCCGAGGAGCAGCGCGCGCTCATGGCGGACGCGCTGACCGACACCGCGCTCGACGCCGCGTCGCCGAGCGTCCCCGCCGACACCGAGCGGATCGTCGAGCGCGTGGTCGAGCGGATCATCGAGCGACCCATGCGCCGACGCCTGCCCGACACGCGCGAGTCGGTCACCCACAAGTTCAACGTGGCCGGCCACGAGGGCTACCTCATCGTCGGCCTCTACGAGGACGGCCGTCCAGGCGAGCTCTTCATCACCATGGCGAAGGAAGGCTCGACCATCGGCGGACTGATGGATTCGCTCGGCACGGCGATCTCGGTGGCGCTCCAGTACGGCGTGCCCGTCGAGAGCCTCGTGACCAAGTTCGCGCACCAGCGCTTCGAGCCGATGGGCATGACAACGAACGCGGACATCCCGTTTGCGAAGAGCCTCGTCGACTACATCTTCCGCTGGCTCGGCATGCAGTTCATCGCGGGCTATCGCGAAGTCAACGCCCCGCGTCGTCCGTCTGCGAGCGATTCGCAGCCGGTCTCCGTGGGTCATTCCACGATCACGGTCACGGACGCCGCCCGCGGCGGCGCCTCGGCCGCGGCATCGAGCAAGGAGGAACCAGGATGCACGACAGGATCCAGTGGCGGGGCTTCCGCATGGGCCGTTCGCCGGGAGTCCGCGATCGCGGCAGCAGAGGCGAGCCACGCAGGCGCGGCGCCCGCTTCGATGAAGGCTCCATCCCCGTCGTCGGGCGTGGCGCGCGTCAGCAGCACGCACACGGTCGCAGCGATCTCGGAGACGCGATCGGCCGATGGCCGCGTGGTCGAGGCGTACGCCTCGGTCGAGCGGACCGTGCGGACGGCTGCCGCGAATGCGCTCGACCAGTCGAACGCGGCGCTCATGGGCGATGCGCCCGCGTGCGATGGTTGCGGTTCGATCACGGTGCGCAACGGGACCTGCTATCGCTGCCTGAACTGCGGCAACAGCATGGGCTGCAGCTGATGCCATGCGCGCGCGGCGGTCGCCGCGACGCAGGCCGCGACGCCGTCGCCAAGGCGCCGCGTCGACCGACGGCGAAGCACGCGGCCCCGCAAGGCGCCGTGCGCACCTGAGCTGAGTTTCGTTCTCGAGTTTCCGCAGGATGGCCACCCACACTGGCGTCCTGCACACCAACCGTGTGGGCATGGAGACAGTTGGCGACGCATCGAGCGTCGCATCGCGGACGCGCACGCCACAGGAGGTGGCAGAACACGCACGGCGGACGGCCGGCCTCAGGGCCTTGACCTCCCGCCATGCGCCGTGAGGAACGGAAGCCGACATCAGGTGCGCGGCCGCGAGCGGGTGATGCTGAGGACAGTCAGCTCCGACACACCCGCCGCAGTTTGAAGAGAGTTCGATCGACGCCGTTGGGCGGCGTGGACAGCCGAGAGGCCTCTGCGCCGCGCCAGGTTTCGAGAAGGTTGGCGAGTGGATGGATCCTTCTTGCACCGTTTGGGCGCGCACGGAGTTCGCAGAGCCCAATCCTCGGTCCCCGCGGCCTCACGCGGCGAGCGAGTAACCAACTCCGGCCGGTCGACCTCTCCTTTCATGCCCACGCGGCGGAGCCACCCACGCGAAGGCTCCGCCCCCCGCCCCCTGCGGATCCCACCTCCGCAGGGGGCTCTGTTTTTGGGGGCTTCAGGCTTTCGTGTGGGTTTCGACACCGTCCGCTCCCGCCGCGCGCCGTGCCGCGTGCGGCTGGCGGTCTCGTGGTCTCTCACGGAGGCGCGGAGGCACAGAGAACAGAGAACGGGACTCGCCGAGATG
>WGMP01000050.1 GCA_016124975.1 Phycisphaera sp. | reverse complement strand
CGCAGCGGCGGGATATGCCCCCCGCGTCATCCACGCCAAAGGCCGCCGCCGCAGCGGCGGGATATGCCCCCCGCGTCATCCACGCCAAAGGCCGCCGCCGCAGCGGCGGCCGCTCAAACTCAGTCGCCCTGGTCGAGGATGGCCATGAACGCCTCCTGCGGGATCGACACGGAGCCGATCTGCTTCATGCGCTTCTTGCCTTCCTTCTGCTTCTCGAGGAGCTTGCGCTTGCGCGAGATGTCGCCGCCGTAGCACTTCGCCAGCACGTTCTTGCGCACGGCCTTGATCGACTCGCGCGCGATGATCTTGCCGCCGATCGCCGCCTGCAGCGGGATCTCGAACTGGTGCCGGTCGATCTGCTCCTTCAGCTTCTGCAGGATCACGCGCGAACGCTGCTCCGCGTTGTCGCGGTGGCAGATCAGCGACAGCGCCTCGACGGCCTCGCCGTTCACGAGGATCTGCACCTTCACGAGGCGGTCCTCGCGGTAGCTCGTGATCTGGTAGTCCATCGTGCCGTAGCCGCGCGTCAACGACTTCAGCCTGTCATAGAAGTCGTAGATGATCTCGGCGAGCGGGATCTCGTACTTCAGGATCTGCCGCGTCTCGCTGATCATCTCCTGCGCCTGGAAGATGCCGCGGCGCGCTTCGGCGAGCTTCATCAGGTCGCCGATGTTCTCGTTGGGGCAGATGATCTCGATCTTCACGATCGGCTCGAGGATTCCCTTGATCTTCGACCCGTCGGGAAGATCGGCGGGATTGTGGATCTCGACCTGCGTGCCGTCGTTGAGGTCGACCTTGTACGACACCGTGGGCGCCGTCTGCACGATCGACACGCCGCCTTCGCGCTCGAGCCGCTCCTGCACGATGTCCATGTGCAGGAGCCCGAGGAAGCCGCAGCGGAAGCCGAAGCCGAGCGCCTCGCTGTGCTGGGGCTCGAAGGTGAAGCTCGCGTCGTTCAGGTGCAGCTTCTCGATCGCCTCGCGCAGCTGCTCGAAATCGGACTTCTTGCCGTCCTCGTCCGCGCTCGACGGGTAGAAGTCGCAGAACACCATCTGCTTCGGCTCCTCGTAGCCCTCGAGCGCGATCTCCGCGGGGTCGAGGTCGAGCGTGATGGTGTCGCCGACGCGCACGTCGCCGAGGGTCTTCATGCCCGCACACACCGAGCCGACCTGCGCGTAGTTCAGCTCCTTCACCTTCTGCGGGAACGGCGTGTAGCGCAGGAGCTCTGTCACCGAGAAGGTGCGGCCCGTGCCCATCATGCGGATCTTGTCGCCCTGCTTGAGGTTTCCGTCGAAGACGCGGACATACATCACGACGCCGCGGTACTCGTCGTACTTCGCGTCGAAGACGAGGCCGCGCAGCTTCTTCGTGGTCGGAGGCTTCGGCGCGGGCAGCTTCTCGCAGATCATGTCGAGGAGCTGGTGGATGCCCTGGCCCGTCTTCGCGGAGACATAGATGCAGTCCTCCGCGGGGAAGCCGAAGACCTGCTCGACTTCCATCGCCACGCGGTCGGGGTCGGCGGCGGGGAGGTCGATCTTGTTGATGACGGGAATGAGCGTCAGGTCGCCCGCGACCGCGAGGTAGGCGTTCGCGACGGTCTGCGCCTGCACGCCCTGCGTCGAGTCGACGACGAGCACGGCTCCTTCGCAGGCCTTGAGCGCGCGCGACACCTCGTAGGTGAAGTCGACGTGTCCCGGGGTGTCGATGAAGTTGAGCTCGTACTCCTCGCCCTTGTAGGTGTGCTTCACCGTCACGGCCGAGGCCTTGATGGTGATGCCGCGCTCGCGCTCGAGGTCCATCGAGTCGAGGAACTGGGCGCGCGCCTCGCGCTGCGACACAGCCTTGGTCTCCTGAAGGAGCCTGTCGGCGAGGGTCGACTTGCCGTGGTCGATGTGGGCGATGATGGAGAAGTTGCGGATCTTCACGGGAATCGGACAGTGTAGCCGTCCCGCGCTTTCGGTTCAGCCCGTCTTTCACGCATCCCGCGCGTGCCGGGCCGCGAGCCCCGCCAGCCGTCCGCGCGCTTCGCGGACGCGGGATTCGGGAATGCGCCCGTCGACGACCGCGGCCGCGAGCGACTCGACGACCTCGTGCTGCGCCTCGTGCGTGTGGCAGACGAGGAGCGCGTCGACCCCCGACGCGACCGCGCGCACAGCCGCCTTCCCAGAACCGAAGTGCTCGCTGATCGCCTTCATCTCGAGGCAGTCGCTGACGCAGACGCCCTTGAACCCGACTTCGCCGCGCAGGAGCCCGATCGCGGGCGCGCTCATCGTGGCGGCGACGCCCGGGTCGAGCGCATCGAAGACGACATGCGTCGTCATCACGCACGAGACGCCCGCCTTCACCGCCGCCTTGAACGGCACGAGCTCGCACGCGCGCAGGCGCTCGAGTGGGTGCGCGAGGCGCGGCAGGTCGTGGTGCGAATCCTTGTCCGTGTCGCCGTGGCCCGGGAAGTGCTTGGCGCACGCGGCGAGCTCCTGCTCGAGGCCCTCGATCATCGCCGCGCCAAGCTCGGCGACCACCGACGGGTCGCGCGAGAACGACCGCTCGCCGATCACAGGGTTCGCAGGGTTCGAGTCGACATCGACGACGGGGGCGAGGTCGATGTCGAAGCCCGCGTCGCGCACCATCGCGCCGAGGCGGCGTCCGATCTCGCGCACCTCCGCGGCGCTCTTCCCGCCGATCTCGCGCAGCGATGGGAATCGCTCGAAGCCGTCGGTGAGCCGCGCGACACGGCCGCCTTCCTGGTCGACCGACAGGAGGAGCGGCCCGGGCGCGATCGCCTTCAGCTCGCGGATGATCGTGCGCGTCTCGTCGCGCGTGCCGACATTGCGGACGAAGAGGATCACCCCCGAGACGCCGCGGTGGACGAGCTTCACCGTCTCGGGCGGCGGGATCTTCCCGTCGAAGCCGATCCAGAGCAGGGGGCGAACGAGGTCTTCCGCGTCTGATGCGCGCATCGGAGGCAATGTATCGCCGAGCCGTCGGATTAGTGCCGATGCGCGATCGGCAGCGAGACCTTCTTCTCGAGCTCGTCGGTCGGAACCGCGATCAGGTCGTAGCCGTTCGCATCGACGACGGTGCAGCGCACGAGTTCGCCGGGCGAGCGCTTCTCGGTCGACTGCACGTAGGTCAGCGAGTCGATCGACGGCGCCTGGAAGTACGCACGGCCCGTGTAGAGGGCGCCGCCCTTCGTGACGCCCGTCGTCGCGCGCGACTTCGACTTGCCCGCGGAGACCGAATCGATGAGGACATCGAGCTGGACCTTCGACTCGGCCTGCAGCTTCGCGTTCTCGAAGGCGATCTCCTGCTGGAGGAGCATGAGGCGCTCCTCGCGCTCGCGCTTCACCTCGTCGGGCACGGCGAGCGCGGGGTCCGCCTCCATGGTGCCCGCGGGCGTTCCCGCCTCGGCCGAATAGCGGAAGACGCCGAGCATCTCGAACTGCTGCTCGGAGACGAACTCGAGGAGCTCCTCGAAGTCCTCTTCCGTCTCGCCGGGGAAGCCGACGATGAAGGTGGTGCGGACCGCGATCCCTGGCACGCGGTCGCGCAGCTTTCCGAGGAGCTCGCGCGTGTGCGCCGCGGTCGTGTGGCGCCGCATCGCCGACAGCATCGCGTCGCTCGCGTGCTGGAGCGGCATGTCGATGTACTTGACGATGTTGTCGAGCCTCGCGATCGCGTCGATCGACGCGTCGTCGAACTTCGAGGGATACGCGTACATCAGGCGCATCCAGCCGCCGCCGAACTCGCGCGCGACGCCGTCGATCGTCTTGAGGAGCCCCGGCAGGCCGCCGTCGTAGCCGACATCCATGCCGTAGCTCGTCGTGTCCTGGCCGATGAGGTTCAGCTCGAACGCGCCCGACGCCATGAGCCCGCGCGCCTCCGCGGCGATCGCGTCGAGCGGCTTCGAGCGCATCTTGCCGCGGATCGAGGGAATCGTGCAGAACGCGCAGCGCTGGTTGCAGCCCTCGCTGATGCGCAGGTACGCCCAGTGGCGCGGCGTGAGGCGCACGCGGTCGTCGTCGCCCTCGAAGTAGCCGATGCCCTTGCCGTCGGCGCCGTTCACGGTGAGGCCGACCGTCTTGATGCCGCGCTCGGCCGCGGCCTGCAGCGCGTTGCCGGCGATCCAGTACTTCGGCGCCTTCTCGGCGAGATCGGCCGCGCCCTCGCCGCCGACCGCGTCGACGATGTGGTCGCGGTCGAAGACGCCGACCATCGCGTCGATGCCGGGAGCCCACTCGAGGAGCTTCGCGCGATGTCGCTGCACGAGGCAGCCCGCGACGACGACGCGCTTGATCTCGCCTCGCTCCTTGCGGCGGATCGCGTCGTGGATCACCTCGAGCGACTCGTCCTTCGAGGCCTCGAGGAAGCCACAGGTGTTCACGACGATCGCGTCGGGCCGCTGGTCCTCGTTCACGAGCTCGAAGCCCGACTGCTTGAGGACGCCGAGCATCTTCTCGCTGTCGACGAGGTTCTTCGGGCAGCCGAGGCTGACGAAGCTGACTCGGCTCACGCGACTCTCTCGGGCTGTGTCGGGCGTCTTCTGCGGCGCGGGCATAGATCGGAGAGTGTAGATCGATCAGCGCGATGCGCCGTAGCCATAGAGGCTGCGTGCCGCGATTTCGCGCCAGACCGCGTCGGAAATGCCGCGTGGGCGCTCGCCCGCTGCGATCCGCGCGCGCAGGTCGGTCGAGGCGAGGTCGACGGGCGCGAGGTCGAGAAGCCAGGAAGGCGCGTCCGCGAATCCGTGCGCACCGCCGAACCCGTCGAGGAACCCCGCCACCGCGGCATGCGTGTCGGGGGGGCGGACGACGATCGCGGGCCGGGCGAGCCCGAGGAGCTCGCGCCATCGGTGCCAGCGCTCGATCCCGCGGATCGCGTCGCTGCCGACGAGGAATCGGATCGCGCCGCGGAGCGCGGGGGCGCGCGCGCAGAGCGCCGTCACGGTGTCGATCGTGTAGCTCGGCCCCTCGCGGTCGATCTCGAGCCGCGAGAGGCGGACCTCGCCTGCGACACCGTCGCCGAGCGCGCCGAACGCCGCGCGGCAGAGAGCAAGCCGCGCCTCACCGTCGGCGGGCGGCGCGTCGCCCTTCAGCGGGTTCACGCGCGCGGGCATCACGATCGCGCACGGCGCGGCGAGCGCGCGCATCGCGTCGGCGAGCATGGTCGCGTGCCGCTCGTGCGGCGGGTCGAACGAGCCGCCGTAGATAAGAAGCGGGTGCGCGGCGTCGCAGAGGTCGATCGCGGGGCGCGCACCGAGCGCATCGACCGTGAACGACGCGCTGCGCATGGCGCTGCGCGAGACGCGGCCGATCGCAAGAAGCTCCGTCAGGAGCGCGGGCCGCCGCGCGATCGCCGCGAGGACGCGGCCGATGCGCGTCTCGCCGCGCGCATCGACGAACGACGCAAGCTCCGCGGGCAGCGCGTCGTTCGCGCCGTCGCTGACGCCGCGCACGACGCCCCAGCGGAGGCCGGCCGCCTCCGCGCACTCCGCGAACGCGCGCGACTCGAGGTCGACGAGCTGCGCCTGCACCATGCCGAAGAGCCGCGTCTTGTCCTCGACGGTCGCCGTGATCGTCGCGGCCTCGACGACGCGGGCCGACGCGCCGCGGACAAGGGTCGAGCGAAGCGGGGGAGCGCCGCGCGCTTCGTCGACGACCTCTGCGCAGGCATGGTCGCTGCCCGCGACGATTGCGGGGTCGATCGCGCCCGCGAGACCAAGGAGGACCACGAAACGCGGGTGTCGCACGGGCCACTCCGCGCGCGCGGCGAACGCGCGGCGGATCGCCCCGGCGCCAGGCCCCGTCGTCACGACGGGCAGCTTCCCGAAGCGCATGAACGCCCGGCGCTCGAACCCGAGCGGACAGAAGACAAGCGGGGGCTCCGCCGCCTTCAGGATCTCGTCGGGTTCGGGCCCGCGCTCAGGCATCCCCTGAGCGTATCGGGAAGCGAACTCGACAGGATCGCGGCATGCGCTATCATCTCCGCCTCGCTTACCGACTCTGGACCGTCGGCCCGCACCAATCCGCTCCAACAGGCCCCATCGTCTAGCCTGGTCCAGGACACCTCCCTTTCACGGAGGTAACGAGGGTTCGAATCCCTCTGGGGTCACTAGCACTGCCCGCGAACTTTCGCGCCCGTCCGCAACGACTGGCGCAAGTTCGCGGGCAGTCTGCATTTGTGGAACAGGACGCGAGAGAGTGCTTTTCGGCGCGGCTCCTCGCTGCGATGCGTTTTGCGATGCGGGTGCGATGCAATCTGCGATGCGCTTCCCCTGTGCTGCGCTCGACGCGGAATCCGCTGTGCCTTCGACGCTGCTGCCATCGGTGTTCAGGCCCGCTGCAGCGGCGAAGTGCATGTCGCGGGTCTGGAGGTAGTGGGTCCTGGCAACCGTCGGGGAGTGGCCGAGCCACGAGGCGACCTCGTGCTGCGGGAAGCGCTCGACCCAATCGGTCTCGGCGCTGGCGCGCAGATTCTGGAAGAGCCGCGGCCACGGGCTGACCTTCGCGCGCTTCAGGATCTTCTGGAACCGCGTGCGGAGGTTCTTCGTCGACGAGGCGATGCTCGGAAGCATCTTGGATTCCGACGGGCCGGCAGAGGTCCAAAGGTCGTTCAGGATTTCCCGAAGCCGGTCCGAGATCGGGACGAGCCGCTGGGCCTGGCCCTCATGGTGCTCGGTCTTCGGGCTTCGAACGGTCAGGGCTCGCCGCTTCCAGTCGACGTCCGTCCACATGAGCCCGACCAGCTCGGACGGCGCACGGAGGCCGGCGAACCGGCAGAGCGCGATGATCGCCCGCCACTCGCGGTCGGGGCACGCGGCGATCACGCGCTCGATGGTCTCGACCGGGACATGGTGCGACCGCTTCGGGTTCGCCTGCGAGCCGGACTTGAGGTGCTCGAACGGATTCTCGGCGATCATTTTCCAGCGGACGGCCTTCGAGAAGAGCGCACGGGCGACCTTCACCCGCTTCGCGATGGTCGGCGCCGCGAGCCCGGCCGTGGTCAAGGACTTTCGCCATTCGTCCGCGTGCGCCGCCGTGACCGAATCGATGAGGGTGTCCCTGCCGAGCGCCGCCTCGAGGCCGTCGAGGGCCTGCGCGTAGGTCTGCATCGTCGAGTCCTTCACGACGCGCGTCTTGCGGTACCGGTCGAGCACCTCGCCAACGGTCGGCACGGGCGGCCTTGCCTCGACCAGCCCCGCGCACTCCAGCTTCTTGCGGGTCGGCCCGGGCAGCTTCTGAATCCAGCCCACGAGCTCAGTGGGAAACGCCGAGCCGATCGACTTGTGCTGGATCATCTCCTCGATGCGCACGAGCATGGACTCGGCGGACTTCTTCGGCACCTTGCCGAGCCAGAGCGTCTGGCGCCTCCCGCCGGGAATGCTGAAGAGAATCCGACGCTTCCCGCTCTTGTCGTTCGACAGGCTGGCCATGGTCAGTTCCCCCCCGAGCGGCGCGAGGCAATGAAGGCCTCAATATCCGACAGCGCGTAGCGCACGTTGCAACCGATTCTGATCACGGGTAGCTGACCCGTCCGCGTGAGTTCGAACACGGTCCTCGCCGAGATCGTGAGCCGCTCCGCGGCCTGCTTCGCCGTCAGGAGTTCGCCGAATGACTTTGCCCGATCGTCCGTTGCCATGCTTCTTCCTTGACCGAGACTTTCCATGAGTTGCGATGCGGCGCTGAGGGTCTCGTCCTCAATCCCCGCGGTGCGAATCGCAAATCTCGATTCAACCCGAAGATTTCTGGAAGTCAAGCAACTTGGATGTCAGCGGGCATCTCCCGCGAGAGAAAGTCAAGATTCCGCAGCATCGGGAGTTCCCGCAGGCGGCCGTCACGCCGTCACGGTCGTCACGCCGTCACGGCTCGGCGCAAGCAGGGCATCGCACGCCGCGTGTCAGCCCCGGGGCCGACCCGAGGTGCGTCCGGGCGGCAGCGGGGGTGCCTGGAGCCGCGCACGAGGAAAGCGGTGGGGCCGACAGGGCGAAGCGAGTCGCGGTCTCGGTACCGGCTCCCCCGCACCCCGTGACGAGGCTCCTCTCGGGCGCCCATCCGTGCCTCTGGACCGCCTGGCTCCACTCGGTCCGCCGACTGGTCCGCGGGCGGCGGGTCCACCTTGGGCTCCTCCTCGATCGGGCTCCCGTTCGCCGGCGGCGCGCTGGGGCGAGTCGCCCGACCTCGTCGAGGCCGTCACGCAGGCCGTGCTCGACAGCGGCGCGGCCCACCAGAAGATGAGCCAGCAGGCCCTCGGCGACCCGAAGGTCATGGAGGGCCTGGTGAAGGTGCTGGTGAACTTCACCGACCTCTACGACCGCCTGCGGGAGCGCGCGGGAGCATCGGCACCGGCGGATGCGGCGGCGAGGGATTGAGGGGCGGTGGGGCAACGGACGCTGTTGGACCGCCCTGACCGCACCGCCCGTGCGGAAACCCCCTCTGGGGGCTCGCCAGCGGGGGTTTCGGGCGGTGGGCTGTGCGGGCGGTCGCCTTCGGTCGTGCGCCACCGCCATGGCAGCGATGTCGGGGTGTAGCCGAATCTGTCTCGGCACGGCACCACCCCCGGGCCTGCACCCTGTTCCATCCCAGGCCTAAATAGCAGGCATTTTGTGTCAATATGCTCTGAAGGGCCTTCGCCCTTCCGACCCCGCCTTGACCGGCGGGGTTGTTCGTTTTGGGCCTCGTCAGCCCCTTCACGAAAGGAGCGCGGTCCATGCCATTGACCGTGAACGTGGGCGTCAGCAAAAAGGTGTCCCGGGACTTTCAGTCCGCAGGCGTCAGCATCAACCTCTCGGCGGAGCTCGACATGGGGCTCCTCGGCGATCCGCCTCGTCTCCAGCACGAGGTCGCCAAGGTGTATGCGCAGGCATCGGAGGCGATCGACCGGCAGCTGGCCTCGATGGAAGGTCAGCGGGGGAGTGGTGCAGGGTCGGGAAACGGCCGTGTGCACGGGCCGTTGACGGTGACGGAGGGATCGAGCGGTGGATCGACCAACGGTTCGACCACTGGTTCGACCACTGGTTCGACCACGGGTTCGAGCATGCCGCAGGGAAGTGGCCGCGTGCACGGTCCATTGACGGTGACGGAGGGATCGAGTCACGGCGTGGTGGATGAACCGCATTCCACCAACCAACAGCCCGAACCGCCCGGACAGCCCGGTGGTGAAACCGTCGATCCATCCAGGAACACCCTCGACCGTCACCGTCAACAGTCCCGACACCGTCACTCTTTGGAGAATCATCCACTGACTCGAAACGGGAACGGCCGTGGTGGTCAGTGGGCGGGGCATGGAAACGGCCACTCCAACGGCTACGGCGGTGCGGTGCGCCCTGCCACGGAGAGCCAGCTGAAGGCGCTGCGGTCGATGTGCAAGCGGCACCGCCTTGACCTTGACCACGAGGCGCACGAGGAGTTCGGGATCGAGTCCGCGGATCACCTCGACATCCGCCAGGCGTCGCAGCTGATCGATGCCCTGAAGGGTCGCCTCCAGCCGGCCGCTGATGGGCGTGGAAGGAGCCACGCATGACGGCCACCAGACCGCGACCCAGGGTTGCAGCCGAGGTTGCAGCCAGGGTTCCACCCGGGGCATCGCAACGGCGACGACCGAAGGTGGATGCCTCGAGGGTGGAATCCAAGAGGGTGTCCACCGACGGCAGCGCGCAGAGGACCCCTGGTGCAGAAACCCCTGTTCCCGCTGCGGGAGCGGGGGTTTCCGCCATGGGGGTGCCGGGGAAGGACATGGCAGATGCCAAGGTGAAGGCCTGGGAGTCTGCTCCGCCGTCACCGTCACCGTCAACGCCCTCTGCCGAGGCTCTCTCCATCACCGGCCGGCCGCACCTGTCATGGACGCAGGTGTCGTCGTACCAGCAGTGCCCGCGGGCATTCGCCTTCAAGTACGTCGAGCGGGCCGAGGCCGACTTCATCCCGTCGAGCCTGCTGTTCGGCTCGGCGATGCACGAGGCCTTCGCCAAGGTCCATGAATGCGACATGGAAGGCTTGCCGTGTCCATCCTCGGCGGAGCTCGCAGGCAAGGTGTCGAACCTCCTGAACTCCTCGCTCCTCCCCGTGAAGTACTCCAAGGGCGAGAGTTCGGAAACCCTCCATGCTCTCGGGCAGCGCATGGTGGATGCGTTCCTCGCTTCACCAGAGGCGCGGCCCGAGGGGCAGGTCGTCTGCGTCGAGGACCGCACCTCGGGCGTGATCGATCCGCAGATCCCGCCGATAGAGGGCAAGGTCGACTTCGTGCGCCTGACGAAGGACGGGCTCGTCCTGCGGGACTACAAGACCTCACGCTCGAGGTGGAATCCCGACAAGGTCGAGGAGTCGGCGCCGCAGCTTCGGCTGTACGCCACGCTCCTCGACCGCGAGCTCGACGGCTGGCGGCGAATCACCGCGATGGAGTTCGTGACCGTGACCAAGGCCGTGAAGCCTGTCGTCACCACGCACGCCGTCGCGATGAGGCAGGAGTCCGTGCAGGCCTGCATCGACCAGATCGGCCAGGTGTGGGACGGGATCCGCAAGGGCGTCTTCCCCACGAGGCCGGGCTGGCCATGCAGGACCTGTCCCTACGCATCGAGGTGTCCCGCGGCCATCAACCCCGCAGGAGCCACCGATGAACCCTGACCTCGCACGGACCCTCGCCATGCTGGGGTTCGCCGTGCGGGCCCTCGCGGTGTCGGCCCTGCGGCTCGTCGAGGTCGTGGCGGGGATACTTGCACGGCTCATCGCACGGAGTCACGCCCGCTAGTCCACCGCGTCGTTCCACCACATCGTTCCAACCCGCGCCCCTCCCGGCATGCACTCCGCTGTTCACCACGGGGCGCGTGCCCCGTGGGGCGTGGTGGTGCCGCGGAGGGGTGCTTTCGCAACTCAACCAGGAAGGAAAGCACATGAACATGACCGCACAGAGCAAGAAGAGGAACACCCGGCAGAAGCCGAAGCCGCTCACGCCCGACGAGATCGGCATGATCTTCGAGAAGAAGCGCAGCGAGCGCAGGGCCGCCATCGAGGCGCTCGTGGCGAAGGCCAAGGAGGAGGGCCGCCCGTCGGAGCGGATCGTCGCCGCGATCGTCTACGACTCGGAGCATGCGCCCTGGACGACGAACAGGAAGCAGCTCTCGGAGATCGGCATCGAGGTCCCGCCGCCCGAGGCGTTGTCCGACGAGGACATCTCGGTGGCGCTGAAGATGCTCATCGATGGCCTTGCGCTCCTGGGGATCTTCCTCTCGCAGACCGATCACCTCGGCGACCGCGACCTCTACACGCAGCTTGCGACGAGGGTCATCTTGGAGCAGGTGCGCGACATCCCGCCGAACCAGGACATGAGTGAGTTCATCGACATGAGCGCGGTGCGTCCGTCCGGGTGCGTTGACGGTGACGGTGACGACACCGACGACGCCCCGCTGAAGGACTTCCCGAAGGTCAGCGACCGCGACGCCACGCTGCCTCGGCCCGACCGCGGCGCAATGGCTGCGGCCTGATGCATAGGACCTGATCCATAGGACCTGATCCGCAGCGTCACGCACAGACACGAAACCGTCCGCCGCCGCATGGCCACCGACTTCGCCGGGTGGTCCGGCGGCGCGGTGCGTCCATGCGGTGGCGGGCCAAGCGACAAGAAGGAGGCTCTACATGAGTCACGAAATCACCGTCCGAGAGGACGGCACCCAGGAGTTCTTCGCCGCGGGCTCGACGCCCGTCTGGCACCGCCTCGGGCAGCGCACCGAGCGAGCGGTCACGAGCGGCGCCGCGCTGAAGATGGCGGGGCTCGACTGGAAGGTCGAGGAATGCCCGATCCACGCCGAGGTCGACGGCGGGATGCGCCGCATCGCCACGCACAAGTCGATCGTCAGGCGCGACACCAAGGCGGTGCTCGGGGTCGTCGGCCGCAAGTACCGCCCCGTG
>WGMP01000023.1 GCA_016124975.1 Phycisphaera sp. | reverse complement strand
GTTCTACTGGAACAACAAGGCCAGCAGCACCCGTCCCATCATGGGCAACCGCGGCACCCACAACGGCGCCATCAGCGGAACCAACTACAGCAAGAGCTACACGCTCCTCTTCCACGAGCCCAAGGACACCTGGGAAGGCAATGTCTGCTACGGCGACAACCATGTGAACCTCGAGCGCAGCATCATCCCAGACACCGTCCAGTACGAGTGCGGCTCGATCACCCTGAAGAAGGACAACATCTACACCTTCTCCGACTTCGCCACCGGCGGTTGCAAGGGCATCCAGGAAGGCGACACCTGGATGTGCATCGGCATCGGCTCGCCCACCAACACCAGCTACACGCAGGCTCCTGAGCGCCTCACCGACGGCACCACGCCGTCCTGAGCGCCACGGCCTCCACGACCGTTCGTTCCATTTCCATTCCTCATTCCTCATTTGGAGAACTTGTCATGATTAGGCAAAGAAACGGGCGCCGCTCAGGATTCACCCTGATCGAGCTCCTCGTCGTCATGGGCATCATCGCGCTGCTCCTGGCGATCCTCCTGCCCGCCCTCAACAGGGCGCGCGCCACCACGAAGCGTGTCAAGGACGCGACGCAGATTCAGCAGGTCCACAAGGGCTTCCTGACCCTCGCCCGCGAGTTCAACGGCATCTTCCCGACCCCGGGCCTCATCGACCGTCTTCCCGTCAACGGGCAGAACCGTCCCGGCGCGGGCAACGAGGATGTCAGCCAGAACGACCACGCCAAGCTCTACTCGGCCTGCATCGCGCAGAACGCGTTCAGCACGGATGTCCTGGTCACCCCCGCCGAGGTCAGCACCAACGTGCTGGTCATGGCGAACTACAACCACGACGCGTACCAGCCGATCACCAACGACCAGTACTGGGATCCGCTCTTCCAGGCTGACCTTCGCCCCGGCCAGATCGCGCATGTCAGCTATGGCACGCTCGAGCTGAACGGCCAGCGCAAGGCCAAGCAGTGGCGCGACACCCTTGACTCCAAGTTCGTGGTCCTCGCGAACCGCGGCGTCCAGAACGGCGACTACACCGCCAATGTCTACAACGCCTCGAAGACCCTGCAGATCCACGGCGGCGCCAAGGAGTGGGATGGCAACATCTGCTTCAACGACGGCCACGTGATCTACGACAAGAAGTTCCAGCCCGACGGCATCGTGCAGTTCACCTCGAACAACACGACCATCGATGACAACATCTTCAAGGACGACGCCGAAGCCCTCACGGGCGACGCGTTCCTGACGATGGTCTACCAGATGAGCTCCACGGGCGCGCCCTCGCGTGCGTGGGACTGATCTTGGCGCCAGGTCCGTGCTCCCTGCCTCGTGCAGGGCCAGCATGAGACGCGTGATCAGCACATGATCGAAGTCGGACGGCCAGCCTCGCGCTGGCCGTCCGCTTTTTTGCACTGCTCCGCGCATGGAGGCCGCCGCGTACGATCCGCGCCATGCTTGCGCGTCTCGTGCACATTTTCTTCGCGGCGCTGCTCTTCGCCTTCCCAGCCGCGGCACAGACGGTCGCGCCCGACGCGCCGCGCGCGATCCCCACCGAACGCCAGGCCTCGCGCGTCGCGGTGCTGCCGCTGACGGGCCCGATCGACACGGTCACGCTCTGGTCGATCGAGCGCCGGCTGAAGGCCGTGCGCGAACTCGGGTTCGACGCGCTGGTGATCGAGCTCGACACGCCTGGCGGCGAGGTCGAGGCCACGCTCGACATCTGCATGCGACTGCGCAACGACGCGCCCGCGAACAGCGTCGCGTGGATCCGCCGCAAGGCCTACAGCGGCGGCACCTTCATCGCGCTTGCGTGCCGAGAGATGGTCGTGGCGCCGGGCTCCGCCTTCGGCGACGCGGCGCCCGTGACGGCGATGCCGGGGCTGGGCCTGACGCCGCTTCCCGTGGCCGAACGCGCCAAGATCGAGTCTCCGCTTCTCGACGAACTCGACGCCTCGGCCGCGCGCCGCGGAGACGACGCGCGTCTCCTGCAGGCGTTCGTCAGCGTCGAGCGCGAGCTTTGGGTCATCGAGCGCACCGCAGACGGCGTGCGCCGCTTCGCGGATCGTGCGGAACTCGAGCTCCTCGGGCTCGATCCCGCAGCGACCATCGCTCCGACCAAGCCGCCCGCGGACCTCGAGTCGCTCGCGCCCGAGCGACCCGTTGGTGGCGCAGACCTCCCTCTGACGGATGGCGATCGAGGCGCATGGCGAATCGCCGAAGTCGTCGACACCGACGCACGGCTTCTCGTGGTGCAGGCCGACGAGGCGATGCGCTGGGGCCTCGCGAGCGCGGTCGTGCGCGACGACGCCGCGCTCACGGCCTTCTTCGGCGCCCGCGAAGTGGTGCGGATCCCCGAAAGCTGGGCCGAATCGCTCGTACGCTTCTTGATCTCCTGGCCAATCCGCATCGTGCTGATCGGAATCCTCGTGGTCGCCCTCGTCATCGAGGGGCTTCACCCCGGCGTCGGTGTCGCGGGCGCGGTCGCCCTCGGCGCGATGCTCCTTCTCGTCGGCGCGCCCGCGCTCCTCGGACTCGCGGAATGGTGGGAGATCCTGCTTGTCTTCGCGGGCATCCTTCTCGTCGCGGTCGAGGTCTTCGTGCTGCCAGGGATCGGCGTCGCAGGCATCGCGGGCGCGATCTGCATCCTCGCTGGTCTCGTCGCGAGCTTCACGGGCACCGACCCGACGAGCGCCTCCGAGCGGAGCGCGCTCCTGACGGCGTCGGTGACGACGATCGCAGGCCTCGTGCTTGGGGCGATCATGACTTGGTTCGCGTCGCGCTGGTTCCGCGAGACCTCGGTGTTCCGCCGCGCGGTGCTTGCCACCTCTGCGACGGGCAGCATCGAGCCGCCGCTCAAGGAGGTGGCGCGCCTCCCGTCCATCGGCGCGGTCGGCTCCGCAGACACCGACCTGCGTCCCTCGGGCCGCGTTGAGGTCGGCGGAGAGCTCTTCGACGCGCAGTCGACAGGCGAGTACATTCCGCGCGGGGCGTCCGTGCGGGTCGTCTCTCGGCTCGGAGGCTCGCTCATCGTCGAGCGCGCCGAGGAGGAAACACCGTCGGCGCCCGAGGATCCACGCGCATGAGCGAAGAGAGTTCATCAGGCTCGCTGATCGCCGCGATCCTTCTCGGGGTCGCGACCTTCGGCATCTTCGTCATCGAGCTCCTGCTTCCGACGGGCGGCCTCCTCGCGATCCTTTGCGTCGGCACGGCGATCGCGTCGGTCGTGCTCGGGTTCCTGTACGACCCGACGGTGGGAATGCTGCTGCTCGCGATGTATGCGGTGGCGGCGCCCTTCATGCTCATGATCGGCCTGCGGGTGGCATCGAAGTCGCCGCTCGGAAGGCGGCTGGTCCTCTCTGCTGAGATTCCAGCCCGCACGGGAGCCGCGCCAGCGCCTGCTCCCACGCTTCCCGCCGTCGGCGATGTCGGCGAGGCCATCACGCCCCTCCGACCCGCAGGCTTCGCGCGCATCAACGGCCGCCGCATGGATGCGACCGCGGAAGGCGATCTCATCGACGCAGGTACGGCCATCGAGGTCGTCTCCGTACGCGACGGGCAGGTGCGCGTGCGACCTCGTCGCGAAGCCCGCCCTGCTACAGTCTGACCCCCGCGGCGGTCCTGGCCGCGACCATCATCTTGAGTTGATCCCATCGATAGGATCCCGACAAGCGGATACATCAAGCGGATAGATCGAGCGGATGCGTCAAGCGGATACCTCGAGCGAATCCATAGGAAAGGCCATGATGCAACTGATCGCGCAAGCCACCACTCCCGGCGACATCGTGCTCTGGGTGCTCTCGGGCATCGCAGGCCTGATCGGCCTCTTCGTCTTCTTCGTGATGCTTGGCGTCCTGAAGCTGTATGTCCAGGCGCTCTTCAGCGACGCGAAGGTGGCCATGCTCGACCTCATCATGATGAGGCTGCGCAAGGTGCCGCCCGAGGTCATCGTCCTGAACCGCATCACCGCCAAGAAGGCGGGGCTCGACATCCCCACGGACCTCATGGAGGCCCACTACCTCGCCCGCGGCAACGTGAGCCGCGTTGTCGCCGCCATGATCGCGGCCGACAAGGCGGGCATCGACCTCCCGTGGAACTCGGCCACGGGCATCGACCTCGCGGGCCGCGACATCCTCGACGCCGTGCAGACCTCGGTGAACCCGAAGGTCATCGACTGCCCGAGCATGCAGTCGGGGAAGACCACCATCGACGCGGTCGCCAAGGACGGCATCCAGCTGCGCGCAAAGGCGCGCGTGACGGTGCGCACCGCGATTTCGCGCCTCGTCGGTGGCGCGACCGAGGAGACGATCATCGCCCGCGTCGGCGAGGGCATCATCTCGACGATCGGCTCCGCGGAAGACCACAAGAGCGTGCTCGAGAATCCCGACAAGATCTCGAAGACGGTGCTCGCGAAGGGCCTCGACTCGGGAACGGCGTTCGAGATCCTCTCTATCGACATCGCCGACATCGACGTCGGCGAGAACATCGGCGCACAGCTGCAGGCCGCCCAGGCCGAGGCAGACACCAAGCGCTTCCAGGCGCAGGCCGAGCAGCGCCGCGCGCTCGCCGTCGCGCTCGAGGCGGAGTTCCAGGCCGAGGCGCAGAAGAACCGCGCGCTCGTCGTCCTCGCAGAGGCCGATGTGCCGAAGGCCGTCGCCGACAGCCTGCGCACGGGCAAGCTCGGCCTCATGGACTACTACCGCATGCAAAACATGCTCGCCGACACGCAGATGCGCTCCGCGATCGGCGGCGAGCCCCAGCAGGGCTGAGCATCGGCGCCCGCACCGATGCGCACGCTGCATGTCGTCATGCCCGTCTACAACGAGCCTGCGACGCTGGCGGCGGCGGTCGGGCGTGTGCTCGCGGCCCCGCTTCCCGCCGGCTGGCAGGTGCGTGCGGTGCTGGTCGACGACGGCTCCGACGCCGCCACCAAGGCGGTGATCGCCGACCTCGGCGCGCGGCTCGGCGTGACCACGCTGCTTCACCCTCAGAACCGCGGCAAGGGCGCCGCCATCCGCACGGGCTTTGCGCATGTCCTCGGCGTCGCAGCGGACGACGACGCGATCCTCATCCAAGACGCGGACCTCGAGTACGACCCCGCCGACTTTCCGACGCTGCTTGCGCCGCTCGTCGCAGGTGACGCCGACCTCGTCCTCGGCAACCGCTGGGCGACGCCGCCCAAGGGGCTCAAGCGGCTCGCGCATCGCCTCGCGAATGGCTTCCTCACGCTTGCGAGCAACCTCACCACGGGGCTCGCGGTCCACGACATGGAGTGCTGCTTCAAGCTCTTCACGGTGCCCGCCATGCGCAGGATCATCGGCGACCTCGACGAGGAGCGCTTCGGAATCGAACCGCAGATCGTCGCCGCCGCCGCGCGGCGTGGCCTGCGCGTGCGCGAGGCGCCCGTGTCCTATGCGCCGCGCGGGTTCGACGAGGGCAAGAAGATCCGCATGAAGGACGGGGTGCGCGTGTTCGTGGTGCTCTGGCGCGAGCGGCGGCGGACGAAGCGCGCGGCGCGCGCGGTACACTCGCCCGCGTGACGACCGCGGACCCCGCCGACCTTCCGAAGCGTCCCTCGCGGATGAGGATCGGGCTGCAGATCACGGGGTTCGCCGTCGGCTGCGCGCTCGTGGTGTGGTGCGCGCAGCGCGCGTTTGCCCAGGGAAGTGCGGGGCTCGAGAAGCTCTGGAACGCCGACCGAGGCCTCGTCGCGCTCCTTCTCCTCTCGACGCTCGGCTCGATCGTCTGCTCGGGCTACACCTTCTGGACGGTCGCGCTTCCGATCCGCCGCTTCCGCGTGCTCGACATGCAGGCGGTGAACCTGATGGCGTCGCTCTTCAACTACGCGCCCGTGAGGCTCGGGCTCTTCCTGCGCTGCGCGTTCCACTGGCGGCGCGACGGGATGTCGGCGAGGGAGCTGGGCGCGTGGATCACGGGCGTCGCGATCGTGACGCTCGGCACGCTCGCGGCCGGCCTCGCCGCAGGGCTCGCGCAGATCGCGTCGGGCCGCGAGGTGCCGCTCCTCGACTGGCTCTGGCTGCTCGTGTTCGCGGGCACGGTGGCCGTGGGCTGCACCGTGACGGTCGCTCTCGGACGCATTCCCGCGCTGTCGCGCTTCCTGAAGGGGGCCGAGCGGGCGCTGGTCGACCCGCGCGCCCTTGGCGGCGGCGTCTTCTTCCGCTCGATCGATGTCGCGATGTGGTCGCTGCGCATGTGGGCGGCCGCGCAGATCGTGGGCGTCTCGTTGAACCCCGCGCAGGCTGCGCTGCTCGCGTCGGTCGCGATCCTCGGCGCGGGAAACCCGCTCGGGCGGATCGGCTGGCGCGAGGCGCTTGTCGCGTTCATCGCACCGGCGGTGCTGGCGGGAAGTGGGTCTGCAGAGGAGATCGAGACGCTCACCGCACAGCTCGCGCTCCTCGAGAGCGCAGGTGAGGCCGCGCTCACGATTCCGCTCGGCGTCCTCGGCACCGTCTGGTGCGTGCGTACCCTCCGCCGCGGGGAACGAACGCCCCGCCCTGCCAGCGAGCGCGCGCCATGAGCGATCCGAAGCCCGTCGCACTTCCTCTTCTCGTCCTCCCCGTGCGCGAGCAGCGCTACAGCTGCCACGGCTGCGGCAACTGCTGCCGCGACTTCACGGTGCAGCTACGGCCCGCGGACCTCGAGAAACTGCTCGCACAGAACTGGGAGACGAAGCTCGGGATGCCTGTCACGACCGAGTTCCGAGGAACGACCTATCTCAGGCAGCGCGAGGATGGCGCGTGCGTCTTCCTCATGGACGACGGACTCTGCCGCATCCACAAGGAGCATGGCTTCGCGGAGAAGCCGATCGCCTGCCAGCTGTTCCCGTTTGTCCTCGTGCCCGACGACCGCAAGACGCATGTGGGGATCAGCTTCGCCTGCCAGAGCGTCCGCGAGAACAAGGGCGCCGAGCTCCGCAGCCACCTCGAGGAAGCGCACCGCATGAGCCTCGGCGTGCCCGAGACGCGGCTCGCGACGGCGCCGCCATCGCTTGCCGACGCGATGTCCGCGAAGGAAGGCGAGCTCGACGCGCTGGCGCAGCTCCTCGACCGGCATCTCGCGCGCGACGACCTCGTGATTCGCGATCGCTTCGACGGCCTCGCCTGGATCGCCGCGAGCCTTGGCCGCGCGAAGCTCGCCGATGTGCGCGCCAGGCGGTTCAGGGAGCTCGTGCAGGTTCTCGTCGGGGCGCTTCCCGACGAACTCGAGCACCTTCCGCTCGAAGGCGCGCTGCCGAAGCAGCTGCGGCTCCTGCGGCAGGCCGTCTTCGCGCGCCTCGAGGATGTGCAGGTCAACGAGGCGAAGTCGAGGGGGCGCGTGCGCACGGTGCTTGCACAACTCCTCGCAAGCCGCGCCTTCACGCGCGGCAAGGGGCGTGCGCCCGCGGTCGCGCGCGGGCTCCTCGGCGGCGTCGAGTTCGCCGCGATCGCGCGCATTCCCACGCTCTCCGAAAGCCCCGACCGCGACGCGATCGACCAACTTCTCGCGCGCTACGCCCGCGCCACCATCCTCGGCGGCCGCGCGTGGGGCGCTGGCTACTACGGCTGGCCCGCCGTGCGTGGCCTGCAGGCGCTTGTCCTGAACATCGCCTGCACCGCATGGCTCGCGCGTGCGCTCGCGGCCGCGCGCGGGCACGAGCACGCGACGATCGACGACGCGCGCGACGCGCTCGGCCGCATCGACCGTCACGCAGGACGCGCTCCATGGCTCGGCTCGGTGACGGAGCGCCTGCGGCTCGAGTTCTTCCGCCTCGACGACGGCCTGCGGCGCATCACGCGCGAGAGCGTGTGAATGGTCGAGAGGAAGGTCTGGGCGCGCCGCGGATCAGGTGGGGCCAATGTGCGTGAACCACGCCGAGCGCGAAGCGCGAGCAGGTTGCGTGCGCCGTCGCCACCTGTGTCGTGTGGCATCACCTCTGGTGATGGCGGAATCGTGCGCAGGCTGGGTGCGAAGCCTGCAGGCTGGACGCACAGCCTGCGCACGAGGCCGCCACTACCCCTGCTTCGCAGGGGATAGTGCCACACGATACGACTGGCGACTCCCGCGTCATCCGCTCCGACTTCGCTGCGCTCCGTCGTCGAGCGCGCTTCAAGCAGCTCCCAAGCACCAAAGCGAGCCGCCGCAGCGGCGAGCGCTCAATCACGCGAGCTTCGGCACCAGCGCCCGCAGCGCGTTGCCTCGGTGGCTTCGTGCGTTCTTCTCGTCGCTTGAGAGCTCCGCGCTCGTGCGGCCGTCGGCGAGCACGAGCAGCGGGTCGTATCCGAACCCGTTCGCCCCGCGTGGCGCGTGGCCGATGCGCCCATCGAAGGTGCCGCGTGATTCGGCGACGATCGTGCCGTCGGGGCGCGCGATGCACAGGACGCACACGAAGCGCGCGGTGCGCTGCGCGTCAGGCACGCCCGCGAGCTCGCGCAGCAGCCGCGCGTTGTTCGCGGGGTCGCGCTCGGCGCGCGTCGCGCCGACGCCCGCGTAGTACGCGCTGTGGACCCCAGGCGCTCCGCCGAGCGCGTCGACCTCGAGCCCCGAGTCGTCGGCGAGCACCGTGCGGCCGAGCGCCTTCGCGTACGCCCGCGCCTTGATGCGCGCGTTCTCCTCGAAGGTGGCGCCGTCTTCCTTCGGCTCGGGGACGCCAGCGTCGCCGAGCGGCAGGCATTCAATCCCGAGTTGTCCGAGAACGGCCCCGATCTCCTCGACCTTGTGCGGATTCGACGTGGCGATGACGAGTGATTTCATGTGGATTCCCGCAGGCGGCTTGCGGCGGCCCGAACGCGTGTCAGCCTACCGCACGGAGGGATCCTCGTTGAGAAGGACCGCTGTCGCCATCGCCGCTCTTGTCGCCGTCGCCCCATACGCGCACGGCGACTTCGTCTCGATCACCGCCTCGCGCGACGCGACGCTCTACGAGTCCGTCGACGGCTCGCTTGCGAACGGCGCAGGCCAGTACCTCTTCGCTGGGAAAACCAACCAGAACCTGACTCGCCGTGCGGTGCTCTGGTTCGACATCGCCGCGTTCGTTCCATCGGACGCGACGGTCACCTCGGTCCGCCTCGTCCTCAACGTCTCGCAGGCCAATGGCGGCAACCGCACCATGACCGTTCATCGCGCGCTCACCGCGTGGACGACGGGCGCGAGCGACCCCGACGGCACCGAGGCCCCCGGCGCCCCCGCGCTCGCGGGCGACGCCACCTGGCTGCACGCGAGCACAGACGGCGCGGGCGGCGTCACCTTCTGGCTGGCCGCGGGCGGCGACTTCGCGGCCTCCGCGAGCGCGTCGCTCCTCACGACGACGAGCGGACTTCAAACGTGGACTTCCGCCGCGCTCGCCGCCGATGTCCAGGCAGTGCTCGCGAATCCCGCTGCAAACCTCGGCTGGTTCATCCTCGGCGACGAATCGGCGACAGGCACCGCGCGCCGCTTCGACAGCGCGGAGAGCGCAGCATTCGGCGGCATCGTGCCGCGCCTCGAGATCGAGTTCACGCCGATCCCGACGCCCGCCGCGGGTGCCCTCCTCGCGCTCGGCGCGCTCGCACGCCCGCGTCGCCGTCGCTGAACGAACAATCCGCGATCAGCCGGTTGCGCGCGTCCGTCTGGGGATTTTTCTCACGGAGGCACGGAGATCAGGGGCAGGCCAGCGTCACTCGTGCGGGCGGGCTGAGTTCAGAGAGACGGAGAAGACTTGGGCGGAGGTCACAACGGAGAGAAACTCCGCAATCAACAAGCCCCCCAATCCAATCCTCGCCCTCGCTCGGCGCATCGGGGTGCAAGACTTGCCCTCCGTACCTCCGTGCCTCCGTGAGAAAATCCCTCACCCAAAGCCGCACGCCACGCCTCAGGTCTGCAGCACGCCCGTGCGGTAGACGCCGCTCTGCTGCGCGGGCGCCTGCGCGGCCACCGCGAGCGCAAGCGCCAGTTCCTCGCGCGTCTCCTTCGGATCGATGATGCGGTCGACCCAGCCGCGGCTCGCCGCATAGCGGATGTCCTGCTGCTCGTTGTAGCTCGCTGTGATCGCGGCCAAGAGCTGCTTGCGCATCTCCTCATCGATCTTCTCGCCCTTTCGCTCGCGTGCCGCGAGATCGATCGAAAGCAGCGTGCCTGCGGCCTGCGCGGCGCCCATCACCGCGAAGCGCGCGCCGGGCCACGCAAGCGTGAGCAGCGGGTCGAACGCGCGCCCGCACATCGCGTAGTTTCCTGCGCCATAGCTTCCGCCCACGACGAGCGAGATCTTCGGCACCACGCAGTTCGACATCGCGTTCACCATCTTCGCGCCCGAGCGGATGATGCCGCCCTGCTCGCTGTCGCGTCCGACCATGAAGCCCGTCGTGTCGGTCACGAACACGATCGGCAGGCCCTTCTGGTTGCAGTCCATGATGAAGCGCGCGCTCTTGTCGGCAGAATCGTCGTAGATGACCGCGGGCATGTTGGTCGCGCTCGAAGGGCCCGCCTTGCCGCCGGGCATCTTGCGCTGCGTCAGCTTCTTTTGGTTCGCGACGATGCCGCATGGGAACCCCGCGACCCGCGCGTAGCCGCAGACGAGCGAACGCCCGTACTCCGCACGGTACTCGTCGAAGCTGTCGCCGTCGACGAAGCACGAGAGCAGGTCGACCATGTCGTACTGGGCGCCCGGCTCGCTCTTGAAGACCTTCGTGATCTCGTCGGCCCCGCGCGCGGGCGCCACCGCTGCGAACGGCGCGCGCGCCTTCGCGGGCGCCGTGCGCACCGCGCTGAACACGCGGCGCAGGCGCGCGATGCACGCGGGGTCGTCCTTCTCGCGGAAGTCGATGGTGCCCGAGATCTGCGCGTGCATCTCGGCGCCGCCGAGCTCCTCGCTCGACACTTCCTGCCCGATCGCGGCCTTCACGAGCGCGGGGCCCGCGAGATAGAGGCCGCTGCCTTCGGTCATGAGCAGCGTGTCGCAGAGGACGGGCAGGTATCCGCCGCCCGCGACGCAGTTCCCCATGATCGCAGCGATCTGCGGGATTCCCTGCGCGCTGATCACGGCGTTGTTGCGGAAGATCCGCCCGAAGTCGTCGGTGTCGGGGAAGACATCCTCCTGCAGCGGGAGGAACACTCCCGCGCTGTCGACCAGGTAGAGAAGCGGCAGCCGCGCGCGCTCGGCGATTGCCTGCGCGCGGATGATCTTCTTGCAGGTCATCGGGAAGAACGCGCCCGCCTTCACGGTGGCGTCGTTCGCGATGACCATCGTCAGGCGCCCATCCACCTCCGCGATCGTGGTCACGACGCCCGCGGCGGGAGCGCCGCCGTACTCCTTGTACATCCGCCAAGCGCTGAAGAGCCCGCACTCCATCGACCGCGTCCCCGCGTCGGCCAGGAGCGCCAGTCGCTCGCGCGCGGTGAGGCGGCCGTTGCGGTGCTGCCGCTCGATGCCTGAGGCACCGCCGCCCTCCTCGATCTTCGCGGCCTCCGCGAAGTACTCTGCTGTGGCGGTCTCGATCGGCGTCTTCGTGGCGGTCATGCTGTCCTCGGGGCTCGCGGTCTGTGGCTCGGAGCGCGGAGAATAGGTGATTCGGCGGCCTTCACCCGCCACCGTCCCGTCCGAGAACCGCAACGCAAGTCCCGAGCGTGGCAAGGGCTTGCAGAGCGGGCGGGCCATCCTGTATCCTCTTCCCTCTTCAACATTCGAAGGACTCAGGACGGCGGGAATGCCGTCGCGACTTCAGGAAACTCCATGAGCAACGCCACCGTCGAAGCCAGCCGCCACCACGCCAAGGACACCGGATCCACCGAGGTCCAGGTCGCGGCCATCACCGCTCGCATCGCCGAGCTGCAGGACCACTTCAAGGCCCACAAGAAGGACCACGCCTCGCGTCGCGGCCTTCTTCTCCTCGTCGGCAAGCGCAATCGCCTGCTGAAGTACCTCGCTTCGACCGACCGCGAGAGCTACCTCTCGCTCATCAAGCGGCTCGGCCTCCGCAAGTAACCGTTCGCGCGCCGCGACCGCGGCGTGGCGCTGGTGCCTGCGTTTCGCCAGAGCGCGACCCTCATCGGCTCAGCGCCCTTTCCGCATCCGCGGCGCTTCAGCGCCCGTGCTGTGCCATTGGGCCCGCGGCGCAAACCGACTTCCTTCCATTTCAGCACAGGGCGCAGGGCGCCCGCAACGCCGCGATGCACGCGGCACCAGGAGATTCAGATCATGGCAGTCACCATCGTTGAAAAGGTCATCGGCGGGCGCACGCTCCGCTTCGAGACGGGCCGCGTGGCCAAGCTCGCCAGCGGCGCCGTCGTCGCCAGCTACGCCGACACCTGGGTCCTCGCGACCTGCGTCCGCGCCAACCCCCGCGCGGGCATCGACTTCTTCCCCCTCACCTGCGACTACCGCGAGAAGACCGGCGCCGCTGGCAAGTTCCCCGGCGGCTTCCGCAAGCGCGAGGGCCAGCCGAACGAGAAGGAAGTCCTCACCATGCGCATGATGGATCGCCCGATCCGTCCGCTCTTCCCCGAGGGTTTCTGCGACGAGATCCAGCTCCAGGCGTGGGTCATGTCGCATGACGGCCAGAACGACTCCGATGTCCTCGCGTGCACCGCTGCGTCGGCCGCGCTCTACATCACCGACGCCCCCTACCTCGGTCCGGTCGCGACCGTGCGCGTCGGCCGCATCATCACCGAGCAGGGCGAGCGCTTCGTGCTCAACCCCACGCAGGCGCAGCTTGAGTTCAGCGATCTCGACCTCGTGCTCTCGGGCCACAAGGACGGCATCAACATGATCGAGGTCGGCGCCGCGGAAGTCTCCGAGGCGACGATGGTCGCGGCGATCAGGTTCGGCTACGACGAGGGCATCAAGCCCATCCTCGAGCTGATGGAAGAGCTCCGCGCGAAGTGCGGCGCCCCCGCCGTCCGCATGGGCGAGCTCAACACGCCGAGCGACGAGGTCATGAAGAAGTGCAAGGAAGCCGCCTACGACCGCCTGGTCGAGGCGCGCAAGATCAAGAGCAAGAAGGAGCGCAACGACGCGGTCGATGCGATCAAGGGCGAGGTCATCAAGACCCACTTCTCCATCCCCGCCGGCATCCCGTACTCGGATCATGTCGAGGCGGAGAAGAAGCAGAAGCAGGCCAAGGAAGCGCTCCGTCTTCTCGAGAAGAAGATCACGCACTACCTGGTCGCGCAGCACTCGATCCGCGCCGACGGCCGCAAGCTGAACGAGATCCGCCAGCTCGACATGGCTGTCGAGGTCTTCCCGCGCACGCACGGCTCTGCCTTCTTCCAGCGCGGCGAGACGCAGTCGCTCGTCACCTGCACCCTCGGCACCGTCAAGGACGAGCAGATCGTCGACGGCCTCCTCGCCGAGTACGCGAAGAAGTTCTACCTCCACTACAACTTCCCGCCGTTCTGCACGGGCGAAGCCGGCCGCATCATGGGCCCCGGACGCCGCGAGATCGGCCACGGCGCGCTCGCCGAGCGTTCGCTCCTCGGCATCCTGCCGACGAGCGAGGACTTCCCCTACACGATCCGCCTCGTCAGCGACATCACCGAGTCGAACGGCTCGTCGTCGATGGCGAGCGTGTGCGGCGGCTGCCTCGCGCTCATGGACGCGGGTGTTCCGATCCGCAACACCTGCGCTGGCATCTCGGTCGGTCGCTTCACCGACACCGACGGCAAGGTGACCCATGTCACCGACATCATCGGCGAGGAAGACTTCTTCGGCGAGATGGACTTCAAGGTCTCGGGCACCCGCGAGGGCATCACCGGCATCCAGCTCGACCTCAAGGCCCGCGGCCTCTCGGTCGCCGAGATCGAGACGATCTTCGAGCAGGCGAAGGTCGGCCGTCTCCACATCATCGCTGAGATGGAGAAGGTCATCGCCAAGCCGCGCGCGGACATCTCGCCGCTTGCGCCGCGCATCACGATCGTCAAGATCGACCCGGAGAAGATCGGCAAGCTCATCGGACCTGGCGGCAAGACGATCCGCGGCATCCAGGAGATGACCGGCGCCACGATCAACGTCGAGGAGGACGGCACCGTCTTCATCGCGTGCTCGGACGCCGCCAAGTCGGCGCAGGCCCGCGCTGCGGTCGAGGCGCTCGGCGCCGAGATCAAGGTGGGTGCGGTCTACACGGGCAAGGTCGTCGCCATCAAGGACTTCGGCTGCTTCGTCGAGCTCGCCCCGGGCACCGACGGCATGGTCCATGTCAGCGAGCTCGCGCACGGCTACGTCAAGAACGTGACCGAGCAGGTCAAGGTCGGCGACACGGTGACCGTCAAGGTCATCAACATCGACGACAATGGCCGCATCAAGCTCTCGCGCAAGGCCATGCTCCCTGCGCCCGAGGCGACCGCTGGTCGGAGCTGAGGAACGGGGCCCCGATCGAGTCTGTTCGACCTGAACGGTGGCCTTCAAACGCGATTTCCCAGCGGGGGACGGCGAATTCCGCCGTCCCCCGCGTTCATTTTTACGGGAATAGTCGTTGAAGAATCGGTTGTGCTTGCACCTCAACGGTTCAGGGTTCACAATGCGCTGGCGGTTTCGTCGCCGCAGCAGCGGCCTCTGTCCCCGAGAAAGGGTTCAGCGGCTTGATTCCCGGTCTGCTTGGCCTTGATCCCACGGGAGCCCGATGATGGCGGATGCGCATGCACTCAACGACATGGAAGGCGTCGTCAAGTGGTTTGACGCCCGAAAGGGCTTCGGCTTCATCGTCGGCCCCGAAGGACAGGACATCTTCGTCCACTTCTCGGTCATCGAGCAGTCCGAGGGATTCCGCGCGCTCCGCGATGGCGAGCGCGTGCTCTACTCCGCCACCGATGGCGACAAGGGCTGGTCCGCGACCAAGGCGAAGTCCTTGGGCTCGCGCGTGCCGCCCGCGGAGCGTCCAGGCTCGCGCTCTCGCGCCTCGAGCTGATGCCCGCGACAGGTCGGAGCGTCTGACCTGACCGTTGATCGACGGGATCGTGGGCCCGCATCTTCCCCTGTTACGCTTCGTCGCTCATGGACTGGGCGCTGTTCATCCTTGCGGCCGTCGGTGGCGCCGGTGTCGCCCTTCTCGTGACCGCGCTTTTCCTGCGCCGCAGGCTCGCGAGACTGCGCGTGGCGGAGGAGCGTGCGCAGCGGCAGGAACGCCTGGCCGAGCTCGGCGCGCTCACGGGCGGCCTCGCGCACGAGATCAAGAACCCCCTTTCCACGATCGGCCTCAATGTGCAGCTCGCGAGCGAGGCGATCGCCGACTCGAGCCTTCCCGAGGACGAGAAGGCGAGCCTCGTGCGCCGCGTGGAGACGGTCGAGCGCGAGGCGACCCGCCTTGCGAACATCCTCAACGACTTCCTCCGATTTGCGGGGCGCATCAAGCTCGCGCCCGTCGAGGCAGACCTTCGCGGCGTGGTCGAGGAACTTGCCGATTTCTACCGGCCGCAGTGCGACCTTCACCGCGTCGTGCTCCGCGCGGATCTCCCCGCAGGCCCCGTCGTGGCTCGCGTCGACCCTGCGCTCGTGAAGCAGGCGCTCCTGAACCTCCTCATCAACGCGACGCAGGTCATGGCCGCGCAGGAGTCGGGCTCGAGGGAACTCATGATCAGGCTGCGGACCGCGGAGGCGGCGACCGCGCGCGGCACGCGGTCGGAGGCGCCGCGCGAGGTCGCGATCCATGTGATCGACACGGGCCCTGGGATTCCGGCCGAAAAGCACGCCGAGATCTTCCGTCCCTATGTGACCGGCCGAAAGGGAGGATCGGGGCTTGGCCTCGCCGTCACGCGGCGCATCGTCGAGGAGCATGGCGGCCGCATCGACCTCTTCAGCGAGCCCGGAAGGGGAAGCGACTTCGTGGTGCGTCTTCCCGTCGATGGCCCAGGTGGATCCTCGCGGGCGGTCGACGACGACGATGCGCGCAAGACCCTGCTCGACCGGCTGTTCACACGCGCGGAGCGACAGGCCTGAGAGGCCTGCGAAGGGTCGACGCTCACTCGAGCCAGTCGCGCGCCTTCAGCCGCTCGGGCACGTAGGTCTCGGTGACGTACGAGATGTCCTTCGTGATCAGCGACTCGACTTCCATCTTGAAGCCATTCGAGAGGAGCGCGTTGATCTCCTTCTGCCAGCCGCGGTGCGCCTCGAACCACGGGTAGGCGGCGATCTCCTTCGCGCGCTTGATGTCGTTGTCAGTGAGGTCGATCTTCACCGCGTCGTCGAGCCCGCACTCGCGGAAGTCCTTCGCGCGGATCCCGAGGAACTTCGCGTCGGGGATCGCCAGGCGCGTGCTCTCGAACGCCAGCGAGATCGAGCCCTGCTTGATGACGCTGTAGATGTAGTGGCCCCAAGGATCGTTGTCGAGCACGCAGATGATCGGCAGCTTCAGCTCCTGGTTGAGCCGCTGCAGGAGCCGCCTGCAGCCGCGCGGCGGCTGGCCCGCGCCGTGCGTCAGGATGCAGTTGTTCTTCTCCCAGAAGCGGTCCTCGTTGAAGCGGTTCCACACCGTGCCCTTCTCGACATGGAGGACGAACTTCGCCTCGCACTTCTTGAACTGGATGATGTCGGGCTCGACGATCGAAGGCAGCGCGTAGCCGCCCGAACCCATGCGGCGGCAGTCGATCTCGTCGCCCTTGTCGACGATCGTGATGTTGCCCACCATCGAGCCGCGGTTCTCGGCGAAGACATGCAGTTCCTCGCGCAGGGCGCCGAGCGCGACCTCGAGGTCCTCGAGGATCGGGTCCGACTCGTCCTGCGTGTCGAAGGTGTTCTCCTTCGTGCCCGCGACCGTGTGCTTCGCCTTGTAGAAGACGCCACGGAGGCTGCTCGTCTTCTGCGCGTCGATCAGGTCCTTGATCGTGCTCGCGTGCAGCATCGTCTGCATGAACTGCTTGGCGGTCTTCAGGTCGAAGAGCGGGCGCTCGGCGGTGGCGCCGCCCATCTCGAGGATGCCCTTCTTCTTGTTCCAGATCGTGTTCGACTTCGTGCGCGTCGGGATCTCGACGATCGGCTCGCGGCCCTTCAGCGAACGCTGCGCGATCTCCTCTGCGAGCGCAAGGATCTTCTTCTGCGTCGCGACATCGCGTTCCTTCATCCGTGCGGTCGGGCCGCGTCCGCCACCAGCCTGTTCAGTCGTCTTCTTGGCCATGGTTCGTGTCCTTCGCGCGGGATGCGCGGGCGTCGTTCGTAAAGATCGGAAGGAGCGGGATCAGAAGAGGCGGGGATCGTCGTCGGAGAAGGGCTTCTTCTTCGGCGCAGGCTTCGGCTCGGTCGACGCGCGCGACGACAGGTCCTTCTTGGTCACGATCGCCGGCTCCGGCTTCGCGGCAGGCTCGGACTTGACGGCCTTCGCAGGCTTCGCTGGCCTCGCGTCCTTGGCCATCTTCGCATTCTTGTCCGCCTTCGCAGTGCTGGCCGCCTTCGCGTTCGGCGCGTCGAACACCGGCGGTGCGATCGGCGCCGCGCTCTCGACGGGCGCGATCGCGCTCTCGACCACGATCACGCCTTCGCCGAAGTCGTCCTCATCGTCGTCCTTCACGACCTTGCCGTCCTCATCGAGCTGCTGGTCGGCGACCGCCGTCTTCCTGCGGGCCTGCTCGAGCAGCGCGTCGTAGATCCGCCTCGCGTCCTCGCCCGTGATGGCGTTCAAGGCCTTGGCGATCTCGCCGATGTAGCGCTCGAACACATCGCGGCGCTCGCCCTCGCGGCGCATCTTCTGGCGCTTGCGCAGATAGGTGCCGAGCTTGCGCCCGCACTCCATGAGCGCGAGGCGCATCTCCTTGCGGATCTCGTCGTAGTCGGCGATCGCCTCCTTCGACTCGCTCGTGAACGGCACCCACACGCTCGCCATGTGGATCATCACGACGAGCGGGCCGACGGGCAGGCTTCCGCGCGGCTGCTGCATCGCGTAGTTCTTCCACGGCGTCTCCTCGACGGCCTTGAAGCTCGAGCACGCGCTCTGCTGGAAGAGAAGCGGCACACGGTTCGCGAAGCGGATCACGCGCGCGGCCTGGTCGCCGGGAAGGTCGCCGCCGAACGCGATCGCGGCCTCGATCTGGAACGGCCGCCCGCGGTAGACCGCGGCCTCGCGCGTCGACGCCGCGTAGAACTCGGCCTTCACGCCCTTCAGGAGGCCCGCAAGCAGCTGCCGCACGCCGATCGGCGCGAGGCAGTCGGTCGGCGGCGGCGCGAGCTTCTCGTCCTCGAAGACCTTGAAGAGCTTCTCGACCTGCTGCGGCTCGACATCGCCCGCCTTGGTGCGGCTGGTCGCGCCGATCGCGCTGCAGAACTTGCTCGCGGTGCTGGCCGACACGCGGCAGAAGCGCGTCTGCAGGAAGTCGTAGAGGCTTCCCTTCTCGCTCGCCTCATAGTCCTTCAGCATCTGGAGGAGGATGCCGAGCTCGATCCCCTTCGGATGCGGCTGGATCTCCTTCGTCTCGGGTGGGAGTTCCGCCACGCCGCGCGGGTAGACCGTCACGCCGCCCGTCTCGGTCGTCTGCGCGGGGGCGTCGGCCTTCGTCTTCGACTCCTCCGCGGCGGCCGCGCTCGTTCCGGGCAGCAGGTCGTCGACCTCATCCTGCGCCACGCGCGACGGCGGCACGAACACGATGCGCGCGTGCGGGTTCGCGATCGCGGTCAGCTCGAGGAACTCATCGACCGAGCCGCGGCCCTTCTGGTACTTGCCCTCGAGCTCGATCGACACGCTCGTGCCCGTCGCGAACACCTCGGGCGACAGGAACACGCCTTCCTGCGACAACTGCTTGGTGCCTGCGGAAAGTCCGCGCAGCCGCTCGGGCGGGAAGTCCTTCGTCTCCTTGTCGAGCGTGACCTCGGCGCGGTTCGTCTTCGTGTTCATCGCCAGCTCGATGTGGTGCGCTGGCTGCTTCGCGTTCGGCTTCGTGTAGATCAGCATCGGACGGCCGGTCGTGATGAGGCCGTTCATGCCCGCCGCGGAGATGCCGATTCCCTGCTGGCCGCGCGACATCTTCAGACGATGGAACTTCGAGCCGTAGAGCAGGCGCCCGAAGATGTTCTCCACCTGCTTGCGCACGATGCCGGGGCCGTTGTCGACGATCGTCACGCGGTAGCGCGACTGCTTCGCGGTCGCGGGCCGCTTCGGCTCAAGGTCCTCGATGATGACGGCGATGTCGGGCATGATGCCCGCCTCCTCGCACGCGTCGAGCGAGTTGTCGACCGCCTCCTTGACCGTGGTCAGGAGCGCCTTGCGGGCGTTGTCGAAGCCGAGGAGGTGGCGGTTCTTCACGAAGAACTCGCTGACCGAGACCTCCTTCTGCCGCGCCGACATTTCCTCGGCGGTGGCGCCTCGACGCTTGGTGCCTCCTTGCGCGGACCGTTCCTTCACTGCGCTCTCCATCGTGTGGACTCCAGGCGTTCCTTCGCCGCTCGGTACCCCTTCGGGCCAGACCCGACATTATCCGAACCGCAGCCACCGCGAGGGGGACGGCGGATTTCCGCGGGATTTCGACCAACCGCCGCGGTTTCCGCTACACTCTCCGTCCTTTTCCACGCCATCCAGACTGAGAATCCACATGGAAACCACGCTCATCATCCTCAAGCCCGACGCCGTCCAGCGCGGCCTCATGGGCCGCATCATCAGCCGCTTCGAAGAGAAGGGGCTCCAGATCGTCGGCGCCAAGCTCATGCAGATCTCGCCCGAGCTCGCGGCGACGCACTACAAGGACCACCAGGGCAAGGGCTTCTACAACGGCCTCGTCGGCTTCATGACGAGCTCGCCCGTCCTCGTGATGGCCGTGCGCGGCATCGGCGCGATCACCATCTGCCGCGGCATGATGGGCGCCACCTTCGGGTCGAAGGCCGCCGCCGGCACGATCCGCGGCGACTTCGGCGTGTCGAACTCCTTCAACCTGATCCACGGCTCGGACAGCCCCGAAGCCGCTGAGCGCGAGCTCGGGCTCTTCTTCAAGGCGGGCGAGGTCCTCGACTTCCCCCGCGCGTCCGACCGCTGGATCTACGACAGCTCCTCGGGCAAGCCCGAGTAAGCCGCCGCGTCACGGTCTCACCGCACGAATCCCTCCGTTTTGGGCGTTTGCCCGACGGACTCGGGTTCCGCGGACATCGCAAGCACCCGCACGACGACTTTCGGGTCGATCGGCGGGTGTGTTGCTTGAGGGATGAAACGGAACGCGCCCGGCAGCGAAGGGGCGCGCGGCCGCGGCGCGGTGCCGCGAGGATCGGTTGCGCTCGAGTTCCAGAGCGTCAGGCATTGCGTTTTGTGCCACGGCGGGCCGTGATGGCCGTATAGGCTCGGTCGAGCGCGCAGGCCAAGCCCGTCGGTGGATCGAAACGCTGAACCTGATCGGGCTCGGGTGCGTTGTCGAGGTTTGGCACGCCTCGACGCGAGTTGTGGCAGGTCTGGCAGCCGCGTTCGGACAGTTTGGCGGCACTTTCCCGCTTTCGGGACCGCCGCGACTCTGATGTGATGGCGCGCTCTTGGCCCGCGAATTGCGTGGAGTTGAGGACTTCGGTTGTGGGACTTCGACAGGGTTTGGGAGTGCCCGGGGTCCAAGTCCTCGGGGTCCAAGTCCTCGGGGTCCAAGTCCTCGGGGTCCAAGTCCTCGGGGTCAAAGTCCTCGTAAAGAAAGGGATGTGTTCGTCTGCGGGTTCTCAAGTTCGATGTCAGACTGCCGAGGGCACAACATCACGCGGTAAAAGAGTTCTACTTTCAGGAAAACCTGTGTAAATGTCCCGATCTACGGGGAATTGAGCCCGTTCGAACCTCGTTCCGATTCGAACAACCTGGAGCGCGCCCAAACGGGATCGCGCTCCGCAACAAGTGGAGGGTGCGTGGCATGCGACCAATGACCAACCCAACTCCGATGGACCCCTCGCCGAGCGAGTCCCCTCTGGCGCGTGCGCGGAAGCGCAACGGCCTGTCGGTGCGACCCGCCGCGGGCCCAGTGGCGCGGCGAACCCGAGCCGCTGTGCCTTCTGCGAACGCAGAGCATGGTTCGCAGGGCGGGTCTGCTCCCGTCGGCCGTGCCGTCGGCGCCCCGCTTGTCCCGCTCAGCCACGCGGAGGAACGCACGCTGAAGTCGATCCTGTCGGAGCCGATGGACTACATCGACCACCCCGACTTCCAGCTGCCCGACGCAGAGGAGCGGATCTACGGAATCGCCGAAATCGAGCGGCCCGATGTCACCTGGTACCGCCCGCTGATGGATGACTTCATCGCGGCGCGCAGCCGTTCGGTGCGCTCGCCCAAGTCGCAGTCGACGATCCTCCTGACGGGCGCGCAGGAGCGCATCCTGTTCATGAAGTACAACTTCGCGCGCTTCAGCATCTCCGAGATCCAGAAGCGCGCGGCGTCGCGGCCCGTCACCCTCGAGGAGGCGCGGCAGCTCCTCCGCTGGCACGGGATCGCCCACAAGTACCGCGAGCAGATCGCGGAGACGAACCTGGCGCTCGTTCTCGCGATGGCCAAGCGCGTCCGTCTCTCGGAAGTGGACTTCGCTGACCTGATCGGCGAAGGAAACATGGCCCTGATGCGCTCGGTCGACAAGTTCGACTGCGGGCGTGGGTTCAAGTTCTCCACCTACGCCTGCCGGGCGATCCTCAAGGCCTTCAGCCGCCACGGCATCAAGGTGACCACGCACAACCGGCGCTTCGGCGCGGAGTACGACCCCGCGTTCGAGAAGTCGAACCACCTCGAGACCGTCCGTGCGACCCACGAGCGCGAGTGCGCGGACGAGGTCAAGCACATCGTCACGGCGAACAAGGCGGATCTCTCTGAGATTGAGATCAAGGTGATCAGCCATCGCTTCGGGATCGACGCGTCGACGGCGCTCGCGGCCCTCGGTTCCGCGGTCGCCGCCGGAAAGTCCGTGGAGGCGGCCGAGGGCGCCCAGCCGCTCACCCTCGAGCAGGTCGGTCAGGTGATCGGCGTCACGAAGGAACGCGTGCGCCAGATCCAGAACAAGGCGCTCGAGAAGATCCGCTCGGCGCTGCAGGCGGCGAACCCCGACGCCGCGAGCGAGATGGCCGCCGACATCGCGGCCCGCGAGGGCCGGGCGCCCGCGTCTTCGAACTGATGCCGGCGTCGGCCGCCCGAGCCGCGGCCGTCTCAACCAACAGGTTCCCGCGGGCGCATGCGCCTCCCCTCCGCCTCGGCGGAGAGGATCGCAGGCGCCCGCGGTGCTTCCGCAGCGCGCAACGCCGTGCAACGCACCGCTACACTCGTCGACCATGTCCGCCACCCACCCTCACGCCGCACGCACGACGGCCGCCTCGAAACTCTTCGCCTCGCCCACCGCGGCCCTCGACGGTCTCGTCCGCGACGGGATCACCGTGGCAGTCGGCGGCTTTGGCCTCTGCGGGATACCCGAGCAGCTGATCATTGCCATGCGCGACTCCAAGGTGCGCGGCCTGACCGCGGTGAGCAACAACGCCGGCGTCGATGGGTGGGGCCTGGGCCTTCTCCTCGAGACGCGGCAGATCCGCAAGATGGTGTCGAGCTATGTCGGCGAGAACGCGGAGTTTGAGCGCCAGTTCATGTCGGGGGAGCTTGAGCTCGAGTTCAATCCGCAGGGAACGCTCGCTGAGCGCCTTCGGGCCGGCGGCGCCGGCATCGCGGGCTTCTACACCCGAACAGGCGTGGGAACCGTGGTCGCCGAGGGAAAGCCCACAATGGAGTTCGACGGCGAGACCTTCGTCCTCGAGCGCGGAATCCGAGCGGATCTCGCCCTTGTGAAGGCCTGGAAGGCGGATGAAGCGGGCAACCTCGTCTACCGCAAGACGGCACGGAACTTCAACCCGATGGTGGCGATGTGCGGCCGCGCCTGCGTGGCCGAGGTCGAGGAGCTCGTGCCGACCGGGTCGCTCGACCCTGACCACATCCACACCCCGGGCATCTTTGTCGATCGCATCGTCGTGACGAAGTCAGAAAAGCGCATTGAGCAGCGCACCGTGCGGACTCGCGCGTGAGGCAAGCGCGCGGACCACTCGATCAACCGATTTTATCGGTCCTGCTCGCGCGACTGAACCATCAATTCGCAGCGTGTGCCTCGACAGTGCGGCGCCGTGTTTCCGTTGGGCATCAGCGTCGTGACCGTCATGCGAACTAGAGGCGCGGGCCTGAACAGTCGATCAAGAGACGCGATCGCCCCTCTTTGGGCGAGAGTTGTCTGATGTGAGTACGGCTTGTCGCCATGCGAGCATCAAGAACCCCGTGAGTTCGTTCACGCCCACCCGAATGGGCAACGCAGACAGCCTGAAGATGGAACAATCCCCGCTCAACCGAACGCGGAGCCCCGCGGAGCCTTCGGGAGTGTTCTGAAGGAGATGCCCATGAACCGTCGCCCCATGCAACCCTCGATCCAGCACTCGACCCAAACCTCGCGCCGCCCGCTCCGCACCCGCCTTGCCGCGCTCGCGCTCGCGCTTGGGGCAGCGTGGGTGGCCGTTCCCGCCGCGCAGGCGCAGTTCGGCGGCAAGAGCGGCATGGCCTCTCTCTTCACGCCCGACTTCCTTGGCCGCGATCTCCCCGTCTTCGTCGAGTCGCTCGGCCTTGAGGAGTGGCAGAAGCCGATCCTCGAGGCGCTTCTCGAGGACTACGAGACCAACTTCAACACCGCGGCGGACGGCGTCCGCTCGAGCATGAGCCAGTTCCGCGACGTCGCGGCGGGCGCGAATCCTGAGCGCGTCGTCGAGATGATCAGCCAGCCGCTCGTGAACTGGGCCGCGGAGAAGCGCCGTCTGCGCGACGATTTCCTCGAGAGCGTCCGCGGCACGCTCGCCAACGACCAGGCCGAGCAGTGGCCGCGCCTCGAGCGCGCCCTGCGCCGCGAGAAGAGCCTTCCGATGGGTGAGCTTTCGGGCGAGTCGCTCGACCTCACCCTCGTGGTGCGCGAACTCCGCGCGCCAGGATCCGCGCTCGAGATGGCGGCGGAGGCGGTCGAGGCCTACGAAGTCGCGCTCGACGCCGCGCTCGCCTCGCGCGACGCGGAACTTGACGCCTCGATCGCGCCGCTTCTCAAGGCGATGTCCTCCGGCGACACGGGCAGCGGCGTCGCCTCGCAGGAGCGGATCATGCAGTGGCGCGTCGAGGTGCGGAACGCGCAGGAGGCGGGCATCGCCTCGATCCGTGCCGCGCTCGGCGACGAGTACGGACCCGAGTTCGAGCGGCGCGCCATGCAGAAGGCGTTCCCGATGGTCTATCGACCCGACCCTGTCACGCCGCTCCTCGAGGGCGCACTTGCGCTGCCCGACCTGACGGACGCGCAGCGCGCGCAGCTCCAGACGCTTTCGCAGGAGTTCACCACCGAGTTCGACGGTGTCCGCGGGCAGCTCGTGGCGGCCTATCGCGAGACTGAGCCGCAGGAGCCCCGCCGCCGCACCGAGCTTGCGAAGCGCCGCGCCGCCGGCGAGCAGACCCGCCTCACCGATCCGCCCTCCGTCGAGCAGGCGAAGGCCGCGCGCGAGGAGCTCTTCACGAAGTATCGACTCCGCATCACGGAGATCCTCACCACCGAGCAGAAGCAGGCCGTTCCAGGGCTCGTCAAGGCGGACGCCGAGGCTCAGCGCAAGCCCGTGCCGGGCCGCGGCGAGAAGCTCGAGGAGGGCCAGGTGCCCGATGGCGATGTCGTCGAGTATGTCGAAGGCGTGAAGGGCGGCAAGGGCGGCGTGAAGCCCGCGCAGCCTGCGAACCCCGCCAACGAAGGATTCGGCACCTCGCCAGGTGGCGGCGCGCCCAAGCGCGCGGACTGAGTGGCGCGGATCTCGCGCGATGCGGCGTGTCGGAAGACGGACACTTTCCAAGAAGAGGATCGCTTGCAGACTGGAACGAACGGAACCACCGGCGCAACCACCATCGCAGCCGCCGCGCGCGAGTTGAAGCCCGCCGCGTCGCCTGCGGGGCAGGACGCTGCGGCGCGCGAGCGCTGCGCGCTGCTCGGGATCGAGTGGCTCGAGAAGGCGCCTGTCTCCGACCC
This sequence comes from Phycisphaera sp., assembly GCA_016124975.1. Taxonomy (GTDB): domain Bacteria; phylum Planctomycetota; class Phycisphaerae; order Phycisphaerales; family SM1A02; genus QWPT01. Next base: position 97,092 of record WGMP01000023.1, on the reverse strand, counting down.
TGGCGCGGCCGAGCTGCTGCCGCCCGAGCTTGCGGTGCGCCTCGGCGCAGTGCCGATCGCGATCGAGGGAAGCCGCCTCCTCGTCGCCATGCTCGACCCGCTCGACACGGCTGCGGTCGATGAGATCGCGAGCGTCACTGCGCGCGCCGTGCGCCGCATCGGACTCGACGGCGCCGCGTTCCGCGAGCTGATGCGCGACCGCTACGGCACGACCGCCGCGCGCATGGCCGAGACGCTTGCATCGGACGACGGCCTGGCGACGACGAGCGACGCCGAGCACAACCTCGACGCGATCGAGGCGGACGACGTCCACCGGATGGCGGAGCAGCCGACGCTCATCAACCTGGTGAACCTCATCCTGCTCGAGGCGATCCAGGGCCGCGCGTCCGACGTGCACGTCGAGCCGTTCGAGAGCGAGCTGCGCGTCAAGTACAGGATCGACGGCGTTCTGGTGTCGCAGCCGCAGCCGCCGAAGCACCTGCAGGCGGCGCTCATCGGCCGCATCAAGATCATGGCGGGCATGAACATCGCCGAGCGCTATGTGCCGCAGGACGGACACATCACGCTGCGCTTCGAGGGCCGCAAGGTCGACATCCGCGTGTCGACCGTGCCGACCCTCTACGGCGAGTCGGTGGTCATGCGAATCCTCGACAAGAGCTCGCTGCCGCTCGACCTCGTGAGCCTTGGGATGAGCGAGTCGCACCGCGCGATCGTCGACCGCATGATCGAGAAGCCGCACGGACTCGTCCTCGTGACGGGCCCGACGGGCTCGGGCAAGACGACGACGCTCTACGCGGCGCTCTCGAAGCTCTACGACCCGCGCAAGAAGATCATCACCATCGAGGATCCCGTCGAGTACGAGCTCAACGGCATCAACCAGATCCCCGTGAACGCCAAGCGCGGCCTGAGCTTCGCGACCGGCCTGCGCGCGATCCTGCGCCAGGACCCTGACATCGTGTTCGTCGGCGAGATCCGCGACACCGAGACCGCGGACATCGCGATCCGCTCGGCGCTCACGGGCCACCTCATCTTCTCGACGCTCCACACGAACGACGCGATCTCGTCTGTCGGACGACTCGTCGACATGGGCGCGGAGCCGTATCTCGCGGCGAGCGTGCTCGAGGGGCTGCTCGCGCAGCGCCTCGGACGGCGGCTCTGCGTCAACTGCAAGGAGTCGCGCCCGATCAGCGAGGAGACGGACCACCGCCTCACGCCTGCGGAGCGCCGCAGGTTCAACGGCCGCCAGATGGTGGGCGCGGGCTGCGAGAAGTGCGGCGGCAGCGGCTTCCGCGGGCGACTCGGCTTCTACGAGATCGTTCGCATCAACTCGGCGCTGCGCGCGGCCATCGCACAGAACCGTCCCGTGCACGAGCTCAAGACGCTGCTCGACCCCGACTTCGTCACCATGCGCGAGGACGGCATGCTCAAGGCAGCCGCGGGCATTACCACCATCGAGGAAGTCCTGCGCGCGACGCAGGACGTGGAAGACTTCGGCGCCGAGCTCCGATCCCAATCTGAGGCGCGATCCGAGGCCCACAACCGCACGAGGGCGGGCTGAACATCGCCATGCCGACTTTCCGCTACCAGACCATCGGACGCGAGGGCGCGCTGCAGGCGGGCTCGATCACGGCGCCCGACCGCGCGTCCGCGATCAAGGCGCTCGCGCTCAAGGGCGAGACCGCGCTCGAGATCGAGATGAGCGCCGTCGACGCGGAGCTTGCGTCGGGCAGACGCGCGTCGCGGCCGTCGATCCCGCGCGCGGATCTGGCCGACTTCATCCGCGAGCTCGCGACGGCGCTCGAGGCGGGACTCCCGCTCATGCAGGCGCTCCGCACCGTGCGCCGCCAGGCCTCGAGCCGCAACCTTCAGGTCATCCTCGACCACCTCATCGAGCGCGTCGAGGCGGGCGTGACGCTCTACCAGGCCGCGAAGGAGTACGGCGCGCCCTTCGACGACATGACGACGGGCATGCTGCGCGCGGCGGACGCGTCGGGCCGCAACGCGGAGATCATGCACCAGCTCGCCGACCTCCTCGAGCGCTCGGTGGAGCTGCGTCGAGAGGTGATCGGCGCCGTGATCTATCCGCTCATGATCGCGGCGCTCATCGCGGCGAGCGTCGTGGTGCTCATCGTCTTCGTGCTGCCGCGCGTGATGGAGCCGATCATCGAGACGGGCGGCACGCTCCCGCTGCCGACGGTGATCCTGATGGGGGTCTCGGGCTTCGTCACCGACTGGTGGCTGGTGCTGATCGGCGCATCCGTGCTCTCGTTCCTGGCCGCGCGCTCGTGGCACGCGGTGCCCGCGAACCGCCTGCTCCTCGACACCTTCCTGCTGAAGATCCCCGTGGCGGGGCGGCTGATCCGCGACATCGCGGTGGCGCGATTCACGCGCACGCTCGGCACGCTCGTCTCGGCGGGCATTCCCATCCTCAGCGCGCTGCGCATCGTGCGCGACACGCTCGGGAACACGGCGCTCACCGCAGCGATCGACCAGGTCAGCGACAAGGTGACGACGGGCCAGTCGCTCGCCGATCCGCTCGAGCGGAGCGGGCACTTCCCGCCGCTTCTCGTCCAGATCGTCAACATCGGCGAGCGCTCGGGACGCCTCGAGCAGATGCTGATGCACGCCGCGGGTTCGTTCGACCGCCAGGTGAACAACTCGCTCAAGATCTTCACCAGGATCCTCCCCACGATTCTCCTCGTGGTGATGGCGCTCGTGGCGAGCTTCGTGCTCGCGGCGATCCTGCTGCCGATCATCGAACTTCAGGACGCGTTCGGCTGACGGGCTCGTTGCCCCGTACGCGGCCGCTGCGTCCATCCACTCGAAGAAATCCACGGAGACACACCATGAAGAATCGCATCAACCGCAGCAGCCGCGTCAACGCGCGGCGCCAGCTCCGCAGGGGCTTCAGCCTCCTCGAGGTCATCGTCGCCGTCACGATCATCGCGCTCTTCGCGGCGCTCATCGCGCCGAACCTCCTGCGGCGCCTTGGCGGCGCGAAGCGCGACCAGGCGCAGATCAAGGCGAGCGCCATCAGCGCGCAGATGAAGACCTACCTCGCGGAGAGCCGCGAGACGAGCCTCGGCGAGGACTTCAACCTCGACGTGCTCGTGACGGCGGGCTACCTCGAGTCGATGGACGACCTCCTTGACCCGTGGGGCAACCGCTACGTGGTGCTTCCCGGCACCGAGGGCCGCGACTTCGACGTGGTGAGCTACGGCTCCGACGGCGAGCCCGGCGGCGAGGAGGGCTCCGAGAGTGCGGACATCATCGGTGGCAAGGACGCCCGCGCCAAGAAGCGCGACAACTGAACAGAGCGAGCGCCGTCCACGATGCTCCGAACCGCCGCCAGCACCGAACCCCGCACGCGCCGCGCATCCCGCGGGCGGGGCTTCACGCTGTTCGAGGTGATCGTCGTCTCCGCCATGCTCTTGATCCTCGCGGCGACGGTGGTGCCCCGTCTCGTGGTCGTCGAGAGGCAGCGCGAGGACAAGACGATCCTCGAGGTCGAGGACCTGCTTCGAATGTTCGCGTTCCGCAACACCTCGGGACTCCAGCAGGTCGGGCTCACCTACGACGGGGCCGCGGGCACGCTCGCGCTGTGGATCATGGACCTCGACCCGCGCAACCCGGACGGCGCGCGCATCTGGCAGCAGGACAGGCTGAGCTCGCCCGTCGAGTTTCCCGATGGGATGGGCGTCGAGAGCGTGTCGAGCGACGAGTCGTCGCTCGCGCCCGAGGCGTGGACCATCACGAGCCACCCCGATGGAAGCCGCCCGCGCATCGATCTCTCGCTGCGCGGCAAGCAGAAGTCGGCGCGCATCGTGCTCGAGACCTACTCGAACTCGCCGCGACGAAGCGACGACCCGCGCGCCGAGATCCGCGAGGCGATCGACCTCGATGCGGAAGGAAGCGCGTACGACCCGTGGTGAACGGAGAGGATCAACTCCGGGCCATGCGGGCGAGCGGCGGGCCCGTCGTGCGCGTGAACCGCGCGCGACGACGACGCGGCGCAGGCTTCGCGCTGATGGACGCCGTGATCGCGGGCGTGCTGCTTGCGATCGGTATGGTCGGGGTCCTCTCTGTCGCCGGGCAGGCGATGAACCTCGCGCGGCGCGGCGAGATCGATGTGCGTGCGGCGGCCGCGATCGACGAACTGCTCTCGATGGTGTTGACCGAGGGGCCCGTCGACTTCGCGGACATCCATCCGACCGAGGGCGACTTCGGGCCCGATTCTCCGTACGCGGACTTCACCTACACCATCCGCATCGAGCAGGGCGGATCGGGAATCCCTGCGGAGGTCGAGGTCACGCTCGTCCACGACGGCGGACGCAGCTACTCCGTCCAGACGCTTGTCGCGGAGCGCGGCGGCGAGGAACCGAACCCTCTGCGCACGCCATCGGAGCCGATCGACCGCGCGGCACGCATCGAGGAAAGAGAGGCACGCCGTGAAGGCAGACCGATCACGCAGTGAGCGACGCCGTGGATTCACGGTGATCGAGCTCGTCATCGCGATCGCCGTGAGCGCGATCGTGGTCATGACGGTGAGCTCGGTGCTGTCGCGCATCTCGCGCAGCCGCGACGTGGCGCGCCTGAGGCTCGAGGCCGTGAGCCGCGCCAATGCCGCGCTCGATTCGATGCGGCAGGACCTCGCGGCGGTCGTGCGCGACGAGGACCTCTTCTACTCGCGGCTCCTCCTGCGCGACGGGCTCTCGAGCACCGAGTACGGCGCGATGGAGCGCGACGAGGTGCTGATCTACTCGAACCGACTGCGGCCGATCAAGCGTGACGCCTACCAGGGCGAGGGCGGCGAGTACGAGACGCAGTACCGCATCATCCGCGACGGAGACGGCGATGTGCTCTGGCTGCGCCGCGACCCAGCGCCCGACGACAACGGCGAGGGCGGCGGCATCGCGCTTCCCGTGGTCGAGGGCGTCGTCGGCGTGTCGATCGAGGCCTATGACGGCGAGTCGTGGTACCCCGACTGGGATTCGGACTCGATGGGACTTCCTTGGGCGCTTCGAATCACGGTGACCGCGACGGGCGACGCGCCCGGAGCCGAGCCGTCGCCTGCGAACAAGGCGCTTGCCGTGCTCCGCACGCAGATTCCGATCGACCGCATCGTGCCTCCCCCGCCGCCCGCGGAGACCGAGGGCGAGGGCGGCCTCGGCGAGCTCGGCGCGGGTGACGGCGCCGCCGGGGCGGACGGAGCCGGCGCGGGTGGTGCTGGTGGCGCCACTGGTGGCGTCGGTGGCGTCGGCGGCGTCGGCGGCGTCGGCGGCATCGGAGTCGGGGGAGTCGGCGGAATTGGCGGTGGTGGTGGCGGCGGCATGGGCGGCGGCGGACGCGGCGGCTCGGGCGGCGGACGCTTCGGCTCGGGCGATGGCCCCGTGATCGGTGGCGACGGCGGCAACAGCGGGCGATTCCGTGGAAGCAACGCCTCGGGCGGCGGCACCATCAACTCGAGCAACCGCCGCGGTGCTTTCAACAGGGCCGCGAACGACACGCGTTCGAATCGAAACCAATGAGTTCGCTCGGAGGCAGGAATCCCCTCATGCGCACGGCTTCAATGTTCACACGCTCGAAGTGCACGGGGCGACGGCGGCGCAGGCGCGCGCGCGGCTCGGTGATCGTGCTCGTGATCTGGGCTGTGGCGATCGCGGCGGTGCTGGTCGCAGCGGCGCAGGTGCTGGCGTTCCGGCAGGCCGCGATGGGGCGCGAGGCGATCGCACGCGTCGAGGCGCGCTGGGCCGCACGGGCGGGGATCGAGGAGACGATCGCGGTGCTCGAGTACCACACCGAGCGGCCCGACCCCGATGACGCGCGGCAGCTCTACAAGGACCTCACGGCGTCGGCGCAGGGCGAGCTTGTGAGCGGAACTTGGGAGATCAGCCATGTCGAGGACGGCGTGCGGTTCCCCGGTCCGCAGGACGAGCATGCCAAGATCAACCTGAACTGGGCGACGCGCGCGATGCTGCTCGAGCTCTCGGGGATGACCATGGACATCGCCGACGGGATCATCGACTGGCGCGACTCGGACGACAACGCGGGCATGATGGGTGCGGAGTACGACTGGTACACCGCGCGCGGGCTTGGCTACCAGCCGCGCAACGCGTCGTTCCGCTCGGTGGCGGAGCTCGAGCTCGTCGCGGGTGCATTCCCGCGATGGGTGCGCGGCGAGGACCAGAACCTCAACGGCAAGCTCGACCCAAACGAGAACGATGGCGCCGCGAGCGAGCCGCCCGACAACGCGGACGGTCTGCTCGACGGCGGATGGTCGTCGGCGCTGACGGCCCGGAGCGCGGGAAGCCTGCTCGGCGCGAGCGGGCAGCCGAAGCTCGACCTCGCGAACGCCACGCCCGAGGAGATGGTGGAGCGCTTCGGCGTGACGGAGCAGCAGGCGGCGGCGCTCTCGGCGTTCGGCAAGGGTCAGAACTCGCGGCTTGAGATGTTGCTGACGCAGGATCTCGCGGCGCTCGCGGCCTCGAACTCCGCCAACAACGGCGCTGGCGGCATGGGCGGCGTGGGTGGTGGGCGTCGTGGCCGCGGCGGAGATGGCGGCGGATTCGGCGATGGCGGTGGGCGTGGTGGCGACGGCGGCGGCCGTGGCGGCGACGGCGGTGGCCGTGGCGGCGACGGCGGCGGCCGTGGTGGCGACGGCGGCGGCCGTGGTGGTGACGGCGGCGGCCGTGGTGGTGACGGCGGCGGCCGTGGCGGCGACGGCGGCGGCCGTGGCGGTGGATTCGGACCAAACGGCCCCGTCCGTGGCGGAGCCACTCGGCTGCGCCCCTCCATCTCGAGCTCGCTCGCGGTCGAGGCGCCCGAACTTCTCCTGGCGGCGATGCCGCAGCAGAGCGGCCGCAGCTCGGCAGGCGCGGGTGGCCAGCAAGGCGGTGCCCAGAGCGGGCGCGTCCAGTCGCTCGACAACCAGCAGCTGCGCCGCATCTTCCAGGAAGGAATGATCCGACGGGGTACCGCGAAGCCAATCGGCCGCGTCAACCTGAACACGGTCCCCGCGGCGATCCTGCGGGCGATGCTGCCGGACGATCCGATCACGGCCGATGCGATCGTGTCGGCGCGCGGCGCCAGCTCGACGGGCCTCCTGGCGATCTCCGACCTGCTCGGTTCCAGTAGGATCGCGTCACAATCTCTCGCAGCCATCGCCCCGTATGCCGATACCCAGAGTTATGTGTTCACGGTGACGAGCACGGGTCGATCTCTGTCGACCGGGCTTGAGGTCGAAATCACGGCCGTGGTGGATCGTTCGAGCCTGCCTGCGCGCATCCTGGAGTATCGAGAGCAGTGAAGTCCCAGACTCCCATCGCCTACGACGACGCCCTTCTTGCGGTCGTCGAGCGTTCACCCGACTCGCTCCGCGCCCTTCTCGTGCGCAAGGGAGCGTCGCCGAGCGTCGCCGAAGCGCGCTCCTTCGGCGCGGGCGACTGGTCGGGGCTCCACCAGTGGCTCGATGCCAACCGCTGCAACGACCTACGTCTGGTGCTGCCGACCGCGTCGGTGCTGGTCCGCACCGTGACGCTGCCCCAGACGAGCCAGACCCAGATGCTCGCGGCCCTCGCGCTGCAGGCGGAGGGCTTCTTCCTCGGGTCGGTGCCCCAGCACAGGCTGGCGCTGGCCGTCGGGCCGCAGGGAAGCGGCGGCGCGGACGGTGAGCGTCAGGGCTTCATCCTGGCCTGGCCGACCACGCAAGGGGGAACGGGCGCCCCTTCCACGGCGGGCTCCTCGGCCCTGCCGGCGGGAGACCTTCCGTCTCGACTCGAGGCGATCACCCGCTACATCCCTGAGCCCGTGGCGCTGCTGCCGATCGCGTCGGGCGACCTCCCCGTCCTCGTGGCGGATCGGCGCGACGGCTCGATCGCCATTGCGATGCGGAGCGCGGCCAACCCGAACAAGCTCGTCGTGCGCGCCACGCGCGAGGAGGCGACGGGCGATGGCTGGGAGGACGGCCTCCGACGCGCGATCGCCGAGACGGCGCTGAACGCGGGCGTTCCCCCCGCCGAGATCTCCGCCTGCGTGGCCGCCGCGAAGGCGCTCGCCGAGCAGTCGGGCGACCGCGTGATGATCATCGATGCGTCGGTGAGGCAGCGGCTTTCGTCGCGCCTCTCTGTGGCGCTTCCAGAGGCGCGCGAGGAGCGCTGGTGGCGCGAGTGGGCTGTCGCGCTCGGCGCGGCCGTCTCGGCGGTCGGGCCGCTGTCAGACCTGTGCAGGCTACGGCGTCACGAGCTCGGCGCGGAGCCGACGCCCGTCGCGCGGCTCATCGAGCGATACTCGAGCCCGACGCGCGCCGTGCGCGTCGCGGTCGTGGCGGCGCTCCTCGTGATGCTGTCGCCGATCGCCTTCTCCTGGCTGCGCATGAAGGTCTACGAGTGGAAGATGCCAATGGCGCCGGACGCCTTCGAGCGCGCGCAGCGGCTGACCGAGCGGCGCGTGGCGCACTACGAGGCGCTGTCCGACCCGGGCCGCGCGCTGCCTGTGACGAAGCTCCTCGGCGACCTCGCCGTCGCGACCCCTGACGGGATCGAGATCGAGTCGATCCAGATCTCGACGAGCGGCGGCGTGACGATCCGCGGCTACGCGAAGCCGCAGGGCGACATGCGGGCGCAGGACAGCATCAACACCATGCAGCGGCTCATGGATTCCTCGGGAGTCTTCCGAGGAACCACCTGGAACTACCAGGCCCCCGACGCGCGCAACCTCATCCGCTTCAACCTGACCTCGCGCATCGATGGCGCGACGCGCATCGCGAAGTACGAGGAGACGCGCGACTGGAGCATCAAGACGCTGGCGCAGCGGAAGTATCCGGGCGACGAGGGCGAGGCCGTTGGATCGGCTGGATCTGCAGCATCGACCACGCCTCCCGCTGTGGCCGAGGTCGTGCCGCCGGCCACCGCCGTCGCGGGGAACGCGGACGCCGAGGGCGCTGCCGCGTCGACCTCGGCGGGCGAATCCGCGCCTGAACCTGCGGTGCGCGAGTCGACGCCCCTTGCGCGCGGCGACGATCAGCCCGCCGACGCTGGTGACGCTGGGCCCGTCGATCCGAGCACCCCCGTTCCGAGCCGCGGCATCGGTCGTCGCGGCCCTGATGGCGCTGCCTCTGGGGGCGAGCGCCCTGTGGCGAGCGGCTCCGCGGGCGCAGGGGCGGGCGGAGGCGGACCAGGCGCGGCCGCTCCGGTCGCGCAGGTTCCTCCCGTCGTGACGGACGAGGAGATCAAGGCGATGTCGAAGGAGGAGCTCCAGCTCAGGCTGAGCGAGCTCGCCGGCGCGAGGCGCCGCCAGGACCTCGATGAACAGACGCGCGCGCGCGTCGCGGAAGACTTCAAGCGGGTGCTGGACGCACTCAGGGCAAAGGGATCATGAGCACCTCGCGCGAACAGAGCCTGCCTGCGACGCCTGCGAAGACGCCCCTCGCGGAGCGTCTCCTCGAGCGATTCGCCGCGCTCCCGCGCGTTGGCAAGTGGGTTGTGATCGCAGGGATCGGAGCGGGCGGCTACCTCGTCTTCGAGTCGGTGATCTGGCCCACGAGCGAGGCGTTCGACAACAAGGCGAACCGCTATGCGGCGGTGCTCGCGCGCGCAGCGATGCGCGCGGAGGGGCTTCCGAGCTCCGTCGTCGCGAGCGCGAAGGCGCACGGGCCGAACATGGCGCCCGAGCTCGAGAGCGTCGCCAAGAACAAGCTCGCGGAGTCGATCACCGCGATCATGAAGACGCACGGCGCCAGCTTCGGCTGGAGTCTCCGCTGGAACCAGCTGAGCGGCGGTGTGATGCCGAGCGTGGCGGCCGAACTCGGAGGCACGATGGCGCGGGCGATCGCCGAGATCGACTTCGAGGCCGCCCCTGAGACAGCCACCCGAATCATCCACGACATCGACCGTGACCCCGCGGTCGACGCGGTGACGGATCTCAAGATCAACTACCTCGACAAGACGCGACGCGTGAAGGTGACGATGACGGTCGAACGCTGGGGCGTGCAGGTCAGCGGAGGACGCCGATGAAGTCGCCGTTCCAAGGGCTTCCTGCGGGATTCCGCGTGTCTGTTCCGCTCGTCGCATCGGCGGCGGCGATCGGCCTCGCAGCAGTGGTCGTCGGAGGCCGCCTGACGGAGACGGTGAAGGCCGTCTTCGCGTCGGGAGTCTCCGAGGACGAGACGGATCCCTTCGCGAATCTCGGCTCCGAGAGCGAGACCCTCTTCGAGACGAGCCGCAAGCGTTTCGACGGTCGCTCGATGTATGCGCTTCCGACGCCACCCGTGCGTCGACCGCCCCCGCCGCCACCACGCCCGCCGGAGCCTCCGAAGCCGCCGCCAGGCCCACCGCCCGCGCCCGCGAGCTACACGGGACCCGCGCCCACTGCGATCGTCGGCGACTTCGTCTACTTCGGTGCGCTGCGCGTGAAGCTCGGCGAGGAGCGCGACGGCATCAAGGTCGTCTCGATCGACGCGCCCTACTCGATCAAGGTCGAGCACATGCGTGGCACCTACACCGTGCCGTTCTGGTCGCGCATCGATGCGCGGCTCCTGCGAGGGGCGACGGCGGCGGCCAGCGTCCCTGGAATCACCGAGGGCGCCTCGGCCGCGGGCGGTTCAGCCGCGGGTGCGATCGATCGACCGCCGGTTGGCGGCGATGGCGAGGAGAACGGCGCTGCCGAAGGGCCAGAAGGCACGCCGCTCGGCGAGCTGCAGGACATCCGACGAAGCGGCGGCGCGGCACCGAGAGGCCCAGGCGCGCCGGGGACACCGGGCGCGGCTGGTGGCGCTGGCAGCCCCGTTCCCGTTGGTGGGCAAGGTGGGCAAGGCGGGCAAGGCGCGGGCGGCGCGGACCCGAACGGCAACCCCATCGCCGAGCCGCCTGTTCCCGCAGGCGACCTCCCCTCTCCTGCGATGCAGCCGCAGCGGCTTCCGAAGCCAGGGAGCGCGCCCGTCGATGAACCCGCGAGCGAAGGCGCAGGCGTCGACTATGTGGACCGCGCGCTGCTTCCGCCGCCGCGGACCGATGCACAGATCGCCGCCATGACGGTCGAGCAGGCGCGCATGGCGCTTGAGGCGATCGACAACACCAACAGCTGGAACATCGACGGACACAGCAGGGCCCGCCTCGACCATGAGCGCGAGCAGCTTCTGCTGCGGATCAACGGCAACCCCTCGACCTAGCCGATGCACGATCTAGCCGATGCACGACCCGACGGGTCGCACACCCTCGACGCATCACGACACGAAGAACACTCGGCCCTCGGGCCCAACGCAAGACTCGGAGACCCTCCACCGTGCCCTCCACGCAACCCCTTCTTCAGAGCGTCTCCCTCAGCGACATCGTGCGCGCCACCGCCGTGCTGACGGCGAGCGGCTTCCTTTCCGTCGCCGCGGGCGCAGCCAACGACCCGAATCGCCCCGAGCCTGCGCCCCGCGCGGCCGCCGCGCAGGATGCGCCCGCCGCCGCACAGAGCGGCGACCCCGTTGATCCCCCCGCCGCCGAGCCAGCGTCGGGTGCGCCCGTCGAGGCTCCGCGTGCGACCGACCCTGCGCCCGCGCCCCTGCCGGCGCGCGACGCCGCCCCCGAAGCGCAGGACCGCCGCACCGTGGCGACCTTCGACCCTCGGCCGCCCGCCGAGACTCCACCGTCGCAACTGCAGGGGCTCCGCAAGGGCCGACGAACGCTCGACGACAACCTCGTGAAGATCTCGCTCAAGGGCGAGTCGATCGAGAACATCCTTCCGATCATCTATGAGTGGACGGGGAAGCATGTCTTCTACAACGCCACGGGCCTCGGCAACGTGCGTCTCAACATCGTCGGCGACCGCGAGGTGCCGAAGAGCCAGGCGCTCGACTTCCTGTTCCAGGCGCTGAAGATGAACAACTTCGCCGTCACCGAGACGGAGGACATGATCTTCATCGGGCAGCTGACGGAGTTCGCGCGCACCCAGCCCGGCGTCGTGCTCGGACCGAACGACGACGTGATGGCGATGCCCGACAACGGGCTCTTCGTCACCAAGGTCTTCCGCCTGTCGAACTCGCGCGCGGCCGACATCCTCGAGCGCATGCAGGCGCTGCTCCCCGAGGACTACGTGAAGTGGGAAGCCGACGGCGGGTCGAACCAGATCATCCTCTCGGGCGACATCGGCCTCGCGAAGAAGGTCCAGACCCTCATCAACATGCTCGATGTGCCGTCTTGGAACGACTCCGTGACCAAGACGATCCGCCTGCAGTACCAGGACGCGTCGACGATCGCGTCGCTGATCAGCGACATCTTTGCGGACGACGGGTCGGGGCGCTCGTCCGCCGCGCGGACCCAGCAGCGCACGCAGCGCGGCCAGCCCGTGCCCCAGCCGGGGCAGCCCACGGGCGGCGGCGGGCCAGGCGCAGGGCCGATCGTGAGCGTGCTCCAGTCGATGAACTCGATCACGATCCGCGCGACGCCTGCGCAGCTGATGGAGATCGAGCGCCTGATCGCGAGCGCGTGGGATCTTCCGCCCAACGCGCAGGGCAGCATCTTCCGCACCTACGACCTCAAGTACGCGGATCCCGCCAAGGTGCGAGACCTCCTCGGCGTGCTTCTTGGCAGCAGTTCGGGCGGCGCTGGCGGCGGCATCACCAACCGCGCCGCCGCGGGCGGCCGCGTCCTGACGCTGCAGGGCGGCGCGTCGGGCGAATCGTCGCCGACGGCGGCGGTCGCCAACATCTTCTCGATCGAGGCGTATCCAGACTCGAACCGCCTCGTCGTGATCTCGAAGACGCCCGACAACTTCGAGTGGCTCGACAAGTGGATCGACGACCTCGACCAGCCCTTCACCTCTGGCCTCCCGAAGAACGTGCCGCTCAAGCACGCAAGCGCGGTCGAGCTGAGCGAGATCCTCAACACGCTGCTCGCCCAGTCGGGCACTGAGGCGGGTCTGCGTCTTCCCGAGGAAGGCCTCACGGGCCTGAGCCAGAGCTTCAGCGGCGACGAAGCCTCGGGACAGACGGGCGGCGCAGCGGGCTCGGCGAACACGAACCAGCTCCGGTTCCCCTGGCAGGGCGGCCGCGCGGGCGCGACCTCGGGCGGCACGCCGACGGAAGTCAGCGGACTCATCGGCCGCAGCCGCATCGTGCCGAACGCATCGCAGAACTCGGTCCTCGTCATGGCACCGCCGGAGGTCGAGAAGAAGGTCATCGAGATCATCGAGGACCTCGACAAGCCAGGTCGCCAGGTCATGATCACCGCGGTGCTCGCAGAGGTGAAGGTCGGCGACGGCTTCTCGTGGGGCGCGCGCATCGGCCGCGTGGGCGACTTCTCCTCGCCGCTCAACGGCTCTGAGAACTCGGTGACGGGCAACATCGGCCTCGAGCTCGAGAAGTCGGGCACGGGCGACAGCGACAACAACTTCGCGAACCCGTGGTTCAACTCGAGCACGCTCACGATCTCGACCACCGACGACCTCGCGTTCTTCCTGCAGGCGCTGTCGACCGACAACAGCGTGCGCATCCTGCAGCAGCCGCGCGTCTTCACCTCCGACAATAAGGAAGCGAAGTTCGAGGCGGGCAGCGATGTGTCGTTCCTCCAGGGCGAGACCTCGGGCGCAGCGGGCACGACCACCGACTTCGACCAGCAGTTCGTCGGCGTCGGCATCAACGTGCGGCCGCGCATCACGCAGGAGAACAATGTCGCGATGGAGGTGAAGATCCTCCTCTCGAACCTCTCGACGACCACGATCAACTCGAACCCCGTCGTCGACCGTCGCGAGACCAACACGACCGTCACCGTGAAGAACGGCCAGACCATCGTGATCTCGGGCATCCGCCGCGAGCAGGAGACGCAGATCGACCGGCGCATTCCGTTCCTCGGCGACATCCCGATCCTCGGTGCAGCGTTCAGCTCGACCGAGCGCTCGAAGGAAGTCGTCGAGCTCGTCGTCTTCCTCGTGCCGCTCGTCGTCGAGAACCCCGATGCGAACGACGACAACTTCAACCTCGAGGAGCGCGAGCGCCTGCGCCTCCTGCAGGAGCCGCTCGACAAGGGCTCGCAGGAGCTCCTCAAGGAGAGCAAGTTCTTCGAGGAGCTGAAGAACGGGAAGGCGGTCGAGAAGGATGCGTCGGGCGCGGATGCCGCGGGCGCTGGAAATGCCTCGGCCGAGTGACGCGGCGCGATGGGTGCTGACGGCCGCGCTGCTGGCGGCGGCGACGGCGACGGCGTGCGAGGCGCCGCCTCGACGCGCCGAGCCCGTGGGCCTGGCGCCTACGGGTGACGCTGGCGCCATGCGCGGCGAGCGCGTGTCGGATGTGCCGGCGCCAGGTGCACGCGGCGCGGGCGCCGCCGCTGTCGCGGGGCTCCCCTCGCTTGAGTTCCTGCAGCTCGGCACGGTCGAGACCGACGGCTTCACGCTGCCCGTGATCTCGCCGAATGGCCGCTTCCTCGCCGTCCAGACGGGCGAGCCACCTGACCTCGCCACCGCGCTCGCGCGTCCCGGGCAGCGCCCACCGCGTGCGTCGCGCATCGCGCTCTACCGGCTCGACGAGCGCGGCATCGTCCGGCTTGGCGAGACAGGCGCGGGATTCGTGCTCGGTCGCGCGGCCGACGACACGGGCGTCCTGATCGAGAGCCCCCGCCCCGACGGCGCCCGATGGATCGGCCGCATCCGCTGGGGGGCCCCGCGCGGAAGCGAGGGTTACGAGCCCGAATGGCTCGTCCAGGACGGACGCGTGAACGCCTTCGCGACGCTCGGCCCCGACGACGCGCTCGCCTACGCCACGCGCGATGTCCGCGACCGCGCCTTCGACATCGTCGTGCGCACGGAAGGCCGCACCCTTCGGATCGGCGGCGACGGGCTGCGCAGCCATGTCTATCCCGCGCTTGGCCCCGACGGGGCGCTGCTTCATGCCTTCGCGGTGCGCGACGGAGTCGCGGAACTCGTGGTGGCGGACCTTCGTGAACTCGCGCGCGCAGGCGGATCGACCGCGGGCGAATCGGCGGCCATTCGCCGCATCGAAATCAGCGACCGCGCCGACGACGCCGTCGTGGCGCAGATGGCGACTCCGCAAGGGCATCTCGACAGCTTCGTGCGCGGGGGCGAAGGCTCGCCAGACGGCGGCGGCGCGGACTTCCTCTTCTTCCACCCCGAGCTCAACTCGATCGTGCGGGTGACGCGTGAGGGCGAGCCTGCACCGCTTCGGATCCGCTGCCTTGCGTGGGCTCGGCTCGACGCGGGAAACGCCGTGGCGCTCGCGGATGGGCGCGTGCTCCTCGAGACCGACGCGACGACAGCGGACCCCGCGGATGCAGTGGTCGTTCTTCCCCAGCTGGCGATTCCGAGGTCGATGCGGGCGCCCGACGGCAGGCCCGCGGTGCTCCTCTTCACGCCGGAGCGCGGCAAGGCACGGCTTACGCGGGTGACGATCGCGCCGACGCGCGGGCTTCGCCGCTGACGGCGTGACGCAGGGTGCCGATGGAGATGCGCCAGGCGAAGCACGCCGGCGCAGCCGTGAGCCGATGCTCGGGCGCCTCGGTGCTTCGTGTCGGTGCTTCGTGTCGGCGTTTTCTCTCGGTGTTTGATCCCAGCGATTCGTCTCAGCGACTCAGCGGGGACTGAAGAGCGGCGTGATTCGCCCACAGGGAAGGCACGCCGACCGGCGCGCGAGCGAGCCGCGCAAAGCGGCCGCGAAGCCCGACGATCACTCGTCTTCGTCGTCGAGGTCCTCGTCGTCGAGGAAGTCCTCTTCCTCGTCGCCGAACTCGTCTTCCTCTTCGTCTTCCTCGAGCTCCTCTTCGTCTTCTTCCTCTTCCTCTTCTTCTTCCTCGTCCTCTTCCTCTTCGTCGAGGTCGTCGAAGTCGTCTTCGTCCTCCTCCTCGTCCTCCTCGTCCTCGTCTTCATCGAGTTCGGAGTCCTCGTCGCCGAAGTCGTCTTCCTCGCCGAAATCGTCGTCGTCGTCGATCTCGAAATCGGCGTCCTCGTCCTCGTCGCGCGCGATCACCTCGGTGGAGGTCTGCGCCATGACTTCAGCAACGCCCAAGAGGGCCTGCCCGCAGATGGTGTAGCAGTACGAACCGACGCCGCCAGACCAGCCGTCGCCTGTGAAGCCGCTCAAGAGGTGCGCTGGCTCCGCGGAGGGCAGGATGAAGGTCGCGGTCTCGGGACGGTCGGTGGGGAGCGAAGTCATGGTCGTCTGATTCCTGTGGCAATCTTGGCGGTTGCCCGCCTCAGTTCCCTGCAGCCGCCTCTATCGGACGGAGCCCCCCGTTTGCTGAACGGAACACGGTCGAATGGTCGGAGTGCCTCGCTGACGAGCCGAGACGACGCAGGAGCGGGGCCTGCGCGCCCCGTGCAGGGAGCGGGGGGAGTTGTCGCGTCCGAATGGCCGCCTGTCAACCCCTCGGAGCGATTCGTGGCGACGAAGGGGCGGAGCCTATCCCTCATCTGCGGGAAGCGGCACGGCGGTTGTTCCCTGACTTGAGGAAAGGAGCAGCCACCCGTCGACGACGAGCGCCCTGTCGGCGCGCTGGTTCGGGCAGCGGACCTCGAGCGGGACCCCCTCGAGGCGAAGCCCCTTCGCGGGGTCGAGCCGCTGGACGAGATACGAGAAGTCGATGCGGAATGTTCCTGCGCCCGCGCCAGGCACCTGACGGCCGCCGAGGCCGTTGAACTGGAGGAGCGCGTCGCGCGTGGGAAGCACGAAGGTGAAGTTGCGTTCGCCGGCCGTCGAGTCGACGCCGATGATGCTTCCGTCGTGGCCGAGCAGTATGCAGCGGTGCTCGAGGTGGATGAGGAGCCCCTGCGGCAGCGGCAGAAGGCCACGCAGGGAGAGCGCCTGGCCGAACTCGTCGGGCACGACGGGCTCGGGCTCTTCGACCGCCGTGATCGAGCCCTCGAAGAGGGGCAGGAGGAGCGGGCGGTCGTTGCGGTCGAGGACGAGGAGCCGCGCGCCGAGGAGGATCGGTGCGTCGGTGGCGGCTGCGTCGTTCGTCGAGGTGACGAGCTCGGCGCGCGGCACGCCGTCGGCGCCCGTCACCCAGCGCTCGATGCCTGCGGCGGTTCCGACGAAGAGCTCGCCGAGCGCGCTGGCGCGGGCCCAGCGGATCTCCTGACCGCTCACGGGCTCGAACGAGTGGAGCGTCTCGAGCGAGCGCGCGTCGAGGAAGACAGCGAGCGGGCGCGGGTCGCTGCGCTGTCCGCCGCGGCCGCCGAGCGTCAGGACCCCGTCGTCGAGCGACGCGCTGAAGACCTGCTGCAGCGCGCCGCGCGCGAGCTGCGGCGCCTCGCGCGGACCGCCGACCGAGAAGCGCGCGAGGTCGCCGTTGCGGCGGACGAGCGCCAGCGTCTCGCCGTCGCAGAAGGGAAGCACCTGCGCCGAGACGAAGGCACCGCCATCGAGGTTCGTGACGGCGCCAGGCCGCTCGTCGCCCCCTTCGCTCGCGGTCCAGATCTCGGCGGTGCGTGGCGTCGCGAGCTCGACCACGCCGCTCGAGGGGTCGATCACCATGGCCGACTCGGTGACGCCTGGCAGCGACTGCCAGAGCACGATGCGATCGCCCGCGTGGAGGACGGTCGGGTCGCGGTCGTCGAGCCTGAGGCGCCACAAGGGCTGCAGTGCGCCTGCGCCGTCGCGCGACTCAGGCCGAGCGTCGAGCCGCATGAGCGCGCCGTCGCCGACGGCGAGCACCATCGAGGGATCGCGCGTCAGGAACGCGCTTCCCGTGAGGCGGACGAGGCGGCTGCGGAGGTCGAGGCCTGCGCCGGGCTGCGCGCCTACCGCGGGGAAGCGCTGCGTCCGTGCACCGAGAAGCGGCGACTCGCGGCCGCTGGCGACGAGCAGTTCAGCGGTGCGGCGTCGGATCGCTTCGGCGGCCGCTGGCGTCGGGGCGGTGCGCACGAGCTCCTCGACGAGCGCGTCGACGAGGTCGAGCCGCGCGGGCGGCACGAGGCAATCGTGCAGCGCGGACTGGAGCGCCGCCTGCCCGAGCCTCGGTTCCGCGCGCGCGGCGATTCTGCGGGCGGCGTCGACGGATGCAGCCGTGCGGGGCCTGTCGCGCACGAACTCTGCGAGCTGGGCGTCGGTTGCGCCTGCTGCATCGAGCGTCGCGAGGTCGCGGGCGGCCGACTGGTCGAGGGCGGTGGTCGCGTCGACATCCCGCGCGGTGGTGCGCGCGATGCGGCGCAGGACATCGTTGCGCGCGCTGCGGGAGATGCCCTCCTCGACCACGAACTCGCGCGACAGCACGGGGTCGGCCGCGAGCGCCGACCATTCGCGAATCGCCTCGGACGCCCGCCCTGCGCCGCGGAGGAACTCGCCTCGCGCAAGCGCCAAGCGCACGCGGAGCGCAGCCGTGTCGGCAAGCTCCGCGGCGAGCGTGAAGAGCTCCGCACCGAGATCGGGCTTCGCGGAGGCGAGGTCGATGAGCTGGTCGAGCAGCGCCCGGCGGATCGCCTCGCCGCCGAACCCCCTGCCGACCGCGGAGACGCCCGCGCGCGCCGCATCGAGCGCGAGCGTGGTGCGTCCCGTGGCGCGGGCAAGCTCGACGAGGGCGAGCGCCGCGCCCGGGTCGTCGGGCGACGCAGCGAGCCGATCGCGCAGGATCGACTCTGCGCGATCGGACGGCATCAGGATACGAAGCGCGTCGTCGCCAGCAGCGACGATGCGGTCCTCAAGAAGGACCGCGTTCGCGGGGCGCTGTCCTTCGATCCGCGCGCGCAGGGCGCCTGTCTCGAGCGAGAGGACGAGGAAGTCGTCGACGCCCGGGACAAGCACGGTGTCGCCCGCCACGCTGACGCGGCCGCGCACCCCCGAGCGGTTCTCGACGCCCGTGCGCACGATGCCGCCTGCGCGGAGCGCGTCGGACAAGGCCCAAAGCCGCCGTCCGAGATCGCGCGGGTCGTAGGCCACGATGTCGACGCCGACGCCGAGGACGATCTCTGTCGGCGCTCCCTGCCCGGGCGCGACTGAGGCTGCGGACGCCAGGCGCGCGGCGACGAGGTATCGCGGCGCCTCCCAACCCGAGCCAAGTCCCGCCGGCCGCGCCTCGAGAAGCCGCCCCGTCGTGCCATCGAGCGCATGGATCTCCGACTCATCGGGCGAGAGCACGATGACGCGGCCACCCGCCACCACGGGGCCGCCGAACTCCCACGGCTCGGTGGAGCCGCGCGTCTCGCGCAGCGGCACCGGCACCCGTCGCAACCACTCGATCGAGCCGTCGTCGGCGCGAATGCGGGCCGTCACGCCGAGCGGGCTTGAGACGATCACGGCGTCGCCATCGCGCGCAAGCCCAGCGTGGCGCCGCGCGGCGGTCATGCGGGTGCTCGGCGCGCCTGCGACCGTGCTGGCCCAGCGCACGGATCCGTCCGCCCTGTCGAGCGCCACGATCCAGTCGACCTGCTCGAGACGCTGCGTCGACTTCCGCGCCGCCACGACGACGACCTCGGGGAGAAGGACGGGTGCACCGACGGGGTAGAGCCCCTCGAAGTCGGCGCGGCGCTCGTGGCCGTCGAGGTCGACGGACCAGCGCACCGCGCCGTCCTCTGGCTCGAGGCACCACACGCGCGCGGGGCCGCTGCGGGCGTTCGGGAAGGCGTGGCCGCCGAAGACAACGAGCGCGCCCTCGTCGACGGCGATCGCGGAGAGGTCGACCGCGCCGCCGACATCGCGCTCGACGCCGACGCCGCCGAGTGGGCGCGACCAGCGCTCGTCGCGCGAGTCGACATCGACCGCGCGCACGCGCTGGCCCTCGCAGAGATAGACCGTGCGCCCGAGCACGGTCGGAACCGCGGTCATCCAGTTGGCGTCCTGGCGGGCGCGCTCGATGGTGCGCGCACCGACCGCGGACGCGGCTCCGTCGAAGATGCGGCGGAAGAGCGTGGCGTCGAGCTCGATCGACCAGATCTCGCGCCAGTCGGAGTTCGGGACTTCCGCAGCGCCGCCCGCGGCAAGCGGGCTGCGCGCCGAGGCGACCGCCGTGCGCGGCGCGGTGCGCCCGACTTGCGCGTCGGCGGCGTCGATCTCCGCCGCAAGTTCCGCCGCGGCGCCGTCGCGAAGGGCCTCGAGACGCCGCTGCGCGGCCTCTGCCGACGCCGTGTCTCCGATGCGGCGCGCAGCCATCGCGCTGAAGGCTTCGAAGGCGACGCGCTCGCGCCCCGCAAGATCGGGGTGCGCGGCCACCCGCGCGAGGATCGCGCGCGCCTCGTCGGGCGCGTCGCGCAAAAGGGCGCGCTCACAGAGGGCAAGCGACGCCACGAGCCCCGCGCGCGTGAGCCTTCGCGCGGCGGCTGTCACGCGGGCGCCTTCCGACTCGAGCAGCCGCTCCGCGGCGCGGCCTTCCAAGGCGCGGAACCGCGCGAGGACCTCTGGATTCGCAAGAAGCAGCCGCTCGGCCTCGTCCGCGACCGACGCGAACCGCTCGTCGGGATCGCGCGCCACGCGCAGCACCTGGCCGCGGTACTCGTCGAGCAGCCTCCGCACGAGGCGCGCGGCCTCCGCGGGGTTGGCGGCCGCCTGCGACACGGCGTCGTCGAAGAGGGTCTGCGCGGTGGGCGAGTCCGCGATCGCGGGCACCGTCTCCTGCGCCGACGCGGGGCGCTGCGCGGGCGCGAAGGCGAGCGCTGCTGCGACCGCCGCCGCGAGGACTCCCGCACGGCGTCGCGCGGCCTGCGTCCGTCGCTCGGCGAGCTTCGCGCAGGAATCAGGGCGCGTCTCAGGCATGCCGCGAAGCGTAGCGGTTCCACGACATGGCGGAGGTTCCCCGCTACAGTGCGCCGCGATGATCGCGACCTTCGACTCTGGTGATTCAGGGAGCCGTTCCGTCCTGCGCACTGCGGCGCTGCCCGCGGTCCTGCTCGCGCTGTGCGCCGCGGGGTGCGGCGTGGTGCGTCCGACCGTGTCCGCCTCGAGGATGCAGGTCGGAGAGACGGCCGACGACGCGACCAAGGTGGGCATCGTGCTTGAGCTCACGAACCCCGGCCGCGACGAGGTCGAACTGGTGCGCTACGACTACGCGGTCGTCCTCGACGACGGCGCCCGCTACGAAGGCGTGTGGTCGGCGCAGCGAGCGCTTCCGCCTGGCCGAACCGTCGAGGCCGTGATCCCCGCGGTGCTCCCATCTGCGAGCGTCGGGCGCGCGTCGGGCGCATCGGGCGGCGATGGCTGGCGCATCGAGGGAACGCTGCGATACCGCGACCCCCAGTCGTTTGCCCGAATCCTCTACGAGGCGGGCATCCTGCGCACGGAGGTCGGGTTCTCGGGTTCGGGCGCGGTTCCGAGCGCGGCGAGTTCGGCTCGCGCGCCGGCCGTAAACCCGTAACGGCGTGACCGCGTGACCGCGCAACCTCGGCACCGCGGCCGCACAGCCGTCGCGGCCCTCACAGCCCGCACAGGCCTTAGAGGCGGATCCTTCTGCGCGTGCGGCGCGATCGTCGCCCGTCACACGGCGCACGCTGCATTTCGGAACCGCGTCCGCCATGCGCTCACCGTCATGCGGTGCACGGCCGATCTCCTCCTCGCCTTGGCGGCGGTGCATCCGTCGCGGCGAGAGGGGTCTTCCCGTGGCGGAATCAATCGAACTCAACGACATCCTGCTGTGCGCGCACGAGCTTGATGCCTCCGACATCCACCTCGTCGCCGACATGCCGCCCATGGTTCGCTGCCGCACGGTGATCCAGGCCCTGCCGCTCGAGCCCGTCAACGCCGACGGCATGCGTCGCATCCTCGCCGAGATCGTCACGAAGCACCAGTTCGAGACCTTCGAGCGCGAGCTCGACCTCGACTTCTCCTACGAGGTGAAGGGACTGCGGCGCTATCGCGTGAACGCGCACCTCCAGCGCGGCAAGGTCGCGCTCGCGATGCGCGCAATCCGCACGGGCGTTCCCGCGCTCGCCAAGCTGAACCTGCCCGAGGTGATCACGCGGCTCACCTACCTGCCGCGCGGCCTCGTCCTCGTGACGGGCGACACGGGCTCTGGCAAGTCGACCACGCTCGCCGCCATGATCCAGGCGATGAACGAGCGATACAAGAAGCACATCATCACGCTCGAGGATCCCGTCGAATACACCTTCGAGAGCGAGCGGTGCCTCATCGAGCAGCGCGAGCTCGGCACCGACATGCCCACCTTCGCGAGCGGCCTCAAGCACGCGCTGCGGCAGGACCCCGACATCATCCTCGTCGGCGAGATGCGCGACCTCGAGACGGCGGCGCTCGCCATCACCGCCGCCGAGACGGGCCACCTGGTCCTCTCGACGCTGCACACGGTGAACGCCGCGCAGACGGTCGAGCGCATCGTCGACATGTATCCAACGGGCCAGCAGAACCAGATCCGCACGATGCTCGCGAACACGCTGCAGGCGGTGCTCTCGCAGACGCTCTTCCGCCGCGCCGACGGCAAGGGCATGGTGCCCGCGGTCGAGGTCCTGCTCTGCACGCCTGCAGTGCGCAACATCATCCGCGAGGCGCGCACCTTCGAGATCGCGAACGTGATCCAGACGAGCCGCGCGCTCGGCATGCGCTCGCTCGACACGGCGATCGCGGAGCTCTACCTCAACGGACTCATCACGAAGGACGACGCCGTGGCGCAGGCTGCGGCACCGGAGAAGCTCGAGCGCATGCTGGCGGCGTGACGCCCCCTGCCCGAACGACCGACGACCACGCCACGAACCATGCCCGTCCAGCAGTACCGATTCCAGGTTCGCAACGCCCGCGGGGAGACCGTGGGCGGCGTGCTTGCCGCGGAGAGCGTTGCCGGCGCCGCGCAGGTGCTGCGTGGCCGCGGTGACCACATCCTGCAGCTCTCGCCCGCCGCGGGCGGCGAGAGCGCATGGAAGCGCCTCAACGAGTCGCTCTCGTTCTCCGCGGGCCCGTCGCAGAAGGACATCCTCGACTTCACCACGCAGCTCGCCGTGATGATCCGCGCGGGCATCTCGATCCGCTCGGCGCTCGAGGGAATCGCGGAGCAGGTGGCGAACGCGAAGTTCAAGCGGATCCTGATCCAGATCAAGGGCGACGTCGAGAGCGGCAAGCAGTTCAGCGAGGCCATCGCGCGCCACCCGAAGCTCTTCGGGCCGCTGTATGTGAGCATGGTGCGCGCATCGGAGATGTCGGGCTCGTTCGGCCGCATGCTCGACCGCATCGCCAACTACCTCGCGCAGGAGGCCGAGACGCGGCGCATGGTGGTGGGCGCGAGCATCTATCCCGGCATCATCGCCCTCATGGCGATCGGCACCACGGTGTTCCTCCTCACCTTCGTGCTCCCGAGCTTCGCGGGCGTCTTCAAGGGCAAGGAAGAGGCGCTGCCCGCGCCGACGACCTTCCTGCTCGGACTCTCGAAGTTCATGATCGAGTACTGGTGGCTGATCCTGCTCGCCGTCGGCGGCGTGGCCGCGGGGTTCCTCAGCTTCATCCGCACCGAGATCGGCGGCCTCTGGTGGGACGGCTTCAAGATCTCGGCGCCCGTCCTGAAGCGCATGTTCCGCGCGCTCTACCTGAGCCGCTCGCTCCAGACGATGGGCGAGCTCCTCAACGCGGGCGTGCCCATGCTCGACACGCTCGCGATCACGGGCGATGTCTCGGGAAACCGCCACTACCGGCGGCTCTGGCGCTCGGTGCACAACTCGGTCAAGCAGGGCAAGCAGCTGCAGACGCAGCTAGCGCGAAGCCCGCTCCTTCCGCGTTCCGTCGTGCAGATGGTCTCTGCGGGCGAGGAGTCGGGCCGCCTCGGCGAGGTGCTCGACGAGATCTCGGGCTACTACGCGAAGGCGCTCCGCGACGCGATCAAGGCCGTGACGGGCATGATCGAGCCGATCATGATCGTGCTCATGGGATCGATCGTCGGGTTCATCGCCATGGCGATCATCCTCCCGATCTTCAAGATGTCGAACCTCGCGTCGGGGAAGTAGGCGACTCGCTCCATGGCAATCGTCACGCGACATGTCCGACCGATGCACTCGACGCGCGTCCGCCGCGCGCGGGGCTTCACGCTCATCGAGGCGGCGCTCGCCACGATGGTGCTCGGCACGGGCATGGTCGCGATGATCGTGGCCCAGCGCGCCTTCATCGCGCAGAACGAGTGGTCGACCCTCTCGAGCGCGGCGCAGCGGCTCGGGAACGAGGTGCGCGAGCTCACGATGCGCATGCCCGCGAACGACCCTGTCACGGGCGACGACGCGTGGGGCTCCGAGACGGGCGAGGAGAGCGTCGCCGACTTCGACGACCTCGACGACTTCGATGGCGCGGTCTTCTCGTGGCTCGACGGCTCGGGACCGATCTCGGCGCTCGGTGCGCCGATCGACGACATGGACGGGTGGACGCAGCGCGTCTCGGTCGAGTTCGTGAACGACTTCGACCTGACGGAAGTCGTCGCCGCGGGCGCGAGCGGCATGGTGCGGGTGACGGTGGTCGTCGAGTTCACGGCGCCGGGCGAGGAGGACGCGCGGGAGATGGCGCGCGTGGCCTGGCTTGCCCCGCGATGAACGGGCACGGCGCCGCATGCGGATTCACGGGGGAAACCCCCTTGGGACACAGACGCACGGGGAGCATTCGAAGGCGATGACCATGCGGGCGAAGCGGCACATGAACCCACGGCGAACGCGCGCGCACGCGGCGCGGCCGCGTCGCGGCATGGCGAGCATCCTCGCGATGCTCTTCCTCGCCGTCTTCGGCGCGCTCGCGGCCGCGATGGCCGTCGTCTCGCAGGGCAATGTGCGCGCCGCCGACAGCGCGCTGCGCGTCATGCGCGCGCAGGGCGCGGCCGAAAGCGGCCTCGTCTTCGCAGCGCAACGCCTCGAGCGCGAGTCGCGGCGCTTCGTCGTCTCGCGCGGCGTCGTCGACGCCGGTTTCGCGGACCGCCTCTGGAGCGGCGGTTGGACGCTCGCAGATGGAACGGTGACCATCGAGGCGGCGCAGGGCTACACCGAGGAAGCGGCGCCCGCGGGCCTCGCCGCAGCGCTGCGGAACGCCCACGCCGCGGACGGCAGCGCCTTCACGCCCCTCGAGGAGCACGCGGATCTCCCGCTTCTCGCGAACGGCCGTCTGGTCACGCGGCCGCTGCGGCTCGAGGCGGGCGTCGACACCTCGTGGTTCCAGCTCGTCTACGAACGCGTCGCGGGAACGCCCAACATCCGCGTCACGAGCATCGGCGCCGATCTCGGCGTGCGCCGCTCGATCTCGATGGAGTTCCGCATGGGGAAGCGCATCGAGTACGCCGTCCTCAGCGCGAACCGCGTGATGATCGGGAAGAATGTGCTCGTCGAGGGACCGCTCGGCACGCGCTACGGCACCGAGGCCGACGAGCTCACCGCCGAGAACGGCGACCCGCTGCGCATGCGCAGCGACTTCCGCTTCCTCTCCGCGGACCTCACTTCGCAGATCGACGCCTTCGCCGCCGCCGTCGCGGCCAACGACGCGGACGGCGACGGAAGGCTTCGGCCGGGACATTCGAGCGAGAGCGCGGGCCTCGGCTCCACCTTCACCGACAACGACGGCGACGGCTTCGTCGACGAGTTCGACCTTTTCCTCGAAGAGTACGACCTCAACAGCGACGGCCGCGTGGCGTGGGACGCGGACCGCGCCGCGGCCGCGGGCCTCGGCGGACTCGCGGTCGAGTTCGACGGCGTCGACGACCAGCTTGCGCGGCTGATCGACCTCGCGACGCCCGATCGCGACGGAGATGGCGTCGTCGACGCACGCGACGTGGCGATGGGCTTCTCGGATGGCGTCCTCGACAGGCTCGACCGCTACGGCAAGGTGCACGGCACGCTCGGGTTCGCCGTGAGCCGCGACGGCTGGGAGGCGGTCGCGGGCGAGTCATGGCAGAGCATTGCGCAGGGGCCCGTCCGCCCCGCGCCCGACACCCCGCCCGTGCGCTTCGAGGTCCCCGCGAACGAGCTGCGCGAGATCACGACCGCCGACTTCGCCGACTCGGCGGCCTGGTTCTCGACGAATGTGACGGGGAACTTCGTGAGCGCGGTGACCGCGGGCATCACGAACGGCGGCACCTTCACGCCCGCCGCGAGCGCGCCGTTCGAGCCCGTGCCGTTCGGATCTTCGACCGCCTATGACTTCTACCAGCGCCCGATCTACGAAGACATGACCTTCACCAACGTGCGGATTCCCGTGGGGACGAACGCGCTCTTCAGGAACTGCACCTTCGTCGGCACCGTCTACATCGCGACCGAGAGCGCCTGCACCGACATGAACTGGAACTACGCGGGCTCGCTCAAGCAGAACGGAACGGGGCCGACCGCGACCTACTCGCTGCGCTTTCCCTCCGTCACCGCGTCGTTCGGCGCGAACACCCTGACCGACACGCGCACGCACTCGAACTCGATCCGCTTCGACGGCTGCACCTTCCTCGGCGCGATCGCAGGCGACACGCCGCAGCAGTACACGCACTGGCGCAACAAGATCCAGATCACGGGCGCCACGCGGTTCTTCAGCGACCCGAACGACCCCGAGATCGACCTGCAGGCCGACGGCGCGACGCTGCGCACGCAGCTCCTGACGCTCGGCGCGGACATGCTCGACCGCGTGCAGCGGAGCTCGATCATGCTTCCGGGATGGTCGGTCGACGTCGGCAACTTCTCGAACGAGGTCGACGCGGATCCCGATCTCACCGCGCGCGTCCGCCTGCGCGGCACGATCATCGCGGGCATCATCGACATTCGCGGCACCGCGGACGTGATCGGCACGCTGCTGACGACCTACAGGCCCGTCACTGGCGAAGGCCCGCTCTCCTACAACGGCCAGCCCGAGGCGTTCAACACGACGATCGGCTACTTCGGCAGCGCGGACGGCGACGGCGAAGGATCGCTTCCTGGCGACGCGGGATTCTCGGGATTCGGCGAGATCCGCCTGCGCTACGACCCCGAGTCGCGGCTTCCCGACGGCGTGCCGTGGCCGATCTTCGTGGAGCCGCTGCCGAACAGCTATCGCGAAGGCGGTGCCGCTTGAACGCGCGCGCCGGCCATCGTCGTGCGCGGGCCGCACGACGCGCGTTCACGCTCGTCGAGATGCTCCTCGCGCTCGCGATCTCGGCAGCGATCCTCGCGGCGACGGTGCTCGCGCTGCAGGCGAGCTTCCGCACCTACCAGGCGACCGTCGAGCAGGCGTCGACGCACGTGGTCGGCCGCATGGTCGTGCAGCGCACGCTGACCCTCGTGCGCAACGGAGTCGCGTTCGGCCCGATCCCTGCGAATCCGCTCGACCGCTTCGTGCGGACCGACGAGTTCAGCATCACGGACGCCGCGGGAACCGAGCTCACCCTGAGGCTCGACCGAGAGGACGAGCAGCTCCTGATCCGCGCGGGCGACGGCGACGAGCGCGTCCTCCTCGACGGCGCGCGCGGACCCGTCGACGGCGAGGGAAATCCCGTCGGCATGTTCACGCTCGAATACGAGAACGGCTGGATCCTGCGCCGCGCGCACCTCGACTTCACGCTGCTCGCGGACGACGACGCAACGCTGTCGATCGAGGGCGACGAGATGATCCCGCTGCGGCTCGTGGGCACGGCCGCACCGCGCCGCGCGGTGTGGTAGCGGCGGCCGACCCGCGCCGCGCGCGCCGGAGCGCGCGAGCGCTGCGCTACACCGCGCCGAGCCCCGCTTCGTCCGCGCGCCTCTTCAGCTCGAGCGCGTCGTGCATGAGCACCTGGTGCGTGCCGAGCAGCGACACATCGTCGCCCACGGCGTGCACCGCATCGGGATCCGCAAGCTCATACGCACCGTCCGCGCGCATCTCCCAGCGCTGCCGCCTGTCTGTGAGATGGAGCTGCAGGATCCGCCACAGCCGCTCGCGGTGCGCGCGCAGCTCGATGGGCGCCGCGCACTCGACGCGCGTGTTGAGGTTCCTGTACATCCAGTCGGCGCTGCCGATGTAGAACTCTCCGTCGAGCGGGTCGGCCTTGCCGTTGCCGAACCAGAAGATGCGGCTGTGCTCGAGGAAGCGGCCGATCGTCGAGGTGACGCGGATGTTCTCGCTCAGACCCGCGACGCCCGGGCGAATGCAGCAGAAGCCGCGCACGACGAGGTCGATGCGCGCCCCATCCATCGCGGCGCGATAGAGGGCGTCGGTGACGCTGCGGTCCTCGAGCTGGTTCATCTTCGCGACGATGTGCCCTCTGCCGCCCGAGCGTGCGATCGCGCCCTCGCGCTCGATCAGCTCGATGAAGCGCCGCTTCATGGCCACGGGCGCGACAAGCAGCTTCTGGTACTCGGTCTGGCGGCTGCGGCCCGTCATGTAGTTGAAGAGCCCGACGAGGTCGTCGGTGATGGCGGGGTCCGAGGTAAAGAGGCCGAGGTCCTCGTAGAGCCTCGCGGTCTTCGAGTTGTAGTTGCCCGTCCCGATGTGCGCGTAGGAGCGCAGGCCGCCCTGCTCCTGCCGCACGACGAGCGCGACCTTCGTGTGCGTCTTGTAGCCGACGACGCCATAGGCCACGTGCACGCCCGCGTCCTCGAGCTTGCGCGCCCACAGGATGTTGCGCGCCTCGTCGAAGCGCGCGCGCAGCTCGACGAGCACCGCGACCTGCTTGCCGCTCTCGGCCGCGCGGATCAGGCTCGGGATGAACGGCGAGTCGCCGCTCGTCCTGTAGAGCGCCTGCTTGATGGCGACGACCTTCGGGTCGGCCGCCGCCTGCTCGATGAAGTGCTCGACCGAGTGGTCGAAGCTCTCGTAGGGGTGCTGCACGAGGAGATCGCCCGCGCGGATCATCGAGAAGATGTCGGCGTCGTCGTCCTCGAGGCCGTGCGGCGCGATCGGCGTCCACTTCGGCCAGCGCTGCTCTGGCATGTCGAGGTCCGCGATCTCGCCGAGCGTGCCCCAGTCGAGCGTGCCGTCGGTCTCGTAGATGTCGTCCTCGCCGAGCTGGAGCTCGTCCTCGAGGAAGCGCATGATGCGCTCGCTCGGGCGCGCGCCGATCTCGAGGCGCACCACGCGCGCGAATCGCCGCTCGCGCAGCTGCTGCTGGATCTGCTCGAGCAGGTCCTCTGCGTCCTCGTTGTCGCGCTCGGTCTCCGCGTTGCGCGTGACGCGGAACGGAAGCACCTCCGCGATCTCCATCCCAGGGAAGAGGTCGTCAAGGTTGTGCGCGATGATCTCCTGGAGCGACACGAAGCGCCGCGTCGGGCCGAAGCGGTAGAGCCTTCCGCCGATCTCGGGCACCTTCACGCGCGCGAAGAGCGCCTCGCTCTCGCCGGGCCGCCGCAGGAGGACGCCGAGCGAGATCGACATGTTGGAGATGAACGGGAAGCGGTGTCCTGGGTCGACCGCGAGCGGCGTCAGGATGGGGAAGATGTTGCGGCGGTACCAGCGCTCGGCCTCGATCCGCTCGGTCTCCGTCAGCTGTGTCCAGCCGAGGAGCTCGACCTTGTGCTCGGCGAGGAGCGGAACGAGCGTCTCGCGGAACGCGCGCGTGGCGAGCGCGGTCTGCTCGAGCACGCGGCGGCGGATCAGGATGAGCTGCTCGGAGGGCGAGAGCGGCTCCCACGGCGGGCTTCCCACGCCCGCGTCGATCTGCCGCCGCAGGCCGCCGACGCGCTTCATGAAGAATTCGTCGAGGTTCGATCCGAAGATCGAGAGGAACCGCACGCGCTCGAGGAGCGGGTTGCGCGCGTCGAGCGCCTGCGCGAGCACGCGGCGGTTGAACTCGAGCCACTGGAGGTCGCGGTTCAGGAAGCGCGCCGGGTCGTCGATGCCCGCAGGCACGACTTCGTTCGGCGCCGTCACGCGCGGTGCGTCCTGGTTGCGCGGTGGTCTCGTCTGCTGCATGGGCGTCCCTGCCTTGCTGGTTCGTGCGTCGATCGGTCGCGTGCGCTCACGCCCTCGCGCCGCGCGCGATGGCGATGCAGTTCGGGGCCTCCGTCACGCGCGTCCATTCGACGCGCAGGCGGGGCGACAGTTCATTGATCCGCCGCGAAAGCGCGCGCTGGACATGCCGCGCCAGCGCCTCCGCGGTAGGGTTGATCGCGTCGAATGGCGGCGTCTCGTTCAGGTTGCCGTCGCGGAACGGCGCCACGATCTCTGCGAGGAACCGCTCCACCGCGTGGAAGTCGCACAGGAGCTCCTCGCCGTCGAGGCTGTCGCCCGCGACCGAGACCTGCACGCGCCAGTTGTGGCCGTGGAGCCGCTCGCGCACGCCGCCGAGCACGATCGCGTGCGCGGCGGCGAACGAGGCCTCGACCTCGATCGCGTAGGTGGCGGGTTCGGCGGACATTTGGCGCGGCGAGTGTATCCGCCCCGTGCGCCACGGCGAGGGCGGGTCGCCCTACACTCGCGCGCATGTCAAGCGCCCCCGCCGACGCCCCGCTCATGCTCTCCGTCTCAGGCGCCCGCGGCATCGTCGGAAAGACGATGACCCCCGTCGTCGCCGCCACCTTCGCTGCGGCGTTCGGGTCGCACATCCGCACGCTGGTCGCGGGGCGCCGCCCGCGGCTCGTCGTCGCCCGCGACGGACGCTTCGGCGGCGAGGCGCTCGCGCGCGCCGTGCAGGGCGCCCTCGCGTCGGTCGGCTGCGATGTGGTCGACATCGGTGTGGCGATGACGCCGACGGTCGGGCTCATGATCCGCGCGCTTGGCGCAGACGGCGGCATGGCGGTCACCGCCAGCCACAACCCGATCGAGTGGAACGGCCTCAAGTGCCTCGACGGCGACGGCCTCGCGCCGCCGAAGCCGATTGCCGAGGCGATCATCGCGCGGTTCAAGGCGGCCGACATCGCCTTCGCGCAGCCGCTCGAGATCGGCTCGATCACCACCGACGCGAGCTCCGCGCAGCGCCATGTCGACCGCGTGATCGAGGTGCTCGGCGGAGAGGGCGGCGCCGCCGCGCGCATCCGCGCGAAGAAGCTCCATGTCGTCCTCGACAGCGTGAACGCGTCGGGCTGCGCGGGCGGCCGCATGATGCTCGACGCGCTCGGCTGCGGCGTCACCCACATCTACGGCGAGATGACGGGCATCTTCGGACATACGCCCGAGCCGACCGCGGAGAACCTCGGCGAACTCGCCGCGAAGGTGCGCGCCGAGGGCGGCCGCGCCGCGTGCGGCTTCGCGCAGGACCCCGACGCCGACCGCCTCGCGATCGTCGACGAGAACGGCCGCTACATCGGCGAGGAATACACGCTGGTGCTCGCGGCGCAGCGCATGCTCGAGTTGCGCGGGCCGTTCGCGCTCGCGGCGAACCTGTCGACTTCGCGCATGATCGACGACATCGCGGCGAAGTTCCCCGGCGCCGTCGTCCACCGCACCGCGGTCGGCGAGGCGAATGTCGTCGGCGCGCTCAAGCCCGCGAAGGGCCTCCTCGGCGGCGAAGGCAACGGCGGCGTGATCGTGCCCGAGGTCTGCTGGGTGCGCGACTCGCTCAGCGCGATGGCGCTCGTCCTCGACCTTCTCGCAAGCCGCGATGAACCGCTCTCGAAGATCGTCGACGCGCTGCCGCGCTATTCAATCGTCAAGACGAAGCTTGACCTCGCCGCGATCGGCGGCCTCGCAGCGGTCGCGCCCGCCCTTGCGCGCATGAAGCAGGCCTTCGCAGGCGAGCGCATCAACGACTCGGACGGCGTCCGCGTCGACTTCGCGGACGGCTGGGTCCATCTGCGCGCGTCGAACACCGAGCCGATCGCCCGCATCATCGCAGAGGCCCCCACCGCGGCGCGTGCGCAGGAACTCATCGCGATGTGCGCGAAGGCGGCGGGGTTGTAGGACGCGGCGCCCTCACCGCGCGCGGAACACCACCAGCGGCACGCGCGCGACGAGCGCGCCGTCGGCGGCCCGCAGCGCCAGCGGAAAGCTGAATCTCTGACCCTTGCGGGAGATCGGCTCTACCTCGAGGTATCCCTCGTGGAGGCCCACTCTGTCGAGCGTTCCGGACAGCGCCACCCGCCAGAGCGACGGGCCGATCCGCTCGGCGCGGCCCGCGATCCCGGCGATCGTGGAGGATCCGACGCGGAAGTCCCCGATCTCAAGCCCCGACGCCGAATGCACGAACGCCTCGAGCTCGAACGGCTCTCCGACCGGCACGATCGCCTCGAGCGTGCCTGGCGCCGCACGCCAGTCGCGCGCGGAGCGGAAGCGCAGCGGGAGCTTCACCAGCTCGACCGGCTCGGGGGACGACGGATCCGTCGCTGTGAACGCGACCCAGTGCGTGACCTCGTCACCGCCGAACTGCGCAACCGACGCGGGCGCCTCGAGCGAGAGGGTCGTCGAGCCACCGCGCTCGAGCGTGGCGCCCGACAGCGCCGTCTTCACGCACGCGCAGCTCTTCGCGGGAATCGGGAGCGCCAGCGGCCGTGCGCCGCCACGCAGAGTTCCGCGACCACGCACCACGACGCGCTTCCGAAGCTCTTCATGGGTCTTCCTTTCGCGATGGCTTCCAGTCTCTCGCCGAAGCCCAAGCCGGCCGCTCGGGCGATCAAGCCATCCACTCAAACACGCACCGCGACGCATGACGCACGCATCGCGCACGGCCTTTGCGACTGCAATGTAAGCCACCCCCCGGCCGCGTTTTGCAAGTGCTTGAGACATCAGTTTTGATTTGCGTGTGTCTCCACTTTCATTGGAGTGACGCTTCATACGCTGCCCGGCCGCAAGCAGCCGAGCGCCCGCATGCGCACCATGGCACGAGCGGCCCGAGCCCGCGAGCACGCCGTCATCGGCACGCACCTCGACAAAGCCACCGTCGTCGGCCTCGAGCCATCGCGCACGCGAGTCGCGGCCGGGGCCACGCGCAACGAGAATTTGGCGCCCCTACTTTGACTCGACGCACCATGCGGCCGCACTCCATGGCCGCTCTCCATGATCGAACCACACCGATCACGCTCAGCGCGGCGCCGTCCTCACAGGCAGGAGCGATCGCCGCTGCGAATCGGCCACCGACTCGCCTCGTTCGCGCCACTGCGCAACGGCGCGCCGCAGTCCGTCACCGACGCCGTCGATAGGCGCGCGTTCAAGCGCTGCAGCAATCGGCTCGGCCATCGCTCGCGATGCACCATGCCAGCGGGCAAGCGCTTCCGTCGCCCGCGTGGTCTCCTGCGGGCTTGTCGACATCGACCGCGCGAACTCATGCCAGAGGCGAACGACTGCGGCGAGCGCTGCGCGGTGCCGATCCTCGCGCTCCGATCGCTGTGCGTCTGCCAGCGCCGCGATCTCGTCGGCGAGCGCCTCAAGTTCCTCGTCGGCGGCAGCCCGATCCCGCGCGACCTCGACGAGCGCCGTGGGATCCCATGGATCATCCGCGAGCGACCCAAACATCGCCGCAAGGACCTCCTGCCTCAGGCGCCGCGCATGATCCTCCGGCGCCGTCTCCTGGAAGCGCTGCAACACGAGCAGACTCGACTCGACGAGACGCCGCTCGATGCTCGCAAGCGGGCTTCGCAGGGCCTCGCGCGCCTCGCGAAGCGACTGCCGCTCCGAAGGCGAGGCAGCGCGCATGCGCGCGAACAGCACCGTCGACTGCGGAACCACGCGACGCACGATCCTCCTTCGCTCCCTGAGAAGGCTCTCGAGGTTGGGCAAGGTCTCTGCAGCGAGTTCATCGAGCCGAAGACGCGCCTCGGGATCCGCGACTCGATTCACGCAGCGCAACAGCGTGGGACGGATGTCGCAGTCGCCTGCGCCCGCGAGGGGCGGCGCACAAGCCCGTCCTAGGGCCGACTTACGCTCCTCCAGCAGCGTGCTCGTGGCAAGAAAGACATCGTCCTCCGTCACGCCTCGGCCAAGCAACGCCGCACGCAACAGCTCCAATTCTCTCCCGAGCATTCGGTCGGCGAGCTCCTCGCGTTCTCGGAACGCGCTGGCACGCGAGTCGGCTCGCACGATCGGGTCTCCCTCCGTTCCATCGCCGAGAGCCGACTGAAGACGAGACTCGATCTCCGCCAGTCGCGCGGCGAGCGCAGGATCGGCCACCATGTCCGGCTCCTCGACGAGCTGCATCGCCGTTTCCTCGAGGGCATCGGGCCATCGGTGAATCCAACCGCACAATGCGATGTCTTCACGCGAGAGGCGCGATGGATAGCCACTCGTCCAGTTCGTCGCAGGCCGCAACTCTCTCGCAGCGTCCTGTAGCGCCTGAAGCACCCGTGTCGATCCCGATGCATCATGTGCGGCCAGCGCCCATATCGACGCTGCGGCAAAGGACACGACTCCCCCGGCCAGCGACTTCATGCGTGTCGGCATGCCCTGATGGTCACGCATCGGTCGCACCCTCGTCAGCCGAACTCACACCATCGACCGCTCCATCGCACGGTGCTCCATCGATCGGGGTGCGCACGCTGTCGCAGAGCGACTCGCCCGAGGGAAAGTCGTCGTACTCGCAGACTCCAGGCGCGAGTCCACAGATCGGAATCCACCACCTGCACGCGACGCGCTCATCGAGCGGGAAGTCTGTCCCCGGTGCCCAACCGCGCGTATACGGTCGAGCGGCCCGCCAGATCGAGTCATGCACTGCCCACGGGCAGCACCACTCCGCGCCGTCAGGCCGCGGCATGTCTGGGCAGCAGACCTCGGTGATCTCGTCCCCGATCTGCGGCGCGCAGCAGGAATCCTGGGTGATCAGGTTGAGGCAAGACATCGCGTCGCCGACATCGGGAAGCGGCAGCGGAGGAGGAGCAGCTCGGGCGGGAGCAAGGACCGAGGCACTGGGCGAGCCGATCTCGACCGCCGCGATCTTCGCCGCGACGCAGAACCCCACGATCGCACACCGCAAGACGCCTGCACGACTCGTCATGACAGCCTCCTTTCGTCGACTCGTCTCGAGTCGTTTGTCCGATCCAGCATGCCCAGCACCCGAAACACCCATGCGAGGCGCCACGCGCGCCCCGTGACTCGAGCGACCTTCATGGCTGCGGCGGCCATGGAATCACTGGATCTCCCATGCCACAGGGCTCGTCGTCCGGCGGAAGACTCATTGGCTCATCGACGCACGACTGCATCTCCGCACACGTCGGGTTGACCTCTGGCGGCCACCACTCCCACCTCTCGAGCGTGAAGTTTCGAAACTCGGATCGCTCGATCGGAGCGCAATCGGGAGGCACATGCTGCGTGAAGAGCCGATGCATCATCGACCTGCACTGCCGCCGCCACGCACAGACCTGGACCGCCGCAGTGGCGTTCGCCGAGCCGTGAACCTTCACGCGGGACCCACTCGGCGGAGGCCATGGCACGGTGATCTCGATCTCGGCGCTTCCCCCGAACGACACCTGCACGCAGTGCCTGCGCGGTCCCATGGTGCTACATCCACACGGTTCGTCGGCGACCGGTTCCCATGGTCCGTAGTAGGCGGGCGGGCAGCCCGTCGCCACAGGGCCGCTCCACAGCCCGGCAAGCGCGGCGATGTCGAGTGATCGAGGAGCAGGCGCCTGCACGAGAAGGTGGTCGGCACCGGTCATCGGCACCCAAGTCGACATCCAGTTCGAGAACACGGAACGCAGGACCTCGAGCATGTGGAATCGCTCGGAATCACCCACGGACTGCGGCTTTGCGTCGACTGCGGGATAGCCGATCCCCGCCAGGGCCGAGAGCATGATCGACTTCGAGTCAGGTGCGAGCGGCGCAAGCAACTCCGAAAGCGAATCACCGGCGAGGAGGCCGTCGCTGAGCGGCTCTACCCCCATCATCGAAGACGGGAGGTCCGCCGCGGAGGGCAGCGTGCCGACTTCCCAAAGTTCGTCCTGGATGTCGGGCACGGCGTACCGAGCCTTCAGGATCGCGGCAGCGACTTGTGGAGGCATGTCGGGAAACGCCTCGCTGATCCACTCGCCCCCGGAAGCCGCAGGGGCGCAATACCACACGCATTCGATCGAGGCGGGCGATTGGGAGACCGCTGTACGGACCGCGAGGAATCCGATGACATCGACCTCGCCGCCAGCGCCGCGATACAACGCCTTGTATCGCCAGCCTTCGAGCTCAATGGCGACTTCCGAGACCGCGACCAACGCGCCCACTGCATCCTCGGAATCCGTCAACGCGACCCGCACCAGCCGCGACGCATCAAGCGTTTCCTGTGCGGCTGCCACGGACGCGCCGCCCGCACCCACCGCGACCAGGAAGGCGCGCGCGAGCTTTGCGCCCGCTCGCAGCCAACGCGCTCCAGGAACTCGCATCGCGCGCTCCTCCTCCCAGGCTTCCCAGCGTCGGCGGGCGCGCAACCAGCTGATCGATGCGCGCGTTCCCGACTTGGGTCCCGTACAACCCTTGCGAAGCCGGCATTCGGGAAGCACGGACCGCCCGAGCGTGGGCTTGCGGTGCCCGGGCTTCGTCACCGACGGCCCCGAGTCCTGCCCGTCCATGCCGAGCATGCCGTGCGCCGCCACGCAGAGTCCCGCGACCACGCACCACGACGCGCTTCCGAAGCTTCTCATGGGTCTTCCCTTCGCGTTGGCTTCCAGTCTCTCGCCGAAGCCCAAGCCGGCCGCTCGGGCGATCAAGCCATCCACTCAAACACGCACCGCGACGCATGACGCACGCATCGCGCACGGCCTTTGCGACTGCAATGTAGCCCCCCCCGCATTTTCGCAAGTGATCGCGATGCCATTTTTGATATTCTTGTCCTTCCCGTTCCTTCACGTGACGATTCACGCGCTGCCCGGCCGCGAGCAGCCAAGCGCCCGCGTTCGCGCCAGGGTACGAGCGGCCCGGGTCCCGCGAGTACGCCGCAAGGCACGCTCGCCGCGAGAACGCGGCTCCGACCTACCGTCGCCCGCGCTTGCGCGCATGAAGCAGGCCTTCGCAGGCGAGCGCATCAACGACTCGGACGGCGTCCGCGTCGACTTCGCGGACGGCTGGGTCCACCTGCGCGCCTCAAACACCGAGCCGATCGCCCGCATCATCGCAGAGGCCCCCACCGCGGCCCGCGCGCAGGAACTCATCGCGATGTGCGGGAAGGCGGCGGGGCTGTGAACCCCGCG
This sequence comes from Phycisphaera sp., assembly GCA_016124975.1. Lineage (GTDB taxonomy): Bacteria > Planctomycetota > Phycisphaerae > Phycisphaerales > SM1A02 > QWPT01. The sequence goes on along the minus strand of WGMP01000023.1, from coordinate 60,249 downwards.
GCCGAGGAGCCGAGGTCCTCCCGCTCGCGGTGCTACATTGCCGCCATGCGACTCATGACCCGCGCCCCACGCTTCGCTCTCGTCGCCCTGGCCGCGACCGCCCTTCTCGCGGGCTGCGAGACCGTGCGCTACGAGCCTGAGAAGGCGACGCGCGCCTATCCCGCGTATCTCCCGCAGGAGCGCGTGGCCGAGGTGCAGGTCTTCAACGAAGGCGACGAGATGCTCATCGTCAACGCGACCGTGGAGCGGTGGGCGAATGTCGACCTCTGGCTGAACCAGCGCTACCTGCGGCGCGTCGAGGCGATCGAGCCGGGCGCGACGCTGCGGATTCCGCTCGGCGAGTTCTGGGATGTCCGCGGCGAGGGCCCCTTCCCGGGCGGCCTGCTGCGCTACTACCCGCCGACGCCGATCCGTCTCGTGCAGGTGCAGACGGCGCCCGACGCGCCGTTCGTCGGGTTCCTGGCGATCCCGACGGAGCGGGAGCTCGATGCGGCGCGGCTGAAGGACGACGAGTAGCGCGACGAGCGAGGAATGCGCGAGGGACGAGCCGGGCACGACGGCAAGCGCGACGCGGCTTCGATGCGCGCATCGGTTCGCGCCCCGCACGCGAAGCGTGCGCCATGATCGTGGTGTGGCTCAAGCGCGACCTCAGGCTCGATGACCATGCGCCGCTCGCGCATGCGGCGGCGGCGTGCGCGCTCGACGGCACGCCGATGATCGCGCTCGCTGCGTTCGAGCCAGAGGTCTGGCAGGCGCCCGATGCGGATGCGTCGCATCTCGGGTTCTACCTCGAGTCGCTCGCGGAGCTCGACGAGGCGATCCGCGCGCGCGGCGGCGTGGTCGCGTACCGCGTCGGCGAGATCACCGACATCCTCGGCGAGCTTCACGCGCGCGAGCCGATCACGGCGCTCCTCGCGCATGAGGAGACGGGGAACGCCGTCACCTATGCGCGCGACCTGCGCGTAGCGCGGTGGTGCAGGAAGCGCGGCATCGCGTTCCGCGAGTTCCGCCAGCACGGCGTGCTTCGGCCAAACCCCGGCCGCGACGGATGGGCCGCGCGCTGGGAGGCGCACATGGAGCGGCCGCGCTTCGCGGCGCCCGAGCGCCTTCGCGCGCCCGATGAATCGCGCATCCCGCGGCGCTCGGCGGAGGTCGTCGACGAACTTGGCCTCGGCCCCGACACGCGCGCGGTGCTCCGCCAACGCGGCGGCGAGCGCGAGGCGGGCGCGCTCCTCAACTCCTTCCTGCTTGCGCGCGGCCGCGAGTATCGCCAGACGATGGGTTCGCCCGTCCTCGCGTGGGAGTCGTGCTCGCGGCTCTCGCCACACCTCGCGTGGGGAACGATGTCGGTGCGGCGCGCGTACCAGGGCGCGCGGCGGCGGCTCGCGCAGCTCGGCGAGCCCGCGCGGGTCGCCACCGAAGGGCTGTCGCCCGAGGATGTCGCGCTCTGGCGCGGGTCGATCAAGAGCTTCCTCTCGCGGCTCTCATGGCACTGCCACTTCATCCAGAAGCTCGAGGACGAGCCTGCGATCGAGTCGATGTGCATGGCGCGGTCGTGCGAGGGGCTGCGCGACGGGCTCGATGCCGACATCGCGGCCGCGCGGCTTCCGGCGTGGCAGCAAGGACGCACGGGCTACCCGATGGTCGACGCGTGCATGCGCGCGCTCGTCGCCACGGGGTGGATCAACTTCCGCATGCGTGCCATGCTCGTGAGCTTCGCAAGCCACCACCTCTGGCTCGACTGGCGCTCGTTCGCGCCGTGGCTCGGGCGGCAGTTCCTCGACTATGAGCCGGGGATCCACTATCCGCAGATCCAGATGCAGTCGGGCACGACGGGGATCAACACGCTGCGGATCTACTCGCCGCGCAAGCAGGTCGAGGACCACGATCCGAGCGGCGCCTTCATCCGCCGATGGGTTCCCGAGCTCGCGGCGGTGCCCGACGAGCATCTGGCCGAGCCCGAGACGATGCCGCCGCTCCTGCAGGAGATGATTCGGTGCCGCATCGGCGTCGACTACCCCGCGCCCATCGTCGAACACCGCGCGGCGTACCGCTTCGCGCAGGAGCGTCTGTACGGCCTGCGCGCGACGAGCGAAGCGCGCGCCGACGCGAAGGCTGTGTACCAGAAGCACGGAAGCCGCAAGCGGCGGTGAGTCGCGCCGCCCGGGGGTCGCGCCGCCCATTCGTGCCAGCAGCACCAAAGCGAGCGAAGACCTGAGGACCTGAGGCAAAGCCTCAGCCCTCAGGTCAGTCGCGAGCGCTCAAACCAAGCCGCGCCTTCTTCGCCTCCCACTCCGCGGTCTCGCGCTTGTTCTCCGTCGCGAGCGGCTTCCCCGTGCGGATCGCGTCGATCTCGAGGCCCGTCAGGTGCATCGCGTTCAGGCGATAGTCCTCGAACGCCTCGCACGCCACGGGCACGATCGGCTTGATGAGCTCGTACATCGCCTTCGCGTAGTCCTGGATCTCGATCTGCGCGTGCGGATCCATGCGCAGCGAGAGGAAGTGGAAGATGTTGTGGAGGTCGCACTTCCAGTACCACTCGGTGTAGACGCTGACAGGCAGCACCGCGCGGGCAAGTTCGCGCGCCACGCCGCGCTCGGTGAGGTCGAGGTACTTCGCGTAGTTCGCCTCAGCGCCCTCGAGAAGCTTGAGGAACTCCTCGGCCGTGCCTGCGTCGATCGGGCCATCGCCGCCCTGGCGGTTCGACTTCGACTGCTTGCGCACGTTCTCGATGTCGGGCCGGTAGAAGCGGTCGGGCATGATCGAGTAGCGCGCGCTGTACTCGTTCACATTCGCGGTGCGGTGGCGGATCCACTGGCGCGCGATGAAGATCGGCATCGCGATGTGGAACTTGAACTCGACCATCTCGAACGGCGTCGAGTGGCGGTGGCGCATGAGGTAGCGGACGAGCCCGCGGTCCTCGCTGACCTGCTTGGTGCCCTGCCCATAGCTGACGCGCGCAGACTGGACGATCGCGCTGTCTGCGGTCTGCCCCTCGGGGACGAGCCGAGGCATCGCGTCGACGAGCGCGATGAAGCCATGCTCGTGGATCGGGATCGACCAACGGCTTGCGCCGCCCATCACATCGCGGAAGGGCGTCTCCGGGAGCGACTTCTCGATGGGCGCGGGAGCGGCTGCGGGCATGGCGACGAGGTCGGACATAGCGCGCAAATCTAGCGAAAAGGCGCCCAAGCCGCCCCTACTTCTCGCCGCGGATCCGCTCCGTCATCGCGTAGAGCCAGCCACCGACCGTGGGAACCGTGCCCTGCAGCGTGGGGAGGCCCTTCGGCCGCAGGATCGGCTGCACGTCGCGGAGGATCCCCCACTCGACCTCGATCACCGCGAAGCACTCGTCGAGCGTGCTCGGCGGAACCTCGCGGGGGCGCTCGACCCCTTCCTCGCCCTCTGGAAGGGCGGGCGCGAGCTCGCTCCGCGTCATCGGATAGACGCGCCCGCCGATCGCAAGCGGCGGCTGCGAGAGCGCATCGGGAACGCCGCCCTCCGCAAAGGCGCGCAGCTCGGCCTCGCTCGTGGGAAACGCGTCGTTCCTGTCCGCGTAGGCGAGCACCGCCCACGCGAGGTCGCGCAGGCGCGCATCGGTCGTCGCAGCCTGCCCGCGCACGCCTCCGACCACGCTCCAGGACCAGAATACGGTGGCCACCATCGCCGTCACGAAGACGGCGACGATGAGGAGGAAGATCCGGCGGCCGCGGTTCGATGCTGGCATGGCGCAAGCGTAGCCGAGGTCCCGCGTCGCGGCGCGGCACGGCGTCCGCCAGAGAGGGCCTACATCCGCGCGTTCGCGAGCTTGATGCGCTGCTTCTTTCGGCGCGGGTCCGCCTCGGGCACCGCGGAGAGCAGCGCCTGCGTGTACTCGTGCTTCGGCGCGTTGATGATCTCGTCGCGCGAGCCCTCTTCGACGATCTTGCCGTTGTACATCACCGCGATGCGGTCGCAGATGTGGTGGATGACGGCCATGTCGTGCGAGATGAAGAGGTACGCAAGCCCCATCTCCTCCTGCAGGTCGCCGAGGAGGTTGAGGATCTGCGACTGGATCGAGACATCGAGCGCGCTCGTCGGCTCGTCGCAGACGATGAGGCGCGGCTCGAGGCTCAGCGCGCGGGCGATTCCGATGCGCTGGCGCTGGCCGCCGCTGAACTCGTGTGGGTAGCGGTCTGCAGCCTGCTTCCACAGGCCGCACTTGACGAGCAGTTCCTCGACACGCGCGCGCGTCTCGTCGGGCGACTTCGTGAGGCCGTGCACCTCGAGCGGCTCGCCGATGATGCGGCCGACGCGCATGCGCGGGTTCAGGCTGCCGCCCGGATCCTGGAAGATGATCTGCATCTCGCGGCGGAGCTTCCGCAGGTCGAGCGCGCCCGCGGCCAGGACATCGCGGCCGTCAAAGCGCACGCTGCCGCCCGAGTTCGGGATCAGGCGCAGGATGGTGCGCCCGACGGTCGTCTTGCCGCAGCCCGACTCGCCGACGAGCCCGAGCGTCTCGCCGCGGCGGACGAAGAAGCTCACGTCGTCGACCGCCTTCACATGGCCGACCGTGCGCTGGAGGATGCCGCGACGGATGGGGAACCAGGTCTTGAGGTTCTTCACCTCAAGGAGGATCGGCTGGTCGCTCTTCGACTTCGTCGGTGCTGCGGTGTTCGTCATCGGATTGCTCCGCGGCCATGGTAGCGGAGCGACCCGCCCCGCTCAGCGCACATTGATGGCGATCTGCACGGCCTGCCCGTCGGGAAGAACGATCGTGAGCGGCATCTCGAAGCGGCTGACGCGGCCCATGCCCGTCACGGCGCGGTTCACGCGCGTGTAGAACTCGTCGAGCGAGCCAACGGGCTGGCCGAAGACGGCGGTGATGGTGCTGCCCACGGGGATGTCTTCCGCGATCGGGGTGCCCCCGCGGATCGCCTCGATGAGGACGCCTCGGCGGAACGGAACGCCGAGCGCCCGCGCGCGCGGCTCGGTGGAGGTCGAGAACTCGAGGATGCCCACGCTGCGGAGCGCCGCGGGGAGATAGGGCGCGAGGCGCCGCGCGGTGTCGAGCTCATCGAGCGTGGCGACGACCTCGAGCGTGCTCGCCGCGGCGCCGTCCTCGGCGACGCGCCAGAGCGTGAAGCGGACCTCGGCGCCGGGGCGCTTCGAGCTGACGATCGCAGGCACCGCAGCGTCGCTCGCGACGCGCTGCCCGTCGATCGCGGTGATGACATCGCCGAACTGGAACCCCGCGCGCGCGGCGGGCGAGTCCTGCGTGACCTCGCTCACCACGGCGCCTTCGCCGCGGAAGCCATCGACGACCACCGCAAGCTGCTCGTTGCCGCGCATGGCGAAGCCGCGCGCCGCGTCGAGCGACATCACTGCGACGCCAAGGAAGCCCTTGCGCACCTCGCCCGTCTCGATGATCTGCGTCACGATCGACTCGATCATCGACATCGGAATCGCGAGGCCGATGCCTGCGAACTGTCCCTGCCCCACCGAGTTCCCGCGGCCCGTCGCGATGGCGGTGTTCATGCCGATCACGCGGCCGCGGATGTTCGTGAGCGGTCCACCCGAGTTGCCCGGGTTGATCGCAGCGTCGGTCTGAATGAAGTTCTCGTAGTCGATGTCCGCGAGGCCCGCGCTGCGGCCGAGGCCCGAGACGATTCCAGACGACATCGAGAAGCGGAAGTCAAAGGGCGAACCGAAGGCGAACACCATGTCGCCCTGCGCGACGGTGTCGGAATCGCCGCGCAGCGCAGGATGAAGCCCGCCCGGCGCGACCTTGAGGACGGCGATGTCGGCGCGGAGGTCAAGTCCGACGACCTCCGCCTCGCGCAGCTCGCCGTCGAAGAACTGCACCTGCACGCGCTCGCTCGACTCGACGACATGCGCGTTCGTGACGATGTGGCCGTCCTCGTCCCAGATCCAGCCCGAGCCGCTCGAGGCATAGGGCGCCGTGAACATGCGCCGCTGCATCGTGCTCAGGGTGCTCACATGGACGACGCTCGGCTCGACGAGCTTCGCCACGGCGCGGTGCGCGCGGTTGAGCTGCTCGAGGATCGGCTCGTAGACCTCTTCACCGACGCCGCCCTTCTGGCCATCGACCTTTCCGCCGCCGCTCCCCGCCTGCATGGGCACGGGCTCGGCGAGGATGCGCGACGCACGCGTGATGTTCGCGGTGGCCTGCGCATCGTGCGCGCGACGGATCGCAAGAGGCGCCGCGACCAGCGTGACCGCCGCTGCAGCAAGGACGACAAGACCGGGGCCGATGAAGGGGAAGTTGCGCGAACGCATGCGATGCTCCTCTGTTCCGCTCGGCGGGATCACTGCGAACCCGCGCGCGGCTCCCTGCGGGCGATTCCCGCCAGGAAGGCGGCCCTTTGTTCGTCCGAAAGCGCGTACGGATGCTCTCCGAGGTTGCCGGAACGCACCTTTGACTTCCACGCCTCCGCCATCTCGGCGATCTGCTTCCCGAGATGGACAATCGGCAGCGCGAACGGCGGCTGCCGGTCGGTGAGCCCGAGAAGGTCGTGCGTGACCACCACCTGCCCGTGGCAGGCGGGCCCTGCGCCGCACCCGATCACGGGAACGGTCGAGCGCGAGACGATCTCCTCGGTCACCTCGACGGGGGTCGCCTCGACGAGGAGCATGGTGGCGCCCGCGGCAAGCATTGCGTCGGCGTCTGCCACGATGCGCGCGGCGTCGGTCGCGGTCTTGCCCGCCGCCGAGTAGCCGCCCGCCTGCTTCGCATGCTGCGGCCGCGAACCGATGTGGGCGACCACGGGGATTCCCGCGCGGCTCATGCGCGCGACGAGCGGCGCGAACGAGGCGTCGACCTCGAGCTTGACGCAGTCTGCGAAGCCCTCGGTCATGAAGCGGCCTGCGTTGCGGACGCCCTCCTCGTCGCTCGCCTGGTAGCTGAGGAACGGCATGTCGGCCATCACGAGCGCGCGCGGCGCGCCGCGGCGCACGGCGGCCGTGAGCGCGACGAGGAAGTCCATGGGCGCATGGAGCGTGTTCGGGTGGCCGAGGATGACCTCCGCGGCCGTGTCGCCGACGAGGAGGACGGGGACCCCCGCGCGCTCGAGCCAGCGGGCTGTGGTCGCGTCGTAGCAGGTGAGCGCCGCGAAGGTCTTGCGCTCGCGCATCGCCCGCTGCAGGGTGCGGATCGTCACGGGCGCGACGGTCGGGTCAGGGCCTGGCCACGGGGCTCCGTCGGATCCAGCGGGCTTCGGCTCGGAGCCGCTCAGGGGGCGCGTCGGCTGCATGGGGGTGGATGATAGATGGCGGCCTCCCCCCGCGTCGGGGAGGCGCCTCCGCGCCGACGGGGTCCGCTCAGGCGCGCGCAGGCACGATGTTGTCCCGTCCGCACACGATCCAGTCCGCGATCTCGATCGCCTCCGAGAAGCTCTCGCGCGCCAGCTCGAGGTCGAAGCACGGCGTGATCACTTGCCCCGCCGCGAGGTGCTCGACCGTGGCCACGGCGTCGCCCGCGACCAGCGTCGTCATGCTCGGTCCGGGCAGCAGCAGGCCCGTGAGGCCGGGCGTCACACCGGGCAGCGGGAAGAGGTCGACGCCGCGCTCGAGCTTGTCGGGCGCCGCGACCGTCCGCTCGACGACGGCGACCTCGTGTCCGAGGGTCTTCACGAGGTCCGCGTCGCCCGCTGCGTGCGCCTCCTTGATCGATGCGACCAACTGCACGCCGATCGCCTCGCGCTCGCGCTCGCCGACGAGCCACTGCGCCCGCTCGAAGGCGAGGAGCCCCCTGCGGTGCACGGGGCTCAGGCAGGTGAGGAAGACATGCGTGATCTCGTCGGGGCCGATGCCTGCGCGCTCGACGAGCCGCGGAACGAGCACCTGCTGGGGCAGCGACGGGTCGACCAGGATGCGGGCGCGGCCTGCGGTGATCAGGGTCGTGGTGGCGTGGGCTGGGCGAACCGCGCCGCGCTCGCCCCAGTGGGGGTTCGCGGCGAGGGTGCCGATCGAGATGACGCGGAACTGAACGGACATGGGCGCAGCGTAGCAGCGTGGCCCGTGGGGCTTGGTGTGCAGGCTTGCCGACGCGCGTGCTGCAGGCGTGCCGCCGCTATTCCACAAGCCCGTCGACCGCGAGCCTGCCGAGCGGGTTCGTGCGGTCGCCGCGCTTCCTGCGCAGCGCCTCGATCACGCGTGGCGGCACGAGCGTCGCGAGAGAGTCGAGCGAGCCGCCGAGCGCCGCGATCTGCTTGATGAGGCTCGAGCTCGTGTAGGCGAAGTTCTCGCCCGTGACGATGAAGACCGTCTCGATGGCGGCGACCTGGCGGTTCGTGATCGCCAGCTGGCACTCGCTCGCGAGGTCTGTGATGTTGCGGATGCCGCGCACGATGGCGCAGGCGCCGACGGCCTTCGCGTAGTCGACGGTGAGGCCCGTGTAGTGCTCGACGCGGATGCGCGCCCCCGCGGGGGTCGTCTCCTGCATCTCCGCGACCAGGGCGCGCGCAAGCTCGAGCCGCTCGTCGAAGGTGAAGAGCGCCTCCTTGTTCGGGTTGCGGCCGATCGCAAGGATCACCTCGTCAAAGAGCCCGCGGGCCCGCGCAAGGACATCGAGGTGCCCGAGGGTGATCGGGTCAAAGGAACCGGTGTAGATCGCGAGGTGGTGCGCCACGCGGGCATCGTACGGGAGGCCTGTTGGCCCGCACAGCCCGCGCAGAGCGCGCAGACCCCCGTGGGAACGGGCGAAACCTGCCGAAGGAGCTTGCGTCTTCGCGGCTGAAAGCCACAGTGTTGGTGTTGCCCGTCGCGTAAGGGACTCCGCGACCGGCAACCCCCTCGGATCCGCTGGGACTCGCTTCCGCGGATCCGAACTTGGACAGACCCCGCATCGGATCGCCTCCCCGATCGGGGTCCCCAAACGGAGTGCGGTTCGGCGCTGCGAGGAGCGCGCCGGGCCGATGGAGTAAGGCAAACCGCCAGCCGAACGGCTGGCGGTTTGCGTTTTTCGATCTCGACGCCGCGCGCGCAGCCGCACGGCTCAGCCGCCCACGCCCGCCTTGCGAAGGCCCGCGCCCTCGAGCAGCGTGCGGAAGTTCTCGCCGAAGACGAAGTTCTCTTCGGGGAACTCGGTTCCCGCGCGGTTCTGGTCGAGGTGGCTGAACATGAGCTCGATCCGTCCGACGGGCGCCCAGGCGCCGTCGACGAACGAGAAGCGCTCGACCACGCCCACAGTGCTCGCGCCCATGTCGTCCATGCGCTCGAGCGTGGCGTCGTAGCGGATCACTTCACCCGGCTGGACATCGCGCTCGAAGGTGGCGGAGACCACCTTCGCAAGCACGACCTTCTCGCGGAAGTCATGCACGCTGCCGACGAGGATGCCCGCCGTCTGCGCCATCCCCTCGAGGATGAGCGAACTCGGCATGACGGGGCACGCGGGAAGCACGCCCCCCGAGGCGAGGACCTGTGGCCCAAAGTGCTGGTGAAGGTGCTCCTCCGCAAGCGACACGCACTTCACGGCGACAAGCCGCTTCCGCGGCTCGAAGGTGACGACCTTGTCGATCCACATCCATCGCATGCGGGCGTTGTAGCACCAAAGCCACCCCAGCACCACGCGCCCACCGAGCACCAAGAGCCCGACGAGCACCAAGAGCCCGACGAGCACCAAGAGCCCGACGAGCACCAAGAGCCCGACGAGCACCAAGAGCCCGACGAGCACCAAGAGCCCGACGAGCACCAAGAGCCCACCTAGCACCAGAGGGAGCAGCCGCAGCTGCGACCGCTCAAATCACGAAGCAGCCGCAGCTGCGACCGCTCAAATCACGAAGCAGCCGCAGCTGCGACCGCTCAAATCACCCCAGCTTCCGCTCCACGAAGTCGCACAGGCTCTTCACCGTGAACAGCCCCGACAGCTTCGTCACCTGCGGGTCGCTCTCGAAGTCGCCGAGCGAGACATGCGGCACCTTCTCCTTGAGGAGCGCGATGCCCTTGGCGGTGACCTTGCCGTTCTCGACGAGCGACGGATCGGTCATCAGGTTCTCGGGGAAGAGCTCGCCCTGCGCGATCTTGAACGGCTTCTCGGGGGTCGAGAACTTCTTCTCGAGGCGGAACACGATGTCGAGATAGTCGATGCTCTCCGCTCCGAGGTCTCCCTTCAGGGTGGCGGTCGGAACGACATCGTCCTCGTCGACACCCAGGGCATCGACAAGAACATCCTTCACATCGGCTTCGATCTCGGCTCGGCTCTTGGCCATGAGGTTCTCCATAGCGGGGTGACTTCGGCTGAAGCCACCCCAATCGGTCAAAAAGGCATGCAGCGCAGACCGCTCAGGTCCGCAAGGGACGGAGTATAAGTCGCCCCGCGACGGCTGTCTCGGCGGCCGCAGAGGGATCCGCGGGGCGCAGGACCGTCCCTTGGGCCTTGAAGACGGCGGAACCGTCGTCTCGCAGCTTCTCGAGGCTCACCTCGACCCGCAGGGTCTCGCCCGGGCGCACGAAACTGCCGTAGCGCAGCGCCTTGACCTCGCCGAGAACCGCGCGCGGGACCCCCCGCTTCTCGAGGACGGCACGGGCCGCCTGGGTGAGCGCCTCGACCATGAAGACCCCGGGGAGGACAGGGAAGCCCGGGAAGTGATCCTGGAGGTACTCCTCCGCCGCCGTGACGCTCTTGATCGCGACGGCGGACTGGTCGGTCAGCTCGAGGAAGCGGTCGACGAGGCGGAAGTGCATGGGTCGGCAAGGTAGCGGCGGACGCGGCCGCGCGCAGCGTCCGTTCGCTGCGGAATGCAAGGCCTCCGAGCCGATATCGGGACCATGGCAAAGACCGCTCGGAAGGCCCCCACGCGCAGCAGCGCGTCGGAGGATGGTTCGGATGTCGACACCGCGCTCGCTGGCTCGAGGCTGACTCGGCTGCGGATTCTCTGGCTCGTCGGGGCGGCGCTTTGGACGCTGCTCGTGGTGAGCCTCGCGAGCTTCCGCTCGACCGACTGGCCCACGCATGTCGTGGCCATGCCGACCGACCCGCCGCTCAACCTGTGCGGCCGCTTCGGCGCCGCCACTTCCTACTGGCTCTACTTCACGCTCGGCTTCGGCGTGTGGATCCCCACCGTCTACCTCGGCGTGCTGCTCGTGGCAATCGCCATGGGCCGACGCATCAGCCATCCGTTCGTGCGCTTCGTGGGCTGCCTGATCGCGATGGGTGCCATCGGCTCGCTCCACGCGGAGTGGTTCCCCGCGCTCGGCCCGCTGACGGGCGTCGACGCGGGCATCGTTCCGATGTGGTTCGCAGACGAGATGCATGCGCGCTTCGGCCCTGTCGGCGCGTCGCTGATCTTCACGGCGGGCCTCGCGGTCGGCGCGATCGTGGCCGCGGATGCGATCGTCTTCATGCTGCCAGGCGTCTGCGCGCGCGCGTTCTCGTTCCTCTCGCCGCTCTGGGAGACCGACTGGCGCGCGCACTTCGGCGCGCTGCGCGAGCGCATGGGCGCGATGTTCCCGCAGCCTGCGGTCGCGGGCGCGACGGCGGGCCGCGCACGGCGGTCGCCCGCGCGTGCGGCGGCCGCGAAGCCCGCCACGGCCGTCGACGCGACGGACGCGGAGGAGAATGAGGAAGACGGAATCGACGAGGAGGACATCGCGCAGGCGGAGATCGAGGACCTCTCCGGAGACTCCGAGAGCGACGAGATCGACGAAGGCCGCGCGGTCGACGCTGCGACCATTCCCACGCCCGCGGCGCCCGAGCCCGCCCCGACGAACTCGCGCACCGCGCTGAGCGAGGACGAGCTCCGCGCCAAGATCGAGAAGCTTCCGATCAAGATGACCGCGAAGGCGCCCACCGCGCAGCTGCGCGACGAGGACATCCCGCGCGCGGTCGACTACTCGGGCTACCAGTTCCCGACGCTCGACCTCCTCGAGGAGCCAGAGGGCAACTACTCGACCAAGATGGAGGCGTATGTCCGCGAGCAGGCCGGCCTGCTGACGCGCACGCTGTCGGAGTACGGCCTCGAGGGCGAGATCACCCACATCGAGTCGGGCCCGGTGGTCACGCTCTACTCGGTCGAGCTCGCCGCGGGCACGCGCGTCGCGCGGCTTGAGACGATTGCGAAGGACATCGCCCGCGCGCTGCAGGCGCCGAATGTCCGCATCATCCCCAACCTCGTCGGCCGCACCGCGGTCGGCATCGAGGTGCCGAACAAGCAGAAGGAGAAGGTGCGCCTGAAGGAGCTCATGTCGAGCGGCCACGCTGCGAACATGATGCTCCCGATGTTCCTCGGCAAGGACTCGGCGGGCGAGCCGCTCGTCCTCGACCTCGCGAAGATGCCGCACATGCTGATCGCGGGCACGACGGGCTCGGGCAAGAGCGTGTGCATGAACACGATCATCATGTCGTGGCTCTACACGAAGCGCCCCGACGAGCTGAAGCTCGTGCTCGTCGACCCGAAGATGGTCGAGATGGCGCAGTTCAGCGAGATCCCGCACCTCGCGTGCCCCGTCGTCACCGAGATGTCGAAGGCGGCGGCGATCCTCGAGTGGGCCGTCACCAAGATGGAGGAGCGGTACGAGCTCCTGAAGGAGGCGGGCGTCCGCGACATCCGCAGCTTCAACGACCTCGGCGAGGCCGAGCTGCGCGAGCGGCTGAGCCCGGCCGACGACGTCGAATGGGCCAAGATCCCGAAGAAGATGCACTACATGGTCTTCGTGATCGACGAGCTCGCCGACCTCATGATGACGAACAAGGAGGTCGAGCAGTCGATCGTGCGCATCGCACAGAAGGCGCGCGCGGTCGGCATCCACCTGATCCTCGCGACGCAGCGTCCGCAGGCGACGGTGGTCACGGGCCTCATCAAGTCGAACATGCCGTGCCGCGTCAGCTTCAAGGTGGCGTCGGGCACCGACAGCCGCATCGTGCTCGACCAGAAGGGCGCAGAACTCCTGCTCGGGCAGGGCGACATGCTGGTCGTCACGCCGAGCCAGACCGATGCGCGCCGCTCGCAGGGCACGCTCGTCGAGGACAAGGAGGCCCGCGCGGTCACCAAGTTCCTCAAGACGGTCGCTGCGCCGAGCTTCGAGCGCCAGCTGCTGACGATCCGGTCGGGCCAGGTCGCGAACGGCGGCGGTGGCGACGGCGGCGAGGGCGGCGGCGACGCGGACGGCGAGCGCGATCCGCTGTTCGACAAGGCCGTCGAGATCATGATCGAGTCGGGCCGTGGAAGCGTGTCGCTCCTGCAGCGTCGCCTCGCGATCGGCTATGGACGCGCGTCGCGGCTCGTCGACCAGATGGGCAACGCAGGAATCCTCGGCGAGCACAAGGGCTCGGTCGCGCGCGAGGTCGTGGTGACGATGGAGGATTGGGCGCGCATGAAGGAGATGCGCGACGAGGCGGAGGCCTCGGGGACCATCTTCCAGAAGCACTACGACAACTCGGATGCGGAGAGCGAGGCGCTGCGGTTCCATGACGAGGATTGAGCGCTCGGGTTTGAGCGCTCGCCGCTGCGGCGGCTCGGAAAGGGTGCCTGGCACGTGCCGTGAGGTGCCGTGCACTGGGCGGCACGTGTCAGGCACGGGGTGGAGTTGACGCAAGTCCCTCGCGCATTGGGGATTGCGGCGTCGAGTGAAGGTGCCTGGTACGTGCTTGGCACCTCCCGGCACCAGACGGCACGTGCCTGGCACCGTTTCTACACTTCGAGCCCGCATGGCGAGTTTCTTCCCGAGCGTCCCCTACGAGATCCGCGGCGAAGGCGACGAGCGCGCCTCGAACGAGCCAGAGCTCGTCATGCGCAAGTGCCTCGAGGACGCGCTCGCCGACAAGCCGTGGATCGTCGTCCAGAACCTGCTGGTGCAGGACCCCGACGCCGTCGGCACCCGCGAACTCGACTTCGTCGTCATCGACCCCGATCGCGGGCTCATCATCATCGAGGTGAAGGGCGGCGACTACCGCTACTCGCCCGAGCACGCGTGGCACCGCGTCGTGCGCGGCGAGATCCGCGTCGGAGACCGCGAGCCGCCGCAGCAGGCGATCAGCGCGATGTACGCCCTCGTCCGCGCCCTCGCGAGCTACGGCAGCCACGACGAGCGGCACCCCCCCTATCTCCACGGCTGGTTCCTCGCGCTTGTCGACGCCCATGTCGACTTCGGCACCGTTCCGATCAGCGCCCGCAACCACATCCTCGGCGCGGCCCAGTGCAGGAACCCCGTGAAGCTGCGGCGCGAGCTCGACGACATGTTCGAGGCGCTCGCCGCGAAGTACCCCGAGGTCCCGCAGGGCGAGCGGTCGCCCATGCGGCGCATCGTCGACCGGCACATCCTGCCCACGATGAAGTCGGCGCTCTTCGTGCGCGACGAGATCATGAACGCCCGCGTCGTCGAGCACGACGTGATGCGGCCCGTGCGCGGGATCGTCGACGCCACGCATCGCCTCGACCGCGTGCAGATCGAGGGCTTCGCGGGCACGGGCAAGACCTACGCCGCGCTCTATCGCGCCCGACGCGAGATCGCCGATGGCCGCCGCACGCTCGTGACATGCTTCAACGAGCCGCTCGCGACGGTGCTCGGGCGCGCCTGCCGCGCGCGGCCCGTCGACAACACCACTCCGCTCCGCGCGATCCGCGCCGACCGGGCCGTGGTCGCGAATCTTCACGCGCTCGCTGAGAGCGTGACGAACAGCCTCGGCCGCACGCCGCCATCGTCGCTCGCCGCGAGCGAGCGCTACGACGCGATGATCGCGACCCTCGCTTCGGCTGCGCGCGCGGGTGAGCTCGGTTCCTTCGACTCGATCGTGATCGACGAAGGGCAGGACTTCAGTCCCGCGATGCTCGACGCGCTCGATGCGCTCGCGGGCCCGTCGGCGCGCATCGCGTTCTTCCACGATCCGAACCAGGCCATCTACCACCGCAGCGACCCCGCCGCGATCGAACGCCGGTTCGGCCCGCCGCTCGTGCTTCGCGAGAACCTCCGCAACTCGGTCTCGATCACGGCGTTCCTGCGCGCGCTTGACCCCTCGCGGCTCGAGGGGATCGAGGCCCCGCCCTCCGTGCGCGAGGGGCAGCCTGTCGTGGTCGCTGAGTTCGCGCCCGACGACGCCGAGGGCCAGCGCGCCGCGATCGGCAGGATCCTCAGGCACCTCGTGAACAGCGAGGCCGTGCGCCCCGAGGATGTCGCGATCCTCTCTCCGTTCCGCCGCGACCGCGGATGCCTCGCGGGCGTCGAGACGCTGTGCGGGATCCCCGTCGTGACGCTGGCGGACTCGCTCGCGGGCGATCAGTTCGGCGCCTACTGCTTCCGCTGGGAGACCCTCCACCGCTTCAAGGGCCTCGAGGCGCCTGCCGTCATCCTCCACGATGTGCGCGGCGCTGCGGAGAACGTGTCCTACGAGGCGATCCTCACCGCGTGCAGCCGCGCGCAGCACGCGCTCTATGTCCTGCGCTCGACCGACTACGCGGGCCCCGCGCGGCTCCCCGTGCAAGGCACGCTGCCGTGAACGCCGATGGAAGCGGCATGAACATCGACCCCGATTGGATCCGGCGCGGCCTCGATGTCGCCATCGAGATGGCCGAGAAGGGCTGGAGCGAGGGCGGCATCCCGATCGGAAGCTCGCTTCTCGACGCGCGCGGCCACATCGTCGCCGCGGGCCACAACCAGCGCGTCCAGTCGGGCGACCCGACGGCGCACGCGGAGGTCGACTGCATCCGCAGCGCGGGCCGACGCCGCGACTGGCGCGCGCTCACGCTCGTCTCGACGCTCTCCCCCTGCCCCATGTGCTCGGGCACCGCGATCCTCTTCAAGATCCCCCGCGTCGTGATCGGCGAGAACCGCACCTTCATGGGTGCCGAGGAGTGGATGCGCCACGAGGGCATCGCGCTCACCCTCGTCGATGACCCGCGCTGCGTCGCGCTCATGGAGCGGATGAAGCGCGAGAAGCCCGACCTCTGGGCCGAGGACATCGGCGAATGAGCGCCGCGCGCCCGCTCGTCCTCGTGACGGCGTTCGAACCGTTCGGCGGAAGCGGCGTGAACCCGACCATGCTGATCGCGCAGCTCCTTGCCGCGATGCCGTGCGCGCGCGGCTCGCGCGCGTTCGCCACGCTCCCCGTCGTCGGCGGAACGGGCGCTGGAAGCGCGTGGGCTGCGCTCGAGCCGCTCCTCGCGTCGCTCCGCCCCGACGCCGTCGTCGCCCTCGGCGAGAGCGCCCGCGCCGAGGCGATCACCTTTGAGCGCATCGCCGTCAACCTTCGCGACAGCCGCATCGCCGACAACGCGGGCGTCCGCGCGGTCGACGAGCCCGTCGTCGCGGGCGGCCGGGACGCGATCTTCGCCACGCTTCCCCTGCGTGCGCTCGCGGCGGCCTGCGACGGCGCGGGCGTTCCCGCCACGCTGTCGCTCTCCGCAGGGACCTTCCTCTGCAACGAAGTGATGTACCGCCTACTCGCGGACCCGCGCGTTCCGAGCGCAGGGTTCATCCATGTGCCGCAACTCCCCGAGCAGTCCGCCGAACGAGGCGGCCCGTCGATGGACGCGGCCACAGCCGCCGCGGGCGTGCATGCCGCGCTTGAGTCGCTTGCTACGCTCCTCTGACCGCGCTGCGCGCCACGCGGCCCCGCGCCCCGCCGAAGTTCGTCCAGCACCGCCAAGAAACGGAGCCAGATCATGGGATGCCTCTCCAAGCTCATTCGGATCCCCGTCGGCGTCGTCCTCGGCTATCTCGTCACGATGATCCTGATCTTCCTTGGCCTCGGCGCGATCATGACGCTCGCGGGGCTCGACTTCTGCTACGAGGGGAGCTCGTGGGTCGCGTCGCGCGAGTTCTGCTTCACGGCCTTCTTCGTCGGGATCGTCGCGGCCTTCGCGGGCGGCTTCGTCGCCATGCGCATCGGCGGGACGGGCGCGATCGTGATCCTCTGCCTCTTCGTGGCGCTGCTCGGAACGGCGGGCGCGCTCGGACTCACGAAGCCCGCCGACGACGCGCGATTCGCCGACCGACCCGAGACGCGGCCCGCGGAGCTTGGCATCATCCAGGCGGCGGGCTGGAGCGAGACCCCGAACTGGTGCGAGTGGGTGAACGTGGGAATCGGCGTCGTCGGCACAGCGCTCGGCGCATCGGTGGCGCGCGGCGCGCCGCAGCCGCAGCCGAAGCCGCGGCCGAAGTCGGACTGAACGGACCGCACCGCGCTCCGCACTCCGCACTCCCTCGTGCGGCGCACGGTTGCCCGACGGAACATGCCGAACGCGGGCCAAACGAACGACGGGCGCCTCGCGGCGCCCGTCGTGTGTTTCAGTGCTTGTGAACCGGGTTCGAAGGACGCCGCTGGGCGGCACCTCCCGCGAATCAGGCCTTGAACGACGCCTTGTACGCGCCGACCGCCGCCTTGAACTCGTCCTCGATGCCCTTGAAGCTCTTCGCCGTCGCGAGCTTCGCGCGGAGATCGGCCTTCTGGGCGCGGAAGTAGGACAGCAGCCCGTCCTCGAACTTCGACACCGCGGGAACGGGGATGTCGTCGAGGAAGCCGCGCGACGCAGCGAAGATCGAGATGCACTGGTCGATCACATCGAACGGCTTGTACTGGCCCTGCTTGAGGAGCTCGACCATGCGCGCGCCGCGATCGAGCTGGCGCTTCGACGCTGCGTCGAGGTCGGTGCCGAGCTGCGCGAACGCCTCGAGCTCGCGGTAGGCCGCGAGGTCGAGTCGTAGCGAGCCCGCGACTTCCTTCATCGCCTTGATCTGGGCGTTGCCACCGACGCGCGACACCGAGATGCCGACATTGATCGCGGGGCGGATGCCGGCGGCGAAGAGCTCCGGCTGGAGGTAGATCTGGCCGTCGGTGATCGAGATCACGTTCGTCGGGATGTACGCCGACACGTCGCCTTCCTGCGTCTCGATGATCGGGAGCGCGGTGAGCGAGCCGCCGCCGTTCTCCTTCGAGAGCTTGGTGGCGCGCTCGAGGAGGCGGGAGTGCAGATAGAAGACGTCGCCGGGGTACGCCTCGCGTCCGGGCGGACGGCGGAGGAGGAGCGAAAGCTCGCGGTAGGCGACGGCCTGCTTCGAGAGGTCGTCGTAGACGCAGAGGACATGCTTCGGCGTGGCGCCGTGCTTGCCCTGCCACATGAAGTACTCGCCCATCGCGCAGCCCGCGTAGGGGGCGATGTACTGGAGCGGCGCAGCAGCCGACGCGCCGGCGTTCACGACGATGGTGTAGTCCATCGCACCGTTCTTGCGGAGCGTCTCGACGACGCCCGCCACGGTCGAGTCCTTCTGGCCGACGGCGACATAGATGCAGACGACCGCATCCTCGGTGCCCCAGTACTGCTTCTGGTTGATGATCGCGTCGAGGCAGACGGCGGTCTTGCCGGTCTTGCGGTCGCCGATGACGAGCTCGCGCTGGCCGCGACCGACGGGGACCATCGAGTCGACGGCCTTGATGCCGAACTGAAGCGGCTCCTTGACGGGCTGACGCGCGGCGATGCCGGGGGCGACGATGTCGACCTTCTGGCGGCCCGACGCGTTGATCGCGGGGCCGCCGTCGATGGCGTTGCCGAGCGGGTCGACGACGCGGCCGAGGAGCTCAGGGCCGACGGGCACCTCGAGGAGGTTGCCGGTCGCGCGGGCGGTGTCGCCTTCGCGGATCGCGGTCGAGTCGCCGTAGAGCACGCAGCCGACGGTGTCGAGCTCGAGGTTCATCACCTGGCCCATGACGCGGCCGCCCGCGCCCTGGAACTCGATGAGCTCGCCCGCCATCGCCTTCGACAGGCCGTACACGCGGGCGATGCCGTCACCGACCTCGACCACCTGGCCGACTTCGGAGATCTCGAGCTTGCCCGAGTACTGCTCGATTTCCTGGCGGATGACTGTCGTGATCTCGTCGCTCTTGATCTTCACGGGTGGGTCCTCTGGGGTGCGGGGCGCTGGCCCGGCGTGGAATGGCGTGGTGCTGGTTCGGTTCGGTGCTGGTTCTGCGCGGCCTTATGCGAGGAAGTCGCCGAGGCGCGAGCGCATGGCGCTCGAGCCGCGTGCAGCGACCGTTTCGCGCATGTTGCGCAGCTTGGTGGCGATCGAGCCGTCGATCAGCTGGTCGCCGATGCGGAGCTTGACGCCGCCGATCATGTCGGGGTCTCGGTACTGGTGGATCACGGCGTCCTTGCCGAACGCTTCCTTCACGCCACCCTTGACGGTGGCGATGACATCGGGAGTCGCCTCGCCGCTGACGGTGAACATGTCGACCTCGACGCGGCCGAGCCGGGCCTGGAGCAGGCCGTCGAAGGCGTCGGCGATGTCGGCGATGCGGCCCGCGCGACCATGCGCTGCGACGACCATCACGAAGCGGTAGACAAGGTCGGAGACCTTGCCCCGCACGATGCGGTCGAGCGACGCGCGGCGCGCAGAGGCGCCGACGATCGGAGTCTTGAGGAACTCCGCGAAGCGCCTGTCGGAACGGACGATCTCCGCGAGACCGTTGAGCTCGGACGAGCACGACTCCGCGAGGGCGATGCCGCCCTGACGCTCGCAGACCTCGAGCAGGCTCTGCGCGTAGACGCTCGCGATCTCGTCGATGTGCTTGATGCTGGCCATGAAGGGAGGTTCCTGCGGTGTCGAGCTGGCGGTGTCGAGTCTTGCGGCTTCGGGCCCTGCCGCGTCGGGGCGGCCTCGGGCGCGCCGTCAGTTCCGTGCGCGCGCGAGCTCTGCGAGGCTCTCCGCGACAAGCCGCGACTGGTCGGACGCGCCGACCTCGCGGCGGAGGATCTTGCCCGCCATGGTGGCCGCGAGCGCGACCGCATGCTCATTGAGCTCGCGCACCGCGCTCTCGCGCGCCGACTGGATGTCGGCGAGCGCACGCGCCTTCATGTCGGACAGCTCCGCGTCGTTCTTGGCGCGGAGCTCGTCTGCGACCTTGCGCGCGGTGGCCTGCGCCTCCGCGATCGTGCGGGTGGCCTCTTCCTGCGCCTCGCGCAGCTTCAGCTCGAACTTCTTCTGCGCGCTCTCTGCCTCGTGGCGGGCCTTCTCGGCGGCATCGATCTCGCTCCTGATCTTCGCGTAGCGCGCGTCGAGTCCCCCGATGACCTTCGGCCACACGAGAACGCGGAGGAGGGTGAAGAAGATCGCGAACACGACGATCGCGACGACGATGTCGACGATGCTGGTGTCGAGCGGGCCTGCTGCAAGGGTCAACATGGTGTGTTCCTGTCGGTTGGCCATCGGCTCGCGCACGAGCCGGGGGCGAAGTGCCTGCGTCGGGTTTCCCCGACGCAGGCAGGGGTTCTCTCTCTCAGCGAACCTGATTGGAACGCTGGATCCGTGCATCGCGCGCGGGATCGGAACGATCCTGCACGCGGCTCTCCATCAGAGCGCGGCGAGCAGGCCGACGACGACCGCGAAGAGCGCGACGCCTTCGATGAGGGCGGCGGTGAGGATCATCTGGGTCTGGATCGCGGACGCCATCTCGGGCTGGCGGGCGGTCGCCTCGACGGCGGAACCACCGATGCGGCCGATGCCGAGGCCGGCGCCGAGCACCGCGATGCTGGCGCCGATCGCGGCGAGACCAGCCGAGAGCGGCTTGCCGGTCGTGGCGGCGGCCTCAGCGCCCTGCGCGAGTGCGGGGCTGGCGATGAAGGCGGCGATGGCGACGGGGATGAACTTGGCGAACTTGCTCATTTTCGAACTGTGCTCCAAAGGGTGAGACTTCTGAGTCGGACGCCGTGGGATGCGCCGGTGGATGGATGGGAACCATTCAGCCGGGCCTCCCACGGGCCCGGAACGAGACGCTGTCAGTGCGCATGCGCCGCGGCGTGGCCGTGGCCGTGCGACTCCCCGTGGCCGTCCGCATGATGTCCATCGCCATGCTCGTGGCCATGGTCGTGGCCATGGTCTCCGTGGTGGCTCATCATGCCGATGAACACCGCGGTGAGGAACATGAAGACGAACGCCTGGAGGAAGGCGACGAAGAGCTCGAGGAAGTAGATGGCGACGGCGAAGAGCACCGAGACGATGCCGACGGGGCCCGCGACGATCCAGCCGCCCGCGGCGAGCGCCATGCCCGTGAACATGAAGATCGTGGCCATCAGCGTGTGGCCTGCGAGCATGTTCGCGAAGAGACGAATGGCAAGCGCGCCGGGCTTGATGAAGAGGCCGAGGATCTCGACGACGAAGATGATCGGGACGACGAGGAGGAGCCCCTTCGGACCCGTCAGCAGCTCCTTGCCGCCGCACATGTGCTCGAGGAAGCCCTTGACGCCGAGGTCGCGGGCCGACTGGAACAGGATCGCGAAGAACGACACCACCGCGAGACCCGCCGTGACCGAGAGCGACACCGTGGCGGTTCCGCCGAAGAAGACCTTCTTGGCCTCGCCCGTGTCGGGGTCCGTGGCGCCCGTCGTCAGCTTCATCACCAGCTTCTGCATGTCGTAGAAGGGGATGAGACCGAGGAGGTTCATCGTCAGGACGAAGAAGAAGACCGAGAGCAGGAACGGCAGGAAGTAGTCCGAGGTCTTCTTCCCGAGGAGCGGCTCGAGCACGCCCTGACGAAGGCCCTGGACGATGACCTCGACGATCTGCGCGAGTCGGCCCTTGGTGAGGTAGCGGTCGGTGCCCTGCGACGCGGGGCCCGTGGCGATGCTGCGCGAGGCGAGGACGAGCAGGAGGAAGGACAGGGTTCCGCCGACGACGAGGCTCACGATGCTCAGCTTGAGGCCGTCGATGCCGAGGAGCGGTCCGAGCGCCGACTTCTTGTCGAGCGCGTGGTCGAGGGGGCTTGAGCCCGCGAGCACGGACGGCACGCCGCTGAGCACGGATTCGAAGACGGGTGCGAGTTGGGCTGAGATGCTCATGCGTCGCTCATCGCTTGCGTTGGGGGTCGCGCTGCCTGCGGAGCCTTCGCCGCGCGTCGCTTGGGCGCGATCGTCGAGGGCTCGTGAAATCCGTCACAAAGTCCGACCTGTCGAGGGAGGCGACGCGGCTGCCTGTCGGGCAAGCGGAAGCCTTCCCTCATCCACACGGTGCCTGAACCGATCACGCGCCTGGCGTGGGTCGCGAACCTGCACCTCCCTGCGCCTTCAGCAAGACCGACACATCGACGATCATGATGAGTGCGTGACCCGCGGCCGCTCCGATCAGGAGGGGTGCGGGCGCTTGAGGGAGGGCAAAGTATAACGAGACCGCGAAGGCGGGTGTGCAGATGAATCGCAGCGTGCTCGAGGCGAGGTAGGCGGAAAGCGGCGCGGTCGGCCCGGAACCGATCGAACTGAACCGCTCGCCCGCGAGCGTGCCGAGTAGATGCGAGGCGGTCGCGGACAAGAGTCCGAGAACTCCGCCACGAATGACGGCCTCCGTGAGCCCGGCGCCTACGCCGAGCATGAGCCAGAGGACAAATAGTGCGGCCGCGGTCGAGACGACCGACAGGAGAAGGCGCTTGGTGGGGTAGGTCGCGCGCGCGGGGAGGCGGCCCTCTGGGCGGGGCTTCTCTGCAGGGCGGGACTCGTCTTCGGGGAGGCGTTCCTCTGCGGGATCTCGGTTCATGCGTCTCGCTCCTTCGAACCGGCGTCCCGTCTGCCGCCCTTGCGCAGCATCGGATCGGCGCGCTGCAGCCTCATCGCCATGCGGACGAGCGTCCACATCGCGACGACGACCCCTGTGATCGAGCCGACGACCACCCATCGGTTCTTCGTGTCGAGAAGGTAGTCGACGCCAAGACCGAGCAGGACGCCCGCCGCGACCTCGCTCATCATCTGCGTGCCCAGTCCGAGCAACGACGCGTCGCCGCTGCGAAGGCCGCTTGGCTTCCGCGCGATCTGCGGCGCCGTCTCGCGCGGAGGTTCGGGTTCGCTTTCGCCCTGCACCCCGACACCGTACCATCCCTGCCCTATGGCGACCCGAGACGAAGACGTCATCGACGTGACCCCCACCCGCCTCACCCGCGGCGAGAGCCTGTTCCTGCCCTCGATCTTCAAGGGCCTCGGGACGACCCTGCGACACGCCTTCGAGAACATCGGCCGCGGCGGGTCGAACAAGAAGAACATCTGGGTGCTCCAGTACCCCGAGCAGAAGCGCGACGACCGCCCCGTCGAGGAGGGCGGCCAGTACCGCCCCTACTTCCGCGGCGTCCATCGCCTCAACAAGGACGAGGACGGCCGCGTCCGCTGCGTGGCGTGCTTCATGTGCGCGACAGCGTGCCCTGCGAACTGCATCCACATCGTCGCCGAGGAGTCGCCGTGGAGCGACCGTGAGAAGTACCCGAAGCAGTTCGACATCGACGAGCTGCGCTGCATCTACTGCGGCATGTGCGAGGAAGCCTGCCCCTGCGACGCGATCGAACTGACGCCCCACTACGAGGTGACAGGCCTGTCGCGCCAGGAGCTCATCTTCGACAAGACGAAGCTGCTGCAGGTGTATGACGAGACGGTCGGTGAGAAGCCGATGTAAGGGCGCGAGTGGTTTGAGCGCGAGTGGTTTGAGCGCGAGTGGTTTGAGCGCTCGCCGCTGCGGCGGCTCACTTTGGTGCTGGGAAGCGTGTTTGAGCGCGCGCCGCTGCGGCGGCTGGCGTTGGTGCTGGGGCGCTGCTTGAAGCGCCCACGACGACGGAGCGCAGCGAAGTCGGAGCGATCGGCGCAGGAGTCGCATGCCGTGCCGTGTGGCACTATCCCCCTGCGCAGCAGGGGTAGTGGCGGCCGCGCACGCAGGCTGGGCGTTCAGCATGCAGGCGGAAGGCGTTCAGTGCGTTCGCGGCCGCCATCACCAGAGGTGATGCCACAGGAGTTTGAGCGCTCGCCGCTGCGGCGGCTCGCTTTGGTGCTGGGAAGCGTGTTTGAGCGCTCGGCGATGCTCCGCGCCGGCGCTACTTCTTCTTGTCCCGCTTGCGGAAGGCGTCGAAGATGTCGCCGACGGCGTCGATCACCGCGCCTGGGTTGTCGCGCAGCACCTGCCCGACATCGGGGAGCGCGAGCTCCTGCTTCAGCTTCGCGGGCTTGCCGTTCGCGTCGAAGAGCGGACCGCTCAGCTTGAGGCCGACCGTCAGCGACTTGAGGAGCTCGGGGCTCGCCGCGCCGATCGCCTCGAACACGCCGCGCGCGTCGCTCGACCAGTTCGCAGCGTCCGAGAGCGGGATCGCCGTCTTGATCTCGTTGGCGCGCATCGGAACCGACGCGAGATCCACATCGCCCGAGAAGACGAGCGAGTTGCGCCATGCGCCCTGCTGCGTCTTCCCCGCGCGCAGCGTGAAGTCGCGGTAGGTGAGCCTGCCCTTCGAGACCGTGACGCGCAGCGGATCGATCTGCGCCTCGAAGCCCTCCGTGCGGCTGGCCTGGAGAGCCGAGAGGAGGAACGAGAGCGGCCCCGAGTTCGTCAGCGCGATCTCGCCCGTCTCGAGCGTGAACGCGGCGTCGAACCTGCGCCTGTCGCCATCCATCGGCCACGCGAGGTTCGTGAGCGTGAAGCGCGCGCGCTCCTTCGAGGTGATGTCGGCGAAGACCGGGTTGATCGGCGTGAGAAGCTGCTCGCGCACCTCGGGCGACAGCGTGAAGTTCGCCCGCATCGGCTTCTCGGCGCCCGAACGGAGGAATCCGTCGGCGATCGAGAGCGCGGGCGCCTCGACCGAGGCGAACGGTGACGAGAGCACCGCAGAAAGCGTGCCCTGCGTCTTCGAAAGCCCACGCGCCACGATGTCCGCGTCGATCGCGTCGCCGAGGTAGCGCCCCGCGGCGCCGCCCGTCGCTGCGAACGCATCGATCGTCGCAGCCGGGAACTTCGTGGCCTTGATCGTGGCGTCGACGACGGGAGCCGCAGCCGCATCGGTCGACCGCGCGACTGCGCCGCGCACGCGCGCGTCGACCTCGAGCGCGCCCTTCGCCGCGTCGCGCGCATCGGCGCCTGTGATGCGCACGGCGACCTCGTCCGACAGCCTCGCGCTCGAGACGGCAAGCGCGAGCGCGCCGGTCGACACGGTCTCCGTGCGGCGATCGGCGCCCGTGATCTCGATCGATACGGGCGACAGCGTGCCTGCGATCTCAAGCGATGCGTCCGCCACGACAGGCTTGAGCTCGGCGTCGAGGGGCACGCGCGCCGACTTGATCGTCACGACGGCCGACACGGGCGCCGTGACGCGACGCTTCGGATCGTCGCCGAGCCCCGCGAGCGCCGCAAACGCCTTCGCCGCGATCTCGGCCTCGACCGCGCCCGTGGCGCGGGCGATGCGCTGGTTCGCCTCCTCGACGACATCGACCGTGACGGCGCCGCGCGTCTTCGGGAAGTCGAGCGCGAGCTTCGCCTGCGCGGCGTCCCGCTCGCGCAGCTCGATGTTCGCGCCGCCCGCGCCGCCGAGGACTCCAGAGTACGACCCCGCCTCGAGCCCAAGCGCTCCCTCAAGCCGCGCGAGGTCGAACTGCGAGAGCGCAAGCGTCCCCTCGACGCCGCGGAAGAGCTTCGCATCCGCGGGCTTCCTCCACACGAGGTCGTAGCCGACGCGTCCCGCAGCGCCACCCGCGCCGAGCGTGGCGAAGCCCTTCGCGGTCGCGCGTTCATCCTTCAGCGCATAGGTCGCGTCCGCCTCGAACGCCGGCACATCGAGCGCCGCGGAGAGACCTGGCGCGCGCTCGAGCCGCAATCCGCTGATCGCGACGCGCGCGGCAAGGTCGCCCGAAGGCGCCCAGCCTGCCGCGCCCTTCGCAAGCGCGAACACGGGAACCCGCACCGACGCGCGCGCGCCGCGGGCAACGGCCACCGTGTCGGGCACCTTGGCCACCGCAAGAAGTTCGGGCGTGAGCGCCGCCTCGCACACGATGTCGCGTGCGGCGATCGCGTCCTTCGAATAGCGCGCGCTGCCCGAGGCGTCGAGCGACGCAGCGTCAAGCGTGAAGTCCGCGACAAGCGCACCCGCATCGGTGCGGTTCCGCGCGGAGAGCGTCATCGGCCCCGCGCCGAGCGCGCCGAGCGCGTCCTTCGCGGCGGGGGCGAAGCGCGCGACGATCGAGGGATCGAGCCCGCGCACATCGATCGTTCCCTCGAGTCCGAGCGCCGCGAGGTCGTCGAACGACGAAGGAATCGCCGCGAATCGCTGCGAGATGCGCGTCTCAGCGCCATCGACACGCGCCGAGAGCGCAAGCGTGCCGGGCGCGGCCGCGGTCGGGAGCGCGAACGCCGCATCGACCGCGCGCACGACCGCGCTGCTCTCGCCGCCCGTCACGGAGAGGTCGCCCTCGACGCGCATGCTTCCGCGCAGCGCAAGCGACTGGAGCGCGCTGCGCCCTTCCCCAGGCGAATACGCGAGCTCTGCGAGCTCGATCGCGACGGTCGCGCCGTCGCGCGCGGGTGCGACGGCGCCGTTGGTCCACTTCGAGAGAAGCGCGGGGTCGAGCGCCGCGCGCAGCTCGGCGACTCCGGCGGTCACGGTGCGCGCGGCGAGGTCGATGTCGCCCCGCGTCGAGAGCCGCAGGGCGCGATCCGCGCCATACGCGCCCTCAAGCGCGACTTCGGCCCGCGCCTTGCCAGCGCCGCGGGGCTTCGCGATCGCGGCGCGCGCGCTGTCTGCGCGCACATCGACATCCTGCGCCACGCCGCGCAGCGCGAGCGGCCGCGCAAGCTCGACTGCGAATGCGCCGCCGAACGCGTCCGACCACGGAGTTCCCTCGCGCTCGGGCTTGCTCCACTCGATGTTCGAGCCATCGATCCGTGCGACGAGCGGCCCCGCCGCGTCGAGGTCGAACGCGCGCAGGAGCTCGGGCCGCACGGAGACGCTTGCCTCAAGCTTGCCATCCTCGAGAACTCCGCCCTCGATCCGCGCGCCGCTCGCCGACACCATGCCGTCGAACGCGAGCTTCACGCGCTGCGAGTCGAGGACGACGCTTGCGCGCGCGCCCTCCGTCTTCGCGACGCGCAGGTCCGCGGTCGGGCCGAGGTCGTTCGCGAAGTCGAGCCGCACGCCGTTGCGAAGCTCGGGCGCATAGGGCGCAAAGAGCGCCGTCGGCAGCGCCGTGATCGTCACATCGGCGGTGATCGCGGCGGGGTCCGGCGCGAAGGCGCCGCCCGCGTCGAAGAGCGCGCCCGTGGCCACGGTCGCCGTGACGGCGGATGGCTGCGCATCGCCCGCGCGAATCGAGGCGCTTGCATCGAGCGTGGCGCCCGTCGCGAGCACGCTGGCGCGAACGCGCACGCTCTCCGCCATGATGCGCTCGCCCGCTGCCGCGGGCAGCGGAAGACTCGTGGCCGAGATCGTCGCGGAGCCCGTCGCGGCGCGCACATCGAGCGATCCGTCGTCCTTCTTCTGCGGAAGAACCGCCGCGAAGGACGACTCGAACGCACCCTTCTCGACGGCACCATCCTGCGTGATTCCCGTCGCGGCCTTCAGCGCACCGTCGATGGCGAGGCCGGCTGCGCCGGAGCCCGCCTCCTTCGCCACGATCGAGCCAGAGAGCCCGTCGACCGAGTAGCGCGGGGCACCCGCCTCGGTGACCGAGAGGTCGATGCCCGCGAGCTCCACGCGGATCGTGCGGCCGCCGAGAGGCGTGGTCCGCTGCACGCCGCCTGGCGCGGGCATCGCCGCGCCGCCCGACGGCGCCGCTTCGCCGCGCGCGCGTGCGAGCTTCGCAAGTCCGAGCCTTCCCTCCGCGTCGATCGGCGTCTGCGCGCGCCCCGAAACGCTCACCGTCACCTCGTCGCCCGTCGCAAGCGCAAGGATTCCCTGCGCAACCTCCGCGTTCACGGTGACGGAGCCCGCCTCGGCGCCGCCGTCGATCGCAAGCGCCTCGACGCGCTGCGGCGAGAACCAGCCGAGGCTCACGCCCCCGACCTTCACCGTGCCGTTCACACTCGCGCCGACCTCGCGCTCGATCAGTCCGCGCGCGTAGCCACGCAGATAGACGGGCGCGAACGCAACGGCCGCGACACCAAGCGACACGGTCGCACCGACCACGATCAACGACTTCTTCCAGCGCGAGAGAGGCATGCGTGACTCCGTGAGGGAGCGGAAACGGTAGCAGCGCGCGCAAGGTCGGACGCCGCGGAAAGCGCATTCCCCGATCAGGGAGCATTCCCCGTCCGAGCGAGCGGCTCCGTGGGGGCGGGGCGTCGCGGTCAGTCGACGGCGACGGCCGCGGCGCCGCGCGTGGGCACGAGCCGCAGCATCCTCTCGAGCGCAAGCCGCGCCCGCGACTTCGCCTCGGGATGGACGCTGATCCTGTTCACGACCTTGCCCGCCGCGAGGTGGTCGAGGCACCACGCCAGATGCGCCTGGTCGATCCGATACATCGTCGTGCAGAGGCACTGGCAGTCGCTGAGGATCCGCGCGTCGACGCCGCGTTCGCGCGCGGCGCGGGCGATGCGGTTCACGAGGTGGACCTCGGTGCCGATCGCCCAGCGCGAGCCGGGCTCGGCGCGCTCGATCGCGTCGATGATGAACTCGGTCGAGCCAGCGAGGTCGGCGATGTCGACCACTTCCTGCGCGCACTCGGGGTGGACGAGCACGGTGCGTCGGTCGGCGCGCGCGTCCGCCACATGCTCGGGGCGGAAGAGCTTGTGCACGCTGCAGTGGCCCGCCCAGAGCAGGACCTTCGCGCGGCGGATCTCCTCGGCCGAGAGCCCGCCCGAATCGCGCTTCGGGTTCCAGAGCGCGGTGTCCGCGGGGCCGGTCGCGCCCGCCGCGACATCGACCTCGGTCGTCGAGCCGTGGCGCTTCGCTGTGTTGCGGCCCAGATGCTGGTCGGGAAGGAAGAGGATCTTGATCTCCTCGCCGCGCGCGAGGGGCTTCGTGCCGCCCGCGAGCGCCCATTCGAAGACGCGCGACGCGTTCGAGCTCGTGCAGCATGCGCCGCCATGCTCGCCGACGAACGCCTTGATCGCGGCGGTCGAGTTGACATAGGTGATCGGGATGACGCGCTGGCTCGTTCCCGCGATCGCCTCGTGGATGGCGTCCCACGCGTCGACCGTGTCGTCGTAGGCCGCCATGTCGGCCATCGAGCAGCCCGCGGAGAGGTCGGGCAGGATCACTTCGACATCGTCCGCCGTCAGGATGTCCGCGGTCTCGGCCATGAAGTGGACGCCGCAGAAGACGATGTACCTCGCGCCGCGCCGCGGTGCCTCGGCGGCCGCCATCTGCGAGAGCTTGAGGCTGTCGCCCACGAGATCCGCGTGGCGGATCACATCATCCTGCTGGTAGTGGTGCCCGAGGACGAGGAGCTTCGAGCCGAGTTCCGCGCGTCGCGCCGCGATCTGCGCGCCGAGTTCGTCTTCGGTCGCGTTCAGATAGCGGTCGGGAAGGGACGGCTGCCAGAGCATGGGGGACGGAGTGTAGGCGATCAATCCTCGTCGTCGGCGAACGGCGCAGGCATCCCGATCGCGCGCGGCTCGCCGTCGACCTCCTCGAGCGGCGTCGACGCGGTGACGGTGGCGACGGCGGGCACGCCGGCGTCGCGCTCGATCGCCCCCGCGAGCGCCTCCGCGTGGATCGGCGAATCGCACACGATGAAGAGCGTCGACCCAGAGCCGCTCACATGGACGGGCGACTGTGCGATTGCCTCGATGCGCGCGCGCAGTTCGCCGAGCGCAGGCGCCACCGCGATCGCCGCCTCGGCGAGATCGTTGAACGGCAGGTCCGCACGCAGAAAGCCGCCGTCGGCCGCGTCGACGAGCGCGCGCACGCGCGGCGCGTCGAGGCGCGCGTCGCTCCGCAGGCGGTCGAACGCCTGGTAGACGGGCCCCGTCGGGCACGCGACCGACGGGAAGACGAGCACGAGATGCACAAGCGGCATCGCCATGCGCGTCAACCGCTCGCCCGTTCCCTCGACGAGCGCGCTTCCGCCGCGCACGAGAAACGGCACATCGCTTCCGAGTTCGCGCGAGATCGCCTCGAGGTACTCCGCGCGCAGACGCAGGTCGAACAGGGCGTCGAGCGCCCGCAGCATCGCCGCCGCGTTCGACGAGCCGCCGCCGAGGCCGCCGCCCACGGGAATGCGCTTGCGCAGGCGCAGCTGGATCGGCAGCGCGCAGCCGATCTTCGCCTCGAGCAACGCATGCGCGCGCACGGCGAGGTCCTTGCGGATCAGCCAGTCGATGTCGCTGCGGCGCCGCGCGTCGTCGTGCCAGTCGATCGAGAAGCGGCTCGGGCGATCGGCGGGCAGGCGCTTCACCTCGAGCTCGTCCCCGAATGCGGTCGTCACCATCCAGCTCGCGATCTCGTGCATGCCGCCCTCGATCGGCGGGGACACGGAGAGCGCGAGATTGACCTTCGCGGGCGCGATGCTGACGACGACCGAACTCATGGCGGGAGGATAACCAACGCCGCCGCGCGGGCTTCGCGCGCCCTCGCGCCACGCCGCTATTCTCTCCCCATGGCTCACGCACGCGCCTTCGCCCCCACGACGCTCGACGCCGCTGATTTCGCCGCGGTCGAGCCCTTCTACCGCGACCTCCTCGGACGCCCGCTCGCGTCTGCCGACGACCTCGAGCAGCTGATCCTCGACCGCAGCGACCTCGACGCGCTCGTCTCGGAGAAGGCCGCGAACCTCTACATCGCCACGACCCGCAACACCGAGGACAAGGCCGCGGAGGCCGCGTTCCTCGGCTTCGTGCGCGAGGTGGACCCGAAGCTGAAGCCGATCGCAAGCGAACTCGACAAGAAGATCGCAACGAGCGCGTTCGCCGACGCGCTGCCGAAGGCGCGCTACGAGGTCCTCCTGCGCGGCATGCGCGTCGACATCGAGCTCTTCCGCGAGGCGAACATCCCGCTCGAGACCGAGCTCGCGGAGCTTGACCAGAAGTACAACCAGATCATCGGCCGCATGACCGTCGAGTTCGACGGCAAGACGCAGACGATGCCGCAGATGGCGCGCCATCTCGAGGAGACCAACCGCGGCCTGCGCGAGCGCGCGTGGAAGGCGATCGCCGACCGCCGCCTCGCCGACCGCGACGCGATCGACGACATCTACGACCAGATGCTCGCGCTGCGCCACAAGATCGCCCTGAACGCGGGCTTCGACAACTTCCGCGACTTCCAGCACCGCCGCATGAAGCGGTTCGACTACACGCCCGACGACTGCATGCGCATGCACGCGGCGATCGAGACGCACCTCGTGCCGATCCAGCGCAGGCTCGACCGCGAGCGCGCGCAGGCGCTCGGCGCGTCGCCGCTGCGGCCGTGGGACCTCGCGGTCGATGTGAAGGGCCGCAAGCCGCTTCGCCCCTTCGACGGCGCGACGCAGCTCGTCGACGGCTGCTCGCGCATGTTCCACGCGATGGACGCCGAGCTCGGCGCGATGTTCGACTCGATGAAAGACGGCGACTGCCTCGACCTCGAGTCGCGGCCCGCGAAGGCGCCCGGCGGATACCAGTACCAGCGCCAGCACTCGCGCAGGCCCTTCATCTTCATGAACGCGGCCGGCATGCACCGCGACCTCGTGACGATGGTGCACGAGGCGGGCCACGCGTTCCACTCGCTCCTCTCGAAGGAGGATCCGCTCGTCGAGTACCGCGGCGCGCCGACCGAGTTCAGCGAGGTCGCGTCGATGTCGATGGAGCTCCTCACGCTCCCCTACCACGGCGAGTTCTACTCGGAGGACGAGTGCCGCCGCGCCGAGCGCGAGCGCCTCGAGAAGTTCCCCACGATCATGACCTGGATCGCCACGATCGACGCGTTCCAGCACTGGATCTACACGAACCCGGGCCATACGCGCGCCGCGCGCACCGACGCCTGGCGCGCGCTGATGAAGCGCTTCGGGAACGATCTCTCGTGGGAAGGCTGCGAGGCCGCGCGCGACGCGCAGTGGCAGCGCCAGCTCCACCTCTTCGGGATGCCCTTCTACTACATCGAGTACGGCATCGCCGAGACGGGCGCCATCCAGATGTGGCTCAACGCGCGCCGCGACGCGAAGCGCGCGCTCGCCGACTACCGCAAGGGCCTCGCCCTCGGCGGCTCGCGGCCCCTGCCCGAGCTCTTCGCGGCGGCGGGCCTCAGGCTCGACCTCGGCGCAGGGCTCATGGCGGAACTCGCGCGCGAAGTCGACGGCGAGCTGTCGCGCGAGATGGTCTCGGCCTGACGGGCGCGGCGACGCGCCGCGCATTCACTGAAGTCCGATGCGCCAGCGCCAGACGCCTCCATAGCTCGCGTAGCGCATCGAAAAGGGCTGCGGATAGGTCTTCCACGCGTCCCCTTCCGTGCACGCCTCGTACATCGCGAAGGTCAGGTCGTTCCGCAGCAGGTTCACGAATGATCGCAAGACGAACTTCCTGCCGGCCTCGACGATCTCCGGTGGATAATGGGCGGGGTAGTCGACTTCCTCCAGCACATAGGGATAGCTGTCCTGGCGACGCCCGAGGTTGTGCCTGAGCTGGCGCTCGATCCTGTTCAGCGTGACGTCGTCGCCCGGGAACGCGAAGAGGTAGTTCTCCCGCATGCCCATGAAGGTGTCGATGAACTCGGCGAGCCCCTGCATGACCTCGTCGCGCCGAGAGGTCGGATCGATGCGCGGATCGGGGATCGCCTTCGCGATGTCCTCCGTGTCCTCGATGACACGCAGGAACATCGCGAGGAGCTCGTCCCGCCACCGCTTCATGGCCGCACGGTGCTCGGGGCAATCCTCCAGCGCGTTCCTCCAGGCGAGCGTCCACACCTCGAGGGCCAGGGTCGCTGCGTAGTCCCCGATGATCACAGGGTAATGAATGAAGACCTCGTCGCGGTCGCAGTACTCCTCCACGCGCCTCGAGATCGCCTCCCGCATGGCCTCGTCGACGCGTGCGCCGTTCGGAAGCTGCCCGACGAGCCAACCGAGCGGCCGCGAAGCATCCTCGACGAACGCTGCACGGCAAGGCTTCGCCCGACGCACGGCCTCGACCACTTCCTGATGGAAGTCCTGCTGTTCGGCCGCGAGCCGCATCGTCGCCGCCCGCACCTCGCCCGCCTCCGCGGCCCAGCACGGCGTCCAGCACAAGGAGTGGAAGCCCCGCACGCCGCGCGGCACGCGGGCCGAAAGAAGCGCGTCGAGCTGTGGAATCCCCGATCTTCGAAGGTGTCCCGCGATCGCCTGCACCACACGGTCGGCCTCCTCGACCTCGCCGCGCACCCGAAGGAGCGCCTGCCGCGCGTCCATCCACTCGATCCATGCGATCGAGGCGCTGCCATAGGGCGGCGGCGCGTCGACCCTTCGACCGAGCCAGCGCTTCGCGCGCGCCTCGAGCGCATCCCATGCGGCGTCGATCTCCGCACGCTCTTCCTCGGTCGCGTCCGCGATCTCAGGCTTGCCCGCCTCGACCTTGGAGGCGATCTCAAAGCCGGCGAGCGCCGAACGGTGGATCTGGGCGACGCGAGAAGGATGCCCCCACACGGGCACATCGCGTTCCTCTCCCGTCGGCGCAAGAGGCTGGGTCGGCACGCATGGCGCAGCGCCGTTCGGAGAGGAAGGGGCTGCGCCCGCGTGCTCGTCGCTCGGCTCTTCGCCACCTTCTTCGGAACGGACGAACTTCGCCGCGGGGCCGCCGCCGACGACTGCCGTAGGAAGGCCGTCCGCGCCCATGCGGATCCTCGCGAACGGAAGCGCCAGGAGCTCGGGGTCGAACTTCGGCTCGTCCCCCGACAACCACGAGACCCACGCAGGACCGCAGGAATACTCGAGCCCCTGCTCCGACCGGATCGGATTCAGCACGACGCCGAGCTCGGCGCCTCCGTCGGCTCGAACGAGCCTGACGAGCGTTGGGCCTGCGATCTTCACGCCCGCGAGGAGCTCGTCGAGCGTGAGCCGATCAAGCTGCGCGACGACGCGGACGTAGGACGAGCCCTGCGCTGGCGCGCCCACCGCCTCCCGCACCACACCCGCGGTCGCGGCGTTCTTCGCGTCTCTCGGCTCGCCTTTCGTCGACCCGGCCTGCGTCGGTTCCGCCTGCGTCGAATCCGCTCGCGAGTCGTTCAGCGCCTGCGCAACGCAGGGCCAGGTCGGCGCGACGAGCGTCGCGGCTGCGACGACAATCGCAAGGCGCGCGCGGCTCGATGAAGGCGATGTCTGCATGGATTCCTCCGACTCGCCTCGAGCGTTGAAGGGACGCTCTCACGCGAGACCTCGTGAAGTCAATCGCTCGCAATCGGAACACACACAATACTCAATCGCCACGCGCCATGTGCGACCGAAGCTCGACCCACGAGGCGCGATTCCACCACCCAACCCCTCTTCCGCTCACCGCTCGTATCGCACCCGCTCGACGCCGTTGTCGACGGAGACGCCGCGCTCGACGAAGCCTGCGCGCTCGAGCATGCGCCGCGACGGCGTGTTCGCAGGGTCGACGCGCGCGCGCAGGCGCTCGAAGCGCGGGGAACATTCCTCGCTTGCATGGCGCACCACGCGCGCGAGCGCCTCGCCGCCGTAGCCGTTGCTCCAGTGGGCGCGGGCGATCCAATAGCCGATCTCGGCGAATGGCTCGACGCGCGAGGGCGTGATCGAGATGCCGCCGACAAGCTCCCCCCGCTCGGCAAGCGTGATGGCGAAATCCTGCATGAAGCCAGCCTCGCGCTCGCGGGCGCAGCGCTCGATCCATGCGCGCGCATCGCGCAGCGTGTATGGCGACGGCACGCTCTCGAGCCACCGCGCGACCTCGGGGTCGTCGAGCCCCGACACGAGCGCCGCTTCGTCGCCCTCACGCACGGGCCGAAGCAGAAGCCTTTCGGTCAAGAGCGAAACCCCGATGAATCGCACGCGACGATGCTACCCGAAGGGGCTACGCTTTCCTTCATGTCCGCGCCTCGCGTCCACGATCCCTCGACCGCCGAAGCAGTTTCTGCGCCGCCCTCTGCGGAGGTGCGCCCCATCGAGTCCCCGTTCGGGGGACGGCAGGGCGCGATCGACGCCGACACCTTCCGCAAGGCGGGGCACGCCCTCATCGATTGGATCGCAGACTACCGCGAGGGCATCGCCACACGGCGCGTGGTCGAGTTGCCGCCGCCCGGCGCGATCCGCGCGCGGCTTCCCGCGCGCGCGCCCGAGTCGGGCGAGCCGATCGCGCGCATCCTCGCGGACCTTGATGAAATCGTCATGCGAGGCGTCGTCCACTGGCAGCACCCCGGATGGTTCGCCTACTTCCCCGCGAACTCGAGCTACGAGTCGATCCTCGGCGAGCTCGCAAGCGCAGGCCTCGGCGTGCAGGGCATGCTCTGGTCGACGAGCCCCGCATGCACCGAGGTCGAGACGCATGTCCTCGACTGGCTCGTCCACGCGATGGGGCTTCCCGAGCGCTTCCTCTCGACCTCCGCGGGCGGCGGCGCGCTGCAGGACACAGCGAGCTCCGCGGCGCTCGTGGCCATCGTCGCGGCCCGCGAGCGCGCCACGGGCTTCGCGAGCGACGCGCACGGCCTCGGCCAAGGCGCGCGCGCGGTCGTCTGCTACACGAGCGACCAGGCGCACTCGTCGATCGAGAAGTCGGCGCGCATCGCGGGCATCGGCCGCGAGTTCGTGCGGCTCGTCCCCGTCGACGCGGCGGGCCGCATGCGCGTCGATCTCCTCGCAGCGGAAGTCGCGCGCGACCGCGCGCTCGGCCACCTCCCCGCGTTCGTCTCGGCGACCGTGGGCACGACGGGCGTGAACGCGATCGACCCCGTCGACGAGATCGCGGAAGTCTGCCGTACGGAAAACCTCTGGCTCCATGTCGACGCCGCGATGAGCGGGACCGCCGCGCTCTGCGAGGAGTTCCGCTTCGTGAACGCGGGCGCCGCGCACGCGGACAGCTGGTGCTTCAACCCGCACAAGTGGATGCCCGTCAACTTCGACTGCGATGTGCTCTGGGTCGCCGACCGCGCGGCGCTCGTCCGCGCGCTGAGCGTGCTGCCCGAGTATCTCCGCAACGCCGCCACCGAGTCCGGCAAGGTGATCGACTACCGCGACTGGCAGGTCCCGCTCGGGCGGCGCTTCCGCGCGCTGAAGCTCTGGTTCGTGCTGCGCTCCTACGGCCTCGAGGGGCTGCGCGCGCTCATCCGTTCGCATGTGGCGATGGCGCAGGCGCTCGCCGCGCGCGTGCGCGCGCATCCGTCGCTCGAGCTCGTGGTCGAGCCGGCGCTCAACCTTGTCGCCGTCGCGCACCGCTCGGGCGACGCGCATACGCAGCGGCTCATCGACGCCGTCAACCGCGACGGCCGCTTCTTCGTGTCGCACTGCCGCTTCCACGGCAGGCTCGTCCTGCGCGTCTCGATCGGCGCGCTCGCGACGACGCCCGCGCATGTCGAGGCGTTCACGGAACTCCTTCTCGCGGAGGCCACGCGCCCATGAGCGACGACGCAGCAAAGCCCGCGCAGCCATCGAAGCGGCGCCGCTCGATCAGCTACCACACCGCGTCCGTGCGCAACGCGATCGTGACGAAGTTCCCAGACGCGCTCCTCGGCGGCAGGCTCCGCGCGCGGCACATCGTGCAGCCGATCGAGATCGCAGAGCGCACGCTCGCAAGCGCGAACTGGCCGAAGGCCTTCGACGGCCTGCGCATCGCCCACCTCTCCGACATCCACTTTGGCCACCTGCTCGGCCCCGAGCGCCTCATGCAGGCGGTCGACGCCGTGCGGGCGGTGCGGCCCGACCTCATCGCCATCACGGGCGACCTCGTCGACCTCTCCGCCGACGAGTCGCCGCTTCTCTTCGAGCATCTCTCGCTCCTCAAGGCCTCGCTCGGCGTCTTCGTCGTGCTCGGAAACCACGACCACCTCGACCACCCGCGCTCGATCGTGCGCGGAGCGCGCGACGCGGGGCTCATCCCGCTCACAGACGAGTCGGTCCGCGCGGGCGGCCGCAACGGTCTCCTCGTCGCTGGAATCGACTGGTCGAAGTCGATCCCAGGCTGCATCGAGCGCCTACGCCGCTGCGGCATGGCGCGCTCGGACCTCCTTCTCGCGCACAACCCGAAGGCGTTCGTCGGCGCGGTCGACCGTGAGATCCCGCTCACGCTCTCGGGCCACACCCACGGCGGGCAGGTGGCGCGGCGCGCGAACCGCCGCCACAACCTCGTCTTCACGCAGCGGCTCAGCGCGGGCCACTACCAGCAGGGCGACTGCCACCTCTATGTCACGAACGGCGTGGGCGCGTGGTTCCCGCTTCGCGTGAACTGCCCGCCCGAGATCGCGGTCATCGAGATGCGCGCGCGCTGATACGCTGCGCGAATGCCCGCCGTGCTCGCCTCATCGCTTCTCGCCGCATCCGCGTTCGCAGCCAACCCAGCGCTCTCCGAGGCGCCCCTCGGCGAACCCGAGCCCTTCAGGCTCTCGCTCTCGCTCGAGGCGTGGTTCCCGCGCCTCGAGGGCGAGTTCACCGACGGCCCCGCCGATGTCGATGTCCGCACGCCCGACCTCCACGACTCGGAGCCGAGCTTCGCGGGTGCGCTCGCGCTGCGACGCGACCGCCTCGAAGTCGCGCTGCGCGGCTTCGCCTTCGCGACCGACGGCGGCGGCGCTGCCGACGCGGCCTTCGAGCTCGGCGGCCTCGCGGTCGACGCGGGCGACGCCTTCACGGCGGACTTCTCGTGGTGGTCGGTCGGCGCTGAGGTCACCTACGACTTCTACCGCCCGCTCGCGGAGCGACCGACGCCGTGGAGCGACGCGCGCGACGGCTGGAAGCCCGCCGCGAACGCGACGGACCTCGCCGTGTTCGCGCTCGTGTCGGCGGACCTCAACCAGTTCGAGCGCACGCTCGCAAACCTCGACACGGGCCTCTCGACCGATGCGAACGAGACCTTCGCGAGCCTCGCCGTCGGAGTCGGCTTCCGCCTCTCGTTCGACACGAAGCCGAGCATGCCGCTCATCCGCCGCATCGACCTCGGCGCGAAGGCCGCGCTCGGCGCGCACCTGCCGCTCGGCGGAGGCGACTTCGGCGTCGGTGCGCGCATCGAGGCGGACATCCGCGCCCACTTCAGCGAGCATGTCGCGGCCTACTTCGGCTACCGCTACTCGGGCGGCGGCTTCGAGGGCGAGGACATGACGCTCGAGGGAAGCCTGCAGGGCATCCGCGGCGGCATCCACATCGAGTTCTGACGCGCGAAGAACGGAAACCATGCTTCCAGCGAACGGCCCATCGCCAGAGCCCCCGCGCAGGCCCGCGCTTCCCGCGGGCGCGGTGCGCCTCGGCGGCGGCTGCGCGGTCGACCCGCGCGCGCTCGTCTTCACCTTCGCGCGCGGCGGCGGGCCCGGCGGGCAGCATGTCAACAAGACGAGCACGAAGGCGCAGCTGCGCGTCTTCCTGCGCGACCTGCACGGCCTCCACCCCGATGCGATGGACAGGCTCCGCGCGCTCGCGGCGTCGCATCTCGTCGGCGAAGGCGACGACGAGGCGATCCTCATCGCGGACCATTCGACGCGCTCGCAGGCGGACAACCGCGAAGCGTGCCTCGTGCGGCTGAAGACGCTCGTCGCGATGGCCGCGAAGCGACCGAAGGTGCGCCGCGCCACGAAGCCGACGCGCGGCTCGAAGGAGCGCCGTCTCGATGCAAAGAAGCGCGAAGGCGAGAAGAAGCGCGACCGTCGCTGGAGCGAGTGACGCGCGGATGGGCCCGCGCGGCGACCCGCGCCGCCTCACTCGCGCTCGACGCGCGGCGCACCGAGCCTGAGCCGCGCGTACGGATTCGCAGCGTCGGGCGCAGGAATCACTTCGTCGAAGAGGATGCCGCGACGCGGCTCGGCCTGCGTGCGCGTCGACGCGGCACGGGCGGGCGCGGCGGGTGTACCCGTCTCCTCCGCCTGTCGGCCGTCGATGCGCGCGTCGATCCGCGCCACGCTGCCGTCGACCTGCGCACGGACGGCGCCGTCGACGCGGCCATCGAACTGCCCAGGCGCGAAGACGGGTTGCGGCGGCGCGACGGGCTGCGTGTGCAGCACGCCGGGCATACCGATCGAATACACGGTCCCTGGCGGCGCGACCGCGACGCGGCCGTTGCGGGTGGCGCGATAGACGCTCTCGGGGAAGATCGCGAAGAGCGCGCCGTTGCCGCGCATCAGGAGGTCGTCGCGCCCAGGCACGCGGTAGACGCGCTGGAATCCCGTCGGAAGCCGCATGTCGACGCCTTCGAGGCGAAGGCTTGCGCCGAGCGCGCCAACATCCTCGCGGCCTTGGTCGACGAGGACGAGTGGGTCGCGCATCGGCCCCGCAGCCGCAGTCGCCTCAACCCGCCGCACGGGTGAACCCTCGCGTACGGGCGAACCCTCCTGCACCGACTTCACAGGCGCAACCGCAGGCGGCGCCTGCAACGCGAGGAGGATGGCGGTCAACGCGATCATGGACGCTCAGAATCGGCTATCGGCGCTCGGAGTCGGTCGTCTTGAGGCGACCATCGACGGACGCGCGGCGGAACACCCCCCACTCTGCCACGCTGGTGGTCAGGGCGGGCAGGAACCGTTCCCCTGAATCCGTGCGTACGACGAGCCCGCGCATCGGTTCGAGCGAGACGACCTCGCCCTCGACGGGGCCTTCGGGGGTCGAGAACAGGGCCCGTGTGCCGCGCAGCGCGTCGCGCCGCGCGAAACGCGCCGCGAGATGGGCGTCGCTTGCGTCGAGCGCGTCATCGAGCGCGCGCATCAGCGCAAGCAGCACATCCATGCGGTCGGGCGTCGTGCCGAGGATCGCGAGGCTCGTCGCGCGCGCGGCAAGGTCGCCCGCGAAGGCGCGCTGCGCCACATTGATGCCGATCCCGATCACGGCGAGGTCGCCGCGCCGCTCGACGAGCACGCCCGCGAGTTTCTTGCCGCCGACGACGGTGTCGTTCGGCCATTTGATGCCGACTTCATCGGCGCGCGAGTCGAGCACCGACGCGCACGCCTCCGCGGCCGCCACGGCGCCGATGAGCGCAAGCCGCTCGGGCGCCTGCGCGGCGACCACGAAGCTCGCCGCGACGCCTTCCTCGCCCGTGTCGGCCCAGTGCCTGCCGAAGCGGCCGCGCCCCGCGGTCTGACGCCATGCGGTCACGAGGGTTCCCGCCGCTGCCGCGCGCGTCTCGGGCGCGTCCTGCGTCGACTCGGTCTCTGCGAGCACGACAACGCTGTGGATCGAGCGGAGGCCCGTGCAGCCGTGCGCGAGGCGCCATCGCCAGTCGTCGACCGAGGCGCGCCATGCGCCTGTCATCGGGGATGGTCCCGTGGAACATCGATCGGGGGAACATCTATCGCGGGAACATCGATCTCGAGATCGAGCCCGAGATCGAGCGCGCCCGCCGAGTGCGTGATCGCGCCCACCGAGATGCGCTCCACGCCGCTCGACGCGATGCGCCGCACCGTGTCGAGGCGCACGCCGCCCGAGGCCTCGAGCTCGACCGCAGCCTGCGCGCGGTCGCGCCGACGCACGGCCTCGGTGAGCATGCCCGCATCCATGTTGTCGAGGAGGATCAGGTCGAGCACGCCGCGTTCAAGCGAGAGGAGCGCGTCGAGCTGCGAGAGATCGTCGACCTCGCACTCGATGAACGCGACGGGCGCGAGCGACCGCGCCCGCTCGGCCGCCGCGCGCACGCGGCCGGCCAGCGAGATGCCCGCGAAGGCGGCGAGGTGGTTGTCCTTCAGGATCACGCCGTCGAAGAGGCCTATGCGATGCAGCGTGGCGCCCCCGCAGCGCGTGGCGTACTTCTGCAGCGTGCGCAGGCCGGGAACCGTCTTGCGCGTGTCGCAGATCCGCGCGCGCGTGCCCCGCACGGCGGCGACGAACTGCGCCGCAAGCGTGGCGTTTCCCGAGAGCAGCGTCAGGAAGTTGAGCATCGTTCGCTCGTGCGACAGCAGCGCGCGAAGCGGGCCCTCGACCGCCGCGACGGGCGTTCCTCGGCCGATCGGCGACCCGTCCTCGACGAGCACGCGGAACGAGAGCCCCGCGCGCGCGGCGACCATCTCGGCCACGCGCACGCCCGCGAGGACGCCCTCCGCGCGGCTGACGATGCGGGCGCGGCCGCGGGCGTCGTCGCCGAAGCACGCAGCGGTCGTCACATCCCCTGCGTCGCCGAGATCCTCGGCCAGGGCGGCGGCGATGGCGCGCTCCGCGTCGGCGCGCGCGAGCGCGTCGAAGAGCTCGGGAAGCGGCAGCGCGTTCCAGTCGGGTCGTCGGCTTGGGTTCGTCATCGGGAAAGCGCGGCCTGCATGGACTTCACGAGCTCCGCCGCGCGCGCCGCATCGAGCGATCCTGCGTTCCAACCGACGCCAAGCCCAGCGGATCCGAGCTTCGGAATGATGTGGAAGTGCACATGCATCACGGCCTGGTGCGCGGCGGCGCCGTTGTTCTGCAGGATGTTGTAGGCCGTCGCACCCGTGACAGCCATCACGGCGCGCGCGAGGCGCGGCAGCACGCGGCCGATCGCAGCGGCGCTGTCGTCGGAAAGCTCATGGATGTGCGCCTTCGCCTCCTTGGGGATGACGAGCAGGTGGCCGTCGGACAACGGCCCGATGTCGAGGAACGCGAGGACGTGCTCGTCCTCGTAGACGCGGTGGCACGGAATCTCGCCGCGCAGGATCTTCGCGAAGATCGTCATGCGGCGAGTGTAGTGGATCGCACGCGCGCGGTGCGCGCGGCATCGTTCGCAGCACGGCATGCGGACCTGCGCGACACGAACACTTGGGGCCCCCTGGACCTGGCTGGGGACTCCGACGCGTGTCATCCACGCCAAAGGAAGCCGCCGCAGCGGCGACCGCTCAAATCACGGGTGCCCGTGGACTTCAGTCCGCGGAACGGATGGTGTCAGCCTTCGACTCCGACGCGTGTCGTTCCGCATGCTGAAGCATGCGGGCACCCCTGGCTGGGGACTCCGACGATCTGAATCGTGCGACACGAAAATCAGGGGTGCCCGTGGACTTCAGTCCGCGGAACGGATGATGTCAGCCGTCGACTCCGACGGCTTGCGTTCCGCAGACTTCAGTCCGCGGAACCGACAACGCACGCCTTCCGAAGACTCACGGGCGCCCCGCGTCGAACGCGCGGTCGAATACGGTGACGCCGTCGAGCGACGAGAGCTCGCGCGCAAGCGCGTCCATCAGGAGCCGCTCGCGTGAGAGCCGCAGGTAGCGCTCGCACTCGGCGCGCGCAGCGGCCGGATCTGTTCCGTCGCCTTCCCGTTCCTCGAGCACCTCGA
The DNA here is from genome assembly GCA_016124975.1 of Phycisphaera sp. Classification (GTDB taxonomy): domain Bacteria; phylum Planctomycetota; class Phycisphaerae; order Phycisphaerales; family SM1A02; genus QWPT01. Next base: position 18,285 of record WGMP01000023.1, on the reverse strand, counting down.
CGACGAAGAAGCGCGCTCCGTCGAGCACGGGTTCCGACACGGCGCCGACCTTCGTCGCATAGATCGCGGCGCGCAGGCTCTCTGGATAGCTCGGATCGCGCCGCGCGATCGGCGAAAGAAGCCCGCCGCGCGCTGCGCTTTCGTCGAGCGAGCGCTCGACCGCAAGACGCGCGAACCCGCCCGTGCTTCCGCCCGCCGCAAGATCGGCGCGGAACCGCTCCGCCTCGGAGAGCGATGCGAGCACCGCCACGCGTGCCACGCGCTTCGGCCCGTGCCGCATGTCGTAGATGCTGGCCACTCCCGCGTCGTCGATCTCGACCGAGCGCTCGACGAGGGCGCGCAGCCCCGCGTTTCGGCGCACGAGCGCCTCGAATCGCGAAGGGCCGAGCCCCTGACGCGCGCGAAGCTCGGCCAGCAGGTCGAGCGCCCGCACGCGATCCGCGCTGAGCGTGTCGAGCAAGAGCTCGCGTTCGCGGTCGACCATGTCCGTCGTCACCGACCTTCCGTCCGCGGCAAGCCGCCGCGCCAGCCGCGCGTCGAGCACGGCGTCACGAAGGACCGTCGAGCCTGCGGCCTCCACGATCGGCGCGCGCAGCGCGCTCCACTCGATCGCCGCGCCATCGACAATGGCGACGAGGTCGCTGCGCGCGGAAGAGCGCTGCTGCGCCTGCGCCGGATTCGCAGGCGGCGCGTCGGCCTCCCGCGGCGCCCGCGCCGCGCCGCCGCTCGCGCACGCCGCAAGCGCGCCCGCCGCCAGAACGATCGACCCGCAGCGGACAGCCGCGAGGCGCCGGGCGCCATCGCGAGGGCTCGTGTGATCGCAGCGCGGTCGGGGTTGCATGGCGCGAAAGGTAGCCGATCGGTCGACTCGCGCGTCGTGGCCGCGCTTGATGCATCGTGCGCGGAGCCGTTGGCGTATCTTCCCTCCGATGAGCGAGCCAGCCGCGATCCTCTGCCCATACTGCGGCCACACGCAGCCCCTCGCGCCCGCGTGCGGGGAGTGCCGCGGCCGGTTCGACGCATGGAGCCTCCAGGCCACCCAGAACGACATGGGCCCGTGGTTCGTGCGCAACGCCGCGCGTCCGCACTTCGTGGGCTGCTCCTACGCCACGCTGCTCGCCCTCGTCCGCGCGGGCGAGGTCGGGCGCGACACGGTCGTGCGCGGGCCGTCGACGCGGCAGTTCTGGACGGTTGCGCGCCGCGCGGCGGGGCTGGCGCATCTCTTCGGACGATGCCACGCCTGCCAAGGCCCCGTGACGATCGAGTCGCCCGTCTGCGGCGCCTGCGGCGCGGCGCCGCACGACGCGACCGACCGCAGCCACTTCGGCATCGGGCCGATCGAGACGGTCGTTCCGCCGCAGTCGCAGCCCGTTGATCCGCTCGCGCTCGTGAAGACAGCGTTCGCACCAGAGGGCGACATGTTCTTCGTGCGCGTCACGCCGCTGCCGCCGCCCGAGCGTTCGGTCGTGCGCGTTCAGCCGCCCGCGCCCGTCGCGGTGGACCCGCCCGCTCCCGCGCCGGCCCAGGTGGCCGCCGTTTCCTCGGCGCCGTCCGCGCCCGTCGCTCCAAGCGTCGCCGACCCTGTGCGCACCGAGCGCGTGACTTCGCCTGCGATCGACCGAGGGCTCTCCGAGCGCGTGCGCGATCTCACGCGGCTCAACCGCATGCTTCTCGTGGCGACGATCCTCGTCTCCGCAAGCGCGCTCATTCTCGGCGGCGCCTATGTCATTTTGCGCGATGCGCGATCGAGCGAGCTCGCGGAGGCTCGCGCGAAGGCGATCGCCGAGGTGCGCGCCGAATTCGAGCGAGCCGAGCCAGTCACGAAGTCGGGCGCGGTGCAGCTTCCTGCGGAGCCTCCGTCTCCGCCGACGACGGCGCGGCCTCCCGAGGCGCCGCGGCGCTAGAGGCGGGCGCGGGCGCGGGCGCGATCTCGACGATGATCGACCCGTCCGCCGTCGCGATCGCCCGGTTTGCCCGCACGAACACTCCGATCCACCGCTCGGGCGCGAGCTGTGGGTTCAGCCAGCCGCTCGCCTGCCAACGCGCGAGCATGGTCGGGTTGATGAGGACATGCGTGAACCCGAGCGCCGCAAGCCGCGGCCCCCACGCTTCGGGCGTGCCGGGTGCCTCGTCGGCGACGCGGTCGAGCGCGCCTCTGTCCCACACCGTGTTCCATGCGACGGGCCGCGCGAAGTAGAACGGCGTGGCGTGACCGACCGCGAGGATGCGCGCCTCCTTCGACAGCGCGAAGTTGATGAAGTATGCGGTCGGCGCCTGCGCGAGGATCGCCGCGCGCTCGTCGTTCGTCGAGGCCATCGCCAGATCACGCGCCGCGACCTCGCCCGTCCTGAAGCCTGCGCCTCCGATGAACGCTGCGGGCGCCGCGAGCGGCGTGTCCGGCTGCGACGGGAACACGCGCGCAGGCTCGCGCCAGTAGACGAGGAAGGGGAGCGGAATGAAGAGCGCCGCGACAAGTGGCGCGACCACAGGCTGCGTGGCGCGCGCGGCGCGCTGCGCGAGGAACGCAGCGCCGAGCGCAAGCGGCACCGCGGTCGGAAGCAGGAAGCGGCTCTTGAGGTGCGTGGCGAGCATCCAGCCGAGAAGCGCGATCGCGATCGCAGCGAGCGCCGCGGCAGCCACCCCGCGCCGACGCGCGTCCGACGCAAGTTCGAGCAGAAGTCCGAGGAGACCTGCGATCGGCAGGATTCCCCATTGCGGAAACCACGGTTCGCCCTGTGCGGGAGGGGCGCCGAGGCCATGCGCGAGCCATTGCGACCAGAGCAGGGCAGGGCGGTCGGCGAGCGCGCGGTCGGGCCCGTGCCCCGCAGCGAAGACGGTGAACTGCTCGGTGGTCCAAGGTCCGTTCCCAAAGACTCCATGTGCGAAGGGAAAGAGCGGGTTTCCGTACGCCACCAAGTTTCGGACGAGCCACGGCGAGAGCACAGCGAGCGCCACGGCGACCACAAGCGGCGCCAGCCGCAGCACGCGCGCGCCCCGTCGCAGGATGACGATCGCGAGGAGCGGCAGCGCCACGAAGAGAAAGGCCGTCGGCTTGGCCCCGACCGCGGCCGCTGCGAGGAGCGCGAGCGCCGCGGCGTGCCGCATGTCGAGCGGCCGTGATGCGCGGCTCGGCGCATCCACCGCGTCATGGCCGCCCGCGCCGCGCTCGATCACGAGCCAGGCGCCCGCCAGGAAGAGGCACGGCGCGAGGTCGTTGTAGGCAAGCGATCCCGTGACAAGCGCCCACGGCAGCGACAGAAGCACAAGACCCGCGATCGGTCGCGCTGCGTCGCCCGCCACGCGCGCCGCGAGTTGCGCGGTGGCCGCCGCGGTCGCCAGCGCAGCGCCCATCGCCCAGTACTGGCACACGAGCGCGCCCTCGACGATGCTCCCGCGCATCAGGATGAGCTGCATGAAGGTCGCCTCGACGAACGACGGAAGCGCGGAGTAGACATTTCCCTCCACGGGGCCGATGGCTCCGCCCGCCGTGATCCACTCCTTGGGAAGCTCAAGGTGGTAGCTGACCGCGTCGTAGCCGCCGAACTCGCTCGACCAGAGCCACTCTGGCGCGCTTGCCGCAGCGGCGGCGTAGAGCGCCGCGAGCGCAGCCGCCAGCGCGGGTGCGACCGTGTCGGTCCACACGCTCGCCTCCGCCGCGCGGTCGACAGGCCCCGCGCCGAAGTCGTCGCGGAGAATCCGCACGAGGAGATAGAGCCCGACGGCAATCGGCAGCCAGTTGAGGACACCTCCCGCCGCCGTGAGAAGGCCGAGCGAGCCAAGCGCATGCGTGATTGACAGGAGCGCCGCCGCACCCATCGGGAGCGCCGCCGCGACGCGCCACCATCGCTCGCGCGCCTCGCCAAGCCCATCGCCCGCCTCGCCCCCCGCGCGCAACCATCGGCGGTCGATCCAAAGCCCGAGCCCGGCGGCGCCCACCCACCAGAGAAGCGCGATCCCGCCGTTCTGGCCAAGCGACGCCAGCGCAGGCGCGAACCGACCCGCGTCGCCGGGAATCGTCCACGAGGTCACGATCGCCAGCGTGACCAGAAAGATGGCGGCGGGAAGGGCGACCCGTCTCAGGAGCATGGGCATCGCCCCCAGTATCGGCCGCTCCGCCGCCGTCGCTGCGGGAACGCTCCTCGGGAGGGGCGTGCAGGAACGGCGCTTGCCCTCCGTCGCCGACGGACAGGAGGTCCACCGACATGACACGCGTCTCCCGCACGAAAGCCGCAGGCATTGCCGATTCCCGCACGATCCAGGGGGTGGAGACTCCCCGTGGTCGCGCGCTTTTTGCCCGTCCCGTTCTCGCGGGTGTCCTCTTCGCGCTGCTCGTGACCCTGCTCGCGCTTCTCAGCGCACCCCGCGCCCACGCGGGCGAGCTGCAGGAGTATGCGCGCCTCCGCGGCCTCGAGGGCGACCGATTCGTCGGAATCGGTCTCGTCTACGGCCTCAACAAGACGGGCGACAGCCTGAAGGACTCGCCCGTCACGGGCCAGCCCTTCAGCCAGCTCCTCGCGAACCTCGGCAACATCCAGGCGAACTACGAGAGCCTTGCCAAGATGCGCTCGATCGCGCTCGTCATCGTCACGGTCGAGATTCCCCGCCACGGCGCCCGCGCGGACGACCGCCTCGATGTCACGGTCGGCTGCATCGGGACAGCGTCCAGCCTGAAGGGCGGCGTCCTGCTGACGAGCTTCCTCAAGAGTCCTGTGATGCCCGTCGACCGCGCCGACTGGGTGCCGTACGCGGTCGCCGAGGGCAGCGTCGAGATCGACCCCGATTCGGCCACCACGGGCATCGTCCGCGGCGGCGCACGCATGGTGCGCGATGTCGTGATGAACCCCTACGAGGACAACTCGGTCTCGCTCGTCCTCCACCCCCAGTACGCGGGCTACCCGACCGCGGCCAGCATCGCCGACCTCATCAACGACGAGCTCTCGCTCTCGGGCTACTCCGACGCCGCGAAGGTCGAGGACGCGCAGACGATCCGCGTGCGCATCCCCTTCGAGTCGCGGGCCGACCCGAACTCCTTCGTCGCGCGCCTCATGACCTTCTCGATCCCGGGCGACCTGATCCGTACGCCCGCGCGCATCGTGATCGACACCGCGAACAAGGTCATCACCGTCGACGACCGCGTCGAGTTCCGCCCGTCCGCCGTCACCACGGCGAACCTCCGCATCACGACCATCACGCCGCCGATCGAGCCGACGCCGCAGACGCCCGTCACGGAAGACTCGTCGTGGGCGGGCGTGAGCACGGGCGACCCAGAGAACCCGAGCATGCGCCTGCGCGCCCTCATCGACGCCTTCAACGAGCTCGATGTGCCGTTCGAGACTCAGGTCGCCGTCATCGAGAGCCTCTCGCGCCAGGGCGCGCTGAAGGCGGAGATCATCAAGTCATGAACGCGCTCTCCTCCGCGTCTTTCGCACCGAGGTTTCCGCAGGCGGCGCACACGCCGTCAACCGACATCGCCTCGTCGCGCGGCTTTCTCCGCCCCGACGACAGGCTCGCCGCACGCGCCCGAGAGGGCGACACGCGCGGCCTTGCCCTCGAGGCGGCGCGCACGCTCGTCTCCGAGGCGTTCATCAAGCCCATCTTCGCGCAGCTGCGCGAGGGCAGCCTCGCAAGCGAGGCCTTCAAGCCGGGCGTCGCCGAGAAGCGCTTCCGCCCGCTTCTCGATGCTGCGCTTTCGGACGCCGTGGTCGCGAAGTCGGGCTTCGGCATCGTCGAGGTCGTTGCCGACCAGTTCGAGCGCGCGATCGGCCGCGACGGCGACACCTTCACTCCATCCGCCAGGACCGCAGCGCCGACGCGCGGCACCTGACCTCTCCACACCCAGAGCGCAACCGACCAGGCCCCCTGAGATCTCCCCATGACGCGCCCCGACCCACGCGCCCAGCCCCGACCGCAGCAGCCCGCAGACCCGCGCCGTTCCGCGGAGCGGCTGCGCGTCGTCCTCGAGGAGAGCGCCGCGCGCTACGCGCGGCTCCTCGAGCTCGTGCGTGCGCGCCGCGCGGCGCTGCGCTCGGCCGACCTCGCGCGCTTCTCGCAGCTCGATGACGCGGAACGCCGCGTGGTGGCGGAACTGCAGGAACTCGACGCGAAGCGCGTCGCCGAGGCGCGCGCGCTCGCCTCGATGCTCGGCCTCGCCGCGAACGCATCGGTCGGCGAGATCGCGGAGCGCCTCGGTCCCGCGGGAGGCAGGCTCCTTGTCCTCCGCAGCGAGCTGCGCGAGCTCATCCTCACGGTGCGCCGCGAAAGCTCTGTGCTCGCGCAGGCTGCGGAGCGGCTCTCGGCGCATCTCGCAGGCATCGCGCAGACGGTCCACTCCGCGCTCGCACACGCCAACATCTACTCCCGCGGCGGACAGATCGCGGTGGGGGCCAATGTCATCTCCAGCCTCGACATCCGCAGCTAGTTCGCACGCCCCGACGGGCACGAGGTCTCCATGAGCTTCAACGGCGCACTCCAGATCGGCCGCTCCGCCATCATGACAAGCCAGGCCGCCATGCAGGTGGCGGGCAACAACATGGCGAATGCGTCGACGCCTGGCTACAACCGCCAGGTCGCGCGCATGTCGCCCTCGCTCGTGCAGGCGATCGGCCGCGGGAACTTCGTCGGGACGGGCGTCCAGCTCGAGCGCATCATGCGCACGGTCGATGTCGCGCTCCAGGGCCGGGCGCGCGCGGCGGTCAGCGAGGAGAACGCCGCGCTCATCGACCAGCGCTTCCTGAACTCGGTCGAGAGCGTGCGCAACGCGCTCGGCGAGGGCAACCTCTCCGACCGTCTCGGGGCCTTCTTCTCGAGCTTCAGCGAGCTTGCGAACAATCCCGCCGACGAGGCGCTCCGCTCTGTGGTCGTGCAGCAGTCGAGCGGCCTCGCGAACTCGATCCGCGCGCTGCGCAACGACCATGTCGCCATCCGCTCCGAGATCGACCGCTCGCTGCAGACCGCGGTGCGCGCGGTCGACTCGCTCCTCTCGCAGGTCGCCGAGATCAACGGCCAGATCTCGGTCGCCGAGCAGGGCGGCACCGCGGGCGTCGCGAACGACCTCCGCGACCGCCGCGACACGATCATCGCGGAGATCTCGCAGTATGTCCCCGTGAGCGTGGTCGAGCAGCCGACGGGCGCGGTCGACCTCCTCGTGAACTCGGTGCCCGTCGTCTTCGGCGCGGAGTCGCGTGGCCTGCGGATGGAGACGCTGTCCGTCGATGGCTCGATCGAGGTCTCCGTGCGCGTGAACGCGGATGGCTCGCTCCTCTCCGCGCAGGACGGCCAGATCGGCGCGCTCCTCCGCCAGCGCGACCAGACCGTCGAGCCCGCGATCGCAGACCTCGACAACCTCGCCTCGCAGCTGATCTACCAGGTCAACCGCATCCACTCGCAGGGCCAGGGATCGCGCGGCCTCACCACGGTGACGGGGCTCAACAAGGTCGTCGATCCCACGGCCACGCTCGCGAATGCAGGGCTCGATTTCCCGATCCGAAACGGCTCCTTCGAGCTCGGGGTCACCAGCCTCGCCACGGGGCTCCGCACCACGGTGCTGATCGAGGTCGATCCGAACACGATGACCCTGAACCAGCTCGCCGCCGCCATCAACGCGGCGATGCCCGCCGGAACGGGTTCCGCGGCGGTCACCGCAAGCGGCGCGCTTCGACTCGACGCGAACAGCGGATACGAGCTGTCGTTCGCAAACGACTCCTCGGGCGCGCTGGCCACGCTTGGCATCAACAGCCTCTTCGGCGGGGCCGACGCCGCGTCGATCGCCGTGAACGAGGCGATCGCCGCCGATCCGCGCCTGCTCGCGGTGGGCCGCGACCATGTCGCAGGTTCGAACAAGGGCGCGCTCGAGATCGCAGCGCTCGAGACCGCGTCGGTCGACGAACTCGGCGGACGCAGCCTGCGCGCCTACTGGTCGGCCGTCACAAGCGAACTCGGCGTGCGAACGGAGGCCGCGAACAGCCGCGCAGAGAGCACCACGCTCGTGCGGCAGAGCCTCGACGCGCAGATCGAGTCGATCAGCGGCGTCTCGATCGACGAGGAGTCGATCAACCTGCTCTCCTACCAGCGGCAGTTCCAGGCCGCGGCGCGCTTCATCTCGACCATCGACGAGACCATGCGCGCGCTGCTGGCGATCTGACGAGGCGCCTCGCCTCCGCAAGCTCTGGCCTACGCGAAGGCCACGCCGCGTGCATCGCGCACGACCACGATCACCTCGATCAGCGTCCACACGAAGAGGACGGGCCAGAGCGGAATCCCGATGCAGCAGCACAGGGGCAGCACGGTCGTTCCGAAGATGCTTCCGAGCGTCAAGAACGAGAGCACGAGCTGCACCGTGCCCCGCGCGACATAGCCTGCGACGAGGTTGTGGATGCCGAAGATCCCCACGAACGCGGGGAGCAGCGCGAGCAGGACGAACAGTCCGCGCGAGATCGCGGGGGGAGTTGGAGCGGTGGTCATCGGAGGCATCGCGGAATCGGGGGCGGTTGGCGTGGGCCTCATGCGTCGCTCAGCCGTGGGAGCCGAAGCGGATGCTCGCATCGCGGCCGCGTGAACCTCAGTCGTTGGGGAAGGCACCGCGCGCGGCGTGCGCCTGTTCGCGCGCAGCAGTTCGTTGCGAAGCCACGGAACCTCAGACACGCGCCAACGCGTCGGGATGCCCCCGACCTCGGCCAGACCCTCGAGCTCGACGAAGCCCGAGAACTCGAGCCCCCCGATCTCCGCGAGGCGCACCAGTTCCTGCTCGCTGAAAGGGCCCGTGCGCAGCCCCCTCGGGTCGGTGTAGATGTAGCGCGGGACCGACATGGCGCGCGGCATTGGCAAGTTCTCGGGTGCGCTTTCGCAGCGAGAGGGGGTGCGCGCTCGAAATCGGCGACCGAAGACGGCCTTTTTGCCCGAACCGCCGCGCCATCGCGACCTCGACCCCGACCTTCGGCTAGATTTCGGTCTCGGGAGCGAACAAGGGCCGCACGCAGGGACGGCGTTGGCGTTATGCCATGCGCTGCATCCTGCGGGTGCGTTGCCGGGTCTCTCGGGTTCCCTTCGGCACCTCGAAGTCGGCGCGCCCATGCGGGCGAGAGTGTCCATTGTTCCGCGGAGCGGCTTCGCCCTCCGTCCTGTTCCCCCCGGAGCCGCGCCCCCTCGCGTCTGGCTCGCACAACCCTCGGAGTAGAGAATGTCCCTCAGGAATCTGTCCGTCCGCAGCCTCTCCGTCGCAGCCCTCGTCGCAGGCGCCGCGCTGACCTCGTCCGCCTCCGCCACGATCATCGCGGGCTGGTCCATCACCACCGCGTTCCCCACGGGAACGGGCAATGTGCCCACTGGCCAGACCTACTCCGTCGGCGCCGCCGACCAGGGCGTCCAGACCGCTGGAAGCGAGCTGAGCAGCTTCCACACGAATCCTGCCGCGACCTACACCTCGCCCGCCGGAAACGGCTCCCAGTTCGCCTTCTCGAGCAACAACTGGGGCATCGGCGACTACTACGAGGCGCGTCTCTCGACGCTCGGCTACTCCGACATCCAGATCTCGTGGGACCAGGCCCGCTCGTCGACGGGCCCCGCGGCCTTCGAGCTCGTCATGAGCACCGATGGCGGCACCACCTTCAACTTGGTCACGGAGTACACCGTGCTGCAGTCTGGCGGCGGAGGCGCCCCCGGCACCTGGTCGACCACGACCTACAACCCGCTCTACACGACGACCGTCGCCGTCGCGGGCGCGAATGACCAGTCGCTCGTCATCTTCCGCTTCCGCTCGCTCGTCGCGGGCGCGGCCACGGGCTCGAACCGCATCGACAATGTCGTGGTCAGCTCGATCCCGACCCCTGGCGCGCTTGCGCTCCTCGGCGTCGCGGGTCTCGCCGCGCGTCGCCGCCGCTGATCGCGGGGCGTTCGCCAACCGACCAGAAAGTGCAGCGGGACCAGCCGAAAGGCTGGTCCCGTTTGCGTTTGTGAAGTCTCTCGGTGCGTCTGTCGGGCCCCGCAGCGTCAGCAGGGGCCCCACGCGGCAAGCAGGATCGAAAGATCCGCAGCATCAACCGAGCCAGAGCCGTTGAGGTCCGCCGCGCCCGATGTCGCGCCCCAGGCCGCAAGCAGGGCGCTCAGGTCGGCCGCGTCGACCGACTGGCTGCCGTCGATGTCGCCCGCGCAGGCGGCCGGCGGGCTGAAGCGCTCGACAAAGCGGAAGCTCGCGCCCGCCTGGTTGATGATGAGCGCGGTGGTGGAGTTCTTCACGATCACGCGCTGGATCAGCGTTCCCGCGGTGAACAGAATGTCGCCGTTGTCGAGTTCGTGGCAGCCGCGCGCCGAGAGCGGGACCTGTGGCGTGGTGTAGGCGCCGACCTGGATGCCCGAGATGTCGTAGAAGTAGACGCCCCACGGTTCGGAGAACCCCGCCACCATGAACTCGCCGTTCGCGCGGCGCTTGATCTGCTGGGGGAAGTCGATGCCGATCGCGCCGTCCGAGTCATGGAACGGGATCGACGCGACCGCGCCCGTCGGGCCGACGAGCTCGAGGTCGTCGTCGGTCGAGTTTCCGACCACGAAGCCGTTTCCGAAGGGCTGGATGCCGCGCGGCGCGCCGACCGAGAGCCAGTCGCTGAAGACGGTCACAGGCCCGCCCGAGAGGGCGACCTTGTAGATGTAGCCCTCGCTGGTGCTCACGCCCGAGCCGCTCGTGAAGTAGACGAAGCCGTCGCGGACGCAGAGGCTGTAGGCGCCGAGCACGCCGTCCTTCGGCCCCGCGAGCGTGCGGATGTACTGGCCGCTTCCCGAATACTCGAAGATCGACTTCCGCACCTCGTCGGCGATCAGGATCGTGCCCGTCCCGCTTGGGATCGCGTGGATCGGCTGCGAAATGATCCCGTCGGGCGCGATGAAGCTCGTCGAGAGCACGCTGCCGTCGACGGGGCTCAGCGCCCAGATGCGGTCGCCGAGGCTCTCGGGGACGAGCAGCACATCCTGCGCGGCCGCTGGGGACGCGAGGCACCCGGCGGCGAGAAGGGCGGTCGTCAGCGAGGTGGAGGCGAGGCGCAGGGACGGTCGGGCGGCGGCGCGCTCCGGGCGCTGGGGGGTGTCGGTCATGCGCCGATTGTCGCGCCAGGGCGGCTGCGATCAACCCGCCGCGATGGGAAATCGCGCCCTTTTCGCGCCATGGCGGCGTCTCTCGAGGTTCCCGCCCCCTCGCACCGCGCCCGCGAGGCGCCCGCGGCGTGCCGAGGTCTCGCTGGCGACCGCGTCGCGTCCCGCCGCGGGAGTCGGGCATGCCCGTTGCCTCGTGGTCCCCCGGACAGCTTCCATGAGCGCCATTCCTGCCAATCTCGCCCGTGTCTCGAACCTGCTTGCGTCAAGAATTGCGCTTGGAGGCATTTCCGGCACGAACCGCGAACTCCTGCGCACGCAGGTGCAGTTGTCGACGGGCGAGCGCTTCTCGCGCCCGAGCGAGGACTCGGTGGGAGCCTCCGCGGTCCTCTCGATCAACGAGTCGATCGGCCGCCGCGAACAGCGGGTCCGCAACCTGAGCGCCGCCGAGTCGATGCTCGACTCGATCGACAGCTCGCTCAACGACATCACGGAACTCATCCAGGAGGCGAAGACGATCGGCCTCGCGCAGGTCGGCTTCGGCAGCGACGAGATCACCCGTCGCAACCAGGCGGGCGTCATCGACTCGATGCTGAACGCGCTGGTCTCGATGGCCAACCGCGACCGCAACGGCGTCCACCTCTTCGGCGGAGATCGCAACGCGCAGGCGCCGTTCGGCTCGCTCCTGCAGGGAATCCGCTACGCGGGCGTCGGGCCCGGACAGCAGGTCGACATCGGCATGAGCGCCGATGTGCGCGTGACCATGAGCGGCGAGCAGGCCTTCGGCGCGCTCTCGAACAGGGTCCGCGGCGACCGCGACCTCGATCCCTCGCTCACCGCAAGCACGAGGCTCTCTTCGCTGAACGGCGCGAACGGCCTCGGCGTGCGCCCTGGCAGCGTCGAGATCGATGTGAACGGCACGGTCACCCAGCTCGACCTCTCCGACGCGGACTCGATCGGCGACATCCTCGGGCGACTGTCGCAGGTGATCCAGGCGACCGATCCGGGCGCCACGATCGGAATCGACCCCGTGACGGGCGACCGCATCGCGATCACGCCGAGCGCGGGAGTCACCATCGACATCCGCGACTCGAACTCGACGAGCACCGCGGGCGACCTCGGTCTTCTCGGCACCTATCCGCCAGGCGTCTCGACGACGGGCGCTGACCTCGATCCGCGCATCACGCCGCTCACGCGCCTCGATTCCATCACGGGTCTCACGCAGCCGATGGGCGAGATCCTCGTCCGAAACGGCAACCAGTCGCGCATCATCGACATGGGCGCCCTCGTCACGGTCGAGGACCTGCAGAACGCCGTCGCGGCGGGCAGGATCGGGGCGCGCGTCGTCATCTCCGACGATGGAACGCGCCTCCATGTGGTGAACGAACTCTCGGGAAGCGCGCTCGCGATCGAGGAGTACTCGGGCAACCCGACCGCGAGCGAACTCGGCATCCGCTCGTTCGCGTCCACCACCCAGCTCGCCGACTTCAACGAAGGCCGCGGCGTGAGGCAGGTCTCGGGCGCTGTCGATCCGCTGACGGGCCTGCCCGACCCCGTGCGCAACATGGACTTCCGCGTCACGCTGAAGGACGGACGCACCTTCGACGTCGACATCGAGGGCGATGCGACCGTGCAGGATGTGATCGGCTCGATCAACGCCGCGGCCGCCGCCGCGGGCGTTCTTCCCGCGGAGTTCAACGCCCGGCTGGTCTCGGTCGGCAACGGCCTCGAGCTCGTCGACTCCACGGTCGGCGCCGGCTCCACCACCGTGGCCGAACTGAACGCAAGCGGCACCGCGGAAGACCTCGGCATCCTCGGCAGTTCCGCGGGCGCGAGCCTCGTCGGCACAGACCGCGCCAAGGTGGCCGTCGACAGCGTCTTCTCGCACCTCATCGCCCTGCGCGACGCGCTCCTCGCCAACGACGAGCGCGGCATCGGTCTTGCCGCAGCCAAGTTCGACGGGGACCTCACCAGACTCAGCGAGGCGCGCGCCGAGGTCGGCGTGCGAACGCAGCGCGTGATCGACGCATCGTCGCGCGAGGCGGAACTCGACATCATGGACCAGAAGCTTCGCTCGGAGATCAACGACCTCGACTACGCGGAGGCGGCGACCCGCTTCGCGGCGCTGCAGCGGCAGCTCGAGGCGAGCCTCGCCGTGTCTGCGCGCACGGCGAACCTGACGCTGCTTGATTTCCTGAGGTAGCAGACGAATCACCGGTCCGCGCGGTGCGCGGACCCGCAGCGGAGCTCGGCTCTCCGCGGCGGAAGAAGGGTTGGAGCCCGACCGGCATGGATGCCGGACTCCAAGGATTGGAAGCCGAACGGAGCAGACGACATGCGAATCGAAACGACCCGCTTCGGACCCGTCGACATCGACGAGTCGCGCCTCATCGAGATCCCCGCGGGACTGCTGGGCTTCTCGAGCTACAGGAGCTTCTCGCTCCTTCAGCCCGACGACAACGGCATCTTCTTCTGGCTGCAGTCGGTCGAGGCGCCCGACCTCGCGTTCGTGGTCACCGACCCCGCGCTCTGGGTGCCCGAGTACCAGGCCACGATCCGCAAGGAGCAGATGGACGAGCTCGGCATCACCGACATGGGCGATGCGCAGGTGCTCGTGATCGTGAACAAGCGCGAGCAGTCGCTGACGGCGAACCTGCAGGGTCCGATCGTCATCAACGCGGCCAACCGCCGTGGCATGCAGCTCGTCCTCGCTGAGAAGAAGTGGTCGACGCGCCACGAGCTCGTGCAGCTCGCGGAGCAGGCCGCGCAGAAGATCGCCTGAGCCCGCGCACGGTGAATTGTCGTGCCGGCATGCCCGGCGTCACACGGAAGGAACCCAACGGGCACGGAAGCCCATAAAGGAAGGAGCCCGCGACATGCTGGTGCTCTCCAGGCAACGAGACGAGACGATCATGATCGGCGACGACGTCGAGCTCACGATCGTGGACATCAGAGGCGACAAGGTGCGGATCGGCATCAAGGCCCCCGCGACGGTCGCGGTGCACCGCAAGGAGGTGTACGACGCGATCCGCAACGAGAACCAGCAGGCCGCTTCATTCCGCGGCGAGCTCGGTTCGTTCAGGCCGCCCGCAGGATCGCGCGGCGGCAAGACCCAGGCTGGCAGGGTGGTCCTGCCGACGGCCGCGAAGCTCGCGGCGAGCAGTACCAGCAGGCGCGAGACCGCCTGAACGGGCATTCCAGTCAAGGAGGATTCCATGTCCCGCATCAATACAAACGTTTCATCGCTCATCGCGCAGAACAAGCTCGCCCGTTCCAACGAGAACATGGCGGTGCGCCTGCAGCGGCTCTCGACGGGCCTTCGCATCAACCGCGGCGCGGACGACCCCGCAGGCCTCATCGTCAGCGAGCGCCTGCGCTCCGAGCTGAAGGGCCTGACGCAGGCAATCGACAACTCCGAGCGCGCAAGCTCCGTCATCTCCACGACCGAAGGCTACCTCGCCGAGGTCGCCGACCTGCTCAACTCGATCAGCTCGCTCATCGTGAACAGCGCCAACACAGGCGGCGTCAGCGAAGAGGAGATCGCGGCGAACCAGCTGCAGATCGACTCCGCGATCGAGTCGATCACGCGCATCTCGAACACCGCGAGCTTCGCGGGCCTCCAGCTCCTGAACGGCTCGCTCTCGTATGTGACGAGCGGCATCGCCACCTCCGCGCTCGCGGGCGTCACGGTGCACGGCGTCCAGTTCGGCACGAACTCGAACATCCCCGTCGCGGTCGAGGTCATCCAGTCGGCGCAGACGGGCCAGCTGTTCTTCTCGGCGCCGACGGGCACCCTGGTGTCGGCGATCACGCTCGAGATCGCCGGCAACGCGGGCGTCCAGACCATGAGCTTCGTCTCGGGCACGGCACTCTCCGCGGTGCTCGCCGCGGTCAACACCGTGCGCGACACGACCGGGATCAGCGCCTCGCTCAGGAACTCCGCCGACCCGACCTCGGGCATGTTCTTCAATTCGGTCACCTACGGAAGCAACTCCTTCGTCGGAGTCCGCAGGCTCGGCGACACGGGCGCGTTCTTCGAGACCTTCCTTGCTCCCGGCGGTGTGGCGACCCAGCGCGACACGGGCCGCGATGTCGGCGCCGTCATCAACGGTGCGCTCGCGACGGGCAACGGAACCAAGGTTTCGATCAACACGCCTGCGCTCGCGGTCGACCTCGACCTCTCGATCGACTTCGCCACGACGCTGAACGCGCTCAGCGACTTCACGATCGTGACAGGTGGCGCGACCTTCCAGCTCGGGCCGTCCATCAACACCACGCAGCAGGTGGGCGTCGGCATCCAGTCGGTCGCGGCCAGCCGCATCGGTGGCACCTCGATCAGCGACGGCCGCTTCTTCCTCGACAGCATCAAGAGCGGCCAGCCCAATTCGCTCCTCGCGGGCAGGACCCGCGAGGCGAGCGCGGTGCTCGCGAGCGCGATCACCGAGATCGCGTCGCTGCGCGGCCGTCTCGGCGCCTTCGAGCGCAACACGCTGCAGACGAACGCGCGAAGCCTCCAGATCGGCCTCGAGAACATCATGTCGAGCGAGTCGAAGATCCGCGACGCGGACTTCGCGCAGGAAACCGCGCTCCTCAGCCGTTCGCAGATCCTGCAGCAGGCGGGCACTTCGGTGCTTGCGACCGCGAACGCCAGCGCCCAGGGCGTGCTGCGGCTCCTCCAGCAGTAACCCGCTCCTCCGTTCCGTCTCCTCCGCGCCGCCCGTCCCTCCGACGGGCGGCGTTTCATTTCGCTTCCGCGCCGCCACGGCCCGCTCAGCGGGGGGCGGAATCCCTCCCGGGGTGAGGTTCGTGCGGCGTGTGACCCTCTTGCGGCCGCGCACGGGGGCGTCGGACGCGTTCCGCGCCCGCGTGCTCAAGCGGGTGTAGGCGGAGGTCGATCCGCAGGGGGCCGAGCGTGCGAGGCGGAGTCCTCTGCGCGAGCGGCTGAAATCGGGCGGATGGCGGGGTGGGCATGGCACGGGCGGAGGATTCCGCCCGAAGGCGGACTCGTCGCAGGACGGGTCCACGCGTTCCAAGGAGGGAACCGCCTGTGAGCCGCATCGGCACGAATCTCGCGTCTCTGATCGCACAGAGGGTCTTCACCGCCAACACGAAGGCGATCAACCAGACGCTCGAGCGTCTTTCGACGGGATACCGCATCAACCGAGGTGGAGACGACCCCTCGGGGCTCATCGCATCCGAGGGCCTTCGCGCGCGCTCGGCGGCGATCAGCGCCGCGCTTGCGAACGCGCAGCGCGCCGACCAGTTCGTCACGGTGGCCGATGGAGCGCTCGAGGAGATCTCGGGAATGCTCGTCGACATCCAGGGGCTGGTGACGGAGGCTGCGGGAGCTGCAGGGGACGAGGGCGCCGTCAAGACCGCGCAGACGCAGATCGACGCGCTCGTCTCATCGATCGACAGGCTCGCCGGTGGCACGAGTTTCGCCGGGTCGCGAATCTTCACGGGATCGTTCGACTACAACCTCACGGGCGGGGGCACGGCTTCGGATGGATTCGCCTCGGTGCGGGTCTATGGTGCGCCGCCCGCCACCGCAGCCTCGCCTGCGAAGGTGTCCGTGCAGGTCGTGGCTTCTGCGCAGGAGGCCGTGGTCGCCCTTTCGGCCGGTCCCGGCGGGCAGTTGATGAACCAGGGTCAGAGCGCCGTCAGCTTCGAGTTCTCGACGGCGCGCGGTGCGCAGACGCTTGTCTTCGCGGAACTCACGGATGTCGCGGTCATGCGCGACCAGATCAACTCGGTCTCCGATTTCACGGGCGTGAACGCCTCGCTCTCCGGAAACCTCATCGTCCTCCGTTCCACCGACTTCGGTTCCGACGCGTTCGTGCGCGTTCGCGAGGTGGAGAACGCCAACACGGGCCGCTCCTTCATCCGCGCCGTCGCAGACAACGGCGCGGCGATCGCGGGAGTCGTGAAGGATCAGACAGACGCGGGCCGCGACGCCACGCTGACGGTGAACGGCAGAAGCATCACCACGCAGGGGCTCGAGGCGCGCTTCGTCGGGAACGGGCTTGACCTCGCCATGACGCTCGTCGGTCGAGGCGCCAACTCCTTCAATCAGGCGGGAGCGGTGCGCCAATTTGGAATCACAGGTGGCGGCGCCGCATTCCAGCTGTCGCCCGACATCGGGGCGCTCGGGCGGGTGTCAATCGGGATTCCCGTGGTCAACTCCTCGAACCTCGGAAACAGCGCCACGGGATATCTCGCGGCGCTCCGCGCGGATGGCGCCGCGAGCATCTCGGGCGGAAACTTCGGCGACGCCCAGGCCATCCTCGACGAGGCCATCTCGCAGGTCTCGAGCCTCCGCGGCCGCCTCGGCGGCTTCAGCAAGTACGCGCTCGGCTCGACGATCGCAAGCCTCGAGGTGACGCTCGAGAACACGATGGCCGCGGAGAGCGCGATCCGCGAGACGGACTACGCGCGCGACACGGCGCTTCTGAGCAGGCAGCAGGTGCTGATGGAGGCGTCCGTCCAGGCGCTCTCCCTGACAAACTCCGTGCCGCAGATGGTGCTGCGGCTGCTCGGCGCAGCCTGAGGATCCTCTCCCGCCAAGTCGTCCGCGCGGCGCGCCATGCGGACTCTGGAGAGGCCGACGGTCGCGCAGGTTCTCGCGCCTCCCCGCACGGACGCTCCAGATGCGACCGCCGCCGCGGACGGGCCCTCCATCCGTCATAGTTGTCACAGCCAGAGCGTCACGGGGAGGTCTATGCCGTCTCTGACGAGTGCGCGCGGCGCGAGGCCTGCGCCCTCGGAGACGCCGCTGCGGGTCGGGTCGGTCGTAGCACATTCAAACATGAGTGTCGGTCTTGACGCGGTGAAGTCCGTGGGCAATGGCTCCGATCCACCGCGGTCGGAACATCGCGCTCCGACGAGTCCACGGGTGCAGGAGGCGCCCTCAACACACGCGAGCCCTGGCCGAGGGATCTGGCCATGGCTCAAAGAGAACACGTCGCCGAGAAGCCCGTGCAGCGTTGCTGCCCGGTCGGCGCACGGTTCCCGCTGGAAGCCCAGCGGGTCATGGAGGGAAAGTCATGAGTCGGATCAATTCGAACATCTCGTCGATGATCGCGCAGCGCGTCTCGGCCCAGAACAACCGCTCGCTCGCGGGAACGCTCGAGCGGTTGTCGACGGGCTACCGCATCAACCGCGGTTCGGACAGCCCCGCGGGCCTCATCATCAGCGAGAACCTGCGCGGCG
>WGMP01000032.1 GCA_016124975.1 Phycisphaera sp. | reverse complement strand
GCGGGCACCCCTGGCTGGGGGACTCCGACGCGTGTCATCCACGCCAAAGGAAGCCGCCGCAGCGGCGACCGCTCAAACCTCGCCTTCGACTCCGACGCGTGTCGTTCCGCATGCTGAAGCATGCGGGCACCCCTGGCTGGGGGACTCCGACGCGTGTCATCCACGCCAAAGGAAGCCGCCGCAGCGGCGACCGCTCAAACCAAGGGTGCCCGTGGACTTCAGTCCGCGGAACGGATGACGTCAGCCGTCGACTCCGACGGCTTGCGTTCCGCATGCTGAAGCATGCGGGCACCCCTGCTTTGGGACTCCGACGGTTCGAATCCCCCGCCTCAGCGCTCGACGGGCTCGCTCGGCTTCGTCTCGACGCCGTCGATCACGCCGCCCGGGCGCTCGCTGACCTTGCCGAGCGCGGACGGGAGCTCGATGCCGGCCTGGCGCGCAAGCTCGTGGAGCCGCGGCAGGCTGTTGACCATCCCGGCGAGGAAGTCGCTCGTGGTGTTGCGGCCGTCGCGCGTCGTTCCCGTGTCCCACACGGTGATCTTGTCGATCTTGAGCGCGGAGATCGCCTTCACCTGCTCCGCCACGAGCTGCGGGAGCTGCTCGATGAGGAGGAGCGTCGGCCCGACCTGCGGGTTGCTGCCGCAGCTCTCGATGAGGCGACGGTAGCCGTCTGCCTTCGCCTCGAGCACGCTGCGCACACCTTCGGCCTCGGCCTGGTACTTGAGCATCACGGCGTCGGCCTCGCCCTTCGCCTCGATGCGGCGCTTCTCGGCTTCCGCGGCGGCCGCGATCTCGACGCGCTTCTTCTCGATCTCCTGCGGGGCGACGAGGTCCTTGGCCATGCGCGCGAGCTCTTCCTCGCGCTCCGCGATGAGAATGGCCTCCGTGGCCTTCGCAGCGGCGACCTCGCGGCGACGCCGGCTCTCGGCCTGCACTTCGCCAAGCTGCGCCTCGGCCTCGGCCATCTTCGCGCGCGAGAGATTCTCGCCCGTGACCGCCGACGCCTCGGCCTCGGCCACGCGGATGCGCTGTTCCTGCTCGGCCGCCTTCTTGGCGGCGATCGTCTCGGCCTGCCGCTGCGCGACGCTCACCTCGCGGTCGCGCTGGGCCGCGACTTCGGCAGCGACCGCCTGCGCCTCGAGCGCCGCGACCGCAGCGCGCTGCTGGCTCTGCGCGGCCTTCTTGCCCTGCTCTGCCTCGGCAAGCTCCTTCGACACGCTGACCTCGCGCTCGCGCACCGCAAGCGCCTCGCCCGTGGCGCCGTCGCGCTCCTGCTGCGCGACCTCGACCTTGGCGCGGTTGATCGCCTCGGCGGCGGCGCGCTTGCCGATCGCCTCGATGTAGCCGCTCTCGTCGGTGATGTCGCGGACGTTCACGTTGATCAGCTCGAGGCCGATCTTGTTGATCTCCTGCTCGACGTTCGCGTTCACGAGCGTCATGAACTTCTCGCGGTCCTTGTTGATCTCCTCGATCGTGAGCGTGGCGATCACGAGACGGAGCTGGCCGAGGATGATGTCCTGCGCCTGGTCGCGGATCTGGTTGTTGTTGAGGTTGAGGAGCCTCTCCGCCGCGTTGTTCATCAGCACGGGATCGGTCGACACGCCGACGGTGAAGGTCGACGGGACATTGACGCGGATGTTGTTGAGCGACAGCGCGCCCGAGAGCGGAATGTCGATCACCATCGGCTCGAGCGACAGATACGCCCAGTCCTGGATGAGCGGCCACACGAGCGTGCCGCCGCCGTGGACGCAGCGGCTCGCGCGGCCGCTTCCGACGCGGCCGTAGATCACGAGGATGCGGTTCGAGGGGCAGCGGCGGTAGCGGCTGGCGATGAACGCCGTCGGCACGACGATGACGAGAAGCGCCGCGAACGCGAGCAGGATGAAGAAGACCGTGCTTCCCGCGTTCTCGCCGCCAAGCTGCGCGAGGGTTGCTGACATGAATGAGGTTTCCATCATCGTTCGATCTCCTTCTCGTTCCGTTGCCGACCGTCGTTCAGCCGTTCGCCTGTTCCGAGGCGCCCTGCGGCGCGCCGACCGCGCGCACAAGGACGCTGTTGTCGCCGTTCACCTTCTCGATCGTCACGCGCGTCCGCGCCGCGATCGCCTCGCCCGCCGTCGTCGCCGAGACGAATCGCTCGCGCTCGTCGACGACCGTGCGCACGCGGCCGAGGCCCTTGCCCGCCGCGGGGATGGCCGTGTAGACCTCGGCCTCCGCGCCAACGAGGCGCGAGAGCGAGATGTTCCCGCTCGACTGGAGACCGCGCGCCGCGCGGAAGACGAGCACCGTCATCGCGATAAAGATGAGCCCCGTGCCCACGCCGCCGCCGACGCTCGCGGGGCCCGACCACTCGAGCGCGCGCAGGCACGCGAGGCCGCCCCAGCCGAAGCCCATGAGAAACGCGAGGAGCCCCTGCACGGAGAGCGCCGTCGCGGTCACATCGCCCATGGCCCCCGCGTCGGCTGCATCCGCTGCATCCGCCGCACCGTCGTCGTCGCCGCCACCGAAGAGAAGGCGCACGAGATAGCCGCCCGTTCCGACGAGCGCGGGCACCGTGAACCAGGGGGCGGGTCCAGTGAAGAAAAGTTCCTGCAAGGTCGCCATCGCCATCCTCCGACCTCGGGTTTGTCCACCGATGCGCGGGAACATACCACGATGCCGCGCCGCGCGGACGATTTCCCGCGGCGCTACGCTTGCCGCACCCTCGCGCTCCGCGCAGGAAGGATCCTCCTCGTGACGACCATCGTGCTCGCCGTAGCGTTCGGAATGCTCGCAAGCCACTCCGCAGTTTCGCGCGTCGAGCCGCCCCCGTCGGAGACGCCCGCGCGCGCGCCCGCGGCGCCACAGGCGGAGCCCGCCGAGCCCGCGCCGCCACTCCCGCCAAAGTGGCCGCGCCAGGACGGCGAGGCGGGCGAGGACATCCCCGGCGTCGTCAGGAAGGGCACGCCGATCTTGAAGTGGTCGGAAGGACACAGTTTCACGGAAGGCCCCGCGTGCGCCGCGGACGGCACGGTGTACTTCGTCGACATTCCCGCGAACGAGATCTTCATCATCGATCCCGCGGGCGCGAAGAGCATCACGCGCAAGTCGAACGCGACCTTTGGACTCGCGATCGCGAAGGACGGCACGCTCCTCGGCGCGCAGGCGAACCCGGGCGCGATCACCGCGATCGACCCCGCGACGGGCGCGATCACCGTGCGCTGCGACAAGCGCGCGGAGCCTGCCGCGGAGACGGGCGCGTCGCTCGGCCGGCCGAACGACCTCCTCGTCGACGACGACGGCGGCATCTGGTTCACGGCGCCCGTCCTCGGCCGGCGTCGCGAGAACGCGCCGCCCGACGCGGTCTACTACCTGCCGCGGGACGGAGACGCAGCGATCGAGGTCGTGCGCGACGCGAAGGTGCGCGGTCCGAACGGAATCGGCCTTTCGCCCGATGGAAAGACCCTCTATGTCGTGCCGTACCTCTCGACGACCATCATGGCCTACCCGGTCGAGGGCGCCGGCAAGCTCGGCGCGGGCCGCGAGTTCTACAGGATTCCCGCTGGCACGCGCGAGACGATCGGCGGCGACGGCATGACCGTCGACGACAAGGGAAACCTCTATGTCGCGGTTCCCCCGCGTGCCGCGATCTTCGTGCTTTCCCCCGAGGGAAAGCCGCTCGGGCAGATCCGCTTCCCCGAGCGCACCTCGAACTGCGCGCTCGGAGGCAAGGACGGGAAGACGCTCTTCGTGACCGCGACAAGCGGCGTCTACTCGATCGAGATCGAGAACGCGCGCGCGCGGTAGGCGCGCTCACAGCGCGTCGAAGCGCTCGCCCGACGCGAGGCGCGCGGAGAGCGCGGCGCGGCTCGGCTTCATGCGCGCGGCCTCGTCCGCAGGCATCGCATGGATCGCGTCGGGAACGAGGTGGCGCTCGAGCGTCTCGAACAGCGACTCGCGGATCGAGCGCCCGCGAGGCGCCGCCGCAAGGTCGACGAACGCGACGGGCCGCATCCCCCACTTCGCGTCGGGCACGCCGACGACGCACGCGGCGCGCACGAACGGCAGCGCGCAGAGCGCGCGCTCGATCTCCTCGGGGTGGATGTTCTTGCCGCCCGAGATGAACATCGCGTCGAGCCTGCCGACGACATGGAGGCGGCCGCGCTCGTCGAGGAATCCCGCGTCGCGCGTGGCGAACGGCCGTGCGAGCGGAACGAGCGCGTCGCCCGCAAACTCGCCGCGCGCAAGCGTCGGGCCGTCGACGAGGATCTCGCCCGTCACGGCGTCGACCGCAATCGACACGCCTGGAAGCGGCGCACCCGCGAGCGTGGCCGCGTCGCCATGCGCGAGCGCCCCCGTCGCGACCTGCGAGGATGTCTCGGTCAGGCCATAGGTCGCAAAAAGCGGCACTCCGCGCGCGATCGCCGCGTCGCGAAGCGTCTGCGGGCTCGGGCCACCGCCGAGCATGACGGCGCGGAGCGACGAAGGCACGGGCGCCTCGTCCTCAAGGAGCCGAGCGAGCTGCGCCGCGACGAGCGATACATGGGTCGAGCCCTCGAGATCGCGCCACGCGCGCGGCTGCGCGCCGAACCGCACGGCGCCGCCGAGAAATCGCGCGCGCATCAGGATCATCATGCCACCGACATGCGATGGCGCGAGCGACGAGTGCCACACATCGCCCTCGCCGAACGGAATCACGCGCGCGCCGAGTTCGGCGCTCGCGCGCATGGCGTCGATGGAGAGATCGACGAGGCGCGGCGTGCCGCCCGAGCCGCTCGTCGGCAAGACCACGCCCGCAGCGGGCTCGCAGCAGACGCGCCCGAGCTGCGCCACGATCGACGCGCGCGCCGCCGCGGGAAGCGACCTCGCGAGCGGCACGACCCGCGCCCCATTCTCCCACGCGCGCTCGAACTCGGCGCGCGGGTCGACGCCAGGCTCGACCTCGATGACGACGAACAGGCCACCCGCGAGTGCGCTCACGACCACGCCTCCGCGAACGGCGCGGAGAGCGGCGGGCACGCGAGGAATCCGCCGTCGGGAATCGCGGGCACGCAGGAATCCTCGAGAAGGAGCGCCGCGGTGCCGAGCCCGTGCGCGCATCGCGCGTTCGCAAGCGACGACGCGAGGTGCGCCGCGAGGCGCAGTGTGTACGAGCTCTCGTAGGCGGTCGAGAGCACCGCGTGCGCGCCACGCGCCTCGGCCTCGCCCGCGAGCGCGCGCACGCGACCCAGCGGGCCAAGCGCCGACATGCGCAGCACCCACGCGGCCACGCAGTCCTCGCGCGCGAGCTCGTCGCGGAGTTCGCGCGCGGCCGACGACGCGTCGACCACGGTCTCGTCGAGCGCGATTGCGATTCCCGTGCGCGCCGAGAGCGCCGCAAGGCGCGACGGATCGAAGAGCGGATCCTCGAGATACTCGAACCGCTCCGCGTCGAAGCCGTGCACGCGCGCCACGCACTCGGCCTCCGCGAGCCTTCGGTTTCCGTCGAGGCGGAGGCGCGCGTCGGGCAGCGCCTCGAGCGCGCGCGCGATGAGCGCGCGGTCGGCGGCCTCGTCCGCGCGCCCGATCTTCAACTTCACCGTGCGCGCGCCCGCGAGCGCCTGCACCGCGGCGGCGTCGAGTTCGTCGGCGCCGCCCGCGAAGAATGCAGCGACGGCGACGGGGCCCGCGGCGCGCGTGCCGAATCCCTCTGCGGTCTCGAGCGCGCACGATGCAGCGAAGGCGGCGCTCGGCGGCATCCCGTCGAACTCGATCTCGCCGTCCGCCCAGCGCTCGATCGCCTCGATCGACTCGTCGAGCGACTCGCCGTGAAGACCCGCGAGCGGCGCGCACTCGCCGAAGCCCGCGTGCGGCCCGTCGGCCACGCGCACGAACGCCACCTCGCGCGTCGCGGCGCCGACGACCCGCCGCGCATCGGCGCGCACCGCGAGCGACACGCGCAGGATCTCGGCGCTCATGCCGCGCCTCCCGCGGCACCGCGAAGGAAGAGCTCGAACGCCGCGATTCCCGCAAGGAACGCGAGCCCATAGAGGACGAGCATCGCGCCGAACTGGACGAGGTTCGCGTTCAGCGCCGCGCCGTCGCGCCCGCGACGGATCGATTCCGACGCAGGCAGGAAGAGGATCGCCACGAGCGACGCGAGCGAGATCGTCCACGGAAGACCGTAGAGAACTGCCGCGAACACGGGCACGCCCATCGCGACCGCGTGGCACGCCGCGATCTGCGTCCGTGCGAAGCGCTCGCCGTAGCGGACGGCGAGCGTTCGCTTGCCGCTGGCGGCGTCGCCCGCGCGGTCGCGCAGGTTGTTGACCGCGAGCAGCGCGACGGCGATCGCGCCGGGCGCAAGGCCGAGGAGAAGCGCCTCCTCCGTCCACGCGCCGTCGCAGGCCGCGCGCGTTCCCGCCACGGCGAGAGGCCCGAAGAAGCCGAAGACGAAGACATCGCCGAGCCCGCGGTAGCCGAGCATGAAGGGTGGCGCCGTGTAGAAGACGGCGGACACGGCGCCCGCCACGCCGATCAGCGCGAAGACATGGCCAGCGCGCTCCGCGAGGTAGAACGCGGGCGCGGAGGCGAGCGTGAGGACGATGGCGAGCGCGACGCCCATCGCGAGCGGCGACACCCAGCCGCTCGCCACCGCGCGCGCGGGGCCGAGGCGCTCGCGCGAGTCGGTGCCGCGAAGCCCGTCGAAGAGGTCGTTCGCGAAGTTGCTCGCGACCTGCAGCAGGCACGCGCCCGCGAACGCCGCGAGAACAGGAGCCCACGCGAAGACGCCGTCGTGCCACGCGAGCGCCGCGCCCATCGTCACAGGGCAGAGCGACGCGCCGAGCGTCTTCGGACGCGTCGCCGCGAGCCAGATGGCGGGGATCGATGGACGCGCGTGGACCTGCACCGAACCGACGGCCTCCTGCGTGCGCCGTTCACGGCGCGAACTTGCGGAAATCGGCGGGGCGCTTCGAGAGCTGCGCATCGCGGCCCTCCTTCGCCTCGTCGGTCATGTAGTAGAGCATGGTGGCGATCCCCGCGAGCTCCTGCAGGCCCGCCTGGCCGTCGCAGTCGGCGTTGAGCGCGGCCTTGAGCGCGCGGATCGCGGTCGGCGAGTTCGCGAGCATCTCGCGGCACCACTGCACGGTGACCTCCTCGAGGTCCGCGACGGGGACGACGCAGTTCACGAGGCCCATCTCCTTCGCCTCCTGCGCAGAGTAGCTGCGGCAGAGGAACCACATCTCCCTCGCGCGCTTCTGCCCGATGATGCGCGCCATGTAGCTCGCGCCGTAGCCGCCGTCGAAGCTGCCCATGCGCGGGCCGACCTGGCCGAAGCGCGCGTTCTCCGCGGCGATCGTGAGGTCGCACATCATGTGGAGGACATGCCCGCCGCCGATCGACCAGCCCGCCACCATGGCGACGACGGGCTTCGGGCAGGTGCGGATCTCGCGCTGGAACTCGAGCACGTTCAGCATCTCGCTTCCCGCCTCGGAGCGGTAGCCCGAGTGCCCGCGCACGCGCTGGTCGCCGCCCGCGCAGAAGGCGCGCTCGCCTTCGCCGCAGAGGATGACGGCGCCGATCTCCTTGTCGAGCTTCGCGTCGAGGAGCGCCGCACGCATCTCCTCGACGGTGCGCGGCGTGAACGAGTTGCGCACCTCGGGGCGGTTGATCGTGATCTTCGCGATGCGCTCGGCCTTGTGGTACTTCACCTCGGCGAAGCCCTGCCCTGCGGGCGCGGCCCTCCACTCGAGCGCGGGGCGGATCTTCTCGGTGGTCTCCGTGGTCGGCTTCGCTGCTGGATAGGCTGTCGTCATGGCGTGTTCGCTCGGTTTCTCGGGAGAACTGACTCGATGATGCGCGCGCAGGCGTCGGGCGCCTCGAGCGGAAGGACATGCCCCGCTCCCGCGACGATCTCCGTGCGCAGCGCGGGCGCGAGAACTCCCGCGCGCGCGGCGAACGCAGCATATCGCTCGTCGAGCGCGCCCGCGACGAAGACCGTGCGCGCGGCGAGCGCGGGCAGCGCGCTCCAGCGCGGCTCGGCGCGGCCCGGCGAGCAGCCCGCCACGCAGCGCGCCCAGAACGCAGCGTCTCCGTGGACGCGGCGCGCGCGCGCGTCGGCGAACGAGCGATGCGCGGCGAACGGCGCGAAGAGCGCGAGGCGATACCAGCGGTCGACGAAGGCATCGAGGCCGTCGCGCAGGAGCTCGGAGGCGCGCGCATCGTCCTCGGCGGCGCGACGCGCGCGTTCGGCGGGATCCTCGAGCCCGGGACCCGCAGAGAGAAGGACGAGCCGCGGCGCGAGCTCGGGCCGCGTGGCCGCGAGCTCGAGCGCGATGCGCCCGCCCATCGAGTAGCCGACGAGCGCGTCGCACGGCGCGCGCTCGAGCTGCGCCGCGAGGGTGCGCGCCGCGTCGGCGACCGAGGCGCAGCCAAGCTCCGCGAGCGGCACGCAGTCGCACGCGACGCGTGGCGTGAGATGCGCGAGGACATCGGCCCAGTCGGCGGGCGACCCGAGGAACCCGTGCACGAGCGCGACGCGACTCACCCGCGGAATTCCCGCGCGAGCGCGTCGACCGCCGCCTTCGCGACGCGCGCGCGACACGCCTCGCTCGCCTCGCGCGCGCAGCGGACCTCGATCACCGTCGCGCGGTCGCGCGTCAGCGCCTTCGCGACGGCGCGAGCGAGCGACCTTCGCGTGGCGGGCGACTCGACCGCAAGGCCAAAGGCGCGCGCGATCGGCGCGATCTCGAGGCCGTGCGGCGTCGTGAAGAGCCGCTCGAACACGTCGTCGTGCCTCGCGATCGGCAGATAGCGGAAGATGCCGCCGCCGTCGTTGTTGAGGACGACGAGGACGAGCGGCGAGCGCACCGCGCCGAGAAGACCGAGGCTCGGAAGGTCGTGCAGCGCGCTCACGTCGCCGACGAACGCCACCACGGGCGCACCGCCCGCGACCGCGTGGCCCGCGGCGCTCGCGACGAGTCCGTCGATTCCGCTCGCGCCGCGGTTCGCAGCGGCCTCCCATCCATCGGGCGGATGGATCGCAAGGAAATCCGCGTCGCGGACGGGCATCGAGGAACCGTAGAAGATCGTGCCTTCGGGATGCTTCGCGCACGCGGCGGTCGCCTCAGCGATCGCGGTCGGTTCGCACAGCGGGCCCTCGGCGCGGATCGCCCGCGCCGCTGCGCGCGTGGCCACCGAGAGAGCGCGCGCCCACCCGCGATGCGGGCGAAGTCCCTTGCCGGCCACCAGGCGAACGGGGCCTGCGTAGGCCGTGCGCACGCGATGCGCGGCGTCGACGCGCGGGTCGCCTCCGCCGATCGCGGTGACGGCGCAGGATTGGCGGGCGATCCATGCGCCGAGCCGCTTCGACACGACGGCATCGCCGACGGCGAGGATCGCGTCCGTGCGGAGCGCGGCGACGAGCGCGGGAATGCCGTCGTCCTCGAACGCGGCGCGGAGCACGAGATCCGCACCCGCCGTGCCCGTCCCCGCGAGCGAGCTCGTGATGTCCGCGACCACCGTTCCCTTCCAGCCCGCGAGCGAGGCGCGCGCGGCGGCGGGCATCGCGCCCGCGACGACGAGCGGCGCCTCCACCTCGAGAACCGTGGGCACAGGAGGCACCGTCTCGCGCCAGGGTCGTCGCGCACCGTCCTCGATCCAACGGCTGACGCTCCAGAGCCAGCCCCCGTCCCATGGCGCGACATCGGGCGCAAGCGGCTCGCGGAACTGCCAGTTCAGGTGCACCGCGCCGCCCTGCGCGCCTGCGGCGCCCGTTGCGCGCGCGAACGCCTCGTCGACCGTCGAGAGCACGAACTCCGCGGGCGCCTCCGTCGACGGCGCGGGCATGTCGACCGACCAGCGCGCCGCGCCCGCAAGCAGGTTCGCCTGCGGAATGGCCTGGTTCGCGCCGCAGTCGCGCAGCTCGGGAGGGCGGTCGGCCGCGAAGACGAGGAGCGGCGCGCGCGTCATGCGGGCCTCGACGACCGCCGGCAGCGTGTTCGCGACCGCCGTGCCGCTCGTCGTCACATGCACCGCGGGAACGCCCGTCGACTTCCCGACACCGAGCGCGAGGAATGCGCCCCCCCGCTCGTCGTGCGCCACATGCACCGCGATGCCGCCGTGGCGCGCGAAGGCGACCGCAAGCGGCGCGCTGCGCGACCCAGGGCTCACGACCGCATGGCGCACGCCGAGGCGAAAGCACTCCTCGGCCGCGAGCATGGTCCACGCGAGGTTGATGTTGGGCGCGCCGCGCATCACGGGCAAGGTAGCAGTCCGCTTCGATCAGGTCGCGAGCCGCTCGAAGGCGAGCAGCTTGTGCCCCGTCTCGCGCCACTCGTCGGCAGGGTCGGACCCGTCGACGATGCCCGCGCCCGCATAGGCGGTGAGCGAGTCGCCGTCGAGGCGCGCCGATCGGATGGCGACCGCGATCTCGGCGCCGTCGCGGGAGACAACGCCGACGGGACCCGCGTAGAGGCCCCTGTCGAACGACTCAAGCTCGCGCAGCGCTGCGATGGCGCGCGCGACGGGCGCTCCCGCGACGGCGGGCGTCGGATGGAGCGCCGACACGAGTTCTGCGTCGGTCGTTCCAGGGCGCAGATCGGCCGTCACGCGCGTCACGAGGTGCTGCACATAGGCGAGCCGGCGCAGCCGAGGCTCTGTCTCGACGCGCAGCGAGCTTGCATGCGACGCCAACGCCTCGCGCACGCGCTCGATCACAAGCTCGTGCTCGCGGCGGTCCTTCGCGCTCGCCATCAGCGACTCGCCGAGAAGGCGGTCCGCCACCGTGTCGACGCCGCGCGGGCGCGTGCCCGCGACGGCCTCGCTGCGCGCGATGCGGCCGCTGCGCGAGACGAGCCGCTCGGGCGTCACGCCGAGGAAGGCGCGGCCCGCGCCCGCCTCGACGAGGAATCGGAAGCCGCGCACTTCGCGTGCCGCGAGGCGCGCGAGCACGGTGACGGGGTCGAGCGCGCCGCTCGCGTGATAGCGCCGCGTGCGCGCGAGGACGATCTTGCGCAGCTCGCCGCGCGCGATCGCGTCGAGCCCGCCGCGCACCGAGCGCGTCCACGCAGCCTCGCCATCGCCGTCCGACTCGCGCACAAGCGCGGGCTCGATGGCGCACTCGTCGCGGGACTCGGCGAGCCTCTCGAGAAGCGCGATCGTAGCGTCGCGCGCACCCGCATCGTCGGACAGGTTCACCGCGAGCGCGTGCGACTCGCCGTCGCGACGGAACTCGACGACCGGAAGCACGCAGTGGTCGTCGGCGAACGCGCGCCACGCGTCCTCGCGCGGCCGCGCGCGGTCGAACGGCATCGCGAGGAACCACACCGATCCGCGCTGCGAGGCCCCCGTCGGGCTCCGCTGCTCGACGAGGTCGTGCGCGCCGAAGTCGGCACGGTGTGCGACGCCGACGCCTGCGGCCTCGAGCCGCGCGCTTCGGTCGCGAAAGTAGCGCCGCGCGCCCTTCGGCGCCGCGCGGAGCCATGACAGGATGTCGGTCGCGTCCACGGGCATCTCGAGCCGCACGAAACCCGGTGCGCGGACGCCGTCGGGCGCAGGCATCGCCGCGAGCCGCGACGCCAGGATGCGCGCGACGCGCGCGGGCGAGTTCGGCCCGTCGAGGTGCTGGGTGGATCGCTCTGAGGCGCCCGTCGACATGGAAGGCGTAGCGTAGGCTCAACAGGCGCGGCGTGCGGCTCAGCGCGCGCCTGTGTCGCGCGTCGCGGCATCGGTCGCGGCATCGGCCGCCCCGTCGACGCGGCCCTTCGGAAGCGCCTCGATGAGTTCCGCGATCGCAGCACCTGCTGCGGCCGAGAATGCATCGGCGACGTCCGAGGTGCGTGCACCGAGGATCGGCGCGCGGCCGTTGCCCATCATCTGCGCGACCAGCGTTCCGCCCGCCGCCCGCCGATCGACCAGATATCCCCGCAGCGAGACGATCGCGACGGGCGCGGCCGCGTCGGAGTAGTCGGCGTAGAAGGCCTCGATCACGCCGTCGAGCGCAAAGTCGAGGCGCAGCGGCGTGCCCTCGATCGCCACGACCTCGGCGCGGCCCGAGCGCTCAAGCGCGCGCGCGATCGCGACCATCATCATGTCGGACGGCAGCGCGACGAATCCCGCGTCGGCGTCGGCGCGCCAGGTGCCGTCGGTCGTCCGATAGAGGAACGGCCGCTCGTCGAAGGGCGCGACCGCGCCGAAGCGACGCACCTCGATCGACGCCGCCCGCTCGCCCGTCACGGGCTGCTGCTCGGGCGGCGACAGCATGTAGCTCGCCTGCGGCCGCGGCTGCCTGTCGAAGAGCGAGCAGCCACACGCCGCGACGGCCGCGCCGCAGGCCGCGGCGAGAAGCATCCATCGTGCGAGGCCACGCGCGTCTCTCCGCGCACACGGTTCACCGCTTCCATCGATCATCTCGCGCTCCTTCCATCGGTGCAGCGTCATCGCCTGCCTCCCTCTGCGGGTGCGCCCGGCGGCAACGGCGCGGGCGGCGCGCCGAAGAGCAGCTCGCCTGGATCGCGCCGCGCACGGCCGCTGATCTCCTCGAGATGCTGCGCGGTGCGGCGCAGCGCGTCGACCAGCCGCCTGATCTCGGGGCTCTCGTCGTCGAGAATCCGCTGGATCCGCGCGCCGATGCCGCGATACTCGGCGACCGTCGGGCCGATCTCATCGACCACGCCGCCGAGTCCGTCGACGATCTTGCGCACCTCCTCGGACGCAAGCATGCCGTCGAGCCGCTCCGCCGCCTCGCGCGCGCTCGTCATGAGGCGCGGAATCTCCGCCAGCGCCGTGCGCAGGTCGTCGGAGCTGCCGTCGAATCCCTTGCGAATCTCGCCCGTGAACGCGGAGGCGTTGGCCAGCGTCTCGCCGATCGCGGGGTCGTCGAGGATCGCCCGCAGCCGTGCGTTCGACTCGCGCAGCTCGGCGATGAACCTCTGGCTCTCCGCGAGCATCGGATCGACGCGCCGCGCCACCACGCCGTCGATTCCGTCGATCGTCTTCTGCAGCGAGCCGCCGATCGAGGAGAAGTCGACCTCCGAGAGGTTCGCGGCGATGACCTGGATGCGGTCGATGAGCTGGTCGAGCCTGCTCGGAGCCGCGGGAATGTACGGATACTCCGGCTCGAACGGCGGCTTCGCGGGCGGGAACAGCGTCGGATCGCTGAGGTCGAGGTCGACGAAGAGCCCGCCCGTGAGGCCCGCGGAGGTGAGGCGCGCCCGCAGTCCGCGCGCGACGCCGTCGTCGATGCTCTGCGTGAAGCGCTCAGACTGCTCGGGACCGAAGACCTCGAGCCGCACCTTCATGCGGATCACCACGGGGCTCGCGAAGTCGAAGTCGTCGATGCCCGCGGGATAGAGTCGGTCCGCGAAGCTGATCGAGCTCACTTCGCCGATCGGCACGCCGCGGTACTTGACGGGGCTTCCGATCTGCAGGCCGTTCACGGAGTCCGTGGTCGAGGTCTCGATCGTCTCGGTGTGCTTGAACAGCGTGCCCGAGCCGATGGCGATGACGCCGCCGAGCGCGAGCGCCGTCGACGCGATCACGAAGAGGCCGACCGTGAGTTCGCGCGTGGAGCTCATGGCGTGTCTCCGCGATGACTGCGTGCTGCGGTGCGGCGCGCGCGACCGTTCGTCGATCTGTGCATGGCGTGCATCATGCCTCCTGCGTGGGAACCCTGTTGAGGAATCGGCGGACCCACTCGTCTTCCGAATGGTCGCGCAGCTCCGCGGGCGGGCCGAGCGCGACGAGCCGCCTGCGCGCACCGTCGAGCATGGCGAAGCGGTGTCCGATCGAGAGAATGCTCGCGAGCTCGTGCGAGACGATCACGAAGGTCGTTCCGAGCATGCGGTTCAGCGCGACGATCATGGCGTCGATGTCGGCGCTCGTGACGGGGTCGAGGCCCGCGCTCGGCTCGTCGAGGAAGACGATCGGCGGGTCGAGCGCGAGCGCGCGCGCGATCGCGGCGCGCTTCTGCATGCCGCCCGAGATCTCGGAGGGCCGCTTGTGCGCGTGCGCGCCGAGCCCGACGAGACCGAGCTTCGCGCGCGCGATGTCGTCCATCGTGTCGTCGTCGAGCCGCGTGAACTCCTCGAGCGGGAGGCGCACGTTCTCGAGAAGCGTCTTTCCGCCGAAGAGGGCGCCGAGCTGGTACATCACGCCGAAGAGGCGGCGCGCGCGCATGAGCGCCTCGCGGTCGGCCGTCGCGAGGTCGACGCCGTCAAGCGTGATCGACCCCGCGAGCGGCTTGAGGAGCGCGGTCATGCAGTTGAGGAGCGTGGTCTTTCCGCAGCCCGAGCCGCCGCCGATGAAGAGGATCTCGCCGCGGAGGACATCGAGGTCGATGCCCTCGACGATCGGCCTGCCGTAGCCGATGGTCACGCCGCGCAGCGACATCGCCACGGCCCGTTCGGGCTGCGGTGCGCGGGGGCTTGGCGTGGCTGCTTCCTGCATGGCGTCGTGGGCGGCGGATCAGATGTCGAGCGCGTAGAAGAATGCGCCGAGCAGGCTGTCGGCGACGATGATGGCGACGATCCCCGCGACGACCGCGCGGGTGGTGCTGAGGCCGACGGCGCCAGGCCCCTGACCCGTGCGCAGGCCAGCGAGGCAGCCGATCGCGGAGACGAGGATGGCGAACACGGCGGCCTTCGCGAGCCCTTGCAGGAATCCGCCCACCGTGAGCGCCGAGCGCACCTGGTCGAGGTACTGCGTCAGCGTGAAGCCCTCCGCGCCGAGGATGACGAATCCGCCCGCGACGCCGAGGATCGATGCGTAGACCGCGAGCATGGGCGTGACCACCGTCGCCGCGATGAGGCGCGGGATCACGAGGAAGCGCACGGGATCGATGCCGAAGGTCCGCAGCGCGTCGAGCTCCTGCGTCACCTTCATCGTGCCGATCTCGGCGGCGAACGCGCTGCCCGAGCGGCCCGCGAGGATGATCGCCGTGATCAGCGGCCCGAGCTCGCGCACCACCGAGACCGCCACGACGTCTGCGACCTGCAGCGATGCGCCATAGCGCGCCATCGGGTCGAAGGTCTGGAACGCGATGATGGCGCCGATGAGGAAGCCCAGGAGCCCGACCACGAGGATCGCGTCGGAGCCGTGGCGCGCCATCGCGAGGATCGTGTCATGGACGCGCAGGAGTCGCGGGGCGCGTGCGATCGCGGCGAGGACGAGCGTGATCTCGCCGATGAACCGCGCGAGGTCGACGAGGCCGCGCCAGATGTCGATCGACGCGACGCCGATTCCGCGCACGACCCCGATCGGCGCGGGCGGCGACTGCGGCTCCTGCCCGCGCAGCGCGAGGTCGACGAGCAGCTTGCGGTCGCGGTCGGCCCCTTCGAGCGTGAAGCCGACGCCCGCCGCCGAGGCGAGCCTGAAGAGAAAGACCGCGACCGACACGCCCGCCGCGTCAAGCGCGTCGACGCGCGAGAGGTCGAGCGTGACGGGTGCGGTCAGTCGCGCAGGCAGCGCGGCCTCGAGCGCGCGGCGCATGGCGCCCACGGTCTCGTTCGTGAGCGGCCCCTCGGGCGAGATGCGCAGCGAGCCTCCGTCGTCCGACACCCGCAGCGGTGCGACCGCCGCGTGGTCGCGTGCGCGTGCCGCGACGCCCGCCATTCAGCGACCCGCTTCCTTGGCGCGCCGATAGACCTCGAGCGCCTGCGGCATGAGCTGCGCGAGCCGCGCCGCGCGCGTCTCGTCGCTCGGATGGGTCGAGAGAAACTCAGGCGGCTTCTCGCCGCCGAGCGCGCCCATCTTGCGCCAGAACTCGAGCGCCGCGCGCGGGTCGTAGCCCGCGTCCGCAGCGATCAGGAGGCCAATGTGGTCGGCCTCGCTCTCCTCGCCTCGGCTGAACGCGGTCTCGCCGAGCGCGCCGTACGCCACGGCCGTCGCCTCGACGAGCGCGGGGTCGACCTCCCCGCTCGCGGCTGCGACGCCGAAGACGACCTGCGCGGCCATGCCGCGCGAGATCCGCTCGGCGCCGTGGCGCGCGATCGCGTGCGCGGCCTCGTGACCGATGACGACGGCGAGCTCGTCGTCGGTCGTGGCGACCGTCAAGAGCCCCATGTTCACGCCGCTCTTCCCGCCAGGAAGCATCCACGCGTTGACCTCGGGGGTGTCGATGAGCGCGAACTGCCACGCGAAGTCCGCGCAAGCCTGCGGATATCGCCTGTTCGACGCCTCCGCGATGCGCTGGCCGACCCGCTGCACGCGCGCAAACTCAGGGCCGCTCGTGATCACCTTCGCACCCGCAAGCATCTCCTCGAAGGCCGCCTCGCCGAGGCTTCGCTCCGCGGACGGCGACAGCGCCACGAACTGCGTGCGCCCCGTCTCGGGCACCGTGGCGCAGCCAAGCGGCGCCGCGGGAAGGCATGCGATGAGGACGGAGGCGCAGGTCGCGAGAAACCGACGCGCGCGAACGGGGGCGGACGGGCACGGCGTCGAACGGTTGAACTTCGAGAGGCCCAGCTTCGAGAGGCACGGCGTCCCCTCGCCCGCCACGCGCCAGCGCGCGGACCTCACACCGACCGTGGTCGCCTGACCGTGCGATTCGTCACGATGCATCGTGGATCCTCCACTCGTCCCGAAGGCCGATCCTCGGCCGAATGCGGGTATCGGCGCAACTCGTCGCGGCGCATCACCAATCGTGCGCCTCCGCGGCATCCGAGCAGACGAGGCGGGCGCGCGACTCGGGTAGCATTCCGCGAGGTTTCGAAGGCTCCCGTCCCGATCAGCCGAACAGGAGAGAGGACTACCACCATGCACACGCCCACGACCGACGACACGCCGAACGCAACGGCCACCGCCGCCTCCATGAGCGCTGCATGCGCCTCCTCGCCCGCTTCCAGGCCCCCCTCCCGACGGCCGCGCACTCCCCGCCGCCGCGGAAAGGCCGCCGTCATCGTCCTCGCGCTCCTCGCGGTCCTCTCGCTCCTCGTCGCGGTCGTCGGCGCGATCGCCGCCTTCCGCTCCGGCGCGGGCGACAGCGTTGCGGCGCTGGTCCGACAAGCACAGGGCATTGCGGAGGGCGCGGAGGAGTTCGACGCGCCCGGCAGCGTCGCCTTCGACGCGAAGAAGGGCGGAGCCGTCCTCGTCCTCATCCCCGATGACCAGGGTCGCGTCGCAGACCCGAAGCTGGGGAAGGCCTTCACGGTCACCGTCACCGATGCGGACGGCGGAACCCTCGAGGCCGAGCTGAACCAGAGCCCGCCCATGGGGAACGGCCAAGGCCAGGCTGAGCTGCTCGCATTCGTCGATTTCCCCGCGGACGGAACCTTCACCATCGCCGTCGCACCGACCGACGGCACGACGACCGCGCGGATCGCCATCCTTCCCACGACGCGCGACGACTTCGACGCGCTGCGCAACTTCGCGGTGTCCGCGGGCGTCGGCACCATCGGCGGCTGTGCGGGCGTGTGCGGAATCGTTCTTGCGCTCTGCTTCGGTATCGCGGCGCTCGTGGTCGGCCTCCGCAAGCCGCGCCCCGCGGCGGAGAACGATCCGCTGGCGTTCTGACGGGCCCAAGGGCGCCGAGCGACTCCAACCGACCATCTATGGCGCGCCCTGACGACGACCACGCGACCCGCCGCCGCAGTGCGTTCGAGCTCTTGCTCGGACTCTCGATCCTCGGCGTGATGCTCGCGATCGGCGGCTTCCTCGTCATGGAGCGCTCAGGCATCGAGCAGACGATCTCCTCGTTCGAGGAGACCTTCGAGCGCATCGGGCCGCTCGAGCGGGGCGAGGGACCGGGGGTCCTCGTCGACACCGCGATGCCGGGGCCTGTCGAGATCCCGCAGGGCGAGTACCTCGTCGTAGATCTCGGCCCCATCCGCGCGACGCGCGACGCAGCGGAGGCCGCGCCCCCTGCGGAGGACTCGGACGAACCGCCGTTCCGCGTGTCGATCAGGCGCGCGGCGGACGGCGATGCAGCGGGAACGCCCATCGCGGTCGAACCGACCTCGGGCGGCGTGCAGGCGCGCATCCTCCACGGCTTCCCGTTGCTCGGATTCACCGAGATCCCCACGGACGGCCGCTACCTCGTGACGCCCGAGCCCCGCGACCCCTCGCAGCCCGCTGCGTCGCTGCGGGCGACCACGATTGCCCTGGTTCCGTCGACGCGCGACGAGTTCGAGCGTTCGCGCAGTTTCCTGCGCTCCATGGTCATGGCCGTCTTCGGGGCGTGCGGCGTGATCGTCGGCCCGATCGTCGCCGTCGCATGCGGCATTCCAGCGCTGGTCGTGCGGCTCCGCGACGCTTCCGCCAAGCGCCGCACAGCGTAGGCCTTGCTGGCCCGACGCCGAGGCCCGCGACCTCCCGCCGCCGTCAGTACGACGGGTCGTAGACCTTCGCGCGCAGCCACGCGTCGATGTCGCGCGGACGCTCGACGCGCGCGAAGCCGCGGTCGAAGATGAGCTCCGCGACCTCGACCGCGACGGCCACCGCGGACTGGTGGATGCGGTCGAGCGGCGGATAGATGAGCCCGACCGAAAGCTCCGCCTCGGTGGTGCGCGCTGACAACGCCTCGGCCGCCTTCAGGAACATCTCGTCGGTCACGCGCGCGGCCTCGGTCGCGTAGACGGCCATGCCGACCGCGGGATAGATGTAGACATTGTTTCCCTGCCCCGGGACAAGCATGCGCGCACCGAGCTCGACGGGCGGGAATGGCGAACCGGACGCGAAGATCGCGGCGCCGTCGGTCCAGGTCCACGCCTGCTCCGCAGTACATTCAGACTTCGAGGTCGGGTTTGAGTATGGGAAGATCACGGGGCGCTCGCAGTAGGCGCGCATCGCCTCGACGACTTCCCGCGTGAAGGTCTGCGGCTGGGTGCTCGTCCCGATCAGAACGGTCGGCTGCAGCGCGCGCACGGCCTCGGGCAGCGTCTTGATGAGCTCGCCCTCGCGGACGAAGGCGACCTGGTGCGGCTGGATGCCGGGGTTGTCCTTCACCACCACGCCCTTCGAGTTCATCAGCCAGATGCGCGCCCGCGCGTCGCTTTCGGGCACGCCGCGCTGCATCATCGCCTGCACCACGAGGTCGGCGATGCCCGTCGCGGCGCTTCCCGCGCCGAAGAAGAGATAGCGGTGGTCGACGAGCGAGTTGCCGAGCGCGCGGCACGCCGCGAAGAGCCCCGCCACGGCGATCGACGCTGTGCCCTGGATGTCGTCGTTGAAGCACGACACGCGGTCGCGGTAGCGCGCAAGCATCGGGATCGCCGTCGTGTTGTGGAAGTCCTCGAACTGGATGCACGCGCGCGGATAGACCTGCTGCACCGCCATCACGAACTCCTCGACGAAGGAGTCGTAGTCGTCGCCGCGCAGCCGCTCGCGCCGCAGGCCCGGATAGAGCTCGTCGTCGAGGAACGCCGCGTTGTTCGTGCCGACATCGAGGACTACGGGCATGCAGCGCGCGGGCGGCACGCCGCCGACCGCGGTGTAGAGCGCGAGCTTGCCGACGGGAATGCCCATGCCGCACACGCCGAGGTCGCCGAGGCCGAGGATGCGCTCGCCGTCTGTCACGCAGATGATGCGCACATCGGACTCGGGCCAGTTGCGCAGGATCTCGGCGATGCGGCCGCGGTGCTTGAGCGACACATAGAGCCCCTTCGGTCGCCGCATGATGTGGCCGAACTTCTGGCACGCCTCGCCGACCGTCGGCGTGTAGACGATCGGCATGTGCCTCGGCGCGTCGGCGCGCAGCAGCTGGTAGAAGAGCCGCTCGTTGCGGTCCTGGAGCTCCGAGAGATACACATAGCGCTCGAGGTCGTTGGCGCGGCGCTCAAGCTGCGCGAGCGCGCGCCTTTGCTGCGTGGCGCTGTCCTCGACGGCGTCGGGGTAGAGCCCCGTCAGCCCGAGCAGCTCGCGCTCGGCCTCGCTGAACGCGGTGCCCTTGTTGAGGCGCGGGTTGTAGAGGATCTCGTGGGCGTCCTTGCGCATGACGCGGCATTGAAACCGCTCAGCGCGGTTCGCGCCATCCGCCGTCGCGCGCGGGATCGGTCGCGTCGAAGACGAGGGATCCCTCGGCCACGATGAACGCACGCCCCGCGATGGTGGGCCGCACCGCTCCGTCGGCGAGCACGGCGTGATGCTCCTCGAAGACGCTTCCGATCGCGGACTCCTGCACCCACGGCGCGCCCGCCGCCAGTTCGCCGCGCGCGGCGAGCGTGGCCAGAAGCGCGCTCGTGCCCGTGCCGCACGGAGAGCGGTCGAAGGTGCCGTTCGGGCAGAGCACGAAGTTGCGCGCGCACGCGCCCGCGCGCGACGGCATGAACGACAGCAGCACATGGTCGATGAGCCCGCCGTTCTCGGGGCCCGCGCGCAGGCCCGCGCGGCGGACGCCCTCGAGGATCGCCTCCGCGTACGCGAG
Organism: Phycisphaera sp.; assembly: GCA_016124975.1. GTDB lineage: Bacteria > Planctomycetota > Phycisphaerae > Phycisphaerales > SM1A02 > QWPT01. Next base: position 25,957 of record WGMP01000032.1, on the reverse strand, counting down.
CTCCTCGGCGTGCGAACGCATCGCGCGCCCCGCCTTCCCGCCGGGCGAGAGGCCGTCATGGCGCACGATGAAGAACCAGTTGCCGCCCCACGCGATGTCGCCGCGCGCGACACCGCCCTGCGCAAGCACCACCTCGAAGTCGCGCGCATGGACGCGCGACGCCACGTTGTCGAAGGCGAAGCGCCCGTCGTCGCGCGACTCGACCACCACCTCGCCGACGCGCGTCTCGATCGTGGCGCGCGCCGCGAGGTCGAACCCGATGTGGCGCAGCGTGCGCGCGAGTCCGATCGTCGCGTGGCCGCACATCCCGAGCGGCGCGCTCGCGTTCCAGAACAGGACGCCGCACGACGCGCCCGCCTTCGACGGTCGGCACGCGAGCGCGCACACCGTCGCGTCGGCTGCGCGCGGATTGGCGGCGAGCGCCAGGCACTCGGGCGGGACCGCAAGCGCGCCGCCCCGCGACCAGCGTGCGAGGAGCTCGGGCAGCGAGAGCTGGAAGAGCCCGCCGTCGGGCGCGAGCAGCACGCGCGTCGGTTCACCTTCCGTGTGGCTGTCGACGAATCGCTCGATCTTCACGCGAGCAGGATACTTGGTCGCCGCGCTACCCTGTGCGCATGCAGTCCCCGAACGAAGTCGGCGCGCCGTTCCACGGAGTCATCCCCGCGATCATCTCCCCGTTCCGCGACGACGGCGCGCTGTGCACGACGCGCCTCGGCGACCTCGCGCGGCGCATGCTCGCGGCGGGCTGCACGGGCACCGTGTGGCCGGGCTCCCTCGGCGAGGGCCAGACGCTGTCGTTCGACGAGCGCCTCGAGGGATGGAAGGCGATCGCGGCGGCCAGCGAAGGCCGCGGCAACGCGTTCGCCACGATCTCGGCAGCATCAACGCGCGATGCGGTGCGCATGGTCGAGAAGGCCGCGGACATCGGCCTGCGCGGCTGCATGATCCTTCCGCCCTATGTCCATAAGGGCCCGTGGCGCGAGTACGAGGCGCACTTCGAGGCGATGCTCTCGGCAGCCCCGCTTCCGATGATGCTCTACAACAATCCGCCCGCCTACATCGTCGATGTGAGCGCGGAGCAGGTGTTCGAGCTCGCGGAGAGGCACGCGAACCTCGTCGCCGTGAAGGACTCGACGGGCGATGCGCGCAAGCTGACGGCGCTCGTCGCGGGCAGCCGCGGACGCACGCGCAAGGTCGGCGCCCTCGTCGGCCTCGACGACTGCGCCGTCGAAGGCGCGCGCATGGGTTGCGCCGGCTGGATCGCGGGCCTCGCCAACGCGCTCCCCGAGGAGAGCGTGCGGCTCTTCACGCTCGCGCAGTCGACGCGCGCCGAGGACATCGCCGCGTGCGACGCGCTCTACGCGTGGTTCCTGCCGCTCCTGCGGCTCGACACCGTGCCCGAGTTCGTGCAGCTCATCAAGCTCGTGATGGCCGAGACCGCGACGGGCGACGAGCGCGTGCGCGCGCCGCGGCGTCCGCTCGAGGGCGAGGCACGAGCCAAGGCGCTCTCGGTGATCCGCGCGGCGCTCGCGAAGCATGTGTGACAGGTGTCGGCGGGCGCTCACCCCTGCACGCACAGCGCCTTCGAGAACCGCTTCGCCGCCGCCGGCAACCCGACCGCCGTGAAGCGCGGGTCGCCTGTCGCGGGGAACGGCCCGCCGTGCACCATCGCGGGGCTCACGGCGACGCCTGTGGGCATCGTTTCCTTGAGCAGCCGACCGACCTTGAAGCGCAGCACGCCGAAGAGCGTGGCGCGCACCGCATCGTCGTCTGCGTCCGCGATCACCGTCGCCGCAAGCTGCCCGTCGAGCGCGCGCGCGAAGTCGACGAGCTGCGCGTCGCCTTCGACCGCGACCACCGTGCCGAGCGGGCCGAACGCCTCCTGCATGAACGCGGCGCGCGCCTGACGCACGAGCGTTGCATCCGCGACCGCAAGCGTCGGCTCGAATCGGAAGCCTGACCCCTGCGCGCGACCACCGCAGGCAATGCGTGCGCCAGCCACGCGCAACGATTCGACCGAGTGCGCAAGGTGTACGCGGATCGACTCCGTCAAGAGCACCACAGGCGCAGCCTTCGCCAGCGCTTCGCCAGCGCGTGCCGCGACACGCGCGGCGGCGGCTTCACCCGAAACGAAGATCACGCCAGGCTTCGTGCAGAATTGCCCGCCTCCGAGAAGTACCGAAGTTGTCCACGCATCGGCGATTGCCTCCGCGCGCGCAGCCGCCGCATGCGACGCGACAAACACGGGGTTCACTCCCGCCATCTCGCAACTCGCAGGCTTTCCAAGAGCATCGCACGCGGCCTTCAATCGCGATCCCGCAGCGCGCGAGCCCGTGAAACCGAGCGCCGCGACGCCGGCGCATGCAAAGAGCGCCTCGCCGTCCTCGGGCGCACAGTCGAAGAAGAGCTGCACCGACGACGAAGGCAGCCGCGCCGCATCGCGCGCCGCGGCGCAGTGCGCGAAGAGCCGCGCCGTGGTGTTCAAGTGCCCCGGATGCGCCTTGGCGATCACGGGATTTCGCGCCGCGATCGCAGCCGCGAAGTCGCCGCCCGACACGCCGTTGAAGGCGAGCGGGAAGTTCGACGGGCCGATGCACACGACCGCCCCGCCGAGCGGGACGAGCGTCGAGCGCAGGCCATGCTTCTCGTCGAGCGCGACCTCGCGCCATGACTCGTCGCGCAGGCAGCGCGCCGCCTCGCGCAGCTGGAAGGTCGTGCGGTTGAACTCGACCTCGCTCAGTCGCGGCGCATAGGGAAGCGCGGTCTCCTCGTGTGCGAGGCGCGCGATTCCCTCGCGGTCGCCCTCGAGCCGCGCCGCATAGTCCTCGAGGAACCCCGCGACCTGCGCCCCGGGCGCATCCGCAAGCGCGTCCACCGCATCGAGGGCGGTGTCTGCCATCGCCTCGAGCTCCGCACGCGAACACGGCGCAAACTCGGCGCCGAGCGGCTCGCCTGTGGCGGGATTCACCGAGCGCATGTCAGGCGCCCTGCTCGTTCACGAGCGTCGGACGGCCATCCCTCCACGCGATCGAGACGCCCGCCTCACCCCGCAGGAACGCCTCGAGCCAGTTGCCCACCGCGTCCACGCGCCAGTCGCCTGCCTCGAAGAGAGGCTGCGGCGCAGCCGTCGCGCGCGACATCCACCAGCGCGACACATCGCCGCGCGTCGCCACCATCGAGGGCGCGAGCCCCATGGCGATGCAGCGGGCCCCGAGGATCGCGAGGATCGCGTCGATCGCCGCGCGGTCGGAGGCCGTCTCCTCCGTGATCTTCCCGTGCGTCAGCTTCTCAGGCGGCATCTTTCCGCCCTCGTCGACGGCCTGCGCGATGCGGTCGCCGTACTTCTGCGCGAACCGCTTGGGAAGCCCGCGCACCGACGACAGCTGCTGCACGCTCACAGGCCGCTGCTTGACGATCTCGGCCAGCGTCTCGTCGGGCATGACCACGCGGTGCGGCAGGTCCTCCTTGCGCGCGATCTCATCGCGGAGACGCGTCACGAGCCGAAGCGTCGGGATCTGCGCGGGCTTCATCGGCCAGCTCTTCATCGTGCGGCGGATCTGCGACTCCTCGTCGAACCGCGCGGGAATCCTGCCGCTCTGATCGCACTCGCGCATCGCCCACGACAGCGACCCGCGCCGCTCGAGCTCCGCGCGCAGCCGCTCCCATACGAGGGGCAGGTAGCGCACGTCGTCTGCTGCATAACGGAGCTGCGACGCGGACAACGGACGCGCATCCCAGTTGGTGAAGGTGTGGCCCTTCGAGAGCCTGTGGCCAGCGAAGCGCTCGACCAGCTTCTCGAGCCCCGCAGGCCACGGCATCTCGGCGAACGCAGCCGCGACCTGCACGTCGAGCGTGTTCGCAGGCTCCTTGCCGAGAAGACGCCGTACGGGCTCGAGATCCTGCGTTCCCGCGTGGACGAGCGTCAGGAGCGAGGGATCTGCGACGAGCTCGAAGATCGGCCCGAGGTCTGGCACCGCGAACGCGTCGACGAGCACCACGCGCTCCGTCGTCGCCAGCTGCACGACGCAGATCTTCGGCCAGTAGCTCTCCTCGCCGATGAACTCCGTGTCGTAGGCGAAGACGCCCTTCTCACGGACATGCGCAAGCTCCCCCTCGAGCTCCGCGGCGGTCGTGACGAGCCGCGCCTCGCCGCGCGCCACGAGCGAGTGCTCGAGGTGCGGCGTGTCGGCCGAATCGTCGCCCTGCGAGGCAGCGTGGTGCCGCTCGCGCATCTTGCGTCGGTAGTTCAGGTTCATCGCACACCCGCCGCCTGCACGGACACGCCTCCCGACGCACGCGAACGCACGCTCTCGACCACGGACGCCGCGACATGGTCGAGCTGTTCCTGCACGAGGTCGGGATAGATCGGCAGCGCGATCGTCTCGCGCGCCGCCGCCTCCGCGTGCGGGAAGATGCCCTTCGTGTAGTGGAGGTGCCTGAAGCACTCCTGGAGGTGCAGCGGCACGGGGTAGTAGATCTCGGTGCCGATCTTGCGGTCGGCGAGGTCCTGCCGCACGGCGTCGCGGATCTCGGCGGGCACGCGGATCGTGTACTGGTTGTAGATGTGGCGCGCGCCCGCGGGCGCAGCCTTCGGATAGCGCAGTGCGAGCCCGCCCGCCGACAGCGCGACGCCCGAGTCCTTCGCGCCCGCGGCCGCGAACGCGGCGTCGTAGAACGCGGCGTTCCTCTGCCGCCCCGCGCTCCACGCGTCGAGGTGGCGCATCTTCACGAGGAGCACCGCGGCCTGCAGCGCGTCGAGGCGCGAGTTCATGCCGACCTCGGCGTGGTAGTACTTCGGCTCCATGCCGTGGTTTCGGAGGCGCATCATGCGCTGGGCGAGCGCCTCGTCGTTGGTCGTGATGATGCCGCCATCGCCGAAGCCGCCGAGGTTCTTCGACGGGAAGTAGCTGAAGGTCCCGATCACGCCGCGCGAGCCGACGCGCTTGCCGTGGATGTCCTCGGTGCCGATCGCCTGTGCGGCGTCCTCGACCACTGGGGTGCCGTGCTCCTTGCCGATCTCGAGGATCGCGTCGAGGTCGCACGCCTGACCAAACAAGTGCACCGGCACGATCGCCTTGATGTTCTTGTGGCAGCGGAACGCCATCCGCGTCGACTCGGGGCAGATGTTGTAGGTCGCGGGGTCGCAGTCGACGAACACAGGCTGCGCGCCGAGGCGATGCACGCTGCCCGCGGTCGCGAAGAAGGTGTAGGTCGGGCACACGACGGCGTCACCCGCCTTGATGCCGAGCGCCTGCAGGGCGAGGAGGATCGCATCCGAGCCGTTGGCGCAGCCGATCGCATACTTCGCCTGGCAATAGCCCGCGGTCATGCACTCGAGCTCGCCGATCTTCGGGCCCCCGATGAAGTACTGGCTCTCGATCACTTCCTTGACGACAGGCTCGATCTCCGAGCGGATGGTCGCGTACTGCGCCTTGAGGTCGAGAAGCGGGACGGTCACGGCGGCGGCGGTCGTCAAGATGGACTCCTGTTCCTCCGGGATACCGGAGACCCGCCATTGTGCATGAATTGGGGGTGCTGGGAAAGGGTTCCCGCGGCGAATCAGCCCGAGTGGTCCGAGCGGGAGGCCCGAAGCGGACCATGGCCCGTCCCCGTCGACCCGAACCCTCCCGCGCCCCGAGGAGTCTGCGTAAGTTCTTCTACTTCCTTGAGTTGCGCGCGCTCCACCCGCGCAATCACCATCTGGGCGATCCGAGTCCCCGCCTCGACCACGAACGGGGCCTTGCCGAGATTGATGAGCGGCACCTTGACCTCGCCGCGGTAGTCCGCGTCGATCGTCCCAGGGGCGTTGGGCATCGAGATCCCGTGCTTCGTCGCGAGCCCCGACCGCGGGCGAACCTGTGCCTCGAACCCGGACGGTAGCGCCATGGCGAAACCGCATGGAATCAATGCGATCGCCCCGGGCTCGAGCGTGACGGGCGCGTCGAGATCCGCGGAGAGATCGAGTCCAGCGGCCAGGTCGGTCTGGTACGCAGGCAGAACGGCGCTCGGGCGCAGGCGCTTGATCTCAATCGCGAGGGTGGGCGGGTGGGCGGTCATGCGGGAACGGTAGCGAAGCGCAATGGATCGCGGGGCACCGACCCGAAAGTCGGCGCCCCGCGCGTGGATGGGACTCGAGATGTCGGGCTGGCCGCTCAACGGCGGGCGCGACGGCCGACGAGCCCCGCGAGGCCGAGGAGCGCGATGGCGCCCGGCGCGGGAATCTGGCTGAACTCCTGGCGGACGAACGACGCGGACGAGAAGCTGTTCTCGTTCGGCGCGAAGAACTTGATGTCCTTGTTGATCTCGAAGGCGCGGTAGCCCTCGTGGCCGTCGGCGCAGAAGTCGATGTAGTCGTTCAGCTTCGTGTCGCGCGGCGGACCCCAGAAGTCATAGACGCTCAGCTGACCGAGGTAGGTGTTCGTGTCGAGATCGAAGATCGTCTCGTCGACGCGGGCATAGGCGCCCGTGCCCTCGACGTCGCCGTTGAAGGTCGCACGCACGTCGCAGAGGCGAACGCCCTGCGCGTAGGCCGACTCGGTGATCTCGACCGTGTACTGGAGGTTCGCCTCCGCGATGGTCTGGTCGCCGGGGAGCGTGTCGCCGAAGCCGCCCGTCAGGTCGAAGCCCACGTTGCGATACCCCGAGCCGTTCCCATTCAACGAGATGAACCCGATGAGCGAGATGCCCTCGAGGTCGAAGTGCGCCGAGGTGAACGACTCGAAGACGAACTTCTTGTCATCGATGAACACAGTGCGGTCGCTCCCCGCCGCAAAGAGCTCGGTGAACGACAGCGTGTCGCCGTTCCCAAGCGTCCAGCTCGCCTGCGCGGCACCTCCCACGAAGGCCACGGCCACCGACATGAACACTGCCTGTTGCGTGAAACGCATCTCTTCCACTCCTTCTCGATTCGTGACAAGCCTCTTCGAGGCGATTCGCCCCCGTTCGGTCCTCCGGGCGTGCCCCTCGCGCAGGCCCCGAGGAGCATGCGTGAATTCGGCCAAGAGGACGGGTGCGGGGCGCATCAAAGACCGACCCACCACTCGCTTCAAGCGGCGGCGGGCGATTTCCATGGCGAAGAGGGACACCTCCCCGCGAGTCGCGGGGCGCCGCGCGAAGGTTTCCCCCTCAGAGCAGGGCTACTGAGGGAAGGGCCATCAGAGAAGGACCACTGAGAGTGGCGCTCAGCGGGTCCGCAGTGCGGCCACCGCAGCGAGCACTTCCTCGGCATGCCCTTCGACCTTGACCTTGTCGAAGCGCGCCGCGATGACGCCGTCGGATCCGACCAGGAAGGTCGTGCGGACGATGCCCATGTACTTCCTGCCGTACATGCTCTTCTCCTGCCACACGCCGAACGAGGCGGCGACGGGCGGAACGCCGTCCTTCGCAGGGACATCGGCAAGAAGCGTGAGGCCGAGGTTGTACTTCGCGTCGAAGGCCTTGTGGCTGTCCACGGTGTCGGGGCTCACGCCGAGCACGGGGCAGCCGAGCTTCGCGAACTTCGGGCGGTTGTCGCGGAACGCACACGCCTCGACCGTGCAGCCAGGCGTGTCGTCGGCGGGATAGAAGTAGAGGACGAACGGCTTGCCCTTCAGGCTCGCGAGGGTGACGGTCTTGCCCGCCGCGTCGACCGCGCTGAAGGCGGGCGCAGGCGAGCCAACCTCGACGAGGCCCGTCGGCTTGACGGCGGCGGTCTTCTTGGCGAGAGCAGTCTTGACCGGAAGCTGCTTGGTCAGAGCCTTCTTCGCAGATTCCTTCACAGGCTTGGAAGCGGCCTTCGTGGTGGACTTCTTCGTGGCCTTCTTCGCGGCCTTCTTCGTGGACTTCTTCGCGGCCTTCTTCGTGGACTTCTTCGCGGCCTTCTTCGAGGCCCTGCTCTTCTTGGTGGTGGTCGTCGGCATGGTGGGCCCGCTTCGCGCCCAACGCGACGTGGATTCAACCAAAACCACGCCTCTGTGCCTCTGTGCCTCCGTGAGAGACCCGTCAACCAACCGAGCACCAGATGGAGCAGCCGCAGCCGCGACCGCTCAACCGCGCATCACGCATCACGCATCTTCGCGGCGGTAGTCGAGATCGGGCCGCGGGCTCGCGTGCGACTCGACCCACGGCGAGTTGAAGCATCCAACCCACCGCGTTGGCGCGACTTGGACAAGCGCGTACTCGTCGCGGTCGCGCGCAACATCGGGGCGCACGCCCTTCGGCGGATCGGGCCACCACGGAACGAGGTCGCCTGCAAACCCAGCGAGTTTGAACTGCGCTGGGTCGTTCACCACTTCCTCGACCGTGGTGAGCCGATGCTTCCGCGTCGAAAGGAGCGGAATCGAGTTGAAGAGCCCGCGTGTGTAGGGATGCAGCGGGTTGTCGAAGAGCTCGAACACCCGCGCGTACTCGACCACGCGGCCCGCGTACATCACGCACACCACGTCGGCGTTCTCGGCGACGACGCCGAGGTTGTGGGTGATGAGCATGATGCCCATGCCGCGCGTGCGCTGCAGTTCGCGCAGAAGCTCGAGGATCTGGGCCTGGATCGTCACATCGAGCGCGGTCGTCGGCTCGTCGGCCAAGAGCAGCGTCGGCTGGCACGCAAGCGCCATCGCGATCATCACGCGCTGGCGCATGCCTCCCGAGAACTGGTGCGGATAGGCGCGCATCCGCTCTTCCGCCTTCGGGATGCCGACATCCTGCATGGCGCGCACGGCAAGCTTCCACGCCTCGTCCGCGCCGACCTTCTGGTGTAGAAGGATCGCCTCGATGATCTGGTCGCCGATCGTGTAGACGGGGTTCAGGCTCGTCATCGGCTCCTGGAAGATCATGGCGATCTTCCCGCCGCGCACCTTGAGCATCTGCGACTCGGTGTACGAGAGGATGTCCTCGCCCTCGAACAGGATCGACCCGCGGTCGAACCGGCCGGGCGGACGCGGAATGAGCTGCATGGTGCTCATCGCGGTCACGCTCTTGCCGCAGCCCGACTCGCCCACCACCGCGAGCGTCTGGTTCGGGTGCACCGTCATCGACACGCCTGCGACTGCCTGGATGCGCGGGCCGCCCGCCGAGTTCGCGAAGCTGACGGCGAGGTCGGCGACCTCGAGGATCGGCTTCGTCTTCGCCGCAGCGGCGGGAACGGTCGTCGTGGTCGCGGCTTCCATCAGTGCGCCGCCTTTCGAAGCTTCGGGTCGATCGCGTCGCGCATGGCCTCGCCAAGCATGTTGTAGCTGAGCACGGTGAAGAAGATGGCGAGCCCAGGGAAGATGGCGAGCCACCAGACGAAGGTTCCCGTCGTCCCCGTCGCGCTCGAGAGGAGCTTGCCCCACGATGGCTGCCCGTCGGGACCGAGGCCGAGATAGGAGAGCGTCGCCTCGGCGATGATCGCTGCTGCGACCGCGAACGACGCATCGACGAGGACGGGCGTCACGCCGTTCGGAAGCATGTGCCGGAAGAGGACGCTGCGCAGCGGAAGGCCCGCGGCCTGCGCGCCCTGCACGAAGTCCTGCTTGCGGAGCTTGAGGAACTCGGCGCGCGTGAAGCGCGCGGCGCCTGTCCACGACACACAGCCGATGATCGCCATCATCATGTATGTGTTCCGCGGCAGCACCGCCGCAGCCACGATGAGGAGAAACAGCACGGGGATCGCCATGAAGATCTCGACGACGCGGTAGAGCAGGAGATCGATCCAGCCACCGAAATAGCCCATCAGCGCGCCCATCGTGACCCCGATGAGAACCGCGATTCCCGTCGACACGAGGCCAATCGAGATTGACAGGCGGCACGCCCACAGCATCTGTGAGAGGACATCCTTGCCGAGAGCGTCCGTGCCAAGGATGACCGTGCGCTCCCCGACGGGCCGCCCCGCCGTCTCGGGCGCAACCTCCGCGACCTTCGCCATCGGCGGCTTCACATTGAGGTCCGACCGACCGAAGTCGGGCGAGAACGGGATCAGCGTGTAGACCATCGAGTACTTGCCCGACGCCTCCTGCGAGTCGTAGGTGTCGAAGTTGACGAGCGTGTCCGACCAGCGCGAGGCCCCAGCCGTCACGGCGATGACCGCCGTGAGTGCGACGAGCGCGACCCGCACAGGTTGCCTGCCCGCGATGGCCAGCGCCGCCACGAACGCCAACGCGCCGACGACCGCGCTTGCGATCCAGGGGAACGCCTCGAGCTTACCGAGGTCGCGGATCCACGCCGCGCTGTCGAGCCCGCGCGACCACGCGCTCACGGCGCCAGCGGCGACGACCGTGAACCCACCCTGCATCGCGGCGAGGAAGAGGAGCCCGAGCCGCGCCGAGCGCGCCGAGACACCGAGACGCGCGGCGAACGACGACGGCATGCAGACCCACGGCAGCGCGAACAACCCGCCCGCCAGCAGCGCGAGATCGACCGAGCTGAGGCTCTGCCAGAGCGGCGAGTCCCACTCCCCCGTCTCCGTGTTGCGGCGCAGGAGCGGATGCGCGCTCGCGAGAACCGGCGCGAACACCGCGAAGAACGCCACCGTCCCGATCCAGCCGAGCGCGACCCTCGCGCCGAAGCGCGCGACCACGCGGCTCCACGCGTCGGACCAGAAGCCCTTGGCCTGCCCCGCGCCGACGCCACGCATGGCCTCGATGCCGCTGATCGCCGCCGGCTGTCCCGCGGTCCCCGCGCCTTTGGTCGTCGACTCACTCATAGCTCACCCGCGGATCCGCGACCGCATAGAGGATGTCGGCGAGAAGAAGCGCCACGAGGTTGACGCACGCGATCATGAAGGTGTTCGCGAGGATCAGCTCGCGGTCGCGCTGGCTGATCGCGTCGATGATGAGGCTTCCCATCCCGGGCACCGAGAAGATCCGCTCGATCACCACCGAGCCCGCGAGCGTGGCGGGGAAGACGGTCACGAACATCGTGATGAGCGGCAGCAGGCTGTTGCGGAAGACATGGTGGATCACCACGTCCTGCCGCGCCACGCCCTTCGCCTTCGCCGTGCGCACGTAGTCTGCGTTGAAGTTGTCGAGCATCGCCGCGCGGGTCTGCTTCGAGAGCACCGCGAACCCACCGTACACGAGGCACGCGACGGGCAGCACCATGTGCCAGAGGAGATCGAGCATCCAGCCCATCTGCCAGGTGCCGTCGACCTGCGTGCCGGGCAGGAAGGTCCACGACTCTGCGGCGCGGTCGTGCAGGCCCGACACGGGGAAGAGCCCGAGATACTGCTGGTTCGCGAGGTAGCCGATCGCAAGCACGCCCGCCCAGACCGTCGGAATCGACCAGAGCGCCACATAGGTCGCGCCCGACAACTTGTCGAACCACGAGCCCGCGCGCGCGCTCGCGAGGACGCCCGACGGAATCGCGATCAGATAGATGATCGGGAACGCCACGAGATTGAGGAGGAGCGTCACAGGCAGCGCGTTGCTGATCAGATCGGTCACGGGGCGGCTCTTCGAGAACGCCGTGCCGAGGTCGGGCGGCCCGACCCAGAGGACGCCCGGAATCACCGTGAACCCCGACTCGGGGAACGGCTTCTCCGCGAACGCGGCCGCGAGGATCTCGCGCTGTACGCTCGCGCTGCGCCAGCTCTCGCGCACCGTCGCCGCTGCGGCCTCGACCTTCGCGAACGCGGCGTTCGCGCGATCGGGCTCCTCGCCCTCGAGACGCGCCGTCACGATCTTGCCCTTCGCGTCGAGAAGCTCGGCGCGCCCCGCTGCGTTCGCATAGTCGACGAGGGTGCTCTCGAAGGCGCGCCGCGCCGCGAGATAGCGCGAGCGCGCCGTCAGCGCGTCGTTGGCGGCCTTGCGATAAGCGCGCTGGCGGCCTTCCGCCGTCACGCCATCGACCGCATTCACATCGATCGCAGGCGCGGCGACGGCCGCGGCACGGATCTCCGCCATGTCGAGCGGCCCGCCGACCCACGACACCAGCGGCGGATCGGGAATCTCCTTCGGCGCGCGCAGCCGCTCGCCAGCGGGCGTCAGCTGGTCGCGCACCCCGAACTTCACAGGCGAGATGCGGTGGAGCCAGCGCCCGTACTGCACCAGCACGGGGTCGTTCAGCCCGTAGCGGTCCTCGAGGTAGGCCTGCAGGATGGCGGCCTTCGATGCCTCCTGCTGTCCGCCCGCCGACGCCGTCAGCGCGGCACCGATGCCGCCCGGCGACAACGCCAGCAGCAGGAACACGACGAAGGTGATCCCGACCACCGTCGGAACCATGAAGAGGATGCGCCTGATGATGTAGTTCAGCATCCTGTCAGTCTCGAGCTTCGGTTTGTCTCGTCATGGGCGACCGTCGCGCCCTCGCTGCCAGACAATCGCCCCAGCATCCTCGCCCCAGCATCCTCGCCCCGTCACCCTCGCCCCGGCCCCGTCACTGCATGGGCATCGCGGACGGGTCGACGCGGAAGAACTCCCACGGCTCGAGGCCCGACTTGTAGGTCTGCACGTTGCCGACGGACTTCTTCACGAAGCGCAGCCACGGCGCCACGCGGATGAAGGTGTAGGGCTGCTCGTCGTGGAGAAGCGCCTCGAAGTCATGCCAGACCTGCATGCGCTCCTCGTAGTCGAGCGTCGTGCGGATCAGGTCGATCAGCTCGTCCGCGCGCGGAGAGTTCCATTGCGCGAAGTTGTCGCCGCCTTCCTTGATCGACTCGGAGTGGAAGATCTGCCGCGGGTCGCTCTCGGGCGCGCTGGCCGACCAGCCCATCGTCAGCGCGTCGAAGTCGCGCGACTTCAGGATCTCCTGCATGATCGACCAGTCGACCACGCGCACGTCGACGATGATGCCGACCTTCGCGTAGCTGTCCTTGATGTAGTTCGAGATGCGCTCGGAAATCTCGCCCGCGCCCGAGCGCGTGAACTCGAAGCGGAACGGCTGCCCCGCCTCGTTCTCGAGGATCCCGTCGCCGTTGCGGTCGGTCCAGCCCGCCTCCGCGAGCAGCGCCTTCCCCTTCTCAGGGTCGAACGGCCACGGCTTCACGGCGGGGTCAGACGCGGGGCTCTCAGGGTTGACCGAGCCCTTCGCGACGATGCCGATGCCCTCCCAGATGTCGCGGATCATCTTCTCGCGGTCGAGGCAAAGCGTCATGGCCTGGCGCACGCGCTTGTCTCCGAACGGGGTCTGCCGCCCGTTGCGCATGCCGCCGTTCCACGCGATGAACGAGTAGCCCGAGCGCATGTTGATCCAGCTGAGGGAGTGGTTCTCCTTCTCCCATTCGGGCTCCGTCGTCGCCTTCACGAACTGCGGGCTCGTCGGGATGATCATGTCGCCTTCGCCGTTGCGATAGGAGACGAGGCGCGCGAGGTCCTCCGACACGACCTTGAAGCGCAGGCGGTCGAGCGGCGGGCGCGGGCCCTCGTAGTACTCGTTGCGCGAAAGGACGAGGTCGCGGCCTGGCGTCCACTGCTCGCTCGGGTCGAGCCGCTCGATGCGGAACGGGCCCGAGCCCATCAGGAGGCCCGTCGACTGGTTGATCTGCGACGGCTCGAACTTCGAGTAGAAGTGCTTCGGCAGCACATAGATGCCGAGCGCGTACGGCAGGTTGAAGCTGAGCGACTGCGAGAACTTGATCTCGAAGGTCAGCGGGTCGATCACCTCGACGCCCGTGATCTGCTCGAGCGTCGAGCGCGAACGCTCGGCCTCTATCTCGAGGTTGAAGATGAAGTCCATGAAGGTCCAGCGCACATCCTCTGCCGTCAGCGGCTCGCCGTCGGAGAAGCGGAGCCCCTCGCGCAGGCGCACGCGGATCCACAGCCCCTCGGGGTCCTGCTGCCAGGCCTCCGCCAGCACGCCGCGGAACTTCAGCGTCTTCGGGTCGTAGGCGCCGAGCGAATCGCACACGCGGTCGATGACGCGGCGGCCGTAGACGTCGCTCGAGAGGTACGGCGTCACCTTCGCGGGCTGCCCCTCGAAGATCTCCGTGAACTCGCCGCCCTCCGCGAAGCCAGGCTGGGTGCGCGGGTCGGTTGCGAAATCCCAGGGCTCCTGCCACTCAATGGCGACATCGGGACGCGCCCACGACTCATCGCGACGGGCGCCACCGTTCGCGACCACCGCGCCGGAAGCCAGGCGCGCCTCGAGCTTGCCGATCGCCCGAGCCAGAGCCTCGCCCCCGCCCGACTGGGAGGTGGCGATTCGACGGTCGAGGTCCGCAAGACGCGACTCGATCCCCTGCTGCAGCTTGAAGGCGCGGTCTTGCTGGAGCATCTGCATCCAGCCGAGAACGAGCACGGCCGCGAGAAGGACGATCTGAACGAAATCCTTGAAGCCGAATCGATTGGTCATAGGGCACCTTCCCCGAAGGGGCGGGCATCCTACCCGCTGACGGCGACCCTGCCCCGCGGTGAAACGGACTCCACAAAAGATATCGATGACAGATCGCTCGACGCGCGCGACCCCAGGTTCCACGCCCCGCGCCCCACGGAAGATCCCGCATCCGCGTCACGCCGCCGTCAAGCCACCCGACGCCCGCGCATCGGGTCGAAGCGCTCGCGCAGCTCGTCGCCGAGGAAGTTCAGCGACATCAGCGTGAGCGCGATGGCGATGCAGGGCGCCGCAAGCAGCCACCAGCGGCTCTCGACGGTGTTCAGTTCGCCAAGGCCCTCGGCAGCAAGGTTGCCCCAGCTTGGGAGCGGCTCGCGGACTCCGATCCCAAGGAACGAGAGGAAACTCTCCGAGAGAATCGCCGCAGGGACCGCGAGCGCGGCATAGACCGCGATCGGGCCGACGAGGTTCGGCAGGAGATGCGCGGTGAACTGCCGCGCGGGGCTGACCCCGATCGCGCGGCACGCCTCCATGAACGGCTTCGCCTTCAGCGACAGCACCTGTCCGCGGATCACGCGCGCCATCGTCAGCCAGCTCACGCCGCCGATCGCGATGAGAAGCGTGGCGATGTTGATCGCCTGGCGCGCGAACGCCGACAGATCCGCGCCGCGCCGCTCGAGGATGCCGTCGACCGCGACCGCGAGCAGAACGACGAGCAGGATCGACGGCAGGCCGAAGAGAATGTCGACGAAGCGCATCAACACGGCGTCCACGCGCCCCCCGGCGGCGCCCGCGATCGTGCCGTAGAGCGTGCCGACGATCACGGCGATCAGCGCCGCGGACAGCCCGACGAGCAGGCTGATCGACCCGCCCGCGAGGACCCGCGCGAAGACATCGCGCCCGAGGCGGTCGGTTCCGAGGATGCGCGACGGCACGTACTGCCCCGCGTCGCGCGCGGCGGCGATGCGCGCCACATCGGACTCGCCGAGTCCACGCCACACGGGCGGAAGCAGATTGAGCGTGAGGTTCGACGCCTCGTAGCGCGCGAGTTCGGTCGCGCCGGTCTCGACCTTGCCCATCGACCAGGGAAGCGACGCGAGGCACGCAAGCAGCACCGCCGCCAGCACGGAGAGCCCGACGCGTCCCGCGAAGCCCCATCTCGCCGGGCGAATGCGGGCCGGATCCGCCACCGCAGCCGCCGCGAGCGTCACGGTACCCCTCGGTCGTCGTCCGAAGCGGGGCCTTCAGTACCCGCACTATCGCCCGCGCCATCGCCCGCGCCATCGCCGCCCCTCGGGCGCGCCCGCGACGCCATGTCCGCTGCGAGCTCCGCCACGCGCTCCCGATCGACCGCAAGCTCCGCGCGCATCCGCTCGATCACCGCCTCGAGCGCCGCCAACTCGGCCTCGCGCACGGCGAGCGTGGCCTCGACCTGCCGCCGCGCGGCGCCATCGAGCTCCGCGACGGCCCGCATGCGATCCTCGGCGCTCGCGGAAGGGTCGACCTCCGCCGCGCGAAGCGCGCTCGACGCACGGGCCGTCTCCGCCTGGGCGCGCAGTTCGACGATCTTGGCCTCGTAGACGGCAGGCGCGCGCTCGCGCAACGCGGCAAGCGCAAGCAGTCGCCGCGCACCCGTCCGCAGCGCCGCCCGCATCTGCTCAGGGTCCCGCTTGGCGCGGGCCTCGATCACGGAGCCCCACTCGGGCGACACGGCGTGCGCCACCGCGACGGCGCGCTCCACATCCTCGTCCGTCAACGCGCGGCCACCGAACTCCCCGCCCGCCACGATTGCCTCGATCGCGAGCCCCGCACCACCCTCGGGCCCGAATCCACCCGCGCGCGGCCAATCCGGCGGCGGAGGCAGCTGCCGCCCTGCGCGCGGTGGCCGGTCGCCGCGCGCGGCCTGCGCCTCACGCCGCCCATCTTGGGCATCCATGACCGACACCGATGCGGACGAAGCCACGGCAGAGGCCGCGAGGATCGCCGACGAGCCGATCGCGCAGAGAAGGATGGTCACGGAGCGATGCATGTGGGTCGAGGCGGAAAGCGAGGAGCGGCACACACACAGAACAGGCACGAGACAGGCACGAGACGCACGGTCGAAGCCTCTGGCACGGACGGGGCCGATCAACGGCCCAGTCCACCCGTGCTCGCGAGGATCGCGGCCATTTCGCCCGAGAGATCGTCGTAGGTTGCGCCTCCCGCGTCAAGGAAGCTCGCGGCGTCGAACACCTCCCCGCCGCCCGCGTCGAGCGAAGCGCGGGAAAGATCCGCGCGGGGGAAACCCGTCCCGCCCGCGAAGGCAACCACGACCTCGCCGAGCGGCTGCGAGCGCGTCGTGACCGCGTAGGTCCCGCCGAGCGCCTCATCGAAATGCTCGGGAAGTCCCGTCGAGGATGACTCGGTCGGTGCGCCGCGGAACACGCCGTCGAGCGCGCGGTCCGATCCACCGTCTGCAAGCACGGTCTCGCCCGCGGCGCCGTCTCGCAACGACTCCGCCGAGGGACGCGTCGCGAGATAGACGACCATCGCCGAGAGAATGGCCATCGAGAGCGCAGCGGCCAGCGCCAACGCCCGCACGCCCCGCGGAAGCCGCGCGAGCGGCCCGAAGATGCTCCGTCGACGCGACCGCAGTCCGTCGAGCGGGCCAAGTCGCGCGGCCACGGGAGAAACCTCTCCAAGGCCGAGAGGTCGCTGCAGGTCGCTCGCCGCGAAGATCCGGTCGAGCGCATCCGGCCCAAGCCGCCGCGACGCATCGTCGCCCGCCCGGTCGAGGAACTGCGCCACGCCGCGGAGGTCCCGCGGCAGGCGCCCACCCGCCCGTGGCTGGCCATCGTCCGAAGGCTGGTGTTGTGACGCTCGGTCGTTCATGGCACGCTTTCCTTCTGCCTCGCGAATGAAACGCTTCGGCCGCACCCGCATTGCCGCGCGGGCCCCAACTTCGCCCGCTTCCCGCGCGCGCCGCCGAGGTTCTCGGCGGAGGCACCGCGCGCGAGCCGTTCGGCAGTGGCCCGCGCCCTCATCGCCCCTCCTCGCCGTCGGCGGAATCCCCGACATCGAGCCCGTCGACGCCCATCTCCTCGAGGATCGCCCGCAACTTCCGCAGCGCCCTGTGGTGGCGCGCGAGCAAGGTCCCGATCGGCTCCTCGAAATAGTCTGATAAGGCCTTGAAGCTCAGTCCGCCGATGTGGCGGAGGTCGAGGATCTCGCGGTCCCCCTCGCCGAGCCTCTCCATCGCGCGCCGCAGAAGCTCGCGCAGCTCGTCCGGGGCGCCGCGCGACCCGCGCCCGCTTCGCACGGCCCGCGCGTCGAGCACCTCGTCGCCGACGGCCCGCGCATGGCGCGTGCGCCGGCGCATCTCGTCGCGCAGGCGGTTCGTGGCGATGCGGAAGATCCACGGCTCGAAGCGACCGCTCTCGACGTAGGTCTGGAGCTTCGCCGCGACCGTGCAGAAGACCGATTGCGTGATCTCCTCCGCAAGCTCGTCGTCGCGGCAGAGCGACGCGAGGAGTCCGTGGACGCGCGGCGCGATCGTGACGACGACCTCGCGCCACGCCTCGGAGTCGCCCGACGCGGCACGCGCGAGCGCCGACTCAAGCGCGCGGTTTCGCGCGGCCTGCGCCGCATCCGCAGGCGCATCGGCCGAGGTCGGGTCGAGATCGTGTGGGCTCTGCTCCATCATGCGCTGCGCGCGGAAGCGCGCACCGTAACGCCTTTCGGGCACCTCGATTGCCGCGTGCCCGATCGCCGCAGGGCAGAGGCGCCGCGCGCGCGCAAGCCCCGCGCAGAACCTACAACGGCAGGTCGTCGAGGTCGCCCGACGGCTCGGCGACCGCGCGCGGCCTCGTGGGCGCTGCGAGGTTTCGGTGCGCCATGTCGGGAGGCGCCGAATAGGACTGGTTGCGGAACCGCGTCGTGTTGCCGTCCCAGACGAGATGCACGGTGCCCGTCGGTCCGTTGCGCTGCTTGGCGAGGATCACCTCGGCGGTGCCCACCTTGTCGGGGTTCTCGTCGGCCCAGTTCGGATCGGCCTTGTGGTAGTACTCCTCGCGGTGGAGCATCATCACCACGTCGGCGTCCTGCTCGATCGAGCCTGATTCGCGCAGGTCGCTCATGCGCGGGCGATGGCCCTCGCGCTGCTCCGCGGCGCGGTTCAGCTGCGACAGGCACAGGACGGGCACATCGAGCTCGCGCGCCATCGCCTTGATGCCGCGCGAGATCTCGCTGACCTCGAGCTGACGGCTCTCGACGCGCGTGCCCGAGCTCATGAGCTGCAGGTAGTCGATCGCGATGAAGCCGATCCCGTGCCGCTCCTTCAGGCGCCGCGCCTTCGAGCGCATCGCAAGCAGCGAGAGACCGGGCGTGTCGTCGATGTAGATCGGAAGCTTCGCCACCTCGCCGCAGGCCGCGAACAGCCGCGTGAAGTCGTCCTTCCCGAGCATGTGCTTGCGCATCTTCTGGCTGTCGATGCGGCCGAGCGCGCACAGCATGCGCTGGATCAGCTGCTGCTTGCCCATCTCGAGGCTGAACATCACGCTCGGGACACCAAGCTGCGCGACCTGCTCGAGCAGGTTCAGCGCCAGCGCCGTCTTTCCCATCGACGGGCGCGCCGCGAGGATGATCATCTCGCCCTTCTGCAGGCCGTTGGTCATCTCGTCGAGCTCGCTGAAGCCCGTGCGGACGCCCATGAATCCGCGGCCTTCGCTCTCCTCGATCAGGCGCATCGTCTCGTTGACGAGCTCATGCGCCGTGGCGACGGAACCCGTCTCGCGCTTCTGCGCGATGCGGAAGATCTTCTGCTCCGCGCTCTCGAGCACGCTCTGCGCGGGAATGCGCGACGCATGCGCCTCCTCGAGGATCTGGCCCGCCGCGCCGATCAGTTCGCGGATCACCGCCTTCTCGCGCACGATCCGCGCCCAGTGCACCGCGTTGGCGGCGCTCGGCACGGCCTCCGCGAGCTGCACGATGTAGTCGAGCCCGCCCACCGCCTCGACGAGCCCGCGGTCGCTCAGCAGCTGGTTGAGGAGCACCAGGTCGACGGTCGCGTTCCGGTCGTAGAGCTCGACGATCGCGTCGTAGATGCGGGCGTGGCGCGGCGAAGAGAAGTCGTCGCCGCTGCGGACGACCGTCACCACGTCGCCGATCACCTTCGGATCCCAGATCACGGCGCCGAGGAGGCCCATCTCCGCCTCGAGCGCCACGGGCGGCTCCGCCCCGAAGAGCGCCGCGATGTCGCGACGCTGCGACTCGGTCGCGGCGTCACCGCGCCCACGCCGCCCGCCGCGCCTGCCGCGGCCACCGCCCTCGCCGGAGAGCATGCCCTCGGAGAAGCCGCCTTCCCGCACGAATCCGTCTGTTCGCTGCTCGTCGTTCACGGGGCGGAGCGTAGCCGACCCGCGGCTCCCCGGCGGTCATTCGAACGCTTGTCCACCCACCGCGGATCGCTCTCTGCTCAGTCCTCCGCCATCGCGCCCGCGCCCTCGGGGGTGCGGACGGTCTGACCGTTCTCGAGCGACTGCTGCATCAGGCGACCGACCTTGAAGCGGACGCTCTTGCGGGGCGGAACGGCCACGCGCTCGAGCGTCTTCGGGTTCTGCGCCACGCGCCCTGCGCGCTCGCGGGTCTCAAACACGCCAAAGTCGCGGAACTCCAGGCGGTTGCCCTTGGCGAGCTCGTCGATCACATGCTCGAGGAAGCTCTGCACGGCGCGGCGCACGTCGCCTCGGGGAAGCTGCGTCTCCGCAGCCACGCGCTCGATCAGGTCCTTCTTCGTCGTCGTCGCCATCATCATCCTCTTCACGGTCAGGGACCGGGTTCGTTGCGTACGGGTCGAGACCCGCCGAGTATGCGACCTCGCGGGGGCCGAAGTCAAGGGTCTGACGGGATTTGCGACGCGCCCTTTCACTTCGTGCGGCGGGAGGTCCAGAAACTCGTGCACCGAGCGCCGCTCCGCCGCGATTCGCGCGCGATCGCCCCTACAGCCCTTGCAGATCATCCAGACGGTGCCACTGTCACGCGGGGAGAAAGAATTGTGGACAACCTGAAGATTGCCATCCGTCTTGCCTCGCGCGCCGCCCTCGTCGGCGCGGTGGCTCTCTGCGCGGGATGCGCTCAGCGCGCCCCCGAGCCGGTCTTCATCGCGCGCGCGCCCGTCAAGAGCTCGCTCGTCCGCGGGGCGATGCCTTCGGTCGGCGACGGCCGCAACGACGCGAGCATCGGCGAGCGCAGGCTCAGCATCCAGCGTCAGGGCGAATCGGTGCACACCACCGTCTACGACCGCCAGGTCGTGCTCAACGGCCGCATCTACGGCGACTACTCCTCGCGCACGCGCACGAACGCGCGCGTGCGGCGCTGATCGCGCCTTCGGCCGCGCCTCCGCAAAGGTTCACCCACCCGAGATCGCGGCGCGAACACGCGCGCGCACGGCATCCTCGCCTTCGACGAACACGAGCGCGAGCTCGGGCACGGCGATCGGCACGCCGCCCTCTCGCGCGTCGTCGAGCTTCACGAAGTCCTTCCGCGAGGTGACGACGCACTCGGCGCCCGCGCGCGCGGCCGCACGCGCAAGCTCGTCGCGCGTGAACGCGCGATGGTCGCCCTTCTCAAGCCTCGCCGCAACCTGCGCGCCCGCGCGCTCGACCATCGCATGGAAGTGCGCGGGGTTCCCGAGCGCGCATGCGCTCACGACCCGCTTGCCTGCAAGCCACGAGGTTGCAAGCGACGAGGTTGCAAGCGTCTCCCGCGCGTCCTTGCCTCCGTGAAGCTCGAGCGCCTGCCAGGCGTGCACGCAGACCGCATCGTGCGGCGCGCCGCGCCAGCGCTCGACGAGCCGCGCCGCGCGCTCCCGCTCTCGCGGATCATCCGCCTTGGTGAGCACCACGAGCCCCGCCCGCGCGATGTTCGCGGCGGGTTCGCGCAGCCATCCGTTCGGAAGGAGATCGCCGTCGAGCGCGGGCCGCGTCGCATCCACGAGCACGATGTCGAGTTCGCGCGCAAGCTGGCGGTGCTGGAAGCCATCATCGAGGAACACCGCAGACTCCGCGCGCCGCGACGCACCCGCGCCGCTCGAGAACCACGCGACCAGCCCCTCGCGGCGCCTCGGGCCGACGACGAGGTCGGCGTCGGGCACGCGCTGCGCATACTCCATCGCCTCGTCGGAACTCGCCACGCCGCGCCCGTGATCCGCGCTTCGATAGCCCCGAAGGGCGATCACCGGGCGGACCCCCGCGCGCACCGCCTCGCGCGCGCACCACGCGACGAACGGCGTCTTCCCCGTGCCACCCGCCGACATGTTTCCGATGGAGACAACGGGAATGCGCACGGCGCCGACCTCAAGCATCCGCACGCCTTCGCCGCGCGAGAGCCGCGCATTCCGCCACGCGACCCCGAGCCCGTACGCCCGCGCCAATGGCCATGACACAGGCGCGAGCCACGCGGGAAGCGGGCCGCGCGCGTCAGCCACGGCGCTCGGCTCCGCGCGCGGGGTCGGCTGTCGCATCACGCGTTCCTCCGCTCGCTCCTCCACGCTTGCCCCCGAAGGTGTCGCGGCGGATCTCGCGGTACTCGCGGATACCGCCGCGCGTGACGAGCACGATGTCGACGATCGCAAGCACGAGCGCCGTGAGCACGACGAAGAGGACGCTCGACCACGCGACGGCCCAGCCCACGCGGTCCTCGTGCGGGTGGACGAAGCTCAGCGCGCGCACGAGCGGCGCAAGTCCGATCGCAAGCAACACCAACGAGGCGCGACGCAACCGACGGCGGCCCGCAGGCACCTCCGCGCGGCCAAGCCGGACGAAGTACCACGCGAGAAGCGCGAGCGCGATGGCCGCAAAGGAGATGCTCGCCCACGGCGGCACCATGAACCACGGTCCAAGTTCACGGCCTCCGTTCACGCGTCGGCTCCGACGCATGCGCCGCGCGGCGGTCCCGCGCCGATCGAATCGCGGAGGAGCTGCGCAAGACGCGACACAGGAAGCCCCCGCACAGTCTCGGGGTCGCCGTCGCACGCAATCGGCCACCCAAGCGCGGCCACCTCCGCGAGGTCGTAGCCGCCCGCCTTCCCCTCCCAACGCCGCTCCGCGAGAAACCGATCGAGCGACGCTTCGGAGACACCGCCCAGCGTCACGGTCGCGACATCGCGCCCCATGCGCGCGGCGCCCGAAGGCGAGAGCAGGCACCAGCCCGTGGCGACGCGATGGCTTCGGCCCATGAATGCGCGGATCATGCCGCGGGCATCCCCGGCATCGACGGGCTTGCCTACGAGCCGTCCGTTGGTCTCTGTCACGGTGTCCGCCGCCAGAATCCAAGCGGGGGCCGCGCCGCGTGCCGCCCTGCGCGCCGCCACCCTCCGCGCCTTGAAGTACGCCAGCGATGTTGCGAACGCGGCGCCATCGACGGATCCGGGCACCAGTGCGCTGTCGTCGATGTCCGCAGGCTCGATCTCGGGGTCAAACCCCGCCCCGCGGAGCATCTCCGCCCTTCGCGGCGAGCCGCTCGCGAGCACCAGAACCGGTGCACCCGAGCGCGCGGGGTTGGATCGTTCGGTCTCCCGTGCGTACATCACTGTGGAAGGATACGGCCTTCGCGGTCCATGCATATTGGTCGCATCCTTCTGCGCGGCCCCCGCGTATCGACCGAATGCGTCGCAGGTTGACATCCGTCGTCCCTTGGGTGAACCTGTAGGGTTCTCGACCCGATATCCCGAGCGGGCGCAGCGGCCAACCTGCGGAGGAGGGCCTCGAGAGGGGACCCTTCCGATGGCGCCCGCGTCGGGCGCATGTCACGGCCTCGTTGCAAGCGCAGGCGCTGCCCGTCGTCCGTGCAGCGGAACTGGGTGTCGAAAGGCTGAGGAAACCCGTGTCCGAGTCTCCTGCCCACGATCCAACCCCGAGCGACGACTTCGCGCGCGAGCCAAGTCGCGGAGGATCCTCCCCCACGGGCCCGAAGCCCGGCGGCGCGCCGATCAGGCTCGCCGAGGAGTCGGACCCAGGCTCGTCGGCTGCGCCCATGCGCGCCGCCACGACGGGAACCGCCGAGGCGTCGCGCAGCGGCTCGAGCCTCGACACGATGCTCGGGAAGATCGTCGTGGAGCGCGGGCTCATGACCCCCGACGAACTCGAGGACTGCAGCGCGCACCTGCGCACGGCCTCCGCGTCGCTCCCCGTCTCGCTCGCAGAGGTCCTCGTCGAGCGTGAGTTCCTCACGCGCAAGCAACTCGATCGGCTCCGCGGCGATCTCGAGGCTGTCAAGACCAGCCAGCAGATCCCGGGCTACCGCATCATCCGCAAGCTCGGCGCGGGTGCCATGGCGACGGTCTTCCTCGCCAAGCAGCTCTCGCTCGACCGCCTCGTCGCGATCAAGGTGCTTCCCAAGAAGTTCTCCACCAACCCGAACTTCATCGAGCGCTTCTACAAGGAAGGCCGCGCCGCCGCGCGACTGAATCACAACAACATCGTCGCGGCCTACGACGTCGGCCAGGCGGGCGAGCACCACTACTTCGTCATGGAGTATGTGGACGGCGACACCGTCTACGACCGCATCGTGGCCCGCAAGCGCATGCCCGAGCGCGAGGCGCTCGAGGTCATCCGCCAGGTCGCCGCGGCGCTCCAGCACGCGCACGAGATGGGCTTCGTCCACCGCGACATCAAGCCGAAGAACATCATGATGACGACCTCGGGCGTCGCGAAGCTCGCCGATCTCGGCCTCGCGCGCGCGATCAGCGACAAGGAGGCCGCGGAGGCCGAATCAGGCCGCGCCTACGGCACGCCCTACTACATCTCGCCCGAGCAGATCCGCGGATCGGTCGACATCGGCCCGCCCGCCGACATCTACGGCCTCGGCGCCACGCTCTACCACATGGTGACGGGCAAGGTCCCCTTCGAGGGCTCGACCCCGTCGCAGGTGATGCACAAGCACCTGAAGTCGCCGCTCGTGCCGCCCGACCACCTCAACCCGCATATCTCTGCGAACACCGCGCTCATCATCGAGACGATGCTGAAGAAGGACGCGCGCCAGCGCTACCAGAACGCCCGCCAGCTGCTGCGCGACCTCGACCTCGCGCTCGCAGGCCAGGAGCCCGAGTTCGCGAAGCCCGCCGTCGACCTCTCGACGATCGCGACGGCCGTGCACTCGACCACCGCGGAGCCCGTGCAGCCCGTACGCCGCGACCCGACGGGAGCCCTCGCGAGCCCGCTCGTGATCGTCCTCATTGCGGTGGCCACGCTGAGCGTCCTCGCGAACATCGCGCTTGGCATCCTGCTCGTCGCGCGCTGAGGCCTGCCTCGAGCCGCGACTGCCGTCAGCGCACCTCCGCCAGCACCTCGACCTCGACCGCCGCGTCGAGCGGCAGCGCGTTGGTGCCGACCGCAGCGCGCGCGTGACGCCCCGCCTCGCCGAAGACCTGCTGCATGAACTCGCTCGCGCCGTTCGCGACCTTGGGCTGCCCGTCGAAGCGGTCGTCCGACTGGACGAAGACGCCAAGCCGCACGATGCGCACGACCCGCGACAGGTCGCCGCCGAGCTGGTCGGCGAGCACGGCGAGGGCGTTCAGCGCGCACTGCCGGGCGGCCTTCTGCGCATCCTCGATCGACACCTTCGACGGAACAGGACCCGTTGCGAGAAGCGCGCCATCCGAGAGCGGCAGCTGACCCGAGACGAAGATCAGGTTGCCCGAGCGGACGGCAGGCACATAGGCGGCCACTGGCTTCGGTGCGGGCGGGAGGACGAGGCCGAGGCCTGCGAGCGCGTCGTGCGGATTCGACATGAGGGATTCCTTCTGGCGGGGCGAAAGCCGCACTGTACCGAGCGCGGTGGCATGCGAACGGTGGTCGCGGATTCGCGAACTCTCCCGCAACCGCCCGACGAAGTCCGCGTACTGAACCCCACCTGACGGTCGCGGACATCAATCTGCGAAGCGCGGCGCCAAAGCCCCTTCGTCGACCCCGTCCTCATTCGCGTCATTGGCGCCGCCTCGCGGCGCCGAACCGCGACCGCCGACAACTCGGCCAATCGATGGCTCGGCGTCACGCCTGAGATCGTTGGCTCGGCTCGAGAGACCGCTTCCCGACCTGAACCGCACTTCGATGCGCTCGTCCTGAGCGCGCATCGCGTGCATGTCGTGCGAGGCGGAGCCTCTGTTCCACCCTCCCTGCGGGATGCGGCGCGCACAGCCTGCGCGCCCACGCCGCGTCGCGCATGGAACGGCGGCGCGGCTACGCCCATGCCCTCTCGCGCTGCGCGCCAACCTCGCGCAGCGGCCCGCGCATGCACGCGTTCACGCGGCTGGCTCACGCCCCGCGCGAAGCTGGCTCACGCCCCGCGCGCAGCTGGCTCACGCCCCGCGCCATCGCCCCCTCACGCCTTCATTCGGCGCCAGTTCTTTCGGCGCCGGTTCATCCCCGTCCAAGGGCCGTTCAGCCCTTGGGCTTCACCCCCTTTCAGGAGGTCCTCATGGACCGGAACATGCATGATCGTTCGTCCCGCTCGCACCCGAACCACGCCCGCCGTCGAGCGGGCCCTCCGCGCCGACCGTGGAGGCTCCTCGCGACAAGAGGCTTCACGCTCGTCGAGCTGCTCGTCGTCGTGGCCATCATCTCCCTGCTCATCGGCCTCCTCCTCCCCGCCCTCGGCCGCGCCCAGCGCGCCGCCAAGAGCCTCAACGACTCGGCCAACATCTCCCAGGTCCACAAGGGCTTCCTCACCTACGCCAACAGCGACCCGAAGGGCCGCCTCCCGC
>WGMP01000048.1 GCA_016124975.1 Phycisphaera sp. | reverse complement strand
GTGTGGCGTGGCGTGCGGGTTCCTCCCGCCGGGGGCCAGCGTGGGCCCGCGGGCGCCGCTCGAACGCGTTTGGAAAGGGTGCCTGGCACGTGCCGTGCACTGCCTGGCACCGGTTGGCACGTGCCGGGCACCGTTTCCGCGTCAGGGCTTGCGGCGCGTCTCCGTCTGCAGCACCACCATCGTGGCGTAGCGGCCGCTCGACTGCATCAGCTCCTCGTGCGTGCCGCGCTCGACGACCCGGCCGTCCTCCATCACGAGGATGAGGTCCGCCTCCTGGATCGTGCTCAGGCGGTGCGCGATCACGAAGCTCGTGCGTCCGCGCAGGATGTCGCCGAGCGCCGCCTGGATGTGGCGCTCGCTCTCGGTGTCGAGGTTGCTCGTCGCCTCGTCGAGGATGAGGATGCGCGGATCGGCGAGTACCGCGCGTGCCAGCGCGAGGCGCTGCCGCTCGCCGCCCGACAGCTTGACGCCGCGTTCGCCGATGCGCGTGTCGTACTTCCCGTCGAGCTTCTCGATGAAGACATCGGCGCGCGCCACCTGCGCCGCGCGCGCGACCTCCTCGTCGCTTGCGGCGGGGCGCGCATAGGCGATGTTCTCGCGGATCGTGCCGTCGAAGAGGAAGACATCCTGCTCGACGATGCCGAGAAGACGGCGGTACGAGCCGAGCTCGATATCGCGCAGGTCATGGCCGTCGAGCGTGATGCGGCCCTCGGTCGGGTCGTGGAAGCGCGCCACGAGGTTCGAGAGCGTGGTCTTTCCAGCGCCCGAGTGGCCGACGAGCGCCACCATCGTGCCCGCGGGCGCATCGAACGACACATCGGCGAGCACCGCGCGGTCCGAGGCGGGGTAGCGGAACGACACGCCCTCGAACCCGAGGTCGCCGCGCACGCGCGCGGGGTCGAGCCGCACCGTCGCGCGCGCGGCGGTGTCTGCGAACTCGTCTTTCTCCTCGAGCAGATCGAGCGTGCGATCGAGGCTCGCGAGCCCCGTCTGCAGGCTCGTCGCCGTGTTCGCGAGCACCTCGAGCGGCCCGAGCAGGAGCGTGAGATAGGTGAGGAACATCACGAGGTCGCCCGCCGTGAGACGGCCCTCGACGACCTGGTTTCCGCCGTACCAGAGAAGCGCGGCGGCGGCCGTCGGGATGAACAGCTCCCACGCGATCTCGACGCCGCGCGACCACCACCAGACGAGGATCTCGGTGCGTGCCTGCAGGTTCGTGCCGCGCGCGAAGCGGCCCGTCTCCGCCTCCTCGCGCGCGAAGCCGCGCACCACGCGGATGCCGCTGAAGCTCTCGGCGGCGTGGCCGTCGATCTCGTCGCGCAGCTTCTTGAGGTCGCGGAACACGGGGCGGATGCGGCCGATCCACACCTTGTGGCTGAACCACACCATCGGCAGGAGCACGATCGCGCCGACGAGGAGACGCCAGTCGGTGAGCGCGAGGATAACGAGGCTTCCCACGAGCTGGATGACTGCGCGGAACGGGTTGTAGAGGAGCCCGAACAGAAGCTCGCCCGCGGCGCCCGCATCTTCGCGCAGCAGGCTCGAGACGCCGCCCGCCTTGAGGTCCTGCACGCGCGAGAGAGGCAGATGGATCGCCTTCGCGAAGGCGCGACGCCTGAGCGACACCTGAAGCCGCTTGGCGACGATCGTGGCGCGATGGCGGCCGACGACGCCGACCGAAACCTTCACCGCGATGGTCGCGAGCGTGAGGATCGCGATCCACGCGAGGACAGAGCTCCTCGTGGCGAGGTCGATCCATGCCGGCGCCGACTCGGCGATCCACGCGGGCAGCGGCTCGCTGCCGAAGACGCTGTCGATGGCGAGCTTGATGCCGTAGGGCGGCACGAGCGCGAGCGCGGTGGTGACCGCGAGCGTTCCGAACGCGACCGCGAGCGCAGGGCGATATGGGCGCAGCAGGCCGAGGTAGGCGCGGAACAGCGCCCCGAACGAGCGCGTGCGCTGGCCCTTCGGCTTCGCGGGCTTGCCGCGGGCGTCCTCGGTCTTCTCCCGCGCACGCCGCGCGAGGTCGGCGCGGTAGTCGCGGTAGCGCCGGCGGCTTGTTCCTGCGCGCGGCGACGCGTCGTGGCGGATCTCGTTCACGAACCGGGCTCCGCGTGCTTGGGCGGCGCGGGCTTCGCCGCTGGAATCCCAAGCGACACAGGCCGTGCCGAGCCGTCGTCCGCGATGTGCTTGCGCGCACGGATCTTCTCGTTTCCAAGCTGCCCGCACGCGGCCATCACGTTTCGACCCTTGGTGCCGCGGCGCTTCGTGAACTGCCCGTTCGCGACCGCGCGCGCGATGAACCTCGACACGGAGTCCTCGCTCGGCGCAGGCCACGGCGAGTTGCGGCGCGGGTTGTAGGGAATCACATTGAGCGAGCAGCGGATCTCGCGCAGGAACGCGCACACCTCGTCGCAGTCTGCGTCGGAGTCGTTCACGCCCGGAATGAGCACATACTCGACGCAGAACGCGGCCTGCGAGTAGCGGGGGAACTCGAGGAGCGCGCGCTTCAGCTCCGCCATCGGCCATGCCCGGTTCACGGGCATGATCTCGCTGCGGATTGAGTCGTTCGGCGCGTTGAGCGAGAGCGCGAGGTTGAGGCGGTGGAACCCTTCCTCGCGCACGAGGTCGCCGATCCTGCGGATGCCGTCGGGGTTGCCGACGGTCGAGATCGCGATGTTCGACGCGGGGACCTTCGCGCCATCATGGTCGACGAGGACGCGGATCGCCTGCACGACCTCATCGATGTTGTCGGTGGGTTCGCCCATGCCCATGAAGACGATGTTCTTCACGGCGCTCCGCGCCTGGGGGTTCTTCACGGCGCTCCGCGCCTGCGGGTTTTTCACGGCGCTTGGCGCCTGCGGGTTCTCGACCTCCTGCGTGCTCGCCGGGTCCGTCGGCCGCGGCACCCGATGCGTCGCACTCCACCACTGGTGCACGATCTGGTCGGCGCGCAGGTTCCTGACGAGCCCCATCTGCGCCGTCTCGCAGAAGCGGCAGCCCATCGCGCAGCCGATCTGGCTCGACACGCAGAGCGTCGTCGTGGTGCCGCTCGCGCGCGGCATCGGGATCAGCACGCTCTCGGTCTCGAGACCCTCCATCCCCGCGTCGGTGAGCCGCAGCACGAACTTGCTCGTCGCGCCCTCGACGAGCGTCGCTGTCACGGGATAGTCGGGCACCTCGCACCACGCGGGAACGACTCCCTCGCGGAAGAGCGCGCGGTACTCGTCGCGCGCGCCGCCCGCGGAACGCCCGTGCTCCCGCGCCGCCGCGACGAACTCCGCCCGCGTCATGCCGAGCGGTCGAAGCGGGGGAGCGGCTCTCGCCGGGTCTCGGGCTGGTGCGGGTCGATCCATCGGGACGGGGAGTCTATGCGATGTCGACCGCGTCACTCCGCAGGAACGCAGCGCTCGCGCGCCCAGTCACGCAGTTCCTCGATGCGCTCCGCCATCACGACCGAGATCGGCGGGCTCGCCGCGAACGACGCAAGGAGGTCTTCGGTCGTGATCGGGCGCTTCCCGTCGGCGAAGGCGCGGCGCAGCGCGCTTTCGATTCCCGCCTCGATCTCGGCGCCGCTGTAGCGCTCCGTGGCCGCCACGAGCCGCGCGGCGTCGAAGTCGGCGAGGCTGCGGCGGCGCTTCCCGAGATGGATCGCGAGGATCGCCTCGCGCGCCTCGGGGCCGGGGAGGTCGATGAAGAAGATCTCGTCGAAGCGGCCCTTGCGCAGGAGCTCGGGGGGAAGCGCCGACACATCATTCGCGGTGGCCACGAGGAAGGTCGCGGACTGGCGCTCCTGCATCCAGGTGAGGAGCGTGCCGAACATGCGGCGCGAGAGGCCGCCGTCCGACGACATGGAGCTCGCGCTCGCGAAGCCCTTCTCGATCTCGTCGATCCAGAGGACCGCGGGCGCCATGCGGTCGGCCTGCACCAGCGACTCCCGCAGCTTCCGCTCGCTCTCGCCGACGAACTTGTCGTAGAGGGCGCCCGCGTCGAGCCGCAGGAGCGGCACCTTCCACGCGGTGGCGACGGCCTTCGCCGCAAGGCTCTTGCCGGCGCCCTGCACGCCGAGAAGGAGCACGCCGCGTGGAAGCGAAAGGCCGAAGGCAGCGGCCTCGTCGGCGGAGCCGAGGTGACGCTCTGCAAGCCACGCCTTGAGCCTTCCGAGCCCGCCGATCTGCTCCATCGACACAGGCGCCTGCACGAACTCGAGCACGCCCGCGAGGTCGACGCAGGCGTTCCGCTTCAGGATCATCACACGCGCAAGGTCGTCGTCGTCGAGCCTGTCGTCCTCGGACACCGCGGACTTGATGACGCGCAGCGCCTGCCGCCGCGAGAGCCCGCGCAGGCTCCGCGCCATCGCGTCGAGCGTGGAGCGGCGCACCGACGCCTCGACGCGCCGCGTGCGCGCCACGCCGCGCACGGCCTCGCGGATGATCTCCTCGAGTTCCTCGTCCGTCGGCTGCGGGATCTCGACGCGATGCACCTCTGCCGCGAGCGACTTTCCGAGCAGCGGGTCGACGGCCGTTCCGCGCGCTTCGACGAGCGCGACGACGCCGTGATGGGAACGCGCCCACTCGACCGCCTCCTTCAGCGCGCGCAGCGTGCGCGGCTCGCCGAGATGCGCGGCGAGGTCGTAGAAGACGGTGACGGTCCTGCGCGCGCCCATGCCGCGCGGGAGGAACGCGAGCGCGCCAGCGGGGTGGTCGGTGCCCTCGATCGGTTCACCCTGCAGAAGGGTGGGGACGAGGCCGTGCACGGCCGTCCAGCGACGATGCTCGACCGCGCCGTCGAGCGTGTCGAAGAGCACCTGCCTGAGCTCCGCCTCGTCGTCCGTCTCGATGAGGACAAGCGGATGCGTCCCGTCGAGCTCCCTGCGGAGGAGATCGTGTATGGAGGGCTTCGGAGTGGTCATAAAGCGGGCGCAGGATACTCTCCGCGCGCCGCGGATGCCGTGTTCATGCGCGCTATCATCTCGCGCCCGCAGCGAACGCGGGGCGGAGAACAGCCAGCATGCACCTGAAGCGCGACGACAGCCACCACCACGGACCGCCGGTCATCCCGATCACCTTTCACCTCGAGGATCCGGAGGGCCTGACGGGAACCCCGCAGAAGGTGTGGGAGGTGCTCGGCGGCGAGCACGAGTCGATCCTCGAGGTCGCGATGGACAACGGCATCAACATCGAGCACGCCTGCGGCGGCGTGTGCGCGTGCTCGACCTGCCACATCTACCTCGAAGAGGGCGCGCAGCAGGTGAGCGAGGCCACAGAGGACGAGGAAGACCGCGTCGAGGAAGCGCCTGGGATCCGTCGCACCTCGCGCCTCGCGTGCCAGTGCGAGCTCAAGGACCTCGGAGAGGGGAAGCGCGTGCCGATCGTGGTGCGCGTGCCCGCGTGGAACCGCAATGCTGTGAAGGAAATCCCGCACTGAGCGGCAGGGAGCGCGTCATGCACTGGCTTGATGTCGAACGCATCGCGGAAGAGCTCGTCGACCGTCACGGCGACATCGATCCCGTGTCGATCTCGTTCCCGCGACTGAAGTCGCTCGTCGAGTCGCTGCCCGGCTTCAAGGAACAGCCCGGCCACCCGTGCAACGAGCGCATCCTCGAAGCGATCCAGCAGGCGTGGATCGACGAGCGCGCGTGACGCGCGCGAGCGTCAGGGAACCGTGCCCCATTTCGAGAGCACCTGCGTGAGGTCGGCTGCGTCGACGAATCCGTTTCCGTCGAGGTCGGCGGGTCCGTCGGACTCGCCCCAGCTTGCGAGGACAAGCGAGAGATCGGCGGCGTCGACAGCGCCGCTACAGTCGATGTCGGCCGCGAGCCTGCACGGAATCGCGAGCGCCGCGTTGTAGAAGTCCCAGTTCGCCTGGCCGAGCCCGTTCAGCACGGCGCCTGCATTGTGCCCGAGTCCCGTAAGAACCGTGAAGTCGTGCGCGATGCCGAGCGCCTTCAGCAGCGCCGAGAACTCTTCGTTCATCGGCACGAGCGCGTCGAGCGAGCCGATGCCCTGGCGCACTCGGATCTGCGCCGCGATCACGGCCTCCGCGCGATCGGTCACGATCGTCTTCGGGTTCTGCGCGAGGTAGTAGCGCGGGTCGCTGCCCCACACCATCTCGTAGATCGCGAGGCGAAGCTGCTCGGAAGTCGAGCCACCGAGCGGCTCTTCGAGGAAGTCGTCCTGGAGCGGCCCCGCGCCGAGCATCGAGACGCCCGCGAAGAGATCGGGCCGGCGGAAGCCGAGCCGCGCCGTTCCCGCGCCGCCCATGCTGAAGCCGTCGAGGATGCGGCCGCTTCGCTGCGGGATCGTGCGGAAGGTCGCGTCGATGTGCGGGATGAGGTCGTCGATCACGACCGTCTCCATCGGCACGACGCCGTCCTTCGAGTCGCACCACATGCTGTAGCTCATGCCGTTCGGGATGACGACGAGCATCGGCGGAATCCTGCCTTGCGCCATGCCCGAGGCGAAGTAGCCCGCGACCTGCGCGATGCCCTGCGTCGGGCCGCCGGAGCCGTGCAGCCAGTAGAGCACGGGGAAGCGGGCGCTCGGCTGCGCCGCATACGCAGGAGGCAGAAAGATGTGGTAGCTGACCGTCGTTCCTGCGGCCGCACTCGAGAACGTGCGGTACTCGACGCCCGGCGCGGAGACGGGTTGCGTCGTCCACTGGGCGTGCGCGCCGAGCGTGGCGGCGCCCGCGCAGGCCGCTGCGAGAAGCGCGAGGAATCGTCGCGACAGCCGCGAGGCGGGACGGGGGCGGTCGTGCGGCATCTGTTCCATGATGCGTCAGGAACGGGGGCCGCTGCGTGCCATTGCCGGGTTTCTGCAGAAATCCGCAGCGATGTCGACGATGGCGCAAGGTGTCGGACCCCCGTAGGCTGCGCGGCATGCCGAAGTCCACCGTCGAGCGTTATCACGCGGCCGCCATCCAGACCGCGTTTGCGAACCCGAAGACGCGCGACGAGATTCCCTCGCGGGTCGCGCGCATGATCGCGATGGCCGAGCAGACGGTCGCGGGCTATGCGCCGTTCTTCGATGTGCGCCTCGTCGCGTTCCCCGAATTTGCGCACGCGGCGCCCGTCTACTTCACGGTCGACGAACTGCTCGAGCACCTCGCGGTCGAGATTCCGAACGACCACACCGACGCCTACGCGCGCTTCGCGAGGAAGACGGGCTGCTTCGTGCAGACGGGCACCTTCATCGAGCGCGACGCGCGCTACCCAGGCGCCGTCTTCAACACGACCTGCCTCGTCGGCCCCGACGGCATCGCCGCGAAGTACCGCAAGGTGAACCCGTGGATCCCGTGGGAGGTGCACGCGAGCCCGCACGACCTGCCGGGCTACGCCGAGGAGCCGTTCCCCGTCGCAGACACCGAGATCGGGAAGATCGGCTGCGCCATCTGCTACGACTGGCTCTTCCCCGAGTCGATCCGCCAGCTCGCGTTCAACGGCGCCGAGGTGCTCGTGCGCGTGAGCGCCTACATGGACCCGTGGGGCGCGACCGCGCCGATGGACTGGTGGACCACGATCAACCGCGCGCGCGCGATCGAGAACACGGCGTTCGTCCTCGCGTGCAACCAAGGGGCGACTTTCGAAGGCTATCCGCCGTTCTCGTGGCCCGGCGGCTCGATGGCGGTCGATTTCGACGGACGAATCCTTGCACAGGCCGACCCAGGCGCGGGGGAGAAGGTCGTGGTCGCTCCGATCGACCTCGCGGCGCTCCGCGACGCGCGCGCGCGGCGACGCGGCCACGACATGCGCGCGCACTATCGCGCCGAGGTCCACCCCTACGCGGCGCGCGCGCAGTTCATGCGCGCGGAAACGGGCGCGATCTCGATCGAGTCGAACGAAGCCCGCATCGCGGCCGCGAAGCGCGCGCTCTCGTGATCCGCGTATCCTGCGGCCATGCTGCCTCAGACCCTCTCAAGCGTCGTCGTCGCGTGCCTCTCCGCGGTCGCGCTCGTCTCGTGCGCGCGCGAGGCGCCGCCGGTTTCCGCGCCGCCTGCGGCCGCGTATGACGACGCGACCGTGAGGCTCCTGAACGAGGCCGCTGGGCTGATGGGGAAGTTCGAGTTCGAGCGGGCCGCCGCGAAGTACGCCGAGGCGTTCGCGCTTCCCGCGAAGCCGCCCGAGGCCGCGCTCGGGCGCGCGATCGCCACGCTGAACCAGTCGCGCGACGGCGCGCAGGACGAGGCGCTCGCGATGCTCGGGGAGTTCGTCGCCTCGAAGCCGTCGAAAGACCTCGAGCTGCGCGCGCGCTATTGCATGGGGCTCTGCCTTCTCTATCTCGGGAAGCCCGCCGAGGCGGCCGCTGCGTTCGTGCCCGTGGCCGAGGCGCGCTCGACCGACGCGGACGCGCTCTACTTCGCGGCGCAGGCCCTCGAGCAGACGGGGCAGATCGAGAAGGCGCTCGACTTCTACCAGCGTTCTGCGGCGCGCGACCCGTATCTCAAGAGCGCGGAGCTCGGCATCCAGCGCTGCGCGCGCAGGCTCGGCGACGACGAACGCGCCGAGCGCGCGCTCGCTGCGTTCGAGAAGCTTGCCGCGAATCCGCGCGGGCGGAGCGCGGAATTCAAGTACACGCGCATGGGCGCGCTCGGCCTCGCGGTCGTTCCCGACGCGCGCGCGCCGTACACGCCGCCGCAGGGGCCGATCTTCGCGGAGTCCGCGGAGCTTTCCGTGCGCTGGCCCGAGGGCTCGCCCGCGCGTTGGTCGAGCGACGGCGAGCAGCATGCCGTGGTTGCCGACATCGACCGCGATGGACGGCTCGATCTCGTCGTCGCGCGCGGGCTCGAGGCGGAGGGCGGCGCGCGCACGCTCGTCCTCCTCGGCGAGGAGGACGGCGGCTTCCGCGCAGAGCCCGCGCACCCGCTCGCGGAGCTCGCGGGCGTCGGCGTCCAGTCGATCCTCGTCGGCGACATCGATTCGGACGGACGCGTCGACATGTACGCCTGCCGCACGGGCGGCAACAGGCTGCTTCTCGCGGCCGATCACGGCGGCTTCATCGACGCGACCGAGGCGTGGGGCGCGCGCGGGCGCGGAGACCTCTGCGTCGACGGCGCGCTTGCGGACCTCGACCACGACGGAGACCTCGATCTCTTCCTCGTCTATCGCGACGCGCCGAACCAGCTCCTCTCGAACAACCTCGACGGCACCTTCCGCTCGATCGGCGCCGACGCGGGTGTCGCGAGCGAGGGGCTCGGGCCCATGTCCGTGATCGTCGGCGACTTCGACCATGACCGCGACACGGACATATTCGTGCTGAACGAGACGCTTCCGCACGAACTGTTCATCAACGACAGGCTGTGGAAGTACACGAAGGGAAGCGTTCCGGGCCTGAGCGACGCGCAGGCGACCGACGGTGCCGTGGCCGCCGCGGTCGTCGACATCGCGGACATCCCGTTGCGGCGCTTCGTTCTGGCGAACTCGCGCTATCTGCGGCTTCCGACGCGCATGGAGACGCTCGCGCCCGCGGCGGGCGTGCGGCTTGCGGTCGCGGACGCGACGGGCGACGGCAGGCAGAACCTCTTCGTGCTCGCGTCCGACCGGGTTGAGCTGCGCGACGAGGGTGCGGGGCTCCTCGAGACGCTGCCCGTCCCCGAGGGAACCATGCGGACGCAGCTCGTCTCGCTCGAGCCGCTGCGCGGGCCGTCGCTTCTCTTCCTGCGCGCGGGGAAGGCGCCGCTCGTCCGTCACGGCGGAACGGGGCGGGGGCCTTTCGCGGCGATCTCCCTCAGCGGCCGCACGGATCCGTCGCAGTCGATGCGGTCGAACACGAGCGGCATCGGTGCGAGTTTCGCGGCACGGATCGGCGGCGCGTGGTTCGGCGGCGAGACCTTCCGCGCGGCGACGGGACGCGGGCAGTCGCTCGCGCCTGTCTCGATCGGCACGGCGCCGTTTGGACGCATCGACTACCTCGAGATCGAGTGGTCGGACGGCGTCTTCCAGACAGAGGTCGATCTCGAGGCAGGCGCGCTTCACGAGATCGTCGAGACGCAGCGGCAGATCTCGTCGTGCCCCGTGCTCTTTGCATGGAACGGCGCGGAGATGCGCTTCGTGAGCGACCTGCTCGGGGTCGGCGGCATGGGATACCTGCTTGCGCCTGGGCAGTACGCGGAGTCGCGGCCGTGGGAGTACTTCGTGCTTCCCGAGGGCGCGCTCGCGCCGCGCGCGGACGGCACGCTCTCGCTCACGCTTGCGGAGCCGATGGAGGAGTCGTGCATGCTCGACAGCATCCGCATGCGCGCGGTCGATCTTCCCGAGGGTTGGGACATCGCGCCCGATGAGCGGCTCTCGGTCGGCGGCCCCGCGCCGACGGGTGAGATCGTCGCATGGCGCACGGCTCGCGAGCAGCTTCCGAAGGGCGTCGCGGAGCTCGCGAAGCCCGATCTCGTCGCGGTGGACCCAGGTGCGCGCGATCCGCGTTTCCTCGGTCGGCTCGCGGGAGAGCATGTGGTCGAGCTCGAGTTCGGCGTCGCGGTCGACGCGATGCGCGACCCGTGGCTCGTGATCGACGGTTGGGTCGAGTATCCCTATTCGCAGACGATGTTCGCGGCGTGGCAGGCGGGCGCCGACTACAGGCCGCCGAACCTCGAGGCGCGCGGCGCCGACGGCGCGTGGGTCGAGGTCCTTCCGTCGTGGGGCTACATGGCGGGCATGCCGCGGCGCATGGCGCTGCCTGTGCCACGCGCGGCGCTTCCCGCGGGGACGACCGCGCTGCGGATGCGCATGAATGTGGAGCTCTACCTCGACAGCGTGCGGCTCGTCGAACGCGAGGCGCTGCCCGTCGAGCCCGTCGAACTGCCGATGGCGCGCGCATCGCTTGCGTCGGTGGGCTTCGCGGCGTGGTCGACGGGCCCGCAGAAGCAGCCGTTCTACGACCGCGCGAACCTTCTTCCGCTGTGGGACTGCCGCGTGCAGCGGGGGCTCTACACGGAGTTCGGCGACGTGCGCGAGCTGCTCGCGCGCGACGACGGCGCACTCGTCGTGTTCGGCCCGGGTGAAGAGGTCGCGTTCGACTTCGCGGGTCCTGCAGCGGCGCCCGCTGCGGGCTCGACGCGTCGCTTCGTGCTCGAGACGCGTGGCTGGTGCAAGGACATGGACCTCTTCACGCGCAACGGCGAGACCGTCGATCCGTTGCCTGTCGACCCCATCGATGAAGACGCGCGCGAACTGATGAAGCGCACGCGCACGCGGCCAGCGGGCGGGCGCTAGGTTCTGTCCGAAGGCCCGGGACCCGTCGGGCAGAACGGAGCCGCGAAGGAGAAAGTCGGGAGTCGTCGGGGCGCGATGCGCCGATGGCGTGTATTCTCCGATTGGCGCACCACGCGTCCTCCTCGACATGCAGGCCTCCGCGGTCCAATCACTCGCCCTCGCGTTCGGGGTCGGCGCGCTCGTCGCCTCGATCGCGGCGCGACTGCGCATTCCAGCGGTGCTTCCGCTCATGGCGGCTGGCGTCGCGCTCGGACCGTTCGGGATCGGGCTCGTCGAGCTCTCAAGCGTCGGCGACATCTTCCGCGCGATCGTGGCGCTTGCGATCGGCCTTCTCGTCTTCGAGGGCGGGCTGCATCTTGATCGCAGCGAACTCATGCGCGCGCCGCGGGCGGTGATCGGGCTCCTGACGGTCGGCGCGACGGTGACGGCCGCGGGAACGGCGGCGGCCGCGCATCTGATCATCGGCCTCGACTGGCCGCTCGCGATCGTACTCGGGTCGCTGGTGGTGGTGACGGGTCCGACGGTGATCCAGCCGATCCTGCGCGCGGTGCGCCTCGTGCCGCGTCTGCGCTCGGTGCTTGCCTCGGAGGCGATCCTCATCGACCCGATCGGAGTCATCGGCGCCGTCGCGACGCTCGAGATGGTGCTCGCCCTCGGGCGCGGTGCGGAGGACGGCTCGTGGCGGTCGATTCTCCTCGAGCTCAGCGGCCCCTTCATCGGCGGCACGATCGTCGGCGTGGCGGTGGCCGCCGCGGGCGTTCTCCTCCTGCGCGCGCTCGGCGCGCGCGCGAACCTCAACGTCGCTGGGTTCGCGCTGTGCATGATCGCCGTCGGCGCGGGCGAGAGCCTCGCGCACGAGGGCGGCCTGGTTGCGGCGACCGTCGCTGGGACGATCCTCTCGAACCTGCAGGTCGTGAAGACATCGGATCTCCGCGAGTTCAAGGAGCAGATCGCCTCGATCCTCGTCGGGATGCTGTTCGTCCTCCTTGCGTCGAGCTTCGATCTTGATGCGCTGCGCGCCCTGACGCTGCAGGATCTCCTGCTCGTCGCCGTGATTCTGTTCGTCGTGCGGCCGATCTCGGTCGTCCTCGCGACGATCGGCTCCGCGCTCGACTGGCGCGAGCGACTCTTCGCGTGCATGTTCGCGCCGCGCGGCGTCGTGGCCACGGCCGTCGCCACGCTGACCACGCGCGAGCTTGCCCTTGCGTTCGCGGGTGAACCCGCGGTCGCCGACGCGGCGACGCGCATAGGTCTCGTCGTCGTGCTCCTCGTGATCGTCAGCGTGACCTGGGCCACGCTTGCCGCGTGGCCGATGGCGAAGGTGCTGGGCGTGCTGCTCGGGCCGCCTCGAGGCGTCCTGATCGCCGGCGCTCACGCGGCTGCGCTTGCGCTGGCAGAGTCGCTCGGACGGCGGGGCATCCCGACGACGCTCGTCGATTCAAACCCCGTGCGCTGCGAGGCCGCCGTGCGCATGGGGTTCGCGGCCATCCACGCCGACGCCACCGACGCCGCCGCGGTCGCTGGCGTCGTGCGCGACCGCGAGATCGGCTGGGTGCTCGCATGGACCGGAAACAGCGATGTCGACAAGGTGCTCGTGCGCTGGGCGCGCGAAGCGCTCGGGCCTGACCGCGCGACCATGCGGATTCCCGCGGACGGAGCGGGGGAGGCGCCTCTCGACGGGGGACAGCGGCGATCGGCACGCATCCGCGAGCTCGACGGGCGCTTCAGGGAGGGCGGTGGCATGATCGAGGAGCGGGAGGACTGCAGGGACGACGCGGCGGTGCTCTTCGTGCGCGGCGACCGCGTGCTCGCGCTGGCGCCCTCGTCTCGGCGGCCGAAGGGAAGCGTCGCGATCGGCATCGCGCCCACGGTCGACGCCGCCCCTCTGTGAGGCGTGTCCGATGACCCGCGCGGATGCTGCTTCGATCGGGCCTTCGGGTAGAGTGGCGCAGTGTCGCCGTTTCGCCCAGCCGTCGGTCCGCGCCTGCGCTGGCTCCTCGCCGCGGTGTTCGGCCTGTTCGCGCTGCTCGTCGTGAACAGCGCCTATCTCGGCGCGGTGACGCTCGCGGAGTGGAGGACAGGCCGCTCGATCCAGGGCGAGTTCTATCTCTGGAACTTCCTCGCGCATCTCGTGCTCGGGTTCGCGCTCGTCGTTCCCACGATCGTCTTCGGCGTGCTCCACTGGCGCAATGTGGCGGGGCGTCCGAACCCGCGCGCGATCGCGGCGGGCATCGGGACCTTCGCGGCCGCGATCGCGCTTTTGGCGACGGGCGTCGCTCTCACGCGGGTCGAGCTCGGCGGCGTCGTGGTCGGCGTGCGCGACCCTGCGGTGCGCGACATCGTCTACTGGCTGCATGTCGTGACGCCGTTTCTCGCGGCGTGGCTCTTCGTGCTGCACAGGCTCTCGGGGCGAAGGATCAAGTGGAAAGTGGGCGTGCGATGGGCGGGCGTCGCGGCGGCCGCGTCCGTGCTCGCCGTGGTGGCGCACCTCGGCTGGCCCGAGCCCAAGATGCGCGTTCCCGAGGACGGCTCGCGCTACTTCGAGCCGTCGCTTGCGAAGACCGCGACGGGCGGCTTCATTCCTGCGGACGGCCTGATGGCGAACGGCTACTGCCTCGAGTGCCACGCCCACGTGGTGCACTCGTGGGCGCATTCGGCCCACGCCGTGAGCAGCTTCAACAACCCGTTCTATGCGGCGAGCGTGCGCGAGACGCGCGAGCGCGCCTTCGCCCGCGAGGGCAGCGTGCGCGACGCGAACTTCTGCGCCGCGTGCCACGACCCCGTCCCGTTCTTCTCGGGCGCGTTCGAGGACCCGCGCTGGGACGACCCCGCGTTCGACGCCGCGAACGATCCGCTCGGGCGCGCGAGCATCAGCTGCACGGTCTGCCACGGCATCATCTCGATCGACAGCCCGCGCGGCAACGGCGACTACACGATTGAGGAGAGCCCGCACTATCCGTTTGCGTTCAGCGAGTCGCCGTTCCTGCAGTGGGCCTCGAACCAGCTGGTGAAGGCGAAGCCCGCGTTCCACAAGCGCACCTTCCTGAAGCCCGAGGTGCACCGCTCGAACGAGTTCTGCGGCGCGTGCCACAAGGTGCACCTGCCGGAGGCCGTGAACGACTACAAGTGGCTGCGCGGACAGGACCACTACGGGTCGTTCCTCCTCTCGGCGCGCGGCGGGCACGGCGCGCTCGGGTGGTACCAGCCCGAGAAGGCGGCGACGACCTGCAATGCGTGCCACATGCCCGCGGTTCCGAGCGACGACTTCGCGGCGCGCGACCGCGACGGAAGTGGCGAGCGCAGCATCCTCTCGCACGCCTTCCCGAGCGCGAACACGGCGATCGGCTGCGTGGTCGACATGAGCGCGGCGGCGATGCTTCCTGAGGTCGCGCGCGAGGCGCTTCCTTCCGCGATGGCCGCGGAGACGGCCGAGGACGCGCGCGCGGCGATCGTCGCGGGGCACGCCGCGTTCAACGCGAAGACGCTTCGGGTCGATCTCTTCGCGGTGCGCGAAGAGGGCGCGATCGACGGCGCGCTGCGCGTGATCGGCGCGGATCTTCCCGTGCTCGAGGCGGGGCGGTCGTATCTCCTCGAGGTCGTCGTGCGCACGCTCGACATCGGCCACGAGTTCACGCAAGGAACCGCCGACTCGAACGAGGCGTGGCTCTGGGCGCGTGCGACGGCGGGCGGCGCCGAGATCGGCACGACGGGCGGGATGAGCGCGGACGCGGCGGTCGACCCGTGGTCGAAGATGTTCAACGCCTTCGTCATCGACCGCGAGGGCGCCCGCATCGACCGCCGAAACCCGCAGGACATCTTCCTGCCGCTCTACAACAACCAGATTCCGCCTGGCGCGGGCGATGTCACGCATCTCGTGCTCGAGGTGCCCGAGGAAGCCGCAGCGCCGATCGAGATCGAGGCCGAGGTCCGCTACCGCAAGTTCGACGCGACCTACTTCGCGTATGTCTTCGGAAACGACCGCATCAACGACCTGCCCGTGATGATCCTCGCGCGCGACGCCGTGACGCTTCCCGTGCGCGCCGCGGATGGAACCGTGCATGGCGCGACCTCGGGAGCGGGCGACGCCGTGCCCGCGTGGCAGCGCTGGTACGACTACGGAATCGGGCTCTTCCGCGAGTCGGACCGCGGGGCAGGCCGAGGCGCGCTGCGGCAGGCCGACGAGGCGTTTGCGGAACTGGAACGGATGGCGCCGTCGCTCGGGGCGCTCGCGCGCGCGCGGCTCGCGATCCGCGAGGGAAGGCTCGACGACGCGTCCGCGCTTCTCGCGGTCGCGGCGCGCGGCGAGGCAGGTGCGTCGGGGGCGCCCGCGGCTTCGCCGTGGAGCCTCGCCTACTTCACAGCGCTCATCGACAAGCAGAACGGGAACTTCGCGCCCGCGATCGAGGGGTTCGAGCGCGTGCGCGCGACCGACTTCGCGGGGGCGCGGGAGCGCGGGTTCGACTTCTCGATCGACACGCGCGTGCTCAACGAGCTCGCGGAGACGCTGCTCGAGCTCGCGCAGGTGGCAGAGGGCGAGGAGCGGGCCACGACCGCGGCTCGCGCGTTCGCGGTGGCAAGGGAGTCGCTTGCGGTCGATCCTGAGCAGGCGCATGCGTGGTGGCTCGTGAACCGCGCGGCCACGCTCGCGGGCGACGAGGCGGCCGCCGCGGAGGCGCGCGAGCGGCACGCGCGGTACAAGCCCGACGACAACGCCCGCGACACGGCTGTTCGGCTCGCGCGGGAGCGGTATCCGTGGGCGAACGCAGCGGCCGAGGCGACGGTGCTCTATCCGCTGCGGCGCGAGGGGCGGCACCTGGGGGACCTGCTGCCCGGGACCCGCGTCGAAGTCCCGAGATAGAAACCGTGCCAAGCACGTGCCAAGCACGTGCCAGGCAGTGCACGGCACCTCACAGCACGTGCCAGGCACCGTTTCCGAGGCAGGCACTGTTACCGAGGCACCGTTTCCGGGATGGGTGACTCCCCGCGGGTCTATCCTGCGAACCCCGAGCCACCCATGACCGCCACACCGATCCGTTCCGCGCCTCCCTCGATCAGAACCCTCGCCGAGCTCCGCGCCTCTGGCTGGCGCTCGCGCAGCGTGAAGGACGAGCTTCGCGCGAACTTCACCCACGCCCTCGCCGCGCGCGAGGAGCTCTTCCCTGGAATCGTCGGATACGACGACACCGTCATTCCCGAGATCGCCAACGCCATCCTCGCGGGGCACGACATGCTCTTCCTCGGCGAGAAGGGGCAGGGGAAGAGCCGCCTCATGCGTCTCCTGCCGCGCTTTCTCGACGAGTGGCTGCCGTACCTCGACATCGCGGGCTCGCCCGTCCATGAGGACCCCGAGAGCCCGATCACGCGCGCCGCGCGCGAACTCCTCGCGTCGACGGCGCCCGAGCGGGTCGGAATCGCATGGTGGCATCGCAGCGACCGCTATGGCGAGCGTCTGGCGCCCGGCACCAAGTTCGCCGATGTGATCGGCGAGATCGACCCCGCGAAGCTGATCGGCGGCACCTCGATGTCTGCCGAGGACGCGCTCCACTTCGGACTGATCCCGCGCCACCACCGCGGCATCTTCGCCATGAACGAGCTTCCCGACCTCGACGAGCTCGTGCAGGTCGGCCTCTTCAACATCCTCGAGGAGCGCGATGTCCAGATCCGCGGGTACCCGATCCGCTTCGATCTCGACATCGTCGTCCTCTTCAGCGCGAATCCGAGCACCTACAACCGCTCGGGCAAGGTGATTCCGCAGCTGAAGGACCGCATCGGCTCCACCATCCAGACGCATTATCCCCGCGAGCGCGACCTCGGCATCGCGATCACGCGGCAGGAGTCGGACCTCGACCTCGGCGGCGAGTTTCCCGTGGTCGTGCCGCCGTTCATGGAGCAGGTGGTCGAGGAGATCTCGCGCACCGCGCGCGCGTCGCGCTTCGTCGACCAGGCGAGCGGCGTGAGCGCGCGCTTTGCGCTCGCGAACTACCGCACGATGGTGTCGAACGCGCGCCGCCGCGCGATCGCGCTCGGCGAGAAGCCCGCTGTGCCGCGCATCAGCGACCTCGCGCACCTGAAGGCGAGCGCCGTCGGCAAGCTCGAACTCGACCTGATGGGCTCGCACCAGCTGACCGAGGCGCAGGCGATCGACGCGATCGTGGCCGAGGCGATCGCGAAGGTCTTCGCCGAGTATGTCGATGCGCACGATCTCGGCGACATCGCCGACGTCTTCTCGAAGGGCGCGCGCATCGAGGTCGGCGACATGCTGCCCTCGTCGCACTACGAGAAGATCCTCGCGAGCGTGCCCGAGGCGTGGAACAAGGCCTTCGAGGTGAACGCCTCGGACGACGCCGCGGTGCGCGCAAGCTGCGTCGAGTTCGTGCTCGCGGGCCTGTGGGCCACCGAGCGCATCTCGCGCGTCGAGAAGCACGGCCGCGTGTCGTACGAGGTGCGGAACAAGTGAAGGACTATGGCGGCATTACGCATACCTACCTCGGGTACGACCCGATGGAGTTTCCGCCGCCAACGAAGCCGCGGTCGGGCGACGCCGCCGACGCGATGCTCGACCACATGCTGATGTACGGCTCGCGCCGCAAGTTCACAGACCGCGAGCTCGCCGACGCGATCCACCTCGATCCGTCGCAGATCAAGGGGCTTGGCCCGAGCCTCGACGCGCTCAAGGCGATGCTCGAGGATCGCAAGCGCAGGATCCTCGAGCGCTACGAGACCTCGCACGCCCGCGACCTCGCGAGCGATGCCTTCGACGCCGCGCGCGGGAAGATCGAAGTGCCCGACGCGCTCGCGCCGAAGATCAGGCCCGCGCTCGACGCCGCGCTCGACCGCCGTCAGCTCGCCGATCTCGAGCGCCTCCACCGCCGCGTGCCCGACGCGACGCCGCTCGCCCACACGCTCATGCGCGCCATCGCGCGCCTGCGCGACCAGTTCGCGGTCGAGCAGCTCCACTCGAAGTACCCATTCACAGGCCGCGAGAAGATGGATGTGCCGACGGCGCTCGCCGTGAAGGAAGAGCTCGAGAAGATCGATCGCCTCCTCAAGCAGATCGAGGAGGCGCTGAAGAACGCGAAGCCCGCGATCATCGACATGGACGCGCTGCGCGAGTACGCAAGCGACGAACAGCTCGCCGACCTCGACCGCCTGCAGCGGCAGGTGAACGAGCTCCTGCGCAAGATGGCCGAGGAAGCGGGGCTCGAGCGCTCGCCCGACGGATACAAGGTGTCTCCGCGCGCACTGCGCACCTACCAGAAGCACCTTCTCGCGACGATCTTCAGCGATCTTGCCGACGCGCGTCGCGGCCGCCACGACGGCGTCGAGTCGCGCGACGGCGCGGTCGAGCTTCCGTCGACCCGCGCCTACGAGTTCGGCGATTCGCCCGCAAACCTCGATGTGCCGCAGTCGATCCTCAACGCCGTCGCGCGCACGGGACGCGCGCGCCCCGCGGCCGAAGACCTCGAGGTCCACCGCACGCGCCGCGCGCCGAAGTGCGCGACCGCGCTGATCCTCGACATGTCGGGCTCGATGCGCTACGGCGGGCAGTACATCGCCTGCAAGAAGATGGCGCTCGCGCTCGACGGCCTGA
The DNA here is from genome assembly GCA_016124975.1 of Phycisphaera sp. Lineage (GTDB taxonomy): Bacteria > Planctomycetota > Phycisphaerae > Phycisphaerales > SM1A02 > QWPT01. The sequence goes on along the minus strand of WGMP01000048.1, from coordinate 2,724 downwards.
TCCGCAGTGAATACCCCGGCGACTTCCTGCAGGCGATCGAGATGTACACCGTCGCGAAGCTTCGCCCCGCGGGCGAGATCGTCGAGATGCTGCCGAAGATGGTGTCGATCAACGACCCCGTCGTCCGCCTGCGCGCCGACATGTCGGACCCCGACATCGGCGAGCGCGACCTGCCGCTTCACTTCACGAACATCCAGCGCTCGCTTGCGCTTGCGCGGCAGGTGCTCTCGGCGCAGGACACGCCGAACCGCCAGATCTTCCTGCTCACCGACGGCCTCCCGACCGCGCACTTCGAGGGCAGCGACCTCTACATGCTCTACCCGCCCGACCCGCGCACCGAGCGCGAGACGATGCGAGAGGCGATGCGCTGCCGGCAGGAGGGGATCGTGATCAACATCTTCCTCCTCCCGAGCTGGTCGCAGTCGGAGGACGACATCCAGTTCGCCCACAAGCTCGCCGAGACGACGGGCGGCCGCGTCCTCTTCGCGGGCGGCGAGGAGCTCGACCGCTTCGTGGTGTGGGACTATGTGAAGATGCGGCGGACGATCATCGGGTAGGAGCGCCGCGCCGTACACTGCGCGCGTGCAGAACGCTGCCGAGCGCGACCAACCAGACGCATCCGAAGGCGATGACCGCGCCGTTGCGCGCGGTTTCCGCCGATCGCTCGCGGTGATCGCCGTGCTCGCCGCGATCTTCGGTTCGGTGCTCTTCTTCCGCGCCCGACCATCGCCGACGCCCGGCTCCGACTCGCCCGTCGCGCCGCCTGCGCCGTCGCAGGCCGAGCGCGAGGGACCTGCGGCGGGTGTCCCGTTCCGCGATGTCGCGCGCGAGGTGGGTGTCGACTTCGTCCACGAGTCGGGCGCGCGCGGCGCGAAGTTGCTGCCCGAGTGCCTCGGTGGCGGCGTGGCGATCGTCGACCTCGACGGCGATGCGCAGCCCGACCTCGTCTTCACGCAAGGGCAGCCGCTCGAGCCCGCCGCAGACGATGTCGCGGCGGGGCGGGGGGGCGTCCGCATCTATCGCAACACGACGAAGCCGGGCGCAGCGCTCTCGTTCGAACGGGTCGCCGACGACGAGCGCATGCTCTCGGAGGTCTACGCGATGGGTCTCGCGGCGGGCGATGTCGACGGCGACGGGCGCCCTGACCTCCTCGTCGCGTGCGTCGGTCAGGACGCGCTTCTCCTGAATCGCACGGAGCGGGGGGGAGCGATCGCGTTCGAGCGCGCACCGCTGCCAGCCGAGAACGCGTGGGGCACTTCCGCGGGCTTCCTCGATGTCGACGAAGACGGCGACCTCGACGCCGTCGTGGCCAACTATGTCGTATGGTCGCCCGAGATCGACCGCACCGTGAACTTCACGCTCGACGGGGTCGGGCGCGCCTACGGGCCGCCAAGCGGCTTCGAGGGGGCGAGCCTCGCGCTCCTCGTGAACGACGGGCGCGGCGAGTTCCGCGATGCGACGGCTGAGTCTGGCGTCGTCGTGCGCAATCCCGTCACGGGCGCGCCCGCTGCGAAGGCGCTCGGGCTCGTCTTCGTCGACGCGGATCGCGACGAGCGCACCGACATCCTCGTCGCGAACGACACCACGCCGAAGTTCCTGCTGCGCAACGAAGGTGCCGCGGCCGACGGTGCGCCGCGCTTTCGCGACATCGGCGTCGCCTCTGGCTTCGCCTACGACCGCGACGGATCCGCGACGGGCGCGATGGGGATCGACGCCGCATGGCCCGCGAACGACGCGCGGCTTGCGATCGCGATCGGCAACTTCGCCAACGAACCGAGTTCGCTCTACTTCGCGGGCGCAAGCGGCGGCGCGCGCGACGGCGTGCCCGCGTTCGCGGACGAGGCGCTTGGCCAGGGCTTCGGCGCGCCGACGCGCCGCATGCTCTCGTTCGGCCTCGTCCTGGCAGACTTCGACCTCGACGGCGACGAGGACATCGTGCAGGCGAACGGCCACCTCGAGCCCGACATCGCTCGGGTGCAGCCGAGCCAGACCTATCGCCAGCGTGCGCAGTTCTTCGTGAACAACGGCGCGGCTGCAGCTCCGATGTTCATCGAGGCCGTGCGCGGGTCGACGATCGACCTCGAGAAGGAGGCCGTCGGGCGCGGCCTCGCCGCGGGGGACCTCGATGGCGACGGCGACGACGACCTCGTGCTCGTCGACCTCGGCGGCAGCGCGCGCGTTCTTCTGAACGAGCAGCGCACGGGGCGTCGCGCGATCGCGGTCGGCCTCGAGGATCCCGCGCACTTTGGTGCCGAGATCGAAGTGGAGGCAGTCATCGGAGGGCGCACGGTCACGCAGCGCCGCGTGCTCTCGCCGACGCGGAGCTATCTCTCGCAGTGCGAGCCCGTGGCGCGGTTCGGACTCGGCGACGCGTCGGAGGCGACGCGCGTCGTGGTTCGACTCCCGGACGGCTCCACGCGCGAGTGGCGCGGCCTCGCGGCGGGGAAGTCGCACACGCTCCGTGTGCGCGAGTGAGGGCGATGCGCGTCGGAGTCGAAGGCTGACGTCATCCGTTCCTTGGACTTCGTCCAAGGGCACCCGTGGTTTGAGCGGTCGCCGCTGCGGCGGCTTCCTTTGGCGTGGATGACACCATCCGTTCCGCGGACTGAAGTCCACGGGCACCCGTGGTTTGAGCGGTCGCCGCTGCGGCGGCTTCCTTTGGCGTGGATGACACCCGCCGGAGTCGCTCACCAGGGGTGCCCGCATGCTTCAGCATGCGGAACG
>WGMP01000005.1 GCA_016124975.1 Phycisphaera sp. | reverse complement strand
CTCGCTTTGGTGTTGCGGCGAGTTTGAGCGCTCGTCGCTGCGGCGGCTCGCTTTGGTGTTGCGGCGAGTTTGAGCGCTCGTCGCTGCGGCGGCTCGCTTTGGTGTTGCGGCGAGTTTGAGCGCTCGCGACTGACGGCGGGGCGAGCCGACGGCTCGCGTCCGCCGTCTGGGCTCGCTTTTGTGCTCGAAACGCCACAGGTCGCAGCCGACTGACGCCCGAGTGCGCCGTGCCGCGCGTCGTCCAAACTACTTGCCTCGAGGCGGAGGTCCAGCGGGGTAGTGGGGTTGAGCCGCACTTCCGCAGCCGCGCGCCTAGCCGGAGGTTTGGTGTTGAAGCCAGCACCCGCCTCTCTGATCTGCACCTTGCTCCTGGCCTCCCGGGCAACGCGGCTTTCGGGCACCGATGTCGCATCGACGCAGCCTCGCCGCTTGACGAGGCTCGGAGACCCGCGCTCAGATGGCTTGAACTGCCTCCCGAGCTTCTCGCCCAGGCCACCTGTGGTGCGCATTTTCGAAAATCTTGAGGCTTGGTCGAACCTCGGACCGATCTTTGGTGTACTACTGTACTAGTACGCCATGCCGCTTCCCTTCCTCGTCAATCCAAACGCGCCCGTTCCGATCTTCCGGCAGATCGCGGACGGCTTGCGGGCTGCGATCGGCCGTGGCGCCTACGCGGCGGGCGATCTCCTGCCGAGCGTGCGCGTCATCGCCGAGGAGCTCGGCGTCAATCCAAACACCGTCCATAAGGCGATCGCCGAACTAGAGCGCGATGGCCTCGTGACGGCCGAGCGGGGGCGCGGGATGGCGGTGCTCGCAGGTTCCCGCGCCCAGGCCCGGGCTTCGGGAGACGAGGCGGTCATGCTCCATCTCGCAGAGGCCGCACGGCTCGCGGCCGCCGCGCGCATGGAGCCAGAGAAGTTTGAGCAGCTTGCCCGGCGCGCCATCCGCGCGGCAAGCGCAGAGACGCTCGCGCCAGAGCGGGCAGGAGGTTCTTCATGAATGCGCTTGACGCCGAACCATCGAGCGGCTCCCTGGAGGGCCCGACGGCATCTGACGATTCGATCTCGCCTGCGCGAGACGCCGAGGCGACCGTTTCCGGCACGGGCATCGCGCTTCGATGCTCGGGTCTCTCGCTGCGATTCGGAAAGGTCTGCGCCCTCGATGGGCTCGATCTGACCCTCGCTCCCGGCGAATGCGTGGGCGTCGTCGGGCGCAATGGAGCGGGCAAGAGCACGCTCTTCCGCTCGATCATCGGGGCGGAGACTCCCGACTCGGGCCGAATCGAGACGACGCCCGCCATGACGCGCGTGGAGTTCCTCGCGCGCACGGGCTTCGTTCCAGACGCGCTCGCGATCTACGACTGGATGAAGGCGGGGCAGGCCATCGACTTCATGGCATCGCTCCAGCCGAGGTTCGACCAGGCATGGAGCATCGAGCTGCAGTCGGTCCTCGGAATCGACCGTGCGGCCAGGGTCCGTGATCTCTCGCGCGGCATGCAGGCACGCCTCGCCTTCGTGCTCGGCCTGTCGCACCGCCCCGATCTCGTGCTGCTCGACGAGCCGCTCCTCGGCGTCGACGCCGTCACCCATGACGCGGTCCTCGAGGTGCTCGCCCGCATGCGCGCGGTGCAGGGCTGCACCATGCTCATCGCCTCGCACCAGCTCGGCGATCTCGCGCGGATCTCCGACCGCGTCGTCTTCCTCGATCGAGGCAGGATCGTTGAGGAGTGTCAGATCGACGAGCTCGTGACGGGCACCCATCGGCTGATTGTCAGCGGCGTCGCCGACGATTGGTCGCCGCCGCGGTCGAGCGCCGTCATCCTCGCGCGTTGCCAAGGCTCCGCGCACATCCTCACCATCCGAGGCGACCCCGCGCCGATCCAGGGCGCGATCGTGGCTGCGAATCCCGCCGCGCGCATCGAGCAGGTCGCGCTCTCCATCCACGAAGCCTGCGCGGATCGGCTTCGCGCGCTCGAGGTCGCACCGTGCACGGAGCGGCCGCGCATGGATTGAGCGTGATGGACCAGTCCGTGATCGAGAAGGCCATTCGAGCCAAGTTCGTGCACGAAGTCCCTAGACGAAGTCCCTAGACGAAGTCCCTAGACGAAGTCCCTAGACAAAGTCCCTAGACAAGGAATCGCAGTCATGAGCATGCATTTCGCATTGATGGGCCGGGCGGCCCCGCCAGCCCGCGGACATTCGCGGGGTCAGTTCGCAGCGTTGCTGCGGAAGGACCTCGCGCACGCCGCTCCCATCGTGGCCTTGGCCGCCGCCATGCTTACGCTTCTCGTCCTCTTCGCGGCGGCCGCTCCGCTGCTTGGAGAAGGCGCCTTAGAGATGGTCGCTGCGAATGGCGACCGCGGTTCCGTCGTTGCTCGGATCGGCTCGATGGCCCCCGTGTTCTGGTGCGTCACCGTCGCCGTCACCGTGCTCCGCGCGGTCGCGATCGCGGTCGGCGACCGCGCAAGCGGTGCGCGTCATCTGCTTCCCGCGCTCCCCGTCTCCGCGCGAACGGCCTATCTCTCGAAGCTCCGCGCCTGCACCGTCATTCTCCTGCTGTTCACCGCCATGTCGACGCTCGTCGAGTTGATGCTGGCGGATGGATCCCCCTACAACGGCACGGTCGTCGGGCTGCTCGTCGGCGTGCTCGCGCTGGGGACGGTCTGGGCGTTCGTCGCACCCGGACTCTCGCGGGGATTCGCCGGCACCGTTCTCGTCGCCGTGGCGCTCCCGACGGTGCTGATCGTGGTCTGCGTCATCGCAGGCGATCTCCTGGCGCGCATCGTCGTGAAGGCCATGCTGGCTGCGACAGACGCAGCGGCCTGGCACGCCCTCGTCGCACCCGGACTGCAGGCGCGGCATGTCGTTTCGTCGGCGAGCTTCGGCGATCCTGTGTGGGTGTGCGCCGCTTCATCGGTTCTGTTGATCGGCATCTGGGCCGCATGGCGCTCACGCGCCGTGGTGCTCTGCCAGCGCTCGCCCAAGGCATGGTCGCCTCGACGATTCGCGAGGGTCCTCGCCTGCGCATCGGTCGCCGTCGCGGGAGCGGGCGTCGCGAAGGCCGCGATCAACTGGCGCACGGATCCCGCGATCCGAGCCGCGGCTGAAATCAGGGACACCGTGGATGCGTACCGGGCGAAGCCCACGCCCGCGCTCGTGCGTCTCTGGGCCGATCACTGGGACTTCATCGATCGTCTCCGAACCCATTTCTTCGTTTCGTCCGCAGACGACCATGGTTTCCGCGCGGCGTACTGGCAGGTCATCCTCCATGATCCGCAGTCGGCGGACTGGAGCGCCGATCGAGACGAATGGACCGCCCGTCAGATCCTGATCGAGGCGGTCCGGGAGCGCCTCGGTCAGGATCCCGAAGGGGTTCGGTCGGCCGCGAAGTCGATTCTCGCCTCGGATGAGCGGCTCGGGTCGATCGCAAAGGCGCGCGTCGCGGAGCTCGTCGGCCCGCGCACGAGGCTGACGGTTCTCCTGAAGGAGCTCTCGCAACCGAGGCTTCGTGAGGAAGAGCGGCTGCAGCTCACGATGCTGCTGGTCCCGTCGATCGCCGTGCTCGACCCTTCGTGGGACCGCGCGTCGAACTGGACGGGTGACCCAGGAGCCTGGCTTGCCAATGTCGATCGGGCATCGTGGGGTCTCGCGCCGTTCGAGCTCGCGTGTGGCGGCGGAGCCGCCTCATGCCCCACGGCATCGGTGCGGGCGGCGGCCGTCATCCTGGTCGCGATCCTCGAGCAGCGGATCAACGCGGGGTCGCTGGATCCGACGCACTCAAGCGCGCCCCACGATCAGCTCGCCGTCGACGAGGCTGTGCTGCGGGCCGCGCGCGCAACGCTCGAGCTCCCTTTCCCTCGACACGGCGACGCGCATTTCACGGACGCCCCGTGGCTCGACGACGGATCAAGGGCACCGGTCGTGAACGACGAGCAGTCGCTGTATCTGCCCGCCACGCAACTCTTCGACCTCGAGCGGACGGACCCCGTCTATCTGCTGCCGGAGAGGCAGTGACCAGTGGCATCCCCACGGACGAAAGGACGCCGAGCATATGACCGCCTTCAACAGTGACATCACGACCCTGTCCGTCCACGGTCGGTGTCGATCCGCTTTCGGGACCCTTCTGCTGAAGGATCTGTGCCTCGCAGCGCCGATCGTGGGGTCGGGGGTGGCGATCCTCGCGATCCTCACCGCCTTCTATGCCGTTCTGCCTTTCCTCGGCAGGGATGTGGAGCGCGCGTTCCTGCTCTCCCACGCGCACTCGGGCGTCGCGGGCAGGATCGGCCTGCTCACGCCTGTGTTCGTCATCATCTCCGTGCTTGCGAGCGTGCTCTCGGCCGTCCTGATCGCGGGCGGCGACAGCGGAGGCCGGGCGAAGACCCTGCTGCCTGTCCTGCCCGTCGCGTCGTGGCTCGTCTATGCGTCGAAGCTCTGCGCCACTCTGTCCGTGCTCCTCCTGTTCGGCTCGCTGAGCGGTCTCGTGTCGAGTCTTCAGGCCAGCGGACGACAAGATCCCGACAAGCTGGCCTTCCTGCTCTCAGCGCTGGGAATCGGCATCGTGTGGGCGTTCGCCGCCCCCGCGTTCGCGCGCAGCTTCGCGGGAGTCTTCCTCGGCACCACGCTTCTCCCCTTCCTTCTGTGTTCCTGTTGCGCCATGAGCGCGCACTGGCTCGCGCCGGTCGCCATGCGTTCCATGCTGGGGGCGGTCGATTCCGACCGCTGGTACAGGGGCTACCTCACCGCGAAGTCGGGCGGAAGCTCCTCGAACGAAGTGCTCGAGGAGGCGGTGCTGCTCGGCGCTGTGGCGACCGGCCTCGGGCTCGGGCTCTGGGCCGCATGGCGGGCGCGCGCCGTCGTGCTCTGCAGACGGACGCCGCGCCGCCTCGACCCGGTTCGCGTCGCTCGACTGGCGGGAATCGCGCTCTGCGCGATGGTCGCCTCGACTGCAGTGACGGCGGTCAGGGCGTGGACGGCGGACCCGCAGATTGCCTCCGCCCTCGAGACGGCTCGCGCCTATCGCGACTCGAGCGCACAGAGCACCGCCGAGCTCCTCGACTCCTTCCTCAAGATGCACGAGCCGCCCGAGTCGCTTCAGCCGAACCCGTCGCGGTCGTGGTCGCCTGGCCTCGCATGGCACCGTGTGTACGACGCGCTGGACGGATCGAGCCATGATTGGAGCAGTGGCGACCTCGCTCGGCGCCGCGCGATTCGCGAGGCCATCGTCGAGCGCTTTTGGAGCGATCCCGACGGACTGCGTGACGCTGCATTGGCCGTGCTCGCGGACAGGGAGAGGCCAGGCGTCGGCACGCGACTCGTCGCTGCGCGCTGGGTTGGCCCTTGGACCTCTCTCTCCGTCGCGGTGCACGAACTATCGGTGACCGATGACGAGCACGCGCGTGCGCTGCTCCTCCAGACGGTTGCCCACAATGCCCCCGTGCTCTGGCCGAGAGATGCCTCGACCTCTCGTGCGGGGGACTGGGGCAGCGCGATGTTCCTCGTCACGCGGCGTGCAGACTGGGGAGTTCCGCCGTTCTCGCTCCGCGAGTTCCCCGTCGAGAAGCAGCATCCCTCCGTCGCAGCCCGTGCGGCGGCTCTGGTCACGCTCGCCTGGCTCGACTCGCAGACGCGCGGGGGCACGTTCGTCGCAAAGAACCCGTCCTCGCCGTCGGATCGGCTCGAAGTCGATGCGGAGACCGTGCGGAGGGCCCGCGCTGCGGCCGATCTGCCGCTCGCGCAGGTCGCGGCGGCCTTCCACACGACCACGGCACGCATCCAGACGGACACGCCCATCGAGGACCTCGACGACAACGAGACGCTCTACCTCCGCGCGAGCGAGCTCTTCGATCCCGCATCGACGGATCCGTCGTATCTCGGCCGTGATCGCTGACTGCGGTGCGTGACGACCCCGAATCGTTCTTCCTCGAAGTCTCCTTCCTCGAAGTCTCCTTCCTCGAAGTCTCTTTCCACGAAGCCTCCGCCGAAAACGACAACCGCCCGCGCGTGTGCGCGGGCGGTCGTGCGTTCGGTTGCGTCGATGCTCCGTCGCGCTCACTCCGCGTCGGCGGTCTCGACGGTCTCCGCCGCGGGCTCGGCCGCGACCGGCTGCGTCTTACGCAGCGCGATCTCGTCGGCGAGCTGCTGACGGCCTTCCATCGCGGCCATCTGCTCGGGAGCGAGGTGGTCTGCGCGCACGATCATCGAGCGGAGGAGCCGCTCGCTGAGGCGCGCATCGCGCTCGATCTGCGCGAGCTTCTGCGCATCGCACTTGAAGTAGGTGAGGAAGTAGACGCCGCGCTTGTTGCCCTTGATGTCGTAGGCGAGGCGGCGCTCGTCCCACTTGCAGAGGCTGATGATCTCGGCCTCGCCCTTGGAGAGGATCTCGGTGACGTGGTCGACGGCGCCCTGGAGGTCCGCGGCGACCGTCTGCGGGAAGAGGAACATGCCTTCGTAGGCGTGGATTCGGGTTTCTGCCATGGTGTTCGTCCAATCGTGAGGCCCTGCTCCGTGGGAGCGGGGCATGGGTTCGGTCAGTTCTGCGCCTCGGGCATCGTGCCAGGGGCGTCCTTCTTGCGTGGCGCAGGCCGCGGGGACTTGTCCTCGGGCTTGCGGTTGAAACGGTTCATCGCCTCGACGAGCCCCCTCGAGATCCAGCACTCCGCCGCCTCCGCCGCGGTCGAGACCGCCGCGTCGACGAGGGGCTGCTGGTCCTCTCGGAAGCGCCCGAGCACATAGTCGCGCTGCGGGATCTGACCAGGGGGGTCGATCCCGATGCGGCACCGCGCGTAGCGGTTCGTGCCGAGCTTCGCCTCGATGTCTGCCAGCCCGTTGTGTCCGCCCGCGCTTCCGTCGCCGCGCAGCCTGATGCTGCCGCAGGGAAGGGCGATGTCGTCGACGAGGACCAGAAGGTCGTTCGAGGGGTCGAGCTTGAAGAAGCGCACGGCCTCCGAGACGGTGGATCCCGAGAGGTTCATGTAGGTGACGGGCTTGAGAAGGAGAACCTTCTCGCCGCCGGCCTCGCCCTCGAGCGCGAGCGCCTGAAAGCGCGCGCGCGGCGCCTGGGATGCGTCGCAGACGCGGCGCGCCAGGCGATCGATTCCATCGAACCCGACGTTGTGCCGGGTGCGCTGGTATTCGAGTCCTGGGTTGCCGAGTCCGACGACGATCTTCATGGCGCTTTCCATCGAGAGGCCGCGCTCCGTCCCGTTGGGGACGGGGTCGCTTACTTCTTCTCCTCCTTCTTCTCGGCGGCGGCCGCAGCCGGAGCGGCGGCGGCGGCAGGTGCCGCGGCCTCGGCCGCAGCCTCTTCCTTGACGATCTGGAGTCGCGCGACGACGGCGTGCGGGTCGGTCGCGCACTGGACGCCCGCGGGGAGCTTGAGGTCGGCGACCGTGAAGGTCTCGCCCGTCATCGTCGTCATGTCGGCACGGATGTGCTCGGGGATGTCGCGCACCTTGCAGCTCACCTGGATGTCGTTGAGCTCGTGCACGACGACGACGCCCGACTTCTTGGCGGCATCCGGGGCGCCGAGGAACTCGAGGCTGACCGTGACGGTGACGACCTCGTCGAGGTTCACGCGCGCGAGGTCCATGTGGATCACGTCATCGCCCATGAAGCCGAACTGCAGGTCCTTGACGAGGCAGGTCTCGGTGCCCGAGCCCTCGATCTCGAGGTTCATCACGTGCAGGCCCTTCTTGAGGGCGGTGATCGTGATCTTCTCGTCGACATGGACGGCCAGCGGATCGCTGCCGTGGCCATAGATCACGGCGGGCAGACGGCCCGAGGCGCGAAGGCGCTTCGAGTAGCGGCTGCCGAGTCGGTCGCGACGCGCGGCCTGGATGGTGGGGACTTCCTTTGCCATGGTGTACTCCGAAAGTGGAATGGGGTGAACTGAATGGGATGGAACTAGCGCTTCGCGCCGCCGCTGACGCGGAACAGCGCGGAGATCGACTGGTCGTGGTGGATGCGGTGGATGGCTTCGCCGAGAAGCGACGCCACGGTGAGGACCTCGAGCTTCCCCTCGAGCGCGCGGGTGCGCTGGCCGCAGGGAATCGTGTCGGTGACGACGACCCGCGAGATGGGGCTCTCCGCGAGCCGCTGCATCGCGAGGCCGACGAGGACGGGGTGCGTGCACGCCGCGATCACGTCCTTCGCGCCGCGCTCGACGACGAGCTTCGCGGCCTCGCAGACGGTTCCTGCGGTCGAGATCATGTCGTCGAACATCAGGACGGTGCGGCCCTCGACGTCGCCGATCAGATTCTTGACGACGACCTTCGAACCCGACTGCCTGCGCTTGTCGATGATGGCGAGGTCGCACTCGAGCAGGTTCGCAAACATGTTCGCGACCTTCACGTTGCCCACGTCGGGCGACACGACCACGATCTCGCCGAGCGTCGGGCGGATCCTGAGGAAGTGCTCCGCGAAGACGGGCGACGCGCTGATGTGATCGACGGGGATGTCGAAGAAGCCCTGGATCTGCGCGGCGTGAAGGTCCATGCACAGCACGCGGTCGACGCCCGCCGCGACGATCAGGTTCGCGACGAGCTTCGCGGTGATCGGCACGCGTCCCTCGTCCTTGCGGTCCTGGCGCGCGTAGCCGTAGTAGGGGATCACCGCCGTGATGCGCTTGGCGCTCGCGCGGCGGAGGCAGTCGATGAAGACGAGAAGCTCCATCAGGTTGTCGTTCACGGGCTCGCAGGTCGAGAGGACGACATAGACATCGCGCCCGCGGACATCCTCGTCGACCTTCACCATGGTCTCGCCGTCCGGAAAGCGCGTGACGCTTCCGAGGCCGAGCGGCAGCTCGAGGTGCGCGCAGATCCCTGCTGCGAGATCGCGCGTGCTGGTGCCGCCGAAGACTTTGAGATGGTCGCGGTCGGAGGAGCTCATCGTGCTGTTCCGGAGGAGGAGGCCGCGCGGCGACGCAGGATCGCGTCGACTTCCGCAAGCTGGGCGGGGTCGTTGATCGAGAGAACATCCTCAGGCGGAACGGCGTCGACGGCGGCGACCGTTCGCCCCGACTCGCGGAGGATGCCGAACACGTCGGTGATGTAGTACTCGCCGCTCGCGTTCTTGTTTGTCACCTTCGAGAGCGCGTCGAAGAGGTCGTCGGCGCGGAAGCAGTAGTAGCTCGGGTTGATCTCGCGGATCGCCCGCTCGGCTTCGCTCGCGTCCTTCTGCTCCACGATGCGCTCGAGGCGGCCCGCGGCGCCGCGCACGATCCTGCCGTATCCCTGCGGGTTCTCGATCACGCTCGTGGCGAGCGTCGCCGACGCGCGCTCGCCGCGGTGGAGGGCGAGAAGCGTGTGCAGCGTGTCGGCGCGGATCAGCGGGCCATCGCCGCAGAGGACGAAGGCGTCGGTCGCGGCCGCATCCGCCTCGATGTTCGGCCTCGCCATCATGACCGCGTGGCCCGTGCCGAGCTGCTGCGCCTGCAGCGCGAACTCGACATCGGCGGCGCCTGCGAACTCAGCGCGGACGAGCTCGGCGCCATGCCCGACGACCAGCACGATCTTGGTCGCGCCCGCCTCGCGCGCCGCGTCGACGACCCAGTGCACCATCGGGCGACCCATCACGGGGTGCATCACCTTGGGAAGGTCGGACTGCATGCGCGTGCCTTTGCCGGCCGCGAGGATCACGGCGACAAGACCACGGTTCGAACTGGATGGATGGTTCTGCATCTCGGCGCGCGCGCCGCTGCGACAAACTCGAGAGAGGCATGGCTCCAACCAAAACCTGAGCCGAGACCTGAACTGGCCCGCTTGGATTCGAACCAAGACTAAATGGACCAAAACCACTTGTGCTACCATTACACCACGGGCCAAAGTCCTGTCAGGCGGAGAAGAGATCGGCTTTCAGGGCCGTGTTCATCCATCGCCTTCGGTCGATTGGTCGGGCAGGTCTGGCTCGGACGCCTGTCGCTGCGGACGCTTCCTCGTAGCTGGGTGCCCTGCGCGGACGCAGTGCACGGGACTCTCGACGCCGCGTCGCCACCGTGGCAGACGCGTCCGCGGCGAGGTCCGAACAAGGATCCAAGCGCGCGGCCAAAGCCTTCGAGGCTGGGGCACCTGCGAGGCCGCGTCGGTGCTCCATGCGAGGCCTGCGCGTGCAGTCCTCGACGGCCCATCAGTGAAGGGTCGGGGAGGATACAGCGATCCGAGTCCCCGTTCAACGGCGGCGCGCCGCGAATCGACCCGCGGCTGGATTCCGAAGCGCCGTCCGAGAACGGGATTGCTACGCTCCGCGCCATGTCTGAGCAGGATGTCCGGCAGTCGCGGCGCGACCAACAGCTTGTTTCCATCGACCCCGCGACGGGTGAGGCGGTCGGGAGCGTTCCGCTGACCCCGCTCGACGCGATTCCGCGTCTTGTGTTCGAGGCGCGCAACGCCCAGCGGGGGTGGGGCGCGCTGTCCCACGCCCAGCGGGCGGACATCCTGCGCCCCGCGGCCGCCCGCCTCAAGGCCGAAGCGAAGCGCCTCGGCGCGCTCGCCTCGCGCGAGATGGGGAAGCCGCTCCCAGAGGCAATCGGCGAGGCGAACTACTGCGCCGACGGACTCGCCTCGGAGCTTGACGAGATCGTGTCAGCGCTCGCGGACATCGTGCGCGAGGACGGGCGCCTGACGAGCATCCTGCGGCACGCGCCGCTCGGCGTCTGCGCCGCGATCACGCCGTGGAACTTTCCGATCCTCATGCCGCACCAGTCGGTGCTTCCCGCGCTTTTGGCGGGGAACTCGGTGCTCCTCAAGCCGAGCGAGGAGACGAGCCTCGTCGCCTGCGAGTACGCGAGGATTCTCAACGAATTCCTTCCCGCGGGCGTCCTGACTCCCGTGTTCGGCGACGGTGCGCAAGGCCGCGCGCTTGTCCTCGCCGACGTCAACCTGATCGTCTTCACGGGCTCGCGCGAGACTGGCAAGAAGATCCTCGCCGACGCAGGCCCCGGCCTCAAGCGCGTGATCCTCGAGCTCGGTGGCAAGGATCCGCTCGTCGTCCTCGACGATGCGGATCTTGACCAGGCCGCCGCGTTCGCCGTGCGGAACAGCTTCCGCAACGCGGGTCAAGTGTGCGTCAGCACCGAGCGCATCTATGTGGACGCGCACATCCACGACGAGTTTCTGCGGCGGATGATCGAGCGCACCGCGGGCCTGAAGCAGGGCGATCCCGCGGAGCCGGGCGTCGGAGTCGGCCCGATGGTGAACGCGCGCCAGAAGGCGAAGGTCCTTGCGCAGATCGACGGCGCCGTGCGCGCGGGCGCGCGCGTGGCGGCGGGAGGCGAGCCTCGTGCCGGCAACTTCGTCGCCCCCACGATCCTCGTCGATGTGGACCATTCGATGGAGATCATGCGCGAGGAGACCTTTGGCCCCGTCGCGTGCGTGCAGTCGTTCCGCACCGTCGACGAGGCGGTGCGCCTCGCCAACGACACGCCCTTCGGTCTCGGCGCGGCCGTCTTCGGCTCGGACGCCGCTCGGGCGGCCGAGGTGGCGGCGCGCATCGAGGCGGGCATGGTCGGCGTCAACGGCGGGTGCGGAGGCGCGAACGGAAGCCCGTGGGTGGGCATGAAGGAGTCGGGCTATGGATTCCACTCAGGGCCCGAGGGCCACAGGCAGTTCGCGCAGGTTCGGGTGATCTCTCGGCCGCGCGCCGTGACCTCGGACGCGTAGGACCGACGACGGCGAGAAGAGGAGAGCGCTGCGATGTACTACTACGCGGGGCGCGCGAACAGACTCGACCCCGACACCGTGCTCGCCGCCTATGCGCGCGGCCTCTTTGCGATGGGCGAGGAGGACGGCTCCGTCCACTGGCTCGTGTCCGATCCTCGCTTCGTGCTTCCGATCGGCGGGCTGCATGTGCCGCGTTCGCTGGCGCGATCGGCGCGGAAGGCACCGTTCGAGTTCCGCGTTGACACGGCGTTCCGCCGCGTGATGGAACTCTGCGCCGAGGAGCGCGGGGGCACGAACCTGAACTGGATCGCGCCGCGGATGATCGATGTCTACACCGAGCTCCAGGAGGCGGGCTTCGCCCACTCTGTCGAGGCCTGGAAGGGAGGCGTGCTCGTGGGCGGCCTCTACGGCGTCGCCCTCGGCGGCGCATTCTTCGGCGAGAGCATGTTCAGCAGGCTTGACCTCGGTGGCTCGAACGCCTCAAAGCTCTGCCTGCTCGAGCTCGACCGCCGCCTTCAGCGGGGCGGGTATCTCCTGCTCGACAGCCAAGAGAGAAACGAGCACATGTCGCAGTTCGGCGGGGAGGATCTGCCGTTCGACGCCTATCTCGAGCGGCTGGTGGCCGCCGTCGAGGCGGCGCCGGATGAGGCAGTGTGGAGAGCCGACTGAATGGTCGATCGGCGGGGCAGGCGGGGGTGGCGGTCTATCGACCCGCTGTCGGGCCTCGCTCGGCATCGGTCGCCGTGGGAGGTTCGTTTGACGCGATGGCTTTCCAAAACGGCTCCCAGTGGGCGAAATCGATGCTGTTATTGGCCATGTCTTTGGTACAAAGTCTGAAATCTCCAGTCGTCGCGCTTGACGGCCTTCTTTCTGGTGCCATCTTTCGTTTCGGAGTGTCGGAATAGGGGCTTCCAGCGAGCTGGATTGCCCTCTGTCTCTTGGGTCACCATCTGTGTTTGGCCAATGTTCCGCGGCCAAGGCAGGTTCCCGAGGTGGACAGAGGGTGAGTCTGGCACTGTTGGCGGCGCGGCACGATCGAGTTCCTCCGTTCCAAAGGACTCGATGCTTGGTGATCTCGCCCAAGGATCTCGGTCCTCAGGTGTTGGGATTCTGAGTGAACTCGTGCTGGCGTTCGCTGCGGGCTGGCTGCGCGTGCGTTGTGTTCGCGGTGCGTGTCCTGTTCCCGGCCTTGCGGGTGCCCTCGACCCCAAGCCCCTTCCCTTCCGGAGAGAGAGTCATGAGCCCCATCTCGGGTTTCCTTTCGGCTTTTGGTGCCGTCGCTGTCCTCGGTGCGTCCACCGCATCGGCCTCGGTCATCACCTTCACCCAGCAGTTCATCTGGGATTTCTATGTCAGCGGGACTCCCGCGACCGTCTTCGTCGAGGACTTCAATAGCTTCGCGGACGGCTTCTACACCGATCCGTTCAACGCGACCACTGGTCCCGTGAACTGGAGCGCCTCCGCCTCCGGTGGGCTCTTCGTCGACGGCGGCGTGTTCTCGACCAACAACCCGACCGCGCTGACCTTCTCGTTCGGCGCGGGCGTGCAGGGCGTGGGCGGCAACTTCTTCGCCACCGACATCAACTTCAATGTCGTTCCAGCCATCGTGACGCTCAGCCTCGCCGACGGCACGAGCTATGTGGGCTTCGTCGACAACAGCGCCGCTTTCACGGGCTTCTATTCGAACGGCGCCGCCGTGACCTCGCTCACGATCTCCGCGGCTCCGCTCTCGGGTGGCGGCAATGTCTATCCCACCGTCGACAACCTGCGCTTCGCGTTCATCCCCGCCCCAGGCGCGGTGGCGCTGCTCGGACTCGCCGGCCTCGCGGGCGTTCGTCGCCGCCGCTGATCAAGCAGCCGATCTCGCCCGGACATCATCGCGATCAAACAGGACCCCGCTTCGGCGGGGTCCTGTCTTTCTGTAGGCCCGCGCCGCTTCCTGACATGAGGCAGTGACCTGCCGCAATGGAGTTACGCGGTCGTTGCACGGGCGGTCCGATCGCAAAACCTTCGGATGTGCGGGGAAATGCCCGCATGCAGCTTGCAGACTTCGATGCGCAGTGCAGACTCCGAGACGGAGTTGAGGTCAAAGGGCCGTGCCTAGGCACGGGCTGTTCGGTTGTCGACCTCCTCGCGTATGCATCTTTGCACGAGCGGAGAATCGACGATTGAACCGTGTTGTTCGGACGCATCCTGTTTCAGGGAGCGCCCGGAGACCGCGCTGCAGGGTGCTGCAGAGTCCGGGGTCTGCTTCGAGGATTCAGTGCCTGGTGACAGGCGCGGATCCCGCGGCGCACGGGTGTGCTTCAGAGTTTGTCTTGTAGCTTCCCATCCCTCACGGAGAGAATCATGTTCCGGACTTCCGCGGTGTGTGTGGCCGTCACGACGGCCGTTGTCTTCGCCTCGAGCGCCTCGGCCTCGGTCACCGTCTTCAACAACCAGGCGCTGTACAACCTCGCCACCGCGGGCTTTGTCCGTGCGGTCGAGGACTTCAACGACTACAGCGGCTCGTACACCAGCCCGCTGATCGGCACCGCAGGTGACATCACCTGGTCGGCCTCTTCGGTCGACGGCTTCGAGGCCGTCAACGGCGGTCTCTCGACCGCGCTCCCGGGCTCGATGACCATCCAGTTCACCGGCCCCGCCGTCTTCGGCGTGTTCGGCAACTTCTTCGGCACCGACGTGTCTGACAACATTGTCTCGGGTCTCGTCCTCGTGACCCTCGCGGACGGAACGGGCTCGCTGATCCTCGTCGATGACCCGAACGAGTTCTTCGGCTTCGTCTCGACGGGCCAGGCGATCTCGAGCATCGCCGTGACCGCGAACGAACTCGCGGCCGGACTCCCCGTGCTGCGCGCGAGCGTCGACAACCTCGGTTTCGACTATGTCCCCGCGCCGGGCGCGATCGCGCTTCTCGGCCTCGCGGGTCTCGTCGGCCGTCGCCGCCGCTGAGCGGATCTGACAGAATGCACAGGCGGGCTCCCGTACGAGAGCGGGAGCCCGCTGTCTTTTTCCGACTTCGCTTCGCACCTGGCCAAGCCCTGCCAGCCGAGCCGCGATCACTCAAGAACGCGCGGTCGTTCCGCGTCGACCCCGCCAGAGCCCGCCGCACCGACCGCGCCGCGTCGACCCCAACGCGTTGCCTCCACCAAAGGCCGCCGCCGCCAGCGGCGGCCGCTCAGACACGCGGCCGCTCAGACACGCGGCCGCTCAAACATTGAAGAGGAAGTGCGTGATGTCGCCGTCGTGCATCACGTAGGACTTGCCTTCCGCGCGCAGCTTGCCCGCCTCGCGGATGGCCTTCTCGTTGCCGAACTGCTCGAGGTCGGCGAGGGAGAAGATCTCCGCGCGGATGAATCCGCGCTCGAAGTCGCTGTGGATCACGCCCGCGGCCTGCGGGGCGGTGAAGCCCTTGTGGATCGTCCACGCGCGGATCTCCTTCTCGCCCGCTGTGAAGTAGCTCTGGAGACCGAGGAGGTCGTAGGCCGCGCGGATCACCGCGTTGAGGGCGGGTTCCTTCATCCCCATCGACTCGAGCATCTCGTTGCGGTCGGCTTCGGGCAGTTCGGCGAGCTCCGACTCGATCTTCGCGCAGACGACGACGACATTGCCGCCCGTCGTCTTCGCGTGCTCGCGCACCTTCGCGACGAGCGGGCCTTCGGCGCCGATCTGGGCCTCGTCCACATTCGCGACATACAGGGTCGGCTTCGCGGTGATCATTCCGAGCGTCTTGAGGACCTTGGCCTCGTCGCCCTCGAAACTGAGCGAGCGGATCGGCTGGCTCGCGTTCAGGCACTCGAAGCAGCGCTCGAGGACGCCGAGGCGGAGCACGGCCTCCTTGTCGCCCGACTTCGCGTTGCGGCGCGACTTGTCGAGCGAGCCCTCGACCACCTGGAGGTCGGCGAGGAGAAGCTCGGTCTCGATCGTGCCGATGTCGCGCAGCGGGTCGACGGTTCCGTCGACATGGGTGATGTCGGGGTCCTCGAAGCAGCGCACGACATGGAGCACCGCATCGACCTCGCGGATGTGCGAGAGGAACTTGTTGCCGAGGCCTTCGCCGGTCGACGCGCCCTTCACGATGCCGGCGATGTCGACGAGGCGCACGGCCGCGGGGATCACCTTCTGCGTCTTGATGTGCTTCTGGATCCGCTGCAGACGGTCGTCGGGCACGTTCACGATGCCGACGTTCGGCTCGATGGTGCAGAACGGGTAGTTGGCGGCCTCGATTCCCGCCGCGGTGAGGGCGTTGAAGAGGGTGCTCTTGCCGACGTTGGGGAGACCGACGATGCCTGCTTCCATGGTGGATCCTTGCGAAGGAGCGAAGGGCGGAGATGGTAGCCGACACGCGGTCGCGCCGCGCGGTATTGCGTACGATGCCCGACTATGCTCCGTGCCCGTCGCAGCGCTCGTCTTGCCCGAATGTCCGCCTTGCTGGTGCTGGCCGCGGCTCCCGCCGCGCATGCGCAGGACGGAGCGCCGCAGGGCCCTCCGCCGACGCCCGTGAAGGTCGCGGAGGCGCGCGAGGAGCGGCTTGCGCCGCGGAGGAAGGTCTTCGGCGAGCTCCGCGCGGTGCGCCGCACGACGGTCGCCGCCGAGGAGAGCGGCATCGTGCGCGAACTCGTCGTCACGGAAGGGTCTCGCGTCCGAGCGGGCGAGCCGATCGCACGGCTCGATGGCGCGCGGCTCGACCTCGAGCTCAGGATCCTCGAGGCGAACACAGCGGTTGCGCGCGCGACGCTGGCCGAGCGCGAGCTTGGGGAGCGCCGCGCGGAGCGCGATCTCGAGCTTCTCCGCCGGGCCGCGGCGCAGGGCGGCACCAACCCGCGCGAGATCGCGGACGCGGAGTCGGATCTCGCCGTCGCTGCCGCGCAGGCCGTGCAGGCGAAGGCGGCCATCGCCGTGCTCGAGGAGCAGGCCGCGCTTCTCGCGGAACGGCGGGCCGACCTCGAGATCGCCGCGCCGTTCGACGGCGTGATCGCCAAGCGCCATGCGGAGGCGGGGGCCTGGGTGGCGGAAGGCGGGGCGATCGTCGAGCTCGTCGACAGCGATCACCTCGAGGCATGGTTCGATGTGCCGCAGGAGATGTTTGCCGCCGCGCAGGGGCTGGCCTCGGCCGCCGCGGCCGATGGCACGCCGTCGGCGCTGAAGAACCTCGAGATCGAGGCCACCACGGGCGTTCGCGTCGAGCCGATCTCCCTGCGCATCCTGCCTGAGATCGACGCGCAGAGCAGGACCTTCCACGCAATCGCCGCCGTGCGCGACGACCGCGAGAACCTCGCGACGGGGCTCGCGCTCAACGCCTATGTGCCGCAGGGGGCTCCCGCGGCGTGGACGCTCGTCCCCAAGGACGCGCTCGTCTACCAAGGCCTCAACACCACCGTGTTTGTCGTGCGCGGAGGCATTGCTGTGCCGACGCCCGTGCGCGTGGCGTTTCCGATCGGCGAGGAGGTCGCGATCGAGCCCGGCGTGATCGACGCGGGGGCGCCGGTCGTCGTCGAGGGCAACGAGCGCCTGATCCCAGGCTCCGCGGTCGTCCCGATCGCAGCGAAGGCGGCGCCTGCCGCGGAGAACGCACGGTGAAGCTCGTCGATGGAAGCGTCCGTCAGCCCGTCACGGTCGTCGTCTGCGTGCTGCTCGTCGCGCTGGCTGGGCTTCTCGCCTTGCAGCGGTTGCCGATCCAGCTGACGCCGACGGTCTCGAGCACGGTGATCAGCGTCAGCACCTTCTGGGAGGGCGCGAGCCCCTCGGAGGTCGAGCGCTCGATCGTCGAGAAGCAGGAGGAGAAGCTGCAGGGTGTTGCGGGCATCCAGCAGATGACGAGCGTCTCGAGCCAGAACTCGGGGCGCGTGCGGCTCGAGTTCGCGGTCGGCACCGACCCCGATGCGGCGCTGCGCGAGGTGAGCGACAAGCTGCGGCAAGTTCAGTCGTATCCGCCGAACGTGGACCAGCCCGTCGTCGAGGCGAGCGACCCGGAGAACCGCGACTACATCTCGTGGATCGTGCTCCAAGGAGGAGATGACGGCGGCGCGGGCGGCGTCGAGGCCGACGGCCATGCGTTCGACATCCGCACGCTGCAGGACTTCGCGCAGGACCGCATCAAGCCGCGGCTCGAGCGCGTGAACGGCGTGAGCGAGGTCAATGTCCTCGGCGGGCGCGAGCGCGAGCTGCAGGTGCGCTTCGACGCGGAGCGCCTCGCGCAGCGCGGGCTGACCGTCGACGACCTGATCGCTGCGCTCGGCGCCGCGAACCGCAACGCGAGCGCCGGCAGCGTGCGCGAGTCGAAGAGCGAGGTCGCGGTGCGCGCGGTCGGGCAGTTCGAGTCGCCCGAAGCGGTCGAGGCGGTCGTGGTCGCCGTGCGCGAGGGGCGTCCGATCCGCGTCGGGGATGTCGCCGAGGCGATCGTCACCTACAAGAAGCCGTCGGGCTTCGTGCGCAGCTCGGGCAAGCCCGTGATCGCCATCAATGTGCAGCAGGAGGTCGGCTCGAACATCGTCGAAGTGATGAACGGGGTGCGCGCCGCGATCGACGAACTCAACGGCGCGGGCGGGCTGCTCGCCACCGAGAGCGCGCAGCGCGGCTTCACGGCGGATCCGCTGAAGCTGCGCATCGTCTACGACCAGACCACCTACATCGACGACGCGATCGCGCTCGTCACGAACAACATCTGGCAGGGCGGCCTGCTCGCCACGATCACGCTGATCCTGTTCCTTCGTTCGTGGCGCGCGATCGCGATCATCGGGATCGCGATTCCGATCTCGATCATCGGCACGGTCGTGGTGCTCCTTGCGCTCGGCCGCACCGTCAATGTGATCAGCCTCGCGGGCCTTGCCTTTGCGGTCGGCATGCTCGTCGACAACGCGATCGTCGTGCTCGAGAACATCTGGCGGCACATGGAGCGCGGCAAGAGCCCCACGCGCGCCGCGATCGACGCGACCAGCGAGGTCTGGGGCGCGATCCTCGGCTCGACGCTCACGACGGTCGTCGTGTTCATCCCGATCCTCCTCATCGAGGACGAGGTCGGTCAGCTGTTCCGCGACATCGCGATCGCGCTGAGCGTGAGCGTGCTCCTCTCGATGCTGGTGGCGATCACGGTCGTTCCGTCGGCGGCGTCGCGGCTTCTGAAGCCGCTCGCGGCGGGAACGGCATCGCTCACGGAGAAGGGCTGGCTTGGAAGGCTCTCGACCCTGATCGCGCGCGGCATCTACCGCGTGACCGCCAACCGCGCGGTGGCGCTTGCGGCCGCGCTCGTCTTCACGGGCGTGTCCATCGCGGGAACCGTCTTCCTGCTGCCGCCGCGCGACTATCTTCCGCGCGGCAACCGAAACCTCGTCTTCGGCCTGATCCTGCCGCCACCAGGAACGAGCCTCGAGCAGCAGACCGAGATCGCCGAGCGCGTCGAGTCGACGGTGCGGCCGTACTGGGAGGCGGGCAAGCTGCCCGCTGGTTCGCCTGAGCGCGCCGCCGCCGAGGACGCGCTGCCGAGCGTGCCCGTGGCGCCGTGGATGGCGTGGAAGGTCGGCGACACGATCAAGCCTTCGGCCGTCGAGAACTACTTCGTGGTCAGCTTCCCTGGCGCGATGTTCCACGGCGGCGTCGCCGCGGAGAGCGCCCGCGCGACGGCGAACGAGTACCTCATGAACCACGCGACGCGGCCCGAGGTCTTGCCGGGGACGCTCGCGTTCGCGTTCCAGGTGCCGCTCTTCCGCACGAGCGGCTCGTCGGGAAGCGCCGTGCGCGTCGACTTCATCGGCGACGATCTCGATGCGGTGACGGCGGCTGCGAACGCGACCTTCCTGCGGCTCATGGGAGCGTTCGGACCTGGCTCCGTGCAGCCCGATCCGCCGAGCTTCAACCTGCCCGGGCCCGAGGTGCGTCTCGTGCCGAACCAGCGCGCGATCGCGGAGGCAGGGCTTTCGCCTGCGCAGCTCGGGACGGCGGTGCTTGCGGCGGGAGACGGCGCGATCGTGGGCGAGTATCGCCTCGGCGGCGAGTCGATCGACCTCAAGGTGGTCGACGCGAATGCGGCGATCGCTGCGGCGGAGGTCGCGTCGCGCGACCTCGGCGCGCTGCCAGACACGCCGATCGCGACGCCGATCGGGCGCGCGGTGCATCTCGGCGCGCTCGCCTCCATCGAGCGCGGCACGGCGCCCACGCAGATCAACCACGTCGACCGCCAGCGCGCGGTGAGCCTCCAGGTGACGCCGCCGACAATGGCGCTCGACGAGGCCATCGTGGTCATCGAGAAGACGCTCGACGATGCGCGCGCGGACGGTTCGATTCCCGGCTCGGTCCGCACCGACGTGGCGGGCAGCGCGAGCAAGCTCGCGAGCATCCAGGAGACGCTGCTCGGCGACGGCACGGTGCTCGGGCTCGTCACGAGCTCGATGTTCCTCGCGCTCCTCGTCTGCTATCTCGTGATGGTGGTGCTCTTCCAGAGCTTCAAGCTGCCGCTCGTCATCCTGTTCAGCGTTCCGCTCGCGTGCGTCGGCGGCGTGGTGGCGCTGTTTGCGGTGTTCCTCTGGAGCATGAGCATGCCGCTCATGCCCATGCAGACGCTCGATGTCCTCACGATGCTCGGCTTCGTGATCCTGATCGGCGTCGTCGTGAACAACGCGATCCTCATCGTGCACCAGGCGCGGAACTTCATGCGCGGCGAGGGCGACGAGGCTCCGTCCGACCTCGCGTTCCGCGGGCTCCGCGGCGCGCCTGCGGTCGCGCGCGGCGTGGCGCTGCCCGCGCGCGCCGCGATCGCCGAAAGCGTGCGCACGCGCGTGCGGCCGATCCTGATGTCGAGCTTCACGAGCGTGATGGGCCTCTTGCCGCTCGTCCTCGCGCCAGGCGCGGGAAGCGAGCTCTACCGCGGGCTCGGCGCCGTGGTCGCGGGAGGTCTCCTCGTGTCGACGATCTTCACGATCTTCGTGGTGCCGCTCGTGATGGCGGTGGTGGTGCGCGACGGAAAGGCCGCTGGCGCCGGCGGCGCGTGACGCGTCAGTCGCGGTAGCCGACGAACATCGAGTAGGGCGGCAGCGTCACGCGTCCGCGCGCGGTGCCGAGGGGCGTCGTGCCCGCGCGCGTCGCGTCGACGACGACGGTCCACTCGCCTTCGGGGAGCGTGATCTCGAGCGGCGTGGGCTCGTCGTTGTAGGCGACATGGATGAGCGACCAGCTGTCGCCAGCGACGCGGCCGTCGATCGTGAACGCGACTTCGCGGCCTGACGGCGCGAAGCGGATCGCCTTGCGGACCTCGGCGTCGTCGTCCATGCGGAAGGCGGGATGCGCGCGGCGGAGCTCGATCAGTCCGCGCGTGAACTCATAGATGTCGCGGTACTCGCTCTTGCGCGACCAGCCGAAGTCGTTGATCTCGTCGCCCGCGTCGTAGCTGTTGTGGTTTCCCTGCTTCGTGCGCGCGAACTCGCATCCGCCGTGGAGGAACGGGATGCCCTGGCTCGTGAGCACCACGCCGATCGCGAGCTTCTGCATCATGCGCCGCGTGGCGTCGCCGAGCGAGGGCTGGGTCTTCGCGATCTTGTCCCAGAGCACGAGGTTGTCGTGTGCGCTCGTGTAGTTGATCGTCTCGGCGGGCTCCTGCGTGAAGTCGTCGATCGCGCCCGCGATTCCGCGGCGGATCGCGTCGACATCGCCGCCCGCACCCGTGGCGAATCCGATCGCCGTGCCGTCGAGGTCGCCGCGGATCGCGTTGCGGAGGTGATCGTTGAAGACCGCGATCGGGAGGCCCTTCTGCGCGCCCTTTCCGAAGTGGATAGGGCCGCCGCCCGTCCAGGGCTCGCCGTAGAGCGTGGCGTCGGGGCGGATCGCCTTCACGCGCTCGCAGATCGCGCGCACGGTCTCGGGCTTGTGGCAGCCGAGGAGGTCGAAGCGGTAGCCGTCGATGCGGTACGCCTCGAGCCAGTGCGCCACGCTGTCGACGATGTACTTGCGCGCCATCGGGCGCTCGTCTGCGAAGCCGTTGCCCGTGCCCGAGTCGTTGGTCAGGCGGCCCGCGGGCGTGGTTCGGAAGAAGTAGTAGGGCGCGGGCGCGCCGAAGGGCGAGAAGAGCGAGCCGTCGGAGGTGTGGTTGTAGACCACGTCGAGGATGACGCGGATGCCGTTCTCATGGAGCGCGGCGACGGCCGTGCGGAGCTCGCGGATCGCGCTGAATGGGTCTGCCGGATTCGTCGCGTAGTTCGACTCGGGCACGTTGAAGAGCGTGGTCCAGTAGCCCCAGTTGTACTCGCCGACCTTCGCGGTGAAGTCGTGGATCGGAAGGAGGTGGACGGCGGTGACTCCGAGGTCCTTGAGGTGCGCGAGGCCCGTGACGGGGCCGTTTCCCGAGGGCGTTCCAGGATGAACGAGCCCGAGGTAGGTGCCGCGGAGGTCGTCCGCCACGTTCGGGCAGCGCTGCGTGAAGTCGCGCACATGGATCTCGTAGATGATCTCGTCGGTCGGCTGCGCGAGCTTCGGCTGCGGCGAGTTCGCGAAGCCCTCGGGCTCGAGGCGCGAGAGATCCGCGACGACTGTACGCGTGCTGTCTGCGTTCGCGGCGTAGCCCCACATGTCGGGCACCTCGCGCGCGACGCCGTAGTTCGTGAAGCGGTAGCGGTACTCGACGCCGTGGAGGTCGCCGTCGACGGAGGTGCGCCAGACGCCCTTCTCGCCGCGGGCGAGCGCGAGGGTGCGCGAGGGCGCGGGCGCGCCGCGCGGCTCATAGAGGAGGAGCTCGACCGAGTCGGAGACGGGCGACCAGGTGACGAACTCCGTCCGCGCAGGCGAGCAGAACGCGCCGAAGCGGGCGTCGAGTGGGCTGAATTCAGGCGACTCCAGCACGCCGCGCGCGTAGACCGTGACGGGCTGGATGTCTGCAAGCGCGCGGTCGGAGGCGGCCTTCGGATCGAATCGCAGCATGAGCTGCGCGACATCGGCGGGTTCGACCGCGCGGGCGAGCTCGATCGAGAGGATGCGCTCGCCCTCGGACGACTTGATCCGCAGCGTGCGCGAGGGATCGCGGCGGTCGAAGATCTCGATCGCGCGGCGCTCGGCGCGATCGAGCGGACGCGAGAGCGCGAGCGTGACCGTGCGTGCGTCGTCGAGGAACGCACCCTCGATGCGAAGGCTCAGGTCGACCTTGGTCGGGTCGGTCGTGAACGCTCCGTCGCCCGCGTTGACCCAGATCTCCGTGACCGCGCCCTTCTTCAGCTCGACGAAGCGGTCCTGGTCGAAGTCCTTCTCCTCCCAGTTGCCGCGTCGGATGAGGAAGCCCGCGCGCGCGGGGGTCCTTGCGAAGGGGATGATGGCGTAGCGGCCGAACGCGTCTTCGCCGCCGAAGTTCGACTGCGCGCCTTCGCCGCCCTCGGGCCAGACCCAGAGGTTCCAGCCCGCGTAGTCCTTGGCGGGGCGGTGGTAGTGGACGACGAGGAGCGACTCCGCGGGCTCGCCGCCCACCGAGTACTCGCGGACCTTCAGTTTCCCTGCGAGCGCGGGGAAGTCCTTCGATTGCGGCGATCCCTGCGCCAGCGGACCGGATAGCGCCGCGACGAGGAGGGCGAGCACGACGAGCAGGCGTTGAACCGTGCGCATGGGGCCGAGTGTAGTGCCCGACTTCCCGCAGGCTGCGGTACGCTCTCTCCATGAGCGATGCACCGAGCCCGTTCGGCAAGCGACCCGCTGCCCCGCCAGCCGCGCTTCTTGCGGAGATCGCGGCCAAGGTTGACGCACTCGCAGCAATGGACGCCGCGGCCGCCGGGCCGCACTGGGGCGCGCTGCACAAGCTGCTCCTCAAGGCGAAGGTCGACCCGCACGCGATCATGCGGCTGGTGACGGCGCGCGACTCGGCGCAGGCCGCGCTTCTCGTGCGTTGGCTCGGGGGCGAGGAGGTCGAGGCTTCGGCGCCCGTCGCGCCAGAGGCCCCCAAGGTCGACGCCGATGTGATGAAGGCCGCGATGAAGGCGTTCCGCAAGCGCCTGAAGTTCGCGCGCCTCGACGCAGAGAGCCGCCTCGGCGTGCGGCCCACGACCACGGGAAAGAAGGCCGAGATCGACGCCATCATCGCCCCGAGCGACTACCCGCGCTCGGTGTGGGAGGCGCTCGTCGCGGCGGGACGCCTGCGCCGCGAGGGCGGGGGGTTCTACGCGCTGGTTGATGAAATCACGGAGGATTGACGGAATACCTCCCTCGCTGTTGCCATGGCATGGTTGCAGCGTCAGACGCGCGCGAGATCGATCGTCGCGCCAGGCGCGTCCGCCGTCGGCTCGAGGCCTGCGGCGCGCGTGGCGGCGCGGAGAAGTTCGACCGCCCGCGCGATGTCGGCCGCGAGCGGGGCGGTGAACTTCACGGGCTGCTCGGTCATCGGGTGCTTGAAGCCGAGCGTCGTCGCGTGGAGCGCCTGGCGCGCGAGGAGCATCGCGTCCGACTCGCCGCCGAGGTCGCGTTCGGTCGCGTGCCTGCCGCCGTACATGTCGTCGCCGACGATCGGGAAGCCGAGATACGAGAGATGCACGCGGATCTGGTGCGTGCGGCCTGTCTTGAGCTCGAGCTCGACGAGCGCATGCTTCGCGCCGCCCGGCCCCGTGTAGCGCTCGCGCACGCGGAGTATCGTCACCGAGGGCTTCCCCGTGTCGTCGAAGCGCACCGCGTACTTCTCCTTGATCGACGGGTGCTTTCCGAGCGGCAGGTCGATCGTCTCGACATCCTTCTCGGGGTGCCCGTGCACGAGCGCGAGATAGCGCTTGTCGGTGCGGCGCATCTCGAACTGCTTGCCGAGGCGCCAGTGCGCGGTGTCGTTCTTGGCGCTGACGATCGCGCCCGAGGTGAACTTGTCGAGGCGGTGGACGATGCCGGGCCGCGCGAACTCCTCGCCGACCTTCGAGAGCTCGCCCCCCGAGACATACTTGAACCGCCACGCGAGCGCGTTCACGAGCGTGCCCGACTTGTGGCTGCGCGCGGGATGCACGATGAGCCCCGCGGGCTTGTTGACGACGATGATCGCGTCGTCTTCGTAGATCACATCGAGCGGGATGTCCTCGGGCTGAATCGCCCCCGATGGTGGCGGCGGCAGGGTGGCGACGATCCTGTCGCCCTTCCTCAGCTTGGTCGAGCTCTTCGGCACGCGGCCGTTGACGGTGATCGCCTCTTCCTCGATCAGCCGCTGGATCTGCGTGCGCGAGAGGAACGGCACGCGGTCGACCATGTAGCGGTCGAGGCGCTTGTCGAGGTCCTTCAGCAGTTCGAACTCGACCGTGACGGGGGTCTCGTCGTCCTTCGCCGCGTTCTCCTCGTAGATGGCGAAGAGCGCGTCGCGGTCGACGGCGCCGCCAGCGCCAAGGAGCGCCGCGGTGCGGTCTTGCCTCGCACGCGCGCCATCGTCATCGACGCCGTCAGAGGCTCCAGCAGGCTGGTTCAGATCGGCCACGGGCCGCTCGCGTCAGCCGCCCGCGGGGGGAACGGGTGCGGGCGTCTCGGGCGCAGACGGAGCATCGCCGCCCGCCGATCCATCGCCGGAGCCCTGCTCCTCGATGATCGCGTTGAAGAGATCATCCTGCGGCAGGGTCGGCGCGGGCTCGACGGTGCGCACGAAGAGCTCGGACTGCTTCGGCAGCGAGATCGGCTTCTCGAGGTCCGCGAGACCCGCGATGCGGTTGTTGGCGATCTCGACGAGGCGCGGCCATCGGTCGCCCGCGACCTTCGCAGCCTCCTCGAGGAAGCCGCGCGCAGCGCTGAAGTCGCCTCGGCTCTCGGCGATCGCTGCGCGACCGAAGAGGCTCGGCACCACGACGGGAGCGGCGCGCGAGCGGTCGCCCGCAGTTGCGCGGGTGGCGAGCTCGGCGGCCTTGGCGTAGTTCTCGTCCGCCGCGTCCTGCGCGATCTTGCGGCCCGCTTCGTCGAGCGGAACGGCGGGGGTGTCGCCAACCTTCGGGGAGGCCTCGCCCGTCTGGATCTGCTGCAGCCTGAGGTCGGCCGCGCGCAGCAGGGCCGTCACGGCGACCTGCGGGTGGGCCTCGTTGTCCTTCGCGACCTGCTCGAGCGACTCGGGGAGGCTCGCCTGCACGAATTCGTCCCACGCGACGGTGGCCTTCTCGACCTGCTTGCGCTGCCACCAGGCGTAACCCATGAAGCCGCACGCCACGAGCAGCACGACGAGCAGGTAGTTCATGCCGTGGCGCTTCAGCCAGAACACGAAGTCGTCGTTGAGACGGCTCTCCGTGAGGTCCTGGGTCTGCACCTGACGCTGGCGGTTCTGGTCGGGAGCCTTCTCGCTCATAGATCGGACACTCTATCGGCAGAGGGGGCAATGCGCCAAGGGGCGGCTCGCGAAGGGCGCGGATGACGGCCGATCCCTGCGGGGCGGGGCGGAAACGACGCCTTTCCCGCCCGTTCCTCAGCGGTTGGCGGCGAGCACGAGCTCCGCAGCGTCCGCAAAGCCGTGTGCGTCGTGGTGGCCTGCCCGCGCGTCGGCCACCGCGGCGATGCGGGGGTCTGCGTTCGCCATGGCGATCCCGAGGCCTGCCTCGCGGACCATCTCGAGGTCGTTGAGCCCGTCGCCGACGGCCGCGGTCTCGCGAGGGTCGACTCCGTACTCGGCGCAGAGGGCCTCGATCGCGGTCCACTTGTTCACGCCGCGGTCAAAGGCCTCGAGGATGTGCGTGGGCGACCCCGTTGCGTGCTCGGCGGTGAGCGCGGACCAGTGCTGGACGGCGATGAGGTCGCCGAGATCGCGCTTCAATAGCGACACGATCTCCGCCAGCCGCTCGCCGAGCGCGACCGTGCCGACGCGCACGGTGTGGCCCGCCTCGTCGTGTTCGGCAAGCGTCGAGACGCGGCGGTAGCTGAGCGGAAGATGCTCGAACCACCACTTGGTCGCAGGGTCGAACTCGTGGTCGCCGATCATCACATAGTCGACGCCCGCCGCGGTGTGGTCCTGCAGGAGCTGCGCGAGATGCTCGCGCTCGCCGAGGACCGTCGCCACATGGCGCACGACCTCGGGGGGAAGCGTGCGGCGCAGCACCACCGCGCCGTCGCGCGCGTCGTGGATCAGCGCGCCGCCCGCGGTCACGGCATGGCCCTCATGGTTGATGAAGTCGAGGACATGCCCGCACTCGCGCAGCGCGCGGCCCGTCGCGGGGACGACCTCGACGCCCGAGTCCTGCAGCCTGCGGATCGCCTCGAGATTTCGCTCGCTCACGGCGCCGCGACGGTCGAGGAGCGTGCCGTCGAGGTCTGTGATGAGGAGGCGGTATCGCATGCGGCGGGAGGATCGCGGGTCGCGGGAGGCCTGAGGGACGCGGGGAAGCATCGTAGACCCGGGCACGGGCGCCGTGGGCGATGCGCGTTTCCACTATCTTCCTGCCGTGCAGGGAACGGGCACCAACGCTCCGCAGACTCCGCTCCAGGCCGCCGACGGGCCTGTCTTCGTCGACGCCTGCGAGGCGATTCTCAAGGGCGTGCTCGAGTCGCAGGTTCCCGTCGGGCTGGTCGCGGCGGCCTCGTCGCAGCGGTTCGCGCGCCTCGCGGGAGTCGCGCAGCAGGATGTGGCGCAGAGGCTCCTCGCACGGCACCACACCGAGGTCGTCGTCGGCGGAGATGGCGCGCGCGCGGTCGCGCTCGGGCTTGCCGCGGTGCGGGCGCGACGGAGCGCGGTGGCGCTTGTTCCCGCGGGCGACCTCGTTGCGAGCGTCGATGCGCTGCGCGACGCGCGTGCATCGTTCAGCGACCCTGAGCACGGACTCGCCGTACTGCTCGAGGACGACACGGCGGGCGAGCCTGCGCTCTGCCCCCGGCGCCTCGCGCGCGACGCGGGCCTCGCCATGGTCGAGCCGGGCGATCTTTCCTCGTTGCGCGATGCGATCGAGCACGCGCTGCGGCTCTCGCGCGCGGGCATCGTGCCCGTGGCGATCGTGGTCGACCGCGCGCTCCTCGAGAGCCTTGAGACGATCCCCGCGCGTCCGAACCGCGTCGTGACCGGCGTCGACGAGATGATCCTGCAGCGCCGCACCCGTCCGTCGGTGAGGCTCACCGATGCGGGCGACCTGATGCGCGTTGCGCGCAGGCTCGAGCTGAACCAGGTGACGAGCCTGCCGAGCCCGGGCGAGCGCGAGGTTGTTGGATTCATCGCGCTCGGCGCGTGCGAGCGCGCGCTCGCGCATGTGCTCGAGGAACTCGGACTCGCGGGCCGTGTGCCCGTCCTGCGGCTCGGGCTCGTCGCGCCGATCGACGAGTCGGTGCTGCAGCGCTTCCTCGACCGCGTGCAGCTTGCGGTCGTGCTCGAGCCGAGGCCCGGCTCTGCGTCGAGCTTCGTCCTCGAGGCCGCCGATCTCCTGCGCCGTCGCGGCATGCGCGTGCCGCCGATCGCGTCGCGCGAGCTTCCGCCGACCCCTGACGCCGAGACGCCCGTCCTGGGGCGCGGCGACGCGGTGCGCGCGTCGATCCTCGCGCGGCGCGTCATCCATCTCCTGCACGCGGTGCGGCCGTCGCTTGCGGTCGCGACGCGCCTCGAGACCCGCGACGCCGCGCTCGAGGCGCTCAGGATTCCCGCGCGCGACGCGGAGATCGGCACCGCAAGCGCGCTGGCGAGCCTCCAGGAGCTGCTGCGCGAGGTCGATCAGGAGCTTCGTTCGCGCGCGGCGCAGGATGCGGAGCAAGGTGGTGCAGCGAGCGCGGTGCGCGCGCTCGCGATCGAGTCGCTGCCCGCGCGCGCCGATGCGGAAGGCACGGTCGTCGTCGAGATCCACGCGCGGCGCCGCTTCCTGCGCGAGGCGCCAGCGGCCATCGAGCAGGCCGCGCGCGATGGGATCGACCGCCTCATCATCGCGCTCGACATCGGCTCGGGAAGTTCGGGCGAGTCGCGCCTTGCGCGCATCGCCGACGCGTCGATTCCCTCGGGTGCAAGCGAGCGCGCCACCGTCGTGCGCGCCGACATCTCCGACGCCGACGCAGTGCGCGCGAAGTTGATCGAGGCCGTCGAGCGTGGCGGGCTGACCGTGCTCGTCCTCGTCGACGGCCCGCCGCCGAGGCTCGACGCGGCGGCGGTCGACCGCGCGTTTGTCGAGCGCGATCGCCTCGGCTACCAGCCACAGCAGCGGCTTGTGTGGAGCGCGGACATCGCCTGCGAGATCCGCCCGCCTGCGGTCGCGGGGCTTCTCGACGAGGCGGAGGAGCAGGGCGCGATCCCGATCCAGGGAAGCTTCACCAGCGAGGACCTCGGCGTGCGCGTCGACGGGCTGCAGTTGCATGCGATGGCGATCTCGGAGCAGGTCGAGGTCGTTCGCACGAAGCCGCCGATCACCGCCTATTCGCGCGGCGCGGCGGGCCTCGTGCCGCCGCGGCCGATCCACGCCGACCGCGGTGTCTTCCGCGCCCATATCGCTGGATGCCGCGGGCAGACGCCCGGCCTCGTCGCATCGGTCCTCGCGGACGCCGGGCGCGCGATGGGCTATCGCGTCGAGGTGCTCTTCTCGGACGAACCCTGCGGCCGCGGTCGTCGCGCGTGGGCGCAGGTCCTGTTCGTCAAGCTGCGCGCCGACGAATCACGCGCGCCGCGCACCGCCGCAATTCCCTACGGCGAGGCCGACCTCGTGCTCGGCGTCGACGGCGTCGAGGCGCTGCGCGCGCTCGGTCCAGACCCCGCGCTGCGCGTGGCGAGCGCGGTGCGCACGGCGATCGTGGCGAACGACGGACCGCTCGAGGACCAGTTCGACGAGGAGAGGCTCGCCGCGTGTTCAGAGCTTGAGGGTGCCGTCGAGCGCGTCGCGCTTGCAGCGCACTCGTCTGTCGACGACTACGCATCGCTCTGCCGCACGAACCTCCTCTCAGAGCGACTCCTCGACGCGGCGCTCCTCGGCGTCGCCTACCAGCGCGGCCTCGTGCCCGTGTCGGTCGAGGCGCTCGAGCAGGCGCTCCGCAATGCGGAACAGCGCGGATTCGGCCGCAGTTTCGAGGCATTCAGCTTCGGACGCCGCCTCGAGGCGGGTGCGGTCCTGCGCCGCACGGTCGAGGAGCGCGAGCCGATCGAGCGCCTCGTGCGGCGCCTCGCGCTCGAACTCGTGCGCGAGCGCTTCGGCGGAAGCCGCCGCGCCGAGCGCTATGCGTTGAGCGCGGGCGGCATGGTCGTCGCCTTCTCGCGCTTCGGCGACGGCGAGGAGGTCGACCGCGCCACGCGCGCGGTGGTGACGGCGCTCCACCGCTCGATCGTGTGGGGCGGCACGCGCATGATGCGGCTCTACGAAGGGCTCGTCGCGGGGCTCCTGCGCGCGGACCCGAGCGGCGACCTCGCGGTCGTCGCCGCGGAGCCGCTCGCGGACGCCGTCCTCGTGCGCGACATCCTGTATGTCCTCGCGATGTCGACGAGCCTCGAGCAGCGCCGCCGCATCCGCGAGCGCCTCGGCGTGCGCGCCTCGCACGGCGACACGGTCGAGCGGCGCTTTCTCAGCCGTTTCGAGGTGCTTTCAGGGACGCGCCGCTATCGCCTCGACCTCCGCACAAGCGACTGGCCCGCGGAGGTCGTGCGTCTGCTCAGGCCGATCGTGCCGTGGACCTTCCGCGGCGACGCGCGCGGCCAGGAAGTGCGCGCCTACGCGATCTCGCTCGCAGAGCGCGCCGCGAAGGGCTTCGCAGACGACCCCGCGCACTGGTCGATGTGCCTGCGCCGCTTCGCGATGCTCGCCTCGGACGGCGGCCTCCGCTCGCTCGGCGCCACCGAACTCCGCGCAAGCGTCGAGGGGCTGTAGGGTCTTCCGAGGGCTCGCGCTGCGCGCTCGAAGCACCAGAGGGAGCCGCCGCAGCGGCGACCGCCGAAACGCACCCAAGCACCAGAGGGAGCCGCCGCAGCGGCGACCGCCTCAATCTTGAGCGGCGGCTGCTTGCGGCAGCCGCCTTTGGCGCGATCAGCGCCAGAGGGAGCCGCCGCAGCGGCGACCGCCTCAATGACGCGCTTCATGCCGCAGCTGCCCGCACGCCGCCGCGATGTCGCGGCCGCGGCTGGCGCGGATGTGGACATTGACATGCTTCGCGCGCAGGACTTCCTGGAACGCGTGCACATCGCCTGAAGTCGGGCGAGCGAAGGGCACGCCCTCGACCTCGTTGTAGCGGATGAGGTTCACATTGGCGCGCATCGAGCGCGCGAGGCGTGCGAGCTCCTCCGCGTGCTCGCGGCGGTCGTTCACGCCGCCCAAGAGGATGTACTCGAGCGTGATCTCGCGGCCCGTCTTCACGAACCACTCCTGGCACGCATCAAGCAGCTCGTCGATCGTCGAATACTCCGCCCACGGAATGATCTTCCTCCGCAGCTCGTCGAAGGGCGCGTGCAGCGACAGCGCGAGCGTGACGGGGATGTCGAAGGTGCAGAGCTTGCGGATCGCAGGCGGCAGTCCCACGGTCGACACCGTGATCTTGCGCGCGCCAATCCCGAGGCCCCACTCGGCGTTCAGGATGCGGATCGCCTGCGTGACATTGTTGAAGTTCGCAAGCGGTTCGCCCATCCCCATGAAGACGACGTTCGACACGCGGCCGACGCCTTCGAGCCGCCCGAGCCGCCAGACCTGCTCGACGATGCGGCCCGCCGTGAGGTTTCCGTCGAGGCCGCCGATTCCCGACGCGCAGAACTTGCAGCCGACAGGGCAGCCGACCTGGCTCGACACGCACGCGGTCCTGCGGTCTTCGGTTGGGATCAGGACCGTCTCCGTCTGACGCTCGGTCGCGGTGCCCGCGAGGCGCAGGGCGCTGCCGGCGGGCTTCGCCTCGGCGCCGGCGTCTGGGCCAAGATCCGCCCACTCGATCAGGAGCTTCTGCGTGTCGTCGCTTGCGACCTGGTGGCGCACGACCGAGCCCTGCAGCGTCGAGAAGCGCGCGGCGATCTGGGCGCGCGCATCCTTCGAG
Source organism: Phycisphaera sp. (assembly GCA_016124975.1). Classification (GTDB taxonomy): domain Bacteria; phylum Planctomycetota; class Phycisphaerae; order Phycisphaerales; family SM1A02; genus QWPT01. The sequence goes on along the minus strand of WGMP01000005.1, from coordinate 22,775 downwards.
AGATCGGTCATCCTTTCGAAGTCCGTGACGCCCTTCTCGTAGACCCACTTCAGCAGCTGCCCGCCCGTGCGGCGGGGGAGTCCCATCGCGACGACCTCCTGCGACAGCGAGTCGAGGTCGAACTCGAAGAGCGAGGTGCGGTCAATGGTCGCGGGATTCGCGGCGTTTCCGAGGGTTTCGCTCACTGCTCCGACTCCCTGATCGACACCTGCACCGTGCGGTTCGGAATGTGCTTTCGCTCGAGCCAGGCCGTGGTGTCCGCCTCGCGGTCGATGCGGATGCGGCGCGTGTCGGGGTCGATTCCCTTCTCGCGCATCAGGTCGCGCAGCGTGCCTGGCAGGCCGAACTCGACGCGCTCGTCGAAGACATCGCGCTGCTCGACCTCGCCGCCGAAGCGCTCGATGAGCGTCTCGATCACGCCGTGGACGAGATCCTCGGGCACGCTCGCGCCCGAGGTGACGAGCACGGTGTCGACCCCCTCGAACCACGCGGGGTCGAGCTCGCTCGCGTCGTCGACGAGACGCGAGGGCGTGCCGTCGTTCATGGCGATCTCGGTGAGGCGCACGGAGTTCGAGCTGTTCTTGCTTCCGACGACGAGCACGAACCCCGCCTCGGGCGCGATGGCGCGCACGGCGGTCTGGCGGTTCGTGGTCGCGTAGCAGATGTCGCTCGTCGGCGGCTCGTTGATCTTCGGGAAGGCCTTCTTCAGCGCGCGGATAATGATGTTCGCGTCGTCGAGGGAGAGCGTCGTCTGCGTGAGGTAGACGAGCTTCTCGGGGTCGTGGATGACGAGCGATGGAATGTCCTCGGGGCGCTCGACGACCTGGATCGCCTCCGGCGCCTCGCCGGTGGTTCCGACGACCTCCTGGTGGTCGCGGTGGCCGACGAGGAGGATCTGCCAGCCGCGCTTCGCATAGCGGATCGCCTCGGCGTGCACCTTCATCACGAGCGGGCAGGTGGCGTCGATCGCGGTGAGGTTCTTGGCGCGGGCCTCGGCGCGCACGGCTGGGCTGACCCCGTGCGCGGAGAAGACCACGATGGAGTTCTCAGGGACCTCGGCGATCGATTCGACGAACCGCACGCCGCGCGAGCGGAACCGCTCGACGACATGGCGGTTGTGCACGATCTCGTGGAAGACATGGATGCGCTCGCTGCCGCAGATGTCGAGCAGCTGGTCGACCACGTCGATCGCCATGTAGACGCCTGCGCAGAAGCCGCGGGGATTTGCGAGAAGGATCTTCACGGGAGGGCGATGATACGCCCACCGCGGTCGCGCGGTGCGGTACCTTTTCCGAGCACGGGGCCGCGCCGGCCCGTTTCGCCTCGTCAAGCGTCCTCGACCCGAAGAGCACCGCCTGTGTCCGTTCTCCTCCACGACCTCAGCCGTTACGGGCCGTCACAGAGCGTGGCCGTGACCCTCGACGAGGCGCGCGGCTACTGCCGGCGGCTCGCGCTCGGCCGGTACGAGAACTTCAGCGTGCTGAGCCCGCTGGTGCCCGCCGACCGTCGGGACGACTTCGCGGCGCTCTACGCCTTCTCGCGCTGGGCGGACGACCTCGGCGACGAGGCGGGCAGCACCGAGCGCGCGACCGAGCTCCTCGCGTGGTGGCGGGGCGAGCTCGAGCGTCTTGCGGCGGGGGAGGCGCGGCATCCCGTCTTCGTCGCGCTGCGCCAGACGGTGGCCGCGCGCGCGCTGCCGCTCGACCTCTTCCGCGACCTCGTCTCCGCGTTCGAGCTCGACCAGGTGAAGACGCGCTACGCGACCTTCGACGAGGTCGTCGACTATTGCCGCCTCAGCGCGAATCCCGTGGGCAGGCTCGTCCTCGCCGCGCTCGGCGAGCGCTGCGACGAGGCGATGCTCGCCGCAAGCGACGCGACCTGCACCGCGCTCCAGCTCACGAACCACTGGCAGGACATCCGCCGCGACTGGGAGGAGAGGAAGCGGCTCTATGTGCCTGCGGACATGCACGACCTCGCGGACTTCGAGGGGCGCCTCGACCGCACGATCCGTCAGGGTTACTCATGCGACGCCGCGTTCTTCGGCGAGTCGCGCAAGGTCGTGCGCAGGCTCGTGGCGCGCACCTGGGACTTTTGGGAGCGCGGCGAGCCGCTCGTCAGGCGCGCGTCGCCTGCGGCGCGGCCGCTTCTCTGGCTCTTCGCCGCGGGCGGGCGCAGCGTGCTGCGCGAGATCGAGCGATGGAACTGCGAGACGGTGCTCCATCGGCCGAGGCTTTCGCCCACGCGCCGCATCGCGCTCGTCGGGCGCGCGCTCATGATGCGCACCTTCGGCGGCGTGCCGGCACTTCCCGATCCGAGCGACTGGTTCATCGACCCCGAGCCCGACCCCGATGCGGCGCGCTTTCCGCGGCGCGTCGAGCCCGCTGCGATCGCCGCGCCCGAGGCCGCGGAATGAGCGCGGATGCGCTCCGCGTCTGCGAGGAGATCACGCGCACGAAGGCGCGGAACTTCTACTACGGTTTGCGGCTTCTTCCCGCCGAGAAGCGCCGCGCCCTCTATGCGGTCTACGCGTGGATGCGGGTCGCCGACGACATCGCGGACGAGGAGGGCGCGACGGCCGAGTCGCGGCGCGCGCGCCTCGATGCGCTCGCCCTCGCGACGCGCGAGGCGCTCGAAGGCCGCGCACGCGCGGACGACGCCGTGCTCTCGGCGCTCGCATGGGTCGCGGCGCGCACGGCGCTCCCCGCAGCGGATTTCGAGGCCGCGATCGAGGGGCAGCGCATGGACCTCGAGCCGCGCGTCTACGCGACCTTCGCGGAGACCGAGCTCTACTGCGACCGCGTGGCGTCGACCGTCGGCCGCATCTGCCTCGACATCTGGGGCGTGCGCGCGGGCGTCGACCTCGCGCGGGCGCGCGAACTCTCGACGAAGCGCGGCGTGGCGTTCCAGCTGACGAACATCCTGCGCGACGTGCGCGAGGACCTCGCACGCGGGCGGACCTATCTCCCTGCGGACGAACTCGCGGCAGCCGGCCTCGACGCAGCCGCGCTCGTCGCGTGGAGGAGCCCGACGGCGTGCGCGCGCTTCATGGAGGCGCAGTGCGCGCGCGCGCGGCGCTACTTCACCGAGAGCGCGCAGCTCGATGCGATGGTCGCCGTCGACGCGCGCCCGACCATCGTCGCGATGAGCGACATCTACCGCGGGATCCTCGGCCTGATCGAGCGCGATCCTGCGAAGGCGATGCGCACGCGCGCGAGGCTCTCGCCCCTTGCGAAGTCGTGGATCGCGCTGCGCGCGCGGCTCGGGCTTTTCGCGCAGGGAGGCGCGCGATGACCGCGGAGTCGACCGGAGACGGAGGCGTGCAGCGCACCGTCGCCATCGTCGGCGGCGGAGTCGCTGGGATCGCCGCTGCGGTCGCGGCGGCCGACGCGGGCTGGCGCGTCGAGCTCATCGAGACGCGCATGAAGCTCGGCGGCCGCGCCACGAGCTTCGACGACGTGCGCAGCGGCGTCGAGCTCGACAACTGCCAGCATGTCGTGATGGGCTGCTGCACGAACATCCTCGAGCTCTATGACCGCCTCGGCGTCCTCGGCGAGATCGACTGGCACGAGACGCTGTGGTTTGCGCGCGGCGAAGGTGCGCGCGACGCGCTGTCGATCGCGCCCTTCCTGCCCGCGCCACTGCACTACGCGCCGAGCTTCGCGCGGATGAAGCTCTTCGATTTCGCCGAGAAGCGTGCGATCGCGCGCGCGTTCCTCGCGATTCTGCGCATGGGCCCGAAGGGACGCGTGCGCTGGGTGGGCCGAGCGTTCGGCGAGTTTCTCGCGGAAACGCGGCAGCCCGCGCGGGTGGTCGAGCTCTTCTGGGATCCCGTTGTCCTCTCTGCGTGCAATCTCCCGAGCGCCCGCTGCGAGGCCGCGCACGCGCTGAAGGTGTTCGACGACGGCATGCTCGCGCACCGCTTCGCGGGTGCGGTCGGCGTCGCGGCCGTGCCGCTTGCGCGGCTCTACGACGAGGTCGGCGCGATCGTGACCGCGACGGGTGGCGCGCTCCGCCTGCGCACGGGCGCCAAGGCGCTCGCCTTCGACGGCACGCGCGTGACGGGCGTCGTGTGCGACGAAGGCGTCGTGAAGGCGCAGGCTGTCGTCGCCGCCGTGCCGCCCGACCGCCTCGCGCGGCTCTGCTCGGGAACGCTGCGCGCGGCCGACAGGCGCCTCGCGAACCTGGAGAAGTTCGACTTCTCGCCGATCCTCGGCGTCCATCTCGCCTTCTCGCGGCGTGTGCTCGATGTTCCGAATCTCTCGCTGCCAGGGCGCGCGACGCACTGGCTCTTCGCCCACGAGCCGCCTGCGGGCGCGAACTTCGCGCAGCGCGTCGAGGCGGTCGTGAGCGCGTGCGGCGACTGGATCGGCCTCGCGGAGGAGGAGACGACGCGGCGCGTCCTCGCCGACATGTCGTGGGCGCTCGGAGTCGCAGCCGACGACCTCGCGCAGGCGCTCGTCTGGTCCCGCCCCGTCCTCGAGCGGCGCGCGACCTTCGCAAGCGCGCCCGGGGTCGACGCGATCCGCCCGCGCGCACGCGCGGAGGCCGGCGACCTCAAGGGCGGCGTCGCGAACCTCTTCCTCGCGGGCGAGTGGACCGACACGGACTGGCCGAGCACGATGGAGGGGGCCGCGCGCTCCGGCTTTGCGGCCGCGGCCGCGTGCACGGGCGCGGGCCGCGTCATGGCCGACCTTCCGCCCGCGCGCCTCGTGCGCTTTGCGCGGGCGCTTGGCTGAGGTTCTCAGGCCTCGACGGCCCGTACATGGCGCGGCGGTCGTGGCGGGCCCGCAATACTCAGGAATTGCGAGGGAAACTTGACGCGCGGACGCCCCTTCGCTGCGTACATGCGGGCTCCCATGGAGCAGAAGAGCCTCAGCATCTCGGACCCGGCGGTCATGGCCGCGCTCAGCGACGACAACGCCATGCGCGTGTGGCATCGGCTTCGCCTCGCGCCCGCCCCTGTGGCCGCCGCCATCCTCGCCGCCGAAGTCAAGCTCGAGCTCTCGGTCGTGCACCGCGCGCTCGATCTCCTCGAGGCGGCCGCCGTGGCGCGCAAGCTGCCTGCGCGTGGCAGCAGGCGCGTGATCAGCTACGAGGTCACCGTCCCGACGCTTCTCGTGCTGATCCCCGTGAACTGGCGCGAGGACGAGCAGTCGATGCGGCTCGCAGCGGTCTTCATGCGCCGTCACCAGGAGATGATCGACCGCGCGCGCCGCTTCATGCGCGTCGGAACCAACGAGTGGTTCTACGAGCAGGTCACCGACCTCACGCTGACGAAGGAGGAGCACGAGGAGCTGCACCGCCGCATGGACGAGGTGCGCCGCTATGTGGCCGAGCTGAACGCGCGCGTGCGCACGCCCGAGGAGGCGGCGCGGGCCTCTCCGCCGCATGTGGTGCAGGTCCGACTGGCGCCCCTCGACGGAGACCTCTCTCCCATCGCGGAGATCCGCGTCACGACCAAGCGCGGGCTCGAGCTCCTCGAGGGCGACCGGACCCCGTCGCCCGACACGCTGAGCGCGCGCGAGCTCGAGATCGCGCGGCTGCTGCAGGCGGGTCGATCGCGGCCAGAGGTCGCGGCGCAGCTCGGGATCTCGGTCCAGACGGTCGGTACCTACTGCAAGCGGCTGTTCGAGAAGCTCGGCATCGGCCGCGCGATCGAGCTCGGGCGCTTCAACTTCGACGCGTGCGCGGCGAAGCCCTCGCGCCGCACGCGCCGCGGGGCGACGGCATGAACCTAAGCTGCGTGCGGCGCGTTGCGCGGCCTGAGCGGGCGCGCAGCGGCGGCGTCGGTGCATCTGCGATCAGCGCTTGGGCTTCCCAAGAAGCCGCAGGAGATAGACCACGCCCTCGTCGCCGAGCGCCTCGACGAGCGGCGTTCGCACGAGTTCGTTGATCCGCTGCGCGAGCACGGCTGCGGTCGTGCCGCGGGCCTCGTTTTGGGAAAGCACGTCTCGGGAAAGCACGTCTTGGGAAGGCACCTCGTGGGAGTTCACCTCCTGGGAAAGCACCTCGAGCTCGATGCGCTCGATGAAGAGCGCCTCGACGAGCGTGCGGTCGTCGTCGCCGAGCGTGGCGAGCACGGGGCCGAGCAGGCATTCGCGCAGCCTGCGCCGCAGGCGCGACATGCGCGCGCGCACATTGTCCGCGGCGAGTCCGAGCTCCGCAGCGACCGCCTCCGATCGCCGCCCCTCGAAGACGACGAGCCGCACGAGCTCGCGGTCCGTCGCAGGCGTGGCGCCGAGCAGCCGCTCGCGACTCGCCTCGTTCAGTTCGTCGAGTCGCGAACGGTTCTCGCGCCGCGCGACGACGGTGCTTGGTCCCATTCCAGGCGACGCGGGGTCGGCCTGCGGCGGCGCGTCGTCGGATCGCCCCCCGAGCTGCTCAAGATGCCGCGCGTTGTTCTTCCGTCCGCGCAAGCGCTCGCGGATCCTGTTGGTGACGGCGAGCGTCAGTCGGCCATAGAGGTGCTGGTCGTCGGCGAACCTGCGGTACGCCTCGCTTCCTGCGGCGAACTCCTTCGCGAACGCGTGCTGGACGACGCTCTCCGCCTGCGCGTTCACGAACTGGCGCCGCGCGCCGAGCTCGCGCGCCGCGTGCTCGAGCATGGCGTTCATGAGGGTGCGGAGCGCGTGGCTTTCGCGCGCAGGATCACCCGACCTGAGGTCCTCGAGGATTCGTGGTTGATCGTCGTGGTGCATCGGCAGATCACCGGAGGGCCGACGGGGCAGGGAGGCGCTCGAGAAAGGGTAGCGCAGGACCGCGGAATCTCCATCTCGCGAGAATCGCGTCACAGCGTCGGTCGCCCGCGCGCTTGGTGGGTGTGGTGGCGAGTCCTGAGGTTTCCCAATACGGGGCACGGCCCCGCGACCCAGGCCGTGCCCGCCGAACTTTCACCAGGAGGATCCAGCCATGAACGACCGTCGCCTGAACATGCTCTCGACCCTGAAGCACGCCGTCCGCGCCGATTCGCTCGCGCTCACGCCCGACGAAAGCCCCTCCGCGCGGCTCGGCCTCTGGGCCTACCTCGCCAAGGTCCGCGTGGTCGCGCAGGGCGGCGCGGCGGTGCAGGCCCGCACCATCCGCGGGCTCCTCTGCGCCCGGAACCACCGCGAGGCGCAGGGCCGCGCCACCGCCGTCGCGGCCGAGAAGGCGCGGCAGCTCGGCCATGTGATCGACATCGACCTCGTGCAGCTGTGGTGAGTGGGGGGCTCGCTCGCGTAATCCGCTGACGCGAGCGCATCACCTCCGCCACTCCCATGCGTACATTCCCCACCCATGGACGAGACCCCCTTCGATCTTCGCGAGCCCGGCGTGCTGGAGGCGATTTCCGACGATGACGCGATGCGCTGCTGGCAGCGACTTCGCGCACGCGGCACGCCGCTGGCGGTGGCGGTCGTCGCCGAGGAGATCGGCATCGACCTCCAGCGGGCGCATGCGGCGATGGACCTTCTCGAGGCCGCGAAGATGGCGCGCAAGCTCCGCGCAGGGCGCGGGCGGCGCGTGGTCACCTATGAGGTCACCACCACGGCGATCGTCATCATCGCGCGCTCCGACGATGAGCCCTCGCGGCGGCGCTTCAATGACCTTGCTGCGCTCGGGCAACGGCGCCAAGGGCTCATCCTCGCCCGTGCCAAGTGCCTCACACGACGGCTCCGAGGCGAGTGGTACTTCGACCACCTCACGGAACTCGTGGCGACGCGCGAGGAGATCCGCGAACTGCAGCGCCGCATCTACGAGGCCAGCAAGTTCGCGCTTGAACTCGGGGAGCGCACGCGCAACCTCGATGCGCAGGGCGAGGGCGAGGTTCGCCTTGCGGTGCAGTTGCGCGTCTTTCCCTTGACCGGCGCGCCCGCGCCGTTTCCCGAGATGCGCGTGCTGACCCCCGAGGCAGTCGCCAACCAGAGCCGCAGCAAGGGGCCGGCCCCGAACACCCTCGGGGCCCGGGAACGAGCCGTGGCCATGCTGCTGCAGGAGGGCCTGACGCGCGGCGAGGTCGCCGCGAAGCTCGGAATCTCCGAGCAAACCGTCAGCACCTACTGCAAGCGCCTCTTCGCGAAGCTCGGCATCGGCCGCGCCATCGAGCTGAACCGCTTCTACTTCGGCGTGACGCCCCAGCCGAAGACGCGGCGTGCGAAGAAGGCGGAGTGAGGGAAACCCAGCTCGCCGCTTCGCCCGCTCAGGCTTGTGGCTTCAGCGGCAGCGGCGCCGATTCGCACAGCGCGGCCGCCGCCGCGCGCACCATCGCGTCTTCCGCGGGGTCTGCTGCGATCGCCGCCGCGCGCGCGCGGATCGCCGCGGCCTCGGCGGCGGGGGCGTGGCGCAGTGCCGCGGACAGCGCGAGCAGCGCGTTCCGCTTCATCATCGCGAGCGTCGCGCGCTTGAGCGCGCTCGAGACGACGAGGCGCGCGCGGTCTTCCTCGGTCCAGCCAAGCACCTCGAGGAGGTCGACCGAGTCGAGCCTCGGCGCATGGGCGGGGTTCGCGCCCGCTCGGCGCGAGGCGCGCGTCGGCTGGCTGTGCGGGCAGACCTCCTGGCAGATGTCGCAGCCGAACCACCAGTCCGCAGTCTTTCCGAAGAACTCGGCGGGGATCTCGCCGCGGTGCTCGATCGTGAGGTAGGCGATGCATCTGCGCGCGTCGACCGAGTACGGGGTGATCGCCTCTGTCGGGCACGCGTCGATGCAGCGGGTGCAGCCGCCGCAGAGGTCGCCTTCGGGAATCGCACGCGCGCGCGGACTTTCGTCGCTTGCCGCGATGTCGGCGTCCGTCACGATCTCGCCGAGCAGGAACCAGCTTCCGCGCGCGGGGTGGATCATCAGCGTGTGCTTGCCGATCGCGCCGAGAAGCGCGCGCGCGGCCTGTTCGCGCTCGAGGATCGGATGCATGTCGCCCGTGAGGCGCGTCTCGCAGCCAGGCGACAGCTCGCGGATCGTGCGCCCGAGCCTGCGCAGGCGGTCGCGGATCAGGTCGTGGTAGTCCTTGCCGCGGGCGTAACGCGCGATGCGGCCGCGCGGGCGCGCTGCGTCGGCGTCGACGCGGTCGGGCCGCCCGTCGTGGTAGCGGTCCGCCACGCAGACGACGCTGCGTGCGCCCTTCAGCATCGTGCGCACATCGACGGCCTGCTCGACGCGCTCGGCGATCCACTGCATCTCGCCGTGCTTGCCGTCCGCGAGCCAGCGGCGAAGCTCCGCGGCGCGCGAAGCGGGGGCCGCCCGCGCCACGCCGACGAGTGCGAAGCCGAGCTCCCGCGCGCGAACCTCGATGGTCTCTCGGAGCGCCGCGCGATCCATGGCCATCAGAGTTCGCGGTACTCGTAGAGCGGTGCGATCACCCCGAGAAAGGCGCCGAGGAGGAAGCCGATCGGGATGATGACGAGGATGGTGACGAGCGTCGCCCAGAGGAGCGGACGGCGCGCGCCCGTCCAGAGCGGGATCGACGCGAGGAGCGCAGGAACCCCGAGAAGCGCGCCGATCCACGGCCGCTCGAGGTAGATGCCCGCGAGCCCCGAAGTCTGCACGCTCTGCTCCTCCGCGATCTGCCGAAGGAGCGGCGCGAGCGCGAAGGACGCCACGACCGTGAGGAGCACGGTGACCAGCGCGAACGCCGCCTTGGCGCGCGCGAGATACACCCAGAGCCGCTGCGTGTTGTTCGGGGCAGGGGGTGGCTGCAGGCCGACGGGTGGCAAGGGCGTGCTCCTTCGCCTCGACGACGGCTGGCGAACCCGGGCGAACGGAGAAGCGCTGATCGAGTCCGAGCCGGCGCCGGCCGGCAAGACGCGCTCAGCGCCCGCGGCCGCCGCCGCCGAAGGACGCCATGATTTCCTGCTGGAACGCGGCCATGACCTGATCGGCCGAGGCGATCTCGCCCGAGCGGATCTTGGCGGCGACCGTCGCCGCGGCGGTCTTCATCGGGCCGACGGCCATCTCGATCATCGGCGCCATCTGCTCCATGGCGGCGAGCTGCTCCTCGCTCATCGCGCCCGCCTCGCCGAGGTCGAGCACCCACTTGCCGCCGACCTTGTTGAAGACGGTCTCCTGGCCGCTCGCGGAGGCGAACACGGCGCGCGTGCCGTCATCGGACTTCTTGGTGAGCGGGGTGGCCGCGCCTGCGCCGGCCATGCCGCCCATCGCGCCGCCCATGCCGCCACCCATGCCTCCCGACATTCCCTCGGCGAGGCCTGCGAGCGATTCGACGCCGAAGCGCTCGATCATCGCGTCGATCATGGGGCGCATCGCCTCGGCCGACATCTGGCTCACGCGCTTCATCGAGCGCATGCCCGGCTTCGATTCATCCATCGCGTCCATCATCAGGGCGCCCGCGCCGACGGGATCGGTCGTCAGCACCGCGTTGTAGCGCGTGATGAACGCATCGATGTCGTCGACGCCGCTCTGTCCGGCGGATCCCGCGAGGGAGCGGCCGCTCGAGCCCGCGCGCGGACGCTGCGCGGCGCGCGGCGCCTCGACGACCGCGGGGGGCGTGAGGAGGCTGTCGACCGTGAGACCCTCGAGGCGCGACTTCACGCCGTTCACGAATCCGGACATCGCGGACGGAGTGGCTCCCTCCTCGGCGGAGCCGAGGCGATCGGACGCGGCCGTCACCTTCTCGCGGATCGAGGTGAGGAGCGACTCAGCCTTCGCCTTGATCTCGCCCACGGCGGCCGAATCGGCGCCCGCGGTCGCGAGGAGCATGCGGCCTTCTGCACCGAGGCCCGCGAGCTCCGACATGGCGGCGCGGATCTCGTCGGTGGTCACGGCGTCCGCGAGGCTGCCCGCGGAGGCGCCGACGGAGCCGAGGTCTTCGGCAAGCTGGTCGTAGACCGCGCGCAGCGTGCCCGCGCGCTCGTCGGCGATCGCCTGCATGATCGACTTCGCCTGCCCGCGAAGCTCGCGCGCGAGCTCCGCGGTCTTCGCGGTCTGCGACTGGACATCGGCCTCGAACGAGGAAAGGAGCTCGAGCGCGCGCGATGCCGCGGCCTGCATGGCCTGCTCCGCGGCGCGCTTGCCTTCGGTGAGCGTCTTCTCGAGCTTGAGGTCCGACGAGGCGATGCCGTCGGTCTCGAGCTCGGTGCGCGTCGAACGCGCCGACTCCTGCACCGCCGCGGCCTCCTCGACGAAGGCGAGCGCCGTGCGCGGGTTCGACTCGCGCGCCTTGCGCACGAGGACCGCCGTCTCCTGGTTGAGCTCGTTCAGCCGGGCCGCCGACTCCGACATGCGCGTTGAGAGCTGCCCGATGGGCGCCTCGACCGCCTGCACCGACTCCTGCAGCGCACGGGCGCTGCGGCTGGCTGCGTCGCGGGCGTCCTGCGCGGCCGAGCGGTCGGCCGAGAGGTCCATCGAGCCCGCCGCAGCGGCGATCGCCTCGAGCTCGGCCGCCAGGGCGCTCGCCGAGAGGGCGATGCCGCGGCGCGTCTCGTGGTCGGCCTCCATCGTATTGGCGCGCATCAGGCCGATGAGCGCAGCGGTGTGGGCCATGCTCGCGGCGAGGTCGCGCGCGGCGGTCTCCTGCGCGCCGCTCCCGCCCGAGAGTCCCTTGGCGCGGCCGATCAGGCCGCGAAGCGACGCGAGCGACTCCTCAGAGGGGGCCCCCGCGAGGAGGTCCGGCGTCTCGCCGAGGAGCTTGGCATAGGCGTCGGAGACCTCCGCCAGCTGGGCGTCGAACTTCACCTGGCGCTCGACCGCGGGGTCTGCGCAGCCTGAAAGCACGGCCGCCGCAAGAGCGCCAGAGGCGCCGAGGGCAAGGAGCGAGGCGCGCGCGCGCGCCGAGGAGGTCCGAAGGCTCTGGAAGAAGTACGCCATGGTTTGCTCGCCGATGGTTCGTTCGCCGCAGGAGATCTGTCGCTGCGGCGCGGGATGAGTCGCTGCGGCGCGCGTCGCCGCCCGCCAGACACCCGCCGCGACTCGATCGACCGAGGCGCCGCGCGGGCGTCGGAGTGTAACGGAACGGGCGCGGACTGGAGGCGGCGGAGGGGCGCGCTCAGCGATCTGGGCCGCCCGGTTCCTGCCGCTCTGGGCGACGGAGGCCTGGCGGGGTGTATTGAATCGGGTACTCCCCGCGCTGGATCTGCATCGAGCGCACCCACTGCACGAAGTCCTCGCGCAGGCCGCGGCGGGCGGGGGGCAGGGCGGGCTCCCAACCACGCACCTTCGGGTGCGGGCGCCTCGCCTCTGTCGGCGGCAGTGCGTACTGGTAGACGAGCGAATCGGTCGGCTTCTCCCAGTCGATCAGCGGCAGCGTGTCGATCGTCGTGCGGGAGAGGATGAGCAGGTTCGTCATGCGAACCTTTTCATCCTTGAAGTTCTTGTTGTGCAGGAAGAGCCGCCCGCCGTCGGGGCCGCCGTGGCAGCGGCTGGTGGCGCAGTTTCCGATGATCCAGGCGTTGTGAACGCGCTGGCGGTAGAGGTTGAGCGACTCGGGCTCGCCGAGGACCTCGACCTCGCCGTAGAGGTCGCGCGCCCTCAGCGCGAAGAGCGTGCGCACGATGTCGATGGGCGGCGCGGACTTGAACGCAGAGCGCGCGCCCGTGCCGACGGGCATCAGCTCGTGGTCGGGGTAGCGCTCGAGCATCGTCTCGATGAGCGAGGTCGGCACCTGGAGGCGCGGAGGGTTCTTCAGGTCGATCTCGTAGACGCGGATGAGGTTGACATCCTCGGCGGACAAGAGGTCGGCGCGGACCCCCGTCTCCTCGCGCCCTGTGCGGTCGCGCGGTTCGCCCGTGCCGTCCGGCGCGGGGGATGCGAGAAGCGCCAGCTGGGCGTTCACCTCGGTCAGCAGCTGCTTCGCCTCATAGTGGTTCGTCGCCTCGAGCAGGCTCTCGAGCTCGCGCTTCGACTCCGCATACATGCGCTTGTTGTAGAGCCACAGCGCGAGCGTGTAGCGCGCCGCGAACTGGTCGGGCTCGATCGTGAGCCTGAAGCGCTCGTAGAGCTCCTCGTCGGTCGGATAGGGCCGCACCTGGTCGACCGCCTCGCGCGCATAGCGGGTGGGGATGCCTGCGATCTCGACGACGACATGCGTGAAGCCGTCCTCGACGAGCGAGCCGATCAGGACGCGGCCGTCGTTGAACTGGACGCGCACGCGCCTGCCGGGTGGGCCGTCGACGAGGTAGACGATGCGGATGACGCGGTTCTTCGTGAAGGTGCGCACGCGCCCGCGGTCGTCGCGGAGGACGATGACGGAGTCGTCCTCGCTCTCGATCGTGCCCGCCGCGGTCGACACGCGGTCGACCACGATGTAGGCGCGCGTCGGGCGCTCTGCGGGCAGCGACTGCTCCGTGGGAAGCCCTGCGGGGTCGCCGCCTGCGCTGTCGGGGCGGGCGAGTGGCGGAGCGTCCGCAGCGTCGGTCGGGTTCGCTGGCGCGTCCTCTGGCGGAGTCGCGGGTGCGTCGTTCGGTGAAGGCGCAGGCGGCGCCTCTGTCGGCTGCTCCGAAGGCGGCGACTGGGATGGGGCGACGACCGCCCCCGCGGAGGACGCGGCGAACAGGGTCGCGAGGAAGACGGTCGCGACGGGCGCGAAAGGCATGGCGCGCATGGTACGCGGAGCCGCCCCGAAGCGATGCGGATTCGGTTGAACGCCGCCGCGCGGACTCGCGGAGGCGCGATCGGTGGTAGTTTTCGGTCTCTCGATCCACCTTGCGGCGCCGAGTCGCGCGCAGGTTCACAGGCAACTCCCACGCAAGCCCATTGCAGGTCGGAGGTCGTATGAAGCTCGGAGTGATGGCGGCGCTCTTCGCAGGTCGCAAGCTCGAGGATGTGGCGGCGTACTGCGCCGAGATTCGCCTCGACGCAATCGAACTTCCCGTGGGCGCCTATCCAGGCAAGCCGTTCTTCGACCCTGCGGCCGTGCTTGCCTCGAAGAAGGAGCAGGAGCGCATCAAGGCGATCCTCAAGGACCACGGGCTCACGCTCTCTGGCCTCGCGGTGCACGGAAACCCCGTCCACCCCGACAAGCGCCACGCCGCGAAGGACCACACCGACTTCGTGAACGCCGTGAAGCTCGCGCCCGCGCTTGGCACCGATGTCGTCATCACCTTCTCGGGCTGCCCCGGCGGCTCGAAGGCCGACAAGACGCCGAACTGGGTCACCTGCGCGTGGCCGCCCGACTATGGCGCGATCCTCGACTACCAATGGAAGCAGGTGCTCGTGCCGTATTGGTCGGCGCAGGCGCGGCTCTGCGCGAAGCACGGCGTGAAGGTCGCGTGGGAAGCGCACCCGGGCTTCTGCGTCTACAACCCCGACACGCTCATCCGCCTCAGCGCCGCCGCGATGAAGGCGTCGGGCCTGAAGGGGAAGCCCGTCCTCGGCGCGAACCTCGACCCGTCGCACTTCTTCTGGCAGGGGATCGACCCGATCGAGAGCGCGCGCGTCCTCGGCGAGGCTGGGCTTCTCTTCTACTGCCACGCGAAGGACACCGAGCTTCACCTCCATCAGGGCCGCATCAACGGCTACAACGACGCGCGGCCCTACGGCGACCTCAACAACCGCGCGTGGAACTTCCGCACCTGCGGCTACGGCCACGGCCACGAGTTCTGGAAGCCGTTCATCTCGATGCTGCGCCGACAGGGCTACGACCATGTGCTCTCGATCGAGCACGAGGACGCGCTCATGTCGGTCGAGGAAGGCCTCGAGCGCGCTGCGGCGTTCCTGTCGGAGGCGATCATCGTGGAGCCCGCGGTGAAGCCGTGGTGGTGCTGACCCATGCGGCCTGAGGAAGCGCAAGCGCTGTTCGAAGGTTTTGATTCGGGAAGGCCGCGGCGCACGGGGCGCGTGCTCGCGGTCCTCGGCGCGACGCTCTTGGTCGGCGCGGCGATCGGTGCGGGCATCTACGCGATGCGTGCGGAGAGCCGCGCGAGCGACGCGGAGGTCGCCCGCGGCAAGGCCGAGGCAGAGCGCGCGCAGGCCATCGCCGCGCGAGACGAGGCCGAGCGGCTCGCGACCGAACTCGCCGCGCGCGCCGAGGACGCTGCGGCGCTTGCGGCGCGTGTGGCCGAGGCCGCGGAGGCCGCCGCGCGCGCACACGAATCACAACTTTCCGAGTCGCGTGCTGCGACGGCGCTTCTCCGCGGCGTGGTCGAGATCGCCGCAGGCGGCACCGACGCGTTCGCGGCGCCTGCGATCCATCAGCTGCTCCGCGGCGAGGTGCTGGCGCAGCTCAAGACGCGGCTTTCCCGCGAGGAGCATCTCGCGCTCGTCGGCGCCGCCGTGCGGGCGATGTCGAACGATGTCCGCGCGCGCGACGGCGACGCCGTGCGCGCCGACTTCGACTTCGCGAAGGCGTATCTCCGCGACGCGCAGGAGGCGTATCGCCCCGATTCCGCCGAGATCGCGCGCGCGCTGCGCGCGGTCGCGGCGATGTGCTTCGCCTACCAGGCCATTCCCGCGCTCGACGAGCCCGCGCGTGCGACGCTTCGCGAGAACGCGCGCGTGGCCGCCACGCGCGCGGCCGAGATCGCGCGCGCGGAGGGCGGACGCCCGCTCGCTGAGGCGCTCTCGATCCTCGGGCGGCTCGCGCAGCTCGACGGCGATGCGAGTCGCGCGGCGGAGCTTCACTCGGAATCGCGGGCGCTGTTCGCAACTGCGGGTGCGCGCCACGACGAGGCGGCCGCGCTCCACGAGCTTGCGCGTGCGAACCTCGACCTCGGGCGTCGCGAGGAGGCGCTCGCGCAGCTTCGGCAGTCCGCTGCGATCCTCGCCGAGGCCGCGCCCTTCGGCGACGCGCTCGAGCTCGAGGTGCGGTCGCTCATCGTGTCGCTCCTCGCGGCCGACGAGCGCGCCGTGATGGAGGAGCGCCTCGCGCTCGGCCGTGTGCTCGTCCAGCTCGGCCGCCCCGCGCTCGCGCTCGAGGTGCTCGGACACGCGGTGCGCTACCACGCGCGCGACGAAACGCGCTTCCGCGAGCGGCTCGAGGGCGCGGTGTGGCTCGCCCGCGCGCTCGACCAGCTCGGTTCGACGAAGGCCGCGCTCGAGACGCTCGACCAGCCGCGCCTCATCGAGGACGCGCGCATCTTCGGCCGCGAGACGCTGCTTGTTCGCGAGTACGAGACGCTGCGCACGATGCTGCGCGCACGCGTCGAGCGGTAGCGGGGGGTGGAGTCGACGGCTGACATCATCCGTTCCGCATGCTGAAGCATGCGGGCACCCCTGATTCTCGTATCGCACGGTTCAGATCGTCGGAGTCCCCAAGCAAGTGTGCCAGCAGACTTCAGTCTGCTGAACGACAACCGTCGGAGTCGACGGCTGACATCATCCGTTCCGCGGACTGAAGTCCACGGGCACCCCGGATTTGCGTGTCGCACCATTCAGATCGTCGGAGTCCCCAACCAAGTGTGCCAGCAGACTTCAGTCTGCTGAACGACAACCGTCGGAGTCGACGGCTGACATCATCCGTTCCGCATGCTGAAGCATGCGGGCACCCCTGACTCTCGTGTCGCGCGATGAACTTCGTCGCTCCGCCGCGCTCGTCAGATGCCCGCGCGGGCTCCGCCGCGCTCGTCAGATGCCCGCGCGGGCTCCGCCGCGCTCGTCAGATGCCCGCGCGGGCTCCGCCGCGCTCGTCAGATGCCCGCGCGGGCTCCGCCGCGCTCGAGGAGCGATGCGATGTGCTCCTTGTCCGCGAGGTTCGACGCGCGCACCTTCGACACGATCTCGCGGTTCGCGAGGTCGCTCTTCATGTAGCGCCGCGCGACATCCGCGATCTCCGCGGGCGAGGAGCCCTCGAAGAAGTCGAGGCCCTCGCGATAGGCGATCGAGCTCGCGAGGCGGTTCGCGATGATCCAGGTCTGGTACGACTGCGGCAGCTTCGTCCACACGCGCTCGCCCGCGAACTCGAAGAGGACCCGCGGCAGGTGGTCGCGGATCATCTGCTTGGCGAGCTCGCGGTCCTCCGCGGGCCAGTTCGGGACGCCCGCGGCGATCGCCGCCGCGCTCGTGTTGATGACCTTCGAGAGCTCGACCGAGATCTTCGGCAGCGACAGGCTCGTCATCGTCTTCGCGGCGCGCATGAGGAACTCTGCCTCGACGCGCGCGAGCTCGCGCAGCCGCTCGAGCACCTGCGACACATAGGTGTCCTTGATCGAGAGGAACTCCTCGTCGGTGAGCACCATGCACGCGCTGATCTCGTAGCTCGAGCAGATCACGCCGCACTTGTTGGCGGACGAGTCCTTGATGACCGTCGCGCCGCGCTTGGCGATCTCCTCGCGCGCGCCGGGCGTGATGAAGAGGTTCGCGCCCTCCGAGATCACCGTCGCGCTCGGCTTTCCGTCCGCGGTGAGGAACTCCTGCCAGTTGCCCTCGTGGATCGTGGCGGGGCGCCCGCCGCCCGGGACGAACGCATCGGTCACGAGGCGGTTGTGCAGCGTGTTGCGGAGCGCCGCGCCGTCAGGCTCGTCGACCGACACGATGCGACCCTTCGGCGAGAGCTTCTTCCTGTCGAAGCTCGCGATGGGCAGCCCCTCCTTGAAGAGGCGCAGGAGCTCGGCATGGTCGAGTCCCTCGGGGTCCTCGCCGCAGCCCGAGCCGTCGCCGACGCCGACGATCACGGCGTTCTTGCCGTAGTCGCGGTCGAGAATGCGCATCATGTTGCCCGCCACGTCGCCGTCGGGGCCGCCCGTGATCTTCACGGTGAAGCGCTGCGTGCGCGGGTCGATGCCGCGCGAGCGGAGCGCCACATCGAGGAAGACATTCACGCCTTCGCTCGTGACGCCGTAGACCTTGTGGTTGATGCCAGCGCCGGGCTTCGAGCTCATGAACGCGGTGGGCAGCGAGTAGCCGCGTCGCCACGCGCGCTCGACGATCCACACGATGTGGGCGGGGGTGATGTTCTCGTCAGGCCCGAGGTAGATGAGCTCCTCGCGGCCGAATCGATCGACGACGAGCCTCTTCGTCTCCGGCGTCTGCACGATCAGGTCGAGGATCGAGTCGACGAACGCCTTCACGCAGCGGTCGACCGTGGCGTGCGGCTCGAGCAGGATCGCGGCCTTGGCGCCGCCCTCGGGAATGTCCTTGTTCTTCAGCTGCTGCGCCCACGAGAGGCCGTAGACCTCGTCGAAGAGGCGCTCGCTCTCGCGCGTGTGCTGCGCGGAGTTCTGCGTGCGGATCACGCGCAGGCCGCCGCGGGCGATGTCCTGGAAGCGGTTGTGGAAGCCGTCGAACTCGCGGCCATGCACGAAGAAGGTCGCATAGGGGAGCTCCGGCCGCTCGGGGTTCGCGAGGTACGACGGATCGATGCGCAGGCAGAGCGCGAAGCGGTCGGGAAGGTAGTAGTTCGTGCGCAGCGTGGCGGCGACGCCCTCGAGCATGTGCGTGAGCACCGTGCGGTGCATCTCGGTTGGCTGCCTCGTGATCTCGGCCTCCACCTTGGCGCGCTCGGCCGCAAACTCGGCGTCGGAGAGCGGGCGGTCGGGGTTGAAGCGCGCGAGGAGGAGCGCCACCACCTTCACCGACACGGGGAGAGACTCCTCCGCCAGCGACTGGATGCGCTCGCGCGTCCACAGGAAGCGGTTCTTCGGCGACAGGACCTGGTGCGACAGGTTGCAGAGGGCGACGAGCGCCTCGGCGTGGTCGATCTCGAGCGCGTCGTGGCGGCTCGCGAGCGCGAGCGCCTTGTCGTCGACCCACTTGATGCGGCGAAGGTCGCGCTGGACGCCCTTCCACGCGGCGCCGTCGGCGACGACGGCCTTGCCATCCGCGCCCTGCACGACGAAGCCGACGAAGGTGACGGAGCCGCCCTTGCCGTCGCGCACGATGTCGAGGTGGGCGCGGTGGATCGAGACATCATGTCGCGCGAGGATCGTGGCCGTCCGCTCGAGCATGGTGCGCGTGCGCGCGTTCTCGACGACGACCACGATGCGGCTCATCGTCGGGTGCGACTCGCGCTCGAGCTCGATGATCGCGCCGTCGGTGCCGCTGACCTTGCTGTAGAGCCGCCAGTGCGCCGCGATGCGAAGCGGGGTGCAGGTGAGGACATACTCCGCCGAGCAGCCCGCGAAGTAGGCGGAGATCTGGTCGGGCGTCCACTCGAGGCCGTTCTCCCTGGCGTAGCGGATCGTGTCGGCGAGCTTCGCGGCCTGGCGCGGGTCGCGGCTGTCGAAGGGCTCGGGGTCGCCGAAGACGAAGGTGTCGAGGACGAGCGTTCCGTCGAAGCTCGAGTGGATCTTGGCCGCGCGCAGCGAGCGGTCGAGCGGGAGCTGCGCGACGAGCTCGGCGAGGATGCCCGGGTAGTTGTCGCTGCGGATGAGCGTGAGCTGGCGGGCATCCTCGCTCTTCAGCGTGAGGTCGATCGGCCGGCCCGAGGCCTTCGCCGCGATGATGGCGCGGAGATGCGCCAGCTGGCTCGCGCGGTCGGTGTCCTGGAAATAGCTCGGCGGCATCTGCGACACGAACCAGGGCACGACGCCCTCGGCCGTCTCCCTGAATCCGCCCGCGAGCTCCTCGATCAACGCGGGCGCCTCGTGGCTGGCGGGTGCGGCGGCGGAATGAGAGCTGGAAGACGCGGTCGACATGTCGGGAGCCTCTCGGAAGATCTCTACAATGGGAATCTCACAGGATACCTCGCCCGTCGGCTCGACGGCCGCGACGGAAGGGGTCCCATGCAGGCAGTGGTCATCGGCAACTTCGACGGCGTTCATTGCGGACACCGTCATCTCTTCGAGACGGCGCGGAGCGTGTCGCCTCGGGCGACGCTGGCGGCCGTCACCTTCGAGCCGCTGCCCGCCGCCGTGCTCCGGCCCGAGATCCCGATGGGGCGCCTGACCCCACGCGCCGAGCGGGAGGCCCTCCTGCGCTCGACCTGCGGGGTGGAGCGCGTCATCGAACTGGAGCCGACGCCAGAACTTCTCGGACTCTCGCCGGAGGCCTTCATTTCCCGCCTCCGCGGCATGCTTCCGTTCGATCTCGTCATCGAAGGGCCCGACTTCCGGTTTGGCAAGGGCCGCAGCGGCGATCTCGCGACCCTTCGCGCGCTCGGCGCCCGCGACGGTTTCGCGGTGGTTGAGGCGTCGCCCCGCGTGGTGACCCTCTCGGACGGCACGGAGACGGAGGCGCGCAGCTCCGTGGCGCGAGGCCTCCTCGCGGAAGGGCGCGTCGCCGACGCCGCAATCGTCTTCGGCCGCGCCTACAGCCTCACCTGCCCGACCGTGCGCGGCGACCAGCGTGGCCGCACGATCGGCTGGCCCACGATGAACATCGACGCGCGCGGCCGCATCCTGCCCGCGGACGGGGTCTACGCGGGGCGCGCCGCGCTGCCCGACGGAACGCGCGCCATCGCCGCCATCTCGATCGGCACCAAGCCGACCTTCGGCGAGAGCCCGCGCACCTGCGAGGCCACGCTCCTCGGGCCGGACGGCGCCGCGCTTCCGCTCGCCCCCGACCTTTACGGGCTGTCGCTGCGCCTCGAGTTCCTCTCGTTCATCAGGCCGCAGGCGCGGTTCGACGGCCTCGCGGCGCTTCTCGCGCAGATGGAGCGGGACCGCGCCGCGATTCTGGCGGCGGCGGGGGGCGATGCGGCCGTAGAGCCGCCATCGACGGCGGTTCGCTAGGATTGCCCCTTCGCCCCGCGCAGGGGCAGCACCATGGCCTACGCAACCAACACGACCATCGCGGCCCTCGCCGAACGGATCCGCTCGGCGAAGCGCGTCCTCGTGACCACCCATCAGAAGCCGGACGGCGACGCGATGGGTTCCGTGCTCGCCGTGGTCCGCGCCGCGCGCGCGGTCGGCGTCGCTGCGGAGGGGTGGCTCGTCGGGCCTTGCGAGGGGAACCTCCTCTCGTTCGCGGGGGACGACCCCGTGGTCCTCGTCGAGCCGCGCAACCCGACCATGCCGCACGGCGCGTTCGACCTCGCAGTCGTCGTCGACACGGGCGCGTGGGCGCAGCTTGAGATCCTTGCGCCGTGGCTTCGCGCCATGGCGCCCAATGTCGTCGGCCTCGACCACCATGCGCGCGGCGACGAGGTCGCCTCCGAGCGCGTCGTCGAGGTCCGCCGCGGCTCGTGCACGGCGCTTCTTGTCGACCTCGTCGATGCGCTCGGCGTTCCGCTCTCCCACGGCGGCGACGCCCGCGGCCGCGGGTCGATCGCCGAGGCGCTCTACCTCGGCCTCGCGACCGACACGGGCTGGTTCCGCTTCTCGAACGCGCGCGCCGCGGAGTTCGCGCTCGCCGCGCGGCTCGTCGAGGCGGGCGTCGACAAGGACGCGATGTACCAGCTCATCGAGCAGTCGAGCAGCGCCGCGCGCGTCAAGCTCCAGGGCTGCGCGCTCTCAAGCCTCGCGTTCGTGCGCGATGGCTCGATCGCCGTGATGCGCCTCACCACCGCCGACTTCGAAGCCACGGGCGCCTCGATCGAGGAGGGCTCGGGCATCGTGAACATGCCCATGGAGATCGCGCTCGTCCGCGCCTCGGTGCTCGCGGTCGAGGACGCGGCGGCGGGCGTCGTGAAGCTGAGCTTCCGCTCGAAGCCCGCGGGGCCCGACGGCGGCTTCATCGATGTCAACGAACTCGCCGCAAGGTTCGGCGGCGGCGGACATGTTCACGCCGCGGGCGCGCGGCTCAAGGGCACGCTCGACGAAGTCGTCGCCCGCGTGCGCGCAGCGGTCGAGCGCTGAGGGGCCCGTCTCGTCGTGGCCGCGCGGCCTGCCGTGCTCCATCCAACGGGATCTTGACGGTCCGTGTGCCGACCAGCCCGACGCAGCCGAGCCGCCACGATCAAGTCAAGTGCACGCACGCCAATCGACTTGCCGCTCGCCACCCTAAGTGTCCAAACGCCCTGAACGCACCGAACACCCCGCGAAGGGGAGCGGCGCCAGCAATTTTGCGAATCTATCCGTCAATGACTTGATGCCCGCCTCATCTTGCGTAGATTGGGGCATCGGCTCAGCCGGGAAAGGCAGGATCGGATGGCAATGACTCGGGCGAGGATCGGCATGGGACCAAGGACCAAGGACCAAGGACCAAGGACCAAGGGCAGCCGCTGGCTCTCTGATGCCCGCGGCCTGACGGCGCGCGCGCTGGCTGCAGCGGTCGCGCTCGCGGGCGCGGCGCCCGCCTTCGGACAATCGGGCGATGGGGGAATCGGAGGGATCTCGCACTACGAGCTGGTGGTGCTCGGGGCGGACGAAGTCACGGCCTTCAACGAGTTCAACATGGCCTACGAGGTCACGGACTGCGGCATCGTGGTCGGGCAGATGAACAGGCAGGTCGGAGCCGTGCCCGTGTACCAAGGCTTCTTCTATCTCGACCGAGCTCGCTTCGAAAGGCCTGCAGGGCACCTCGAGTTCCTGCCCGCGCTGCGCGGCCTCGTCTGGTTCGCGGAGGGCGACCAGGTCTCGAACTGGGCCGTGGCCGACATCAACCAGATGGTGTCCCCGACGCCGCCGATCGAGGGCTACTCCTCGTTCGTTGTCCGCGCCCTGCGCGGCGTGAACACACGAGGCGACGCCGTCGGCATGGCGGAGTTCACGCCGACGGACGGGACAGATCCCGTCCGCCGCGCCGTGCTGCTCCGCGCCGTGCCGAGCGGGCTTTCGGGCGACCTCGACGGCGATGGCATGGTGGGCGCGTCCGATCTCGCGATCCTGCTCGGCGCATGGTGCACGGAAGCGTCGGCGTCATGCGACCCGATTGCGGACCTGAACTGCGACGGGCTCGTGAACGCCGCGGACCTCACCACCCTTCTCGCCAACTGGGGCAACGGCTCGGGAACAGCGGCGGCGACCCGCGGCGGCGAGCCCGTGCCCGAGGCCATCGCGCTCGATTCGAAGGACGCGGTCGAGTTCTCGATCGAGTT
>WGMP01000042.1 GCA_016124975.1 Phycisphaera sp. | reverse complement strand
GCGGAAGTCGTCGGTGACGACCGAGGTGCGCACGACCTCGATCGTGACGGGACCCAGCGACGGCAGGTCGATCGTGATCGATGCGGCGGGGGCGCCGTTTTCGAGCTCCGCAAACTCGCCCTGGTCGAGGGGGCGCTGCACGGCGCTGTGGGTCGGGCCGTTCTGCTTCAGGACGGGCGCGCGGCGCTGCGCGAGGGACTTGCCCTTCGCGGTCTGCGTGACGCGCTTCGCGGAAACGCCGTCGAGCGCGGCGAGCGGGGAGAGGACGGATGGTGCGCCCGTGATGAGGAGCGACGCGGAAACGGCGTGAATGGTCGCAAGTCCTAGCATGGGGTGGTTGCCTCGAGATGGTTGCCTCGAGGTGGTCGCGTCGAGGTGGTCGCGTCGGGTTTCGCGCTGCGATCTCTCTGCAGGTCGACTTGTTCGAGATCGAAGCCGAAGTCGCGGTGGAAGGCGAGATCGCGATCGAATGCGGGATTGAGACGCAAAGCCGCGCCTCTGTCGCGCGAATGTACGCAGTACCCAGGCAACTACTTCTACAGGTCTGGCAAGACCGCTTGAGTCGAGCGCCGTGATCGCTCGGATGACCACAAAAACGCGCGAGGGGGCCGCGCGGGTACCCCGATCGCGCTACTCGCGCTACTCGCGGTCCGCGACCGCGAGCATCGCCATCGCTTCGATCCCATAGGGAATCGCAGCGTCGTTGAAGTCGTAGGTCGGCTGGTGGAGGTTCGCGGAGCGCCAGCGGCCGTCCTCCATCCCGAGGATGTAGAAGCAGGAGGGGATCTTCTCGGCGTAGAACGCAAAGTCCTCGCCGCCCATCACGGGCGCCTCCATGTGCTCGAGCCGTTGCGACGGAAGCTCCTCGCGCACGATCCGCTCGAACTCCGCCACGCTCGCGTCGTCGTTCCGCGTGACGGGATAGCCGCGCAGATAGCGCGCCTCGGCCGTGCAGCGGTGGGCGCGCGCAACATCGCGCGCGACCTCGCCGATGCGCCGCTCGATGTGCGCGCGGGTCTCCTCGCGCAGCGCGCGCGCCGTTCCCTGCAGCGCGGCCGACGCGGGAATCTGGTTCGTCGCTGTGCCCGAGTGGAAGGTGGTCACGCTGACGACCGCAGCGTCGAGCGGGTCGATCTCGCGCGACACGATCGTCTGGAGCGCCGTCACGATGGCGCTCGCGGCGACGATCGGATCATGCCCCTGGTGCGGCCACGCGGCGTGCGCAGCCTGCCCGTGCACCTCGATCTCGAAGCGGTCGCTGGACGCGAAGAGCGAGCCGCGGCGCGTCTGCAGCACGCCGAGCGCGACGCCAGGGAAGTTGTGCAGACCGTAGATCCGCCGCACCGCAGGTCCCTCGGGCCGCGCGTCGAGCGCGCCGTCCTCGACCATGCGCCGCCCGCCTGCGCCGCCCTCCTCGGCGGGCTGGAAGAGGAACCGCACCGCGTTCGGAAGCGTGGTCTCCTGCGAGAGACGCGCGAGCACGCGCGCCGCGCCGACGAGGATCGCCGTGTGTCCGTCGTGTCCGCAGGCATGCATGCGGCCCTCGGTGCGCGACTTCCACGCAGGGGATCCCTCCTCCACGATCGGAAGCCCGTCGATGTCGGTGCGAAGCGCGACCGCTGTGCGGCTCGCGCCCGCGAGGAAGGCGACGGTTCCCGTGCCGCCCGCGAGGCCATCGAGATGGGCGACGCCCGCGGCATCGAGCTCGGCGCGGATGCGCGCAGCGGTGCGGACCTCCTCGTAGCAGATCTCGGGATGGGTGTGCAGTTCGCGGCGGAGCTCGACCGCGCGCGGGGCCTCCTCTGCGACGAGCTGGCTGATTCGGGCACGGAGCGCGGAAAGCGGCGTGGACACCATGGCGCGATGGTAGCGCGTGAGGCCGCGCAGGTCGGCGTCGCTGCGCTCAGCTCTTCAACTTGGAGAGCCCGACCGCCTCGCGGCCCTCGTTCACCTTCGCGAACGCGTGGCGCTCGTGGCGGATGAGCCGCGTGAGCTGGCTCATCGTGACGCCGAGGATTCCAGCGGCGCCCGCCACATCGAACCTGCGCGCGACGACCACATCGAGCGCCTCGGCGAGAAGCGCGGGGTAGTCGGGGTGCTCGGGGTTCACGGGCAGCTTCTCGCCTTGGCGCCGCTTCTTCCACAGTTCGCTCGGCTGGTGGCTGTCGCGGCCGGTCGGCGTGCGCACCTTGCATGCGAGCTTGAGGCGAAGGCGGAAGATGGCCATGCTGCGGTTCTGGGCCTGGCTGCGGCGCTCGGTCGCGTGCGACTCGAGCTCGGTCGCGAGATGACGCACCCGCACCGCGGTATCGACCCTGTTCCGATGCTGGCCGCCCGGGCCGCCGACGCGGCCCGTGAGGATCTCGCACTGGGCGAGCAGCGCGTCCTCGTCGAGCGTCGCGGGATGCGGCGGATCGACGAGGATCGAGCGTTCATCGATGTAGGGGGGACGGTAGGCCATGGGGCGTCGATCGGGCGGGCCTTTCCGATCGCAGCGGAAGGCTCTCTGCATTCTCTACCATGTTCGCCGATGGAGTGCATCCTCGGCATCGAGAGTTCCTGCGACGAGACCGCTGCGGCGGTGGTCGACGGCGCCATGCGCGTGCGTGCGAGCGTTGTCGCGTCGCAGCACGACCTGCACGCCGAGTACGGCGGCGTCGTGCCGGAGATCGCGAGCCGCGCGCACCTCGAGCGGATCCTTCCCGTGGTCGACCGCGCGCTGCGCGAGTCGGGCGTCGAGCGCGGCGAGCTGACCGCGGTGGCCGCGGGCGTGCGTCCAGGGTTGATCGGCAGCATCCTCGTCGGGGCGAGCGCCGCGAAGGGGCTGGCGTTCGCGCTGCAGCGGCCCTTCTACGCGGTGGATCATGTCTCGGCGCATCTCGACGCTGGGCTTCTGCGCGCGGCGGACGGCGCGCTCGATGGAGGCGAACCGATTCGAGGTCGGGCGCTCGGGCTCGTCGTCTCGGGAGGGCACACGAGTTTGTTCGCGCTTGCGGCCGACGGATCGGTCGAGCTCCTCGGCCGCACCATCGACGACGCGGTCGGTGAGGCGCTCGACAAGGCGGCCGCCATGCTCGGGCTTCCGCATCCAGGCGGGCCGAACCTCGAGCGACTCGCGCGGGCGGGTGACCCCGATGCGCTTCGCTTTCCCGTGCCGCGGCTGCCGTCGCCGCTCGACTTCTCGCTGTCGGGCCTGAAGACGAAGCTCCTCTACGAGGTGCGCGGCGTCCCGCAAGGCCGCGGCGCCGCGTCGACCTTCACGCGCAACTGGGAGTCGCTCTCCGAGGCGCGGCGCGCCGATCTTGCCGCGAGCTTCCAGAAGGCCGCCTTCGCGCAGGTCCTCGACAGGCTCGATCGCGCGGCGGAGGCGGCGGCGCCCGCAGCGCTCTTCGTCGGCGGCGGCGTCGTCGCGAACGAGGTCCTGCGCGCAAGCCTCGCGAGATGGTGCGACGCGCGCGCCATCCGTCTCGTGGTGCCCGAGCGCGCCTACTGCGGCGACAACGCGGCCATGATCGCGGGCCACGCGGTGCGTCGGCGGCTGCGTGGCGAGGCGGGGGACAGCCTCGCGACGCCCGCCGAGGCTGTGTCGCTTCTTGCCCGAGGTGCGCGCCCTGCGCGTGGCGCTCGCGTACAGTGACTGCCCGCGCGTCCGCGCAGCCTGATCGATCGACGCCTTATGAACACGAACCCCAGAGAAGGATCCAGCGACGGACTCGGCGTGCAGGCCGAGCGCGCCATCCTCGTCGGCGTCCGCGTGCGCGGCTCGCGCATGGACCACCTCGACCCCCTCGGCGAGCTGCGCGCGCTCGCGGAGACCGCGGGCGCGGTTCCCGTGGGCGAACTGATGCAGAACCGAGAGGCTCCGACGGGCCGCACCTATCTCGGCAAGGGCAAGGTCGAGGAGCTCGCCGCGATGGTGGCGGAGCTCGACGCGCGCATCGTCATCTTCGACAACGAGCTCGCGCCGTCGCAGATCCAGGAGCTCGAGAAGGAAGTCAAGGTCAAGGTCATCGACCGCAGCGAGCTGATCCTCGACATCTTCGCGAACCGCGCCACCACGCGCGAAGCGCAGCTTCAGGTCGAGATCGCGCAGCTCGAGTACACGGCGCCGCGCCTGCGCGCGATGTGGTCGCACCTCGGGCAGGTGACGGGCGGCGCGCCCGTGGGCGTCGGAACACGCGGCCCCGGCGAGCAGCAGCTCGAGATCGACCGCCGCATCGTCTCGCGGCGGCTCGTGGCGCTCCGGCGCGAGCTCGACGAGGTGCTCGTGCGCAAGCGCCGCGAGGTCGCCGAGCGGCGTGCGGAGCACTTCACGGTCGGCATCGTCGGATACACGAACGCCGGGAAGAGCACGCTCTTCAACGCGCTCACCCGCGGCGGCGCCTACGCGGCCGACAAGCTGTTCGCCACCCTGATGACGCGCGTCGAGCGCTGGTCGGTCGGCGGCGCGAACGCGGTGCTTCTCTCGGACACCGTCGGTTTCATCCGCGACCTGCCGCACCACCTCGTCGCGAGCTTCCGCGCCACCCTCGAGGACGCCGTGCATGCGCATGCGCTCCTCATCGTCCTCGACGCAAGCGACAGGCTCGCGCCCGCGCAGCTCGCGACCGTGCACGCCGTCCTCGACGAGATCGGCGCGAACACGCAGCCGCGCTTTCTCCTCCTCAACAAGATCGACCGGATCGCCGCGCTTCCCGCAGACGAGCGCGCGTCGCTCCGCACGGTCGAGGAGTGGCGCGAGCGCGAGCCCGACGCGATCGCGATCAGCGCGCGCGACGGCACGGGGTTCGATGAGCTGCGCGCGCGCGTGCTCGCGCTCCTCACGGGCGGCGTGCGCCGCCGCACCCTCACGATTCCCCTCGCTTCCGCACGCCTCATCGACGCGATCGAGAAGCGCTGCACGGTCGAGGAGCGGACCTATGGCGACGACTCCGTCGCGCTCGTCGTCGAGATCGGCGACAGGCAGATCGAGGCGCTGCTTCCGCTCGGCGAGGCGTTCCTCGTCGATGGCGAGGACCCGCGCCCGAAGAAGGCAGCGTGGAGCGGGCACGGCGGCAAGCGTCGCGCGCCCCATCTCGTCGACCTCGACGATCACGACCCGTCCGACGGAGACGCCCGTCGCGTGTAGCGGGGAGCCCGCGGGGTTCCCGCCGCGGCGTGCTCACGCGCACCTGGGCTCACGCAGCGCCAGCGTTCACGCAAACACCTCCCTCGCCAGCTGCGAGGCCCGTACGGCGCTCGCGGCGCGGGGAGAGGGTTCGCGCACGAAGAGAAGCGGCTGCGCGTCGCGCTCGAGGGGCCAGTAGGCCGCAAGCCGCGACTGGTTGCGCATCGATCCCGCCCAGAATCCGTCGCCGCCGCGGCCGTATGCAATGAGCTCGCCCACACGCGGGCGCTTGTCCCAGCGCTCGATGTGCGAGCCGAGGAGCGCCGTCGTGAAGGCCTCGAAAGCGCCCGGGCTTCCCGCGACGACGATGAGGTTCTCGACGCGGGGCATGAACTGTGCGAACGCCTTGCGCAGCGTGTGCTGGAACCTCGGCACATGGTCGTCGAACGCGGTCGAGAGATCGGCGACGAGTTCGATGGTGCTTCCCGGCGACGGCGCGAGCGCGCGCAGCCGCGCCGCGGGAAGCCCCTCGCCGTCGCGAAGGAGCAGCTCGTCGCCCACGGAGGCCTGCTCGACGAATTGGAACGCCTCGTCGAGCGCGGCGTGCAGCGCGCGTCCGCGGAGGTTGCGCGAGAGCGACAGGGCGACGACCAGGGGTCGGCGCACCGTCTCGAGCGTGCGCCACGATTGAGGAATGGCGATGCTCGCGTCGCGAAGGGTGGGCCTCGGCGCGCGCTTCACATGGACGCACAGCTCCGCGCCGCTGCGCCTCGCGCGGAAGTCGGCGCGCCGCCCCGCAGGCGTCTCGGCCTCGTGCTCGATGGCGCAGCCTGCGCGGAGAAGGCGTTCGGCGACGAGGAGCTCCGCGCACGCGGAGCGAATGCGGTCGGCATCGCCCTCCGAAGACGGGGACTCCGCGAGCAGCGTCTCCATGTCCGCGAGGATTCGCCTGAAGCGGCGGAGCAGCCGCGGATCCGCGAGTTCCGCCCAATCGGCCTCCGCCGCCGCGAAGCGCTCGGAGAGCCCGAGCACGAGCGGCGCGAGCGGAGTCTCCGCCGCGAGGCGCGGCGCATGGCGCGGGCTGTTCTGGTGGGAGGCTCGGCGTGCCATGTCTTGTTTATCGGCGTTTCTCGCGCCGTCTGCAAGGGTGTGCGCGAGCGGAATGTGCGTCGTAGGGGCTGCGCGGGCGTCCGCGAGGGGCTTTGCACGATCTTGGCCGCCTCGCAGGGCGCGCACGGGGGATTGCGCCGAAGTTCGTGTCGGAAGGAGTGTGCATCAATGCGGATCGGAGAAATGCTCGTCCGTATGCGGATCCTCACCGTGGAGCAGGTCGAGGCGGTGCTCGCCGAACAGGCAAGCACGCACGAACCGTTCGGCGTCGTGGCGGAGCGCCTCTACGAGGTTCCATCGGACACCATCGAACGCGCCTGGATCGAGCAGACCCAGGAGCGAGCCACGGAGTTCGACGCCGATCGCGGCGTCGAGGAGGGCGCACAGGAGATCGTCGTGCGCCGGCAGGCCTGGCAGTTCGGAATCGTGCCGCTGAGGCTCGAGGACGGATACCTCGTCGCCGCGACAAGCCGCAGGCTCCTTCCGCGCGCAGTGCGCTTCGCGACACGCGTGCTCGGGCTCCCTGTGAACTTCGAGATCACCGACGACCAGACCCTCGCGAGGCTCCTCGCGTCGCAGTATCCGATGCGCGGCATGGACCACACCACGCTCGGGGGAAACCCGCTTGAGGTGTTCCTGAAGCGGGACGCGGCATAGGCCGCGAGTGAGGGCGGGGCGTATCGCGCGGGGTTCGCCGCCGTGCGACTTGACACCGTCCCAACGCACGCTACGCTCTCCGTCCGCCCCACGGCGGAAACGCCAACTTAGCTCAGTTGGTAGAGCATCGCATTGAAAATGCGAGTGTCCCCGGTTCAAGTCCGGGAGTTGGCATGAGAACAAGGCCCGCATCTCGCGGGCCTTGTTCGTTTTTCATACATGTCGACGCCTGGCGGCGCGCAGATCGATCACGCCAGCTGCTCGCCCACGAGCCGCAGGGGGATGGGGCGCCCGAGGTGCTCGCGGCGGATCTCAAGACGCCCGTCCGCGCGCTCGCGCTCGAGGGTGCCGAGAAGGTCCTCGACGACCCACAGCCTGATCGGCCGCGAGCCGTCGTAGCGGACCAGTCCGCCGTCGCCTGCACGCGAGCGCCGCTCGAGGGAGGTCCAGTAGCGGCGCGTCCAGGTGAGCGCGAGCGTCTCGGGAAGCCGCGAGAACGCGGCGCGTGTCATCGACGGCTCCGCGAAGATCCAGAGTTCGTTCCACGCATTCGCGCGGCCAAGACAGCAGGCGGCCGCGACCGAGAGATCCGCGATGCACGCAACAGGCTTGAGATAGTTGCCGCGCGCGATCTGCGGCTCGCAGAGCGCGTGCGCGTGGCGGAGCAGGTCGTCCGCCGAGATGCGGTAGCGGGTCGCATAGACGCCCGCATCGCGATAGAACGCGCGGAGGATCTGCGTGCGGTACTCGCACCAGTCGCGCGTGAGGATTGGCGCTTCCTCCGCGGGATTCCGGCGGGATTTCGCATGTCGCGCGCCATCCCCGCCGCCTCGCTTCGGGGAGGTGCGTGAAGCTCCGCTTCGTGCATCGACGCGTGCGCCAACCTCTCGCGCGCACGGCTCTCCATGTCGATCGTTGTTCATCAATCGGTCCCTGCGCGCCGGAGTCGTTCGGCGCGGTCGCAATGTAGCGGCTCTTCGCGAACGCAAGCGCGCGGCATCTCGAAATCGTGGAAATCGCGCGACGCCGCGGCGAGCCCGCTTCTCAGACGCGGCGCGCCGTGATCGATCCGAGAAGCGTGTCGCGCGTGTCGCGCAGCGCGCCGAAGCGAGCGCGCCATGAGTCGAACGAAGCGCGATCGAAGGGGAGCGTCACGCAGCGAACCTCGTCGCCCGCCTCGTCGACGCGCTCGCCGAGAGATGTGATCGCGACCGAGCCGCCCGCGTACTCGTGCGCGGGGTCTCTTCCCGTGCGGTTCGCTGCGATGAGACAGGCCTGGTTCTCGATCGCGCGGGCGAGAAGAAGCGCGCGCCAGTGCTCGTGGCGCACCGCGGGCCACGACGAGCCGACCGCAAAGACTTCGGCGCCTGCCTGCGCGGCCAGTCGCCAGAGTTCAGGGAAGCGAAGGTCGTAACAGATGAGCGGGCAGACCTTTGCCGAACCCGTGTCGAGCACCACGATGTCCTCTCCCGCGACGAACGAAGCGCGCTCGTTCGGAAAGAGGAAGTTCTTGCGATAGATCGCACGGACATCGCCGTCGGGCGCAGCGACGGCCACGCTGTTGGCGATGCCGCCATCGGGCGTGTGCTCGCCAAACCCCGCCTGTAGCCACACTTGCCGCGCACGCGCCGTCGCGGAGATCCAGTCGAGCGATCCGCGCACGGGCTCAAGGTGCGCGCGGTCCGAAGTCCACGCCGTCTCGCACATCTCGGGCGTGACGACATAGTCGCCCTGCGCGATCGACCCCGCCCCAAGGTGCTCGTCAATCATCAACTCGATGCGCCGCCGGTTGCCAGCGACATCCTGCCATGTCGGATCGGTCTGCAGAGCGTGGAAGCGCATTGCCGAAGCGTACCGCGATCCGCCCGACGCATCACAAATCCCCGCGCATAGCCGCCAAAGGAAGCCGCCGCAGCGGCGACCGCTCAAACATCGCCGCGCCCGCCGTATCCCTTATCGCCAAAGGCCGCCGCCGCAAGCGGCGCCCGCTCAAACATCGCGGCGCCCGCCGTATCCCTTATCGCCAAAGGCCGCCGCCGCAAGCGGCGGCCGCTCAAACATCGCGGCGCCCGCCCAGAGCACTCGCTGCATCCCCGCCAAAGGAAGCCGCCGCAGCGGCGACCGCCCAAACATCGCGGCGGCCGCTCAACTAAGGGAGACCAACGGGGATCGAACCCGCGACAGCCGAAACCACAATCCGGTGCTCTACCAACTGAGCTATGGTCTCCGTGAGGCGCAAACAATAGCGCACCTGAGGTTTTCGGTCAATCCCTTCGGCCACGGGAACGGCGGGGGATGTGCTACCATCCGACCCTTTGACGCCGCGTTTCCGCCGTCTTGCAGGCGGAGCGCGGGATCGGTCGAGAAGAAGGCCCCGCGACCACCCTGGCGCGGCCCTGCGGCCGACAGATTCCACGAACCCATCCATCGCTACCGACATGGCACTCTCCACCCTTCCCGTCGAATTCGGTTCCGCCACCGTTCACGCGAACCTCGCGACCGCCCGCCTCATCGAGCTCGCGCTCGCCCGTGGCGAGGGCCAGCTCGCCGCGAACGGCGCCCTCCAGTGCGACACAGGCGAGCGCACGGGCCGCAGCCCCGACGACAAGTACCTCGAGGACACCGCGGGCATCCACGGCAGCATCAACTGGGGCAAGGTCAACCAGCCGATCTCGGCCGACAACTTCGAGAAGCTGAAGGCCGCCGCGCTGAAGCACCTCTCGGGCAAGGGCGACATCTTCCGCTTCGACGGCTATGCGGGTGCCGACCCGAAGTTCCGCCTCAAGGTCAGCGTCTTCACCGAGAAGGCGTGGCACTCTCTCTTCGCGAAGACGCTCTTCATCAATGTTCCTGAAGCCGAGATGCCCGCCTTCAAGGCCGACTGGACGATCATCAACGCCTGCGGCATGAAGATCACGAACCCCGCGGAGTTCGGCCTCAAGACCCACATCGGCATCGCCCAGAGCCTCGAGAAGAAGACCGTCATCATCGTCGGCACCGAGTACGCGGGCGAGATGAAGAAGTCGATCTTCTACGCGATGAACTACGACCTGCCCGACATGGGCGTCTTCCCGATGCACTGCTCGTGCAACGTGGATCGGAAGGATCCGTCGAATGTGGCGCTCTTCTTCGGCCTCTCGGGCACGGGCAAGACGACGCTGTCGGCCGATCCGAACCGCGACCTCGTCGGCGACGACGAGCACGGTTGGTCGGATTCGGGCGTCTTCAACGTCGAGGGCGGCTGCTACGCGAAGTGCATCAAGCTCTCGAAGGAAGGCGAGCCCGAGATCTGGAACGCGATCCGCTTCGGCTCGGTCCTCGAGAATGTCGTGATGGACCCCGTCACGCGCGTCCCCGACTACGACAGCGCGAAGAAGGCGGAGAACACCCGCGTCACCTACCCCGTGTCGTACATCGCGAACGCCAAGATCCCGTCGGTGGCTGGCCACCCGAAGAATGTGGTGTTCCTCTCGGCCGACGCGTTCGGCGTGCTGCCGCCCGTGTCGAAGCTCTCGCCCGAGCAGGCGATGTACTACTTCCTGAACGGCTACACCTCGAAGCTCGCGGGCACCGAGGCGGGCGTGAAGGAGCCGCAGCCGAACTTCTCGCCGTGCTTCGGCGGGCCGTTCCTCCCGCGCGCCCCGATGGTCTACGCCGAGATGCTCGCCGAGCGGATCAAGAAGCACGGCGCGAACGTGTGGCTCCTGAACACGGGTTGGACGGGCGGCCCGTACGGCATCGGCCACCGCTTCAAGCTCGCCTACACGCGCACCTTCGTCACGCGCATCCTCGACGGATCGCTCGCGAAGGCATCGTTCGAGACGCACCCGATCTTCGGGCTCTCGATGCCGACCGCGGTCGAGGGCGTGCCGAGCGAAGTGCTCAACCCGCGCAACACCTGGGCCGACAAGGCGGCGTACGACGCGAAGGCGACCGAGCTTGCGATGAAGTTCCGCGAGAACGAGTCGAAGTTCAAGATGTCCGACGCCGTGAAGGCCGCTGGCCCGAAGGTTTCGCTCGCGAAGCCTGTCGCTGTCGGCTGATCGCTCCCTTCAACCAGAAACGCCGAGGAGACTCCGACCCATGGCGATCACTTACTTCGAACTCGATGCCGATGGCGCCCCAGGGCTCCTCGGCCGCACGCTGCGCGAATTCGGACAGCAGGTCCGTCAGGTGCAGGCCCACGACGCCGCCACGATGCCCGTCGACCTCGACGAGGTGCACGGCGTGGTCGTCTCGGGCGGAGGCACTTCGACAGGCCCGTCCTCGGGTTCGGTCGAGGCCTTCGTGCGGCAGGCGGTCGCGCGCGAGATTCCCGTGCTCGGTATCGGCGCAGGCTCGCGGCTCGTCGCACGCGCGCTCGGCGGCGAGGTCGGCGCGTGCAGCGAACGCGGCGTCGTGCAGGTCAAGCTCAACGCCGTCGGCCGCGAGGAGCCGCTGTTCGCGGGCCAGCGCTGGACGAGCGAGCAGGCCGTGTGGAACGACGAGTGCATCGCGAAGCTGCCCGAGGGCGGCCGCGTGTTCGGCTCGACTCCCGCGTCGAAGATCGCAGCGTGGGGCCTTGGGCCCTGGATCGTCGGCATCGACTGGCACCCCGAATGGGACGCGAAGGAGATCACCGAGGCAGCGAAGGCGACGGGCCCGGTGGCTTCGGGAACGATCGCCTCGATCGAACGCCTCGGCCGCCTCTTCGCAGAGCGCGTGAGCCTGATCCTGATGCCCGTCGACCGCATGGTCGCTGGCCGCGCGCGCGATGTGCGGCACTAAGTTTGAGCGGCCGCGGCTGCGGCCGCTCCCTTTGGTGCTAGGGGCGCGTTGCAGCGGTCGCGGCTGCGGCCGCTCCCTTTGGTGCTAGGGGCGCGTTGCAGCGGTCGCGGCGCGGCCGCTCCCTTTGGCGCGGCGGAAATCGTGGGTGCCCGTGGACTTCAGTCCGCGGAACGGATGACGCCAGCCGTCGACTCCGACGCGTGGCGTTCCGGGGACTTCGTCCCCGGGCACCCGTGGTTGGCGACTCCGACGGTTTGAATCGTCCGACACGACCCGCACGGGTGCCCTTGGACAAAGTCCAAGGAACGGATGACGCCAGCCGTCGACTCCGACGCGTGTCGTTCCGGGGACTTCGTCCCCGGGCACCCGTGGTTGGCGACTCCGACG
>WGMP01000007.1 GCA_016124975.1 Phycisphaera sp. | reverse complement strand
CGCGCGGTTGCATGTGCTGGCCGACCTCCTCGTCGGCTTCGCCGCCGAGCCTGCGGTTGCGCAGGCACATGGCTTCCTGCTCGTCTCAGAGTGGGGGATCTTCGATTCGTCCGACCGCCGCACGCTCTACCAGTGCCTGCGAGCGCGGCATGGGAACTTCGACAGCATCGAGACCTCGCCAGGCCACGAGTTCCTCGGCGAGGAACGCGCGGCGCTCGCCGCGGTGATCGAGTGCGCGGTGCTGAACGCGTGGGGCATCACGGTCGAGTTCGCGACCGCGCGGCGTGCGGTCGCGATCGACCACGACGGCAACATCGCGCTGTGGGATGAGCGCGGCGAAGGCGAGGCCGCGGCAGAGGCGATGGCGCGCGCGTTGCGTGGGTACGCCTGACTGCATCGAGCCCTGTCGTCGAGGCCGGAGCCCGAGCCGAGCCCGAGCCGTGCCGCGCAGGTACCGCGCGGTACCCGCGCGTACCCGCTACCTCGCGGGTACCGCGCATGCTCGCTCGTTGGCCTCGTGCTCTTCGGTACTTGCGTGCGAGGGCATCTGGTGCCGGGTAGGTACCCGCTGGTACCGGGAAGTACCCGCGAGGTACCCGGCACCGTCTCAGTAGCATGCGGGGCATGCGTGGCGACGCTTCCGAACCCCGATCACGGCGCCCGCGATGGGGTCGCAGGTCGCGCGTGGTTCGATGGAGCGAGCGACTCCTCTGGATCGTGCCCGCCTGCGCCTACTTTGCCGCAGGCTGGACCGCGATGGGGATCACCCTTGCGGTCGTCGTCGTCATCTACTTCAGTCTCGTCTTCTGGGCCACGCCGCCCGCGATCCGCATCGAGCCGATCGAGCGGCTGTACCGCGCCGTCGCGCGCACACGCGGGTTGGTATGCCCGCAATGCGAGCACGAGCTTCCCGAGCGGCCGACGGCGGGAAGGTGCCCGAAGTGTGCGCGGGACTACTCGATCGCACAGGTGCGTGAACACTGGGGCTTCTCGCCGTCTGGGGAGCATGTCGGAGTCGGCGCGGACGACATGCGCGTGCGGATCGCGGCGGCGATCTCTGGAGAGGGCGAGTGCCCTGCGGTGCGAGGCGACGCGCCGCGCGATGGAGCGGAGCGCGAGGAGCGCCATTGACCCGTCCGCGTGATGGTACAGGGCCGCACCCTCGTGGGCTTGCTCATGCGGGCGTGCAGCCGCTCACTCCGCCTTCGTGCGCTTCCACGGCCACGCCATGTGCTCTTCGCGCGCCGCGCAGTCGTCCTTCACCTTGGTGAAGCGCACGGTGTCACGCACGACCTCGAAGGTGTAGGAGCCTGGGATCTCGGCGCAGGCGGCGGAGCCTGCGAGGTTCGTGAAGGTTGCGGTCGCGCGTTCTCCAGCCGCGCCGTCTTCGGACACCATCCAACGGCCGACGACCGCGCGCGCGGGTGCCGTGCCGCGCGCGGGCACATCGATGCTGAAGAGGCCCGTCGGCTCGAGCGCGAGGGTGGCGCCGTCGAGTTCGCTTGTCCACGAGCCGAGGAGGGGCGATGCCTCGAGAACCGCCGCGTCGACCTCGCCTGCGCGCGGGGCGCTGGCGCAGCCTGCGGGAAGCACGGCGGAGGCGACGAGCGCGCCGAGCGCGAGGAACGCGCCGAGCGCGCGGGAAGCGGTCGATCGAGAGGAAGCGTGCGTCATGCGTGTCTCGCTGGTTCTGCGTGGAGTGAGAGCCGGTTCACACGCCGCGCGACTCCCTCGACGCGCGCGAGGCGCTCGTCGAGCTCGGCGCGCGTCGGGGCGACGACGCCGATATGGGCGACCTTGCGCCCCGGCCGCGGGCTCTTGCCGTAGAGCTGGAGCGACGCGCCCGGGATCGCGAGCACTTCCTCGCGCGCGGGCAGGCCGCCGACGAGGTTGACCATCGCGGCGAACTCGGCCATGCCCGTGTCGCCGAGCGGCAGTCCCGCGACCGCGCGCATGTGGTTCTCGAACTGACTCGTGCGCGCGCCGTGGATCGTCCAGTGGCCCGAGTTGTGGACGCGTGGCGCGACTTCGTTCGCGACGAGCGTGCCGTCTGCGACGAACATCTCGAGCGCGAGCGTGCCGACATGCCCGAGCGCCTCGAGCACGCGGCGCGCGTGGCCTTCCGCCGCGCGCGCGAGTTCGTCGGACACCCGCGCAGGCGCGATCGAGCGGAAGAGAATCCCCTGCGTGTGCAGGTTCTCGACGACTGGGTACGCGGCGATCTCGCCGTCGGCGCCGCGCGTCGCGACCACGCTGACCTCGCGGTCGAACGGCACGAAAGCCTCGTAGATGCAGGGCGCGTGGTCGAGCGAATCCCACGCACGCGCGAGTTCGTCGGCCGAATGCACCACCCGCTGGCCCTTGCCGTCGTAGCCGAGCGTGCGCGTCTTGAGGACGCCGTGCGTGCCGACGGTCGCAAGCGCGAGCTCGAGCTCGGAGCGCACCGTGACGGCCGCGAACGGCTGCACGGGCACGCCTGCGCTGCGCAGGAACTCCTTCTCGCGGATCCGGTCGGAAGTCAGTTCGAGCGAGCGCACGCCTGGATAGACGGGCTTTCGCTCGGCGAGGAACGCGAGGCTCGCCGCGGGCACATTCTCGAACTCGAAGGTGATTCTCTCGACCGACGCCGCGAACTCGGCGAGCGCCTCGCGGTCGCTCCACGCGGCAGAGATGTGCCGCCCCGCGACGCGCGCGGGCGCATCGGGCGCGGGGTCGTAGAAGACGCACTCGATCCCGAGCGGAATCGCCGCAAGCCCGAGCATCTGCCCGAGCTGCCCGCCGCCGAGGACGCCGATCTTCGTGGCGCTCACTTCGTCTTCGCCTTTCGTCCGCGCGGCTTCGCCGGCGCGGAGATCACGCCCGGGACGGGGTTTGCGAGGACCTTCGCGGTCTGGTTCGCGCGGAACTCGGCCAGCTTGCGCGCGACCGCCGCATCGTGGTGCGACAGGATGCTCGCCGCAAGGATCGCCGCGTTCGTGGCGCCTGCGCGGCCGATCGCGAGCGTGCCCACGGGAATCCCCGCAGGCATCTGCGCGATCGACAGCAGCGAGTCGAGTCCCTTGAGCGCCTTCGACTCGACGGGCACGCCGAGGACGGGAAGGTCGGTCTTCGACGCGCACATCCCGGGAAGGTGCGCCGCACCGCCCGCGCCCGCGATGATGACCTTGATGCCGCGGCCGCGTGCCTTAGCCGCGTACTCGAACAGGAGGTCGGGGGTGCGGTGCGCCGAAACCACGCGGCACTCGTGCGCCACGCCGAGCGATGCGAGCATCTCGGACGCATGCTGCATCGTCTCCCAGTCGGACTGTGAACCCATGATGACGCCGACCGCGGGGGCGGAGGCGGGGGCGGCAGCCTTCGGCCGCGGGGCGCGCTTCTGCGAGCGGTTTCGGACGCTGGGCATGGCGCGATGGTACGGAATGGCGGCGCGCTCGGGGAGCGGCGCGGGGGGCGCCGTGCAGGTGCTACCATCGTCGCTTCACACGCGTTCGGGCGCCTGCGCGTCCGTCGCTTTCCTGCGAGCACCCCGCGAGATCGATCCATGAGCGCCATCCGCCTCAACGGCCAGTACTGCCTCCTCCGCGACATCGAAAAGAAGGACTTCGTCGCGTTCGTCAACCTCGTGCTGCCGAAGATCACCCGCGAACAGCCCGTTCCGCACACCTTCGCCGCCACGGTGGCCACGCTCCTCTCCGAGGGGAAGACGCAGCAGGACGCCATCGTGCAGGCGGGCCTCCAGTGCTGCGCATCGCTCGGCGTCAAGAACATGTGGGTCGACGGCACGAACGCGGCCGTCACCGAGGAGGTGCCGACCGACGCCGCGCAGGGCCTCGAGGCCGCGTTCGGGTTCGCGGCGGTCCAGTCGGGCCTCGCGCTCGCGGCGGCCGTGTGCAACGCCTTCCGCCGCACGATCAAGGTGAACGACGCGGACATCGCGATCACGCGCCAGTCGCGCGAGCTGATGGTCGCCGCGGGACAGCAGGTGAGCGCCATGAAGGGCGTCAACGAGCCCGTCTTCGTGACGGCGGGTCGCCTCCTCGGCGCGCGCATGAAGGAGGGGAAGGCGCTCGAGGAGCCCGAGATGATGACCATTCTCTGCATGCTCTCCGACCTCGGCGCGACTTCGGTGAAGATCGACCTCGAGAAGGGCATCCTTGGCTTCGGGCCGTTCAGCCCCGCGAACGCGATGTCGAGCGCGGTCCTCCAGGGCCTCGATCCCGAGAAGGTGAAGTCGGTGCAGGCGTCGATCGAGAAGACGAACGACCACTTCAAGAAGCTCGCCGAACAGCAGGGGGGCGGGGGCCAGAACGCCGCGGCGCAGCAGGGGCAGCGCCTCTCGGTGCCTGCGGTGATGGGGACGCGCCGTCGCCGCTGACGGCCGATCGCGCCTGAAATCGCCCGATCGGCTTGCCACGGGCCCGCGAGGGTCCATCATGGTCGGGACACGACGCCGGCGACATCGGGAGGAAAGGCAGGAACCCGTCGCCGAGCCCCGTTCAGGACCAGACCCGCATGGCCATCAGCTCCGCCGGCCCCACGCTCTTCGCCCGCGACCTCGCGCCTGACGCGGCGGGACGGCTCTCGGCCGCGCTCGAGCAGTTCACAGACCCCGCCGCGCTCGGCGAACTCGCCCTCGGGATCGCCCTCGCGATCGCGCTGGCCTCCCTCCTTGCCTTCCATCCGCGCGATCGCGGCCGCCGCGACCTGCTCGCGGCCACCGACGAACGCAAGACGCTCGTTCTCCTCGGCCTCCTCGGCGCAGCGCTCGCCACGCTCGTGCGCATCGACCAGGCGATGGCGCTCGTCGTCTTCGGCGTGGGCGCGCTCCTTCGCGTGCGCACTGCGGTGGCGAACCCGCACATGGCCGCGCGCGGCGTCGTGGTCGTGGTCGTCGGGCTCCTCGCGGGGCTCTCGCAGCCGCTCGCCGCGATCGTGGTCGCCGTGGCCGCCTACGCCATCGTGTGGTGGCTCTCGGCGCGCCGCTCGGCCGAGGTCAAGGTGCGGCTCGTGCCGGGCGCGGACCGCCAGAAGGCGCAGCTCGTGAGCATGCACGAGATGCGCGACCTCGGCTGCCGCGTCCTCTCGTGCAGGGAGGGGAACTCGGGCCGCTCGTTCACGCTCCTGATGCAGGTGCCGTCGTCGGTCGCCGACGATGTCGTGGCGAAGCGCCTCGAGGCGCGCCTCGCGCCAGAGGTCGGGCACGCAGAGGTCGAGTTCGCGGCCCGCTGACGCGCGGCCTGGTCGCGCGCGGCGCGCCCTCTGCAAGGAAATCCGCACAGATTGTGTTCAGGAACGGTGAAGAGGCGCGCGCCTTCGCGCGGAAACGCCTGTCGCACAAGGTGTTTTGCACATCCTTGACCAATACTTGATGTGAAGGATTGGTCAAGGACATTCAAAGCCTGAACACGACGCACACAGAACCTCCTCGACCCTAGCGTGGCGCCCACGCGGTGGACGCGTGTCTCGGAATGGTTCCGAGGCGACCAGAACTCGGCCAGCGGCCGATCGACGAGGACTGAATCAATGCAGCGAGACGCAACGCGGGTGCTCTTCAACGGCACCCTCCTGACGGGTGTCCTTCTCACGGGAGCGTTCGTGGCGGGAACCACCACGCTCTCCTTCGGCGCGACGGGACAGGAATCCGGCGGCGCGGCCGCCGACATCGCGGGTGAGCTGGCGGCGCTGCGGGCCGCGAACGACGCGCTCGCCGCGAAGGTCGCGCGCCTTGAACAGGAGACCGACGGCTCGCGCTGGCTCACCGAGTCGCGCGCGGCCGAGATCCGCGGCATCGTCACCGATGTCCTCGCGGACGCCTCGTCGCGCGACAGCCTCGCGGGCGCGGGCCTCGGCGCTGGCTGGAGCAAGGACCAGGGCGGCTTCTTCCTCGCGTCCGAGGACGGCTCCTTCAAGCTCAATATCAGGGGCCAGCTGCAGGTGCGCTGGGCGATGAACAACCGCGACAACGCTGGCCTCGGGGCGACCGCTGCGAAGGACTCGACCTGGGGCTTCGAGAACCGACGCACCAAGCTGACCTTCTCGGGCCACATCATCGATCCGAGCATCACCTTTGAGGTGAAGCCCGTGTTCAACCGCACGCCTGCGTCGATCACCTCGGGCGACCAGACGCTCTCGAGCGGCAACATCGTCGGCTCGGTCGAGGAGATCTGGGCGCAGAAGCGCTTCGACTCGGGCCTTTCGGTGCGCGTGGGCCAGTTCAAGGCGCCGTTCCTGCGCGAGGAGCTCGTCTCGAGCGCCTCGCAGCTCACGGTCGAGCGCTCACTCGTGAACGACCTCTTCTCGACGAAGTTCGCGCAGGGCGTGCAGCTTGAGTTCGGCGGCGGCAAGGACGAGAGCCTCCGCGCGCAGCTCTTCTATGGCGACGGACTGCGCGCGAACGGATCGAGCGTGCCGAGCTCGTCGACATCCGCGGCGGGTTCGTACGCGGGCTCGTACACCACCGCGTTCAACGCGAATCCGACCGACTACGCGTTCGCGGGCCGCGTCGAGTATCTCGGCGCAGGGTCGTGGCGGCAGATGCGCGACCTCACCAGCTTCCGTGGCGAAGAGACCGCGTGGATGCTCGGCTTCGGCGCCATGGCGCAGAGCCTGCGGCCGACCAACGAGGGTCCGCTCGCCGTCACAGCGACCGACTCGATGTGGGGCGTGACGGCGGATCTCACCGTCGACTTTGGTGGCGCGAACCTCTTCGTCTACGGCGTCTATCGCGATGTGTCGCTCGCGGGCGCCGTGCCGACGCGCGGCGGCGGTACGAGCGACTCGTTCGGCCAGTGGGGCGTCGTCGCGCAGGGCGGCGTCTTCGTCTCCGACGAGGTCGAGCTCTTCGCGCGCTACGAGCTCGGCGACACGGGCACCGACCGCTTCCGCGTGTCGGAGCCGGGCGTCGAGCTCGAGACGGCCAGCGTGGCCACCGCCGGCCTCAACTGGTACATCGGCGGCAGCAAGGACCTGAAGTGGACGACCGATGTCGGCATGAGCTTCGCGCCCGTCGGCGACTTCGCGAGCTCGGGCGCGGACTGGCTTGGCGACGGGTCGTCGACCGCAGGAGACGGCAGCACGAACGACGGCCAGTGGGTCGTTCGCACGCAGCTGCAGCTTCTGTTCTGACGCCCGCGCGCTGTTTGTCGCGCGGAGGCATGGACGGCCCGCGCCACCCAATCCGAAACTCTCCGTGCCGCGCCGCGCGGGAAGGTCCGACGACCCTCCCGCGCGGCGCGGGCATTCGTGTAGCCTGTCGGCGTGCACGGACGCGTCGACGAGGAATCCGCCACGGACACGGCCGGGCCGCGCGAGGTGCGGAGGGCGGTGCGGCTCGGGGCCTACGCCGAACTCGTCTGGCCCGCGGTCGCGGGCGCAGCGCTGCTCGGGGGCTTTCTCGCGGCGCGGGCCGAGCTCGAGCCGCTTGCGCTCGGTCTCTACGCCGCGGCGTACCTCGTGGGAGGCTGGGAGGCGACCCGTGACGGGATCCGCCAGCTCCTGAAGGGCCGCCTCGACATCGACTTTCTCATGGTGGTCGCCGCGATCGGCGCGGCGCTCGTCGGCGAGTTCGCGGAAGGGGCGCTCCTCCTCTTCCTCTTCTCGCTCGGTCACGGGCTCGAGTCGCTGGCCCTTGACCGCGCGCGCAGCGCCGTCAGCGCGCTCGCGGGGCTTGCGCCGAAGCGCGCCCGCGTGCGCGGCGCGGATGGCGTCGAGCGCGAGGTTCCCGCCGAAGAGGTCGCGATCGGCGATCTCGTCGTCGTCTGGCCGGGCGAGCGCATCCCCGCCGACGGCGCCATCGCGGAGGGCCGCTCCGCGATCGACGAGAGTCCGATCACGGGCGAGAGCATGCCCGTCGACAAGGAGCAGGGGGCGAGCGTCTTCGCTGGGTCGCTGAACGGCGACGGCGCGCTCGTCGTGCGGGTGACGAGCCTCGCCTCCGACACGCTTGTCGCGCGCATGGTGCGTCTTGTCGCGGAGGCGCAGGCGACGAAGTCGCTCGCAGAGCGCGCGGCCGAGCGCTTCACGCGCGTCTATGTGCCGTGCGTGCTCGCGGCGACCGTGCTCGCGGTGTTCGTGCCGCCGCTCGCGGGCTGGCTTCCGTGGGACGAGGCGTTTCGCCGCGCGATGAGCATGCTGATCGGCGCGTCGCCATGCGCGCTTGCGATCTCGACGCCTGCGGCCGTCCTCGCGGGCCTCGCGCGTGCGGCGCGCGGCGGCGTTCTCGTGAAGGGCGGCATGCATCTCGAGGCGCTCGGCACGCTGCGCGCGGTCGCGATGGACAAGACGGGCACGATCACGCGGGGAAAGCCCGTGCTTGCGAAGGCGCTTCCCGCCGCGGGCGTGTCGGAGGAGGAACTTCTCCGTGTGGCGGCGGCGGTCGAGTCCGCGTCGAGCCATCCGATCGCGCGCGCGGTGGTCGACGCCGCGATCGCGCGGGGGCTCTCGCTTCCCGTCGTCGGCAACGCGGTCGCCGTGCGCGGCAAGGGCGTCGAGGCCGATGTCGACGGCGTGCGCGCGGGCGTCGGACGGGCGTCGCTCTTTGCCTCAGACGCGACGCGCGCCGCAGGCGACGCCTGCGAGCCGCTGCGCGCGCAGCTCGAGGCCGAGGCGATGACCGCGATGTCGGTCGTCCGCGGCGGCCGCGCGCTCGGCGCGATCGGCGTGCGCGACACGCCGCGTCCCGAGGCGGCCGAAGCGATCGCGGCGCTCGCGAGGCTCGGCTGCGAGGTGACGATGCTCACGGGCGACAACGCGGCGACCGCGACGGCCGTCGCGCGCGAGGTTGGCGTGGGCACGGTGCGCGCGGGGCTGCTTCCCCAGCAGAAGATCGATGAAGTGCAGGCGCTCGTCGCACGCCACGGCTTCGTCGCCATGGTCGGCGACGGGATCAACGACGCGCCCGCGCTCGCAGCCGCCACCGTCGGCATCGCGATGGGCCACGGCGGCACCGATGTCGCGCTCGAGGCGGCCGATGTGGCGCTGATGGCGGACGACCTCACGCGTCTGCCCTTCGCGATCGACCTCGGCCGCGCCACGCGTGCGATGATCCGCCAGAACGTGATCTTCTCGATGGGCGTCGTGGCGATCCTCATCCCGCTGACCCTCTTCGGTGCCGTGCCGCTCTCGATCGCGGTCATCTGCCACGAGGGAAGCACGGTGCTCGTGGCGCTGCACGGGCTCAGGCTCCTGTCGCGGAGAGATCCCTACAGGCGCCACGGGAGCGGCGGGCGCGGTTGAAATGCGGGGCTCGGCGTGTGACGATGCGCCGATGCATGCATCGCACCGCTCCGCGGCCTTCGCCGCGCTTCTCGCCCTCGCGTCCGCGTCGATCACGTCGGCCGATGTCTCGCTCGACACGCCGTTCCAGGATCACGCGGTGCTGCAGCGCGACCGCGAGATCCGCGTCACGGGCCGCGCGGAGCCGAACGAGGCGCTGACGCTTGTCTTCGGAGGCGCGCGCGTCGAGGGCCGCGCAGATGCGGATGGCCGCTTCGCGCTCGCGCTCGCGGCGATGCCCGCGTCGCTCGAGCCGCGCGA
Organism: Phycisphaera sp.; assembly: GCA_016124975.1. Taxonomy (GTDB): domain Bacteria; phylum Planctomycetota; class Phycisphaerae; order Phycisphaerales; family SM1A02; genus QWPT01. The sequence continues at coordinate 25,515 of WGMP01000007.1, read as the reverse complement.
CCTCGCGGTCGAAGGCGCGAGCGGCCGCGCGAGCGCGAAGGACATCCTCGTCGGCGAGGTGTGGTTCTGCTCGGGCCAGTCAAACATGGAGTGGACGGTCGACGGCGCGAACGAGGCGGCGCGCGCGAAGTCGATCGCCGCGAGGATGCCGATCCGTTCGTACAAGGCGCCGCACGCCACCGCGAACCAGCCCGCCGCGCGCGTGGGGGGCGCGTGGCGCGTCGCGTCGCCCGAGACGGTCGGCGGCTTCACGGCGGTCGGATTCTGGTTCGGTGTCGATCTCGCGCGCGCGTTCGACCTCGAGGTGCCGATCGGCCTCGTCGACATCTCGTGGGGCGGTACGCGCATCGAGCCGTGGATTCCGCTCGATGCGATGGCGAAGTCGGACTTCAAGCAGACGGCCGACGATCTTGCGGCGCGGATCGCGGCGTTCGACGCGAAGCCCGAGCCCGACGCGAAGGCGCCCGGCACGCAGCCGCATGAGCCCGCCGCGATCTACAACGCGATGATGGCGCCGTGGATCGCCTATCCCGTGCGCGGCGCGATCTGGTACCAGGGCGAGTCGAACGCGGGCGAGCCCGACAACTACCGCAGGCTTCTGCCGCTCCTGATGCGCGCGTGGCGCGAGAAGTCGGGCAACCCCGACATGGCGTGGGGCGTGGTGCAGCTCGCGGCGTTCCAGCCGTTCGTCGAGAGCGAGCCCGCGCAGGGCGGATGGGCGCTCCTCCGAGAGGCGCAGTTCCGCGGCGCGCGCGAGGCGGGCAACGCAGGAGTGATGAGCGCGATCGACCTCGGCGACGCGGCCGACATCCACCCGCGCCGCAAGCGCGAGGTCGGCGAGCGTCTCGCGGCGTGGGCGCGCCACACGGTCTACGGCGAGTCTGCGGTCGCGTGGCAGGGGCCCGAACTTGCGGAGGCCGGGCGCGAGAACGGCGCGATGGTGCGCGTGCGCTTCCACCACGCGCAGGGGCTGCGCGCGCTCGGCGGAAAGCCCGGCGGATTCGCGCTCGCGGGCGCGGACGGCAGGTTCGTGTGGGCGGACGCGAGCATCATGGACGAGGGACGCGACGGCATCGTGCTCACGGCGCCCGGCGTCGACGAACCCGTCGAGGTCGCGTATGCGTGGCAGAACAACCCCGAGCGCGCGAACATCGTGAACGGCGCGGGGCTTCCGCTGGTTCCGTTCCGCGTGAAGATCGCGGCGGCGGAGGGCGCGAGGTGAACCGTCGCGGCGGCGCGATCCTCGCGGCGGGAGCTCTCGCGATGGCGGCGCTCGCGTGCGGAGCACCCGCGCATGGCGACGATGTGGCGATTCCAGACGCGATCAGGCCGCTTCTCGAGGCGCATTGCGTCGACTGCCACGAGGGCTCGCGTGCGAAGGGCGGGCTCGAGCTCGCGGGGCCGATCCGCGCGGGAAAGATCGAGGAAAGCGCGTTGCGCGCGCTGCGCAGGCGCCTCGCGAAGCGCGACATGCCGCCCGCCGACGAACCCGTGCGCCCGAGGGTGGAGGAGTACCGCGCCGCGGTCGCCGCGATCGACGCGAGCGTTCCGCCGACCGCGCGCGAGGTCGCGGCGGTGCGGCGGCTCAACCGCGCGCAATACGACGGTGCCGTGCGCGATGTCCTCGCGTCCACCGTCGATCTGCGCGAGCTTCTGCCGCGCGACGAGATCGGCGAGGGCTTCGACACGAACGCCGACACGCTCGTGCTGCCGCCGCTTCTTCTCGAGAACTACTTCGACTGCGCGGAGAAGATCGCGGCCTCGGTCGTTCCCGACGACGCGCCGATGTCGCCGAAGACCGTGCCCGCCGAACGCTTCGAGCGCCGCGGACAGGGCCACGCGAACGACGGCTTCGCGTGGCTTGCGACGAACGGCACGCTCGTCGCGCGCTTCACGGTGCCGCGGGCGGGTCGCTATCGCCTCTCGCTCGAGCTCGCTGCGCAGCAGGCGGGCGAAGGGCTCGCGCGCGCGGCGCTCCTCGTCGACGGCGACGCGCAGGGACAGCACGCCGTCGCGGGCACCACGGCCGAGCCGACGGTCGTCGTGTGGGAGGGCACGCTTGCGGCGGGCGAACACCGTGCGGGCGCGCGCTTCCTGAACGACCACTGGGATCCGAAGCATCCGGATCCATCGCGGCGCGACCGAAACCTCGCGGTCGGCGCGCTGCGCATCGAGGGACCGCTTGATCCTGTCGCGAAGACGCCGTTCGCCGCGCGCGCCGAGGAGATCGCAGGCGAAGGAACGCCGACGCGGCGCCTGATGCGCGTGGCGCTCGCGGTGGGCGAAGAGCTCTTCCGCCGCCCGCTGACGAACGCCGAGGCGGAATCGCTTGCGCGCGTGGCGCGCGAGGCCGCAGAGCCTTGGCGCGATCGCCGCGCACAGGACGGCCCGCGCGCGAACTGGGCGCCCGAGCTGCGCGCGCTCGTCACAGCGCTCCTCGTCGACCCGCGCTTCCTGCTGCGCATCGAGAAGCCGTGCGTCGACGGCGAGTCGCGGCGCGCGCTCGACGGACACGAGCTCGCTTCGCGGCTCTCGTTCTTCCTCTGGTCGAGCGTGCCCGACGCGGAGCTTCGCCGCGCGGCCGCAGCGGGCGAGCTCGACGGCGTCGACGGCGTGCGCGCGCAGGCGCGGCGCATGCTCGGCGACGGGCGCGCGTCTTCGCTCGCCACGCGCTTCGCCGCGCAGTGGCTCGGGATCGACGCGCTCGAGCAGCGCAGCTTCGACCCCGCGCGCTATCCCGAGCTCGACGCGCCCACGCTCGTCGCGATGCGCGAGGAGACGGAGCGGCTCTTCGCGCGCATCGTGCGCGGCGACGAGCCCGTGCGCGCACTTCTCCTCGCGCGCGAGACCGAGATCGACGCGCGTCTTGCGGGGCTCTACGGCGTCGAGGCGCCCGCCAAGGGAGCCGTCGCGCGTCTCGCGCTTCCGCCCGAGCGCCCGAGCGGCGTGCTCGGCCACGCGAGCATCCTCGTCGCCACCAGCAACCCCACGCGCACGAGTCCCGTGAAGCGCGGCAAGTGGGTGCTCGAGGCGATGCTCGACGAGGCGCCGCCGCCGCCGCCGCCAGGCGTCCCGCAGCTTCCCGAGGAGCGCGAGGAGGTCGCGGGCCGCTCGATCCGCGAGCTCATGGCGCTCCATCGCGACAACCCCGACTGCGCGTCCTGCCATGTGCGCATGGACGCGATCGGCCTCGCCTTCGAGGCGCTCGATGTCGATGGCCGTCTGCGCAGCGTCGTCGACGGGCTTCCCGTCGATGACTCCGCCGAGATGCCCGACGGCAGCATCCTGCGCGGCGCCGCGGGCGTGTCCGAGCTTCTCCTCAGAGGACAGGGCTTCGAGCGCTCGCTCTCGCGGAGGCTCCTCGTCTATGCGCTCGGGCGCGGCACGGCCGATGCGGACGACGCGCTCGTCGACGGACTTGCGGCTGAACTCGCGGCGAAGGGCGATTTCGCCACGCTGGTCGAAGGAATCGTGTCGTCTGACGCGTTCCGCACGCGCACTGCCTTGCGCCAATCGGCGGGTTTCCCGTTGCCTCGCGAGGGGCGCACGGTAGAGTGACTCCATGCGCCCGCCGCTTCTGAGCCGTCGAACCGTTCTGCGCGGCGCTGGCGCCGTGATCGCGCTTCCTTGGCTCGAGGCGATGCTGCCGCGCGGGCTCGCGTCGTCGACCGCGGCGGCGGCCATGCCGCTCGCGTCGGGCGCAGCCGCAGCGCCCATGCGCGTCGCCTATCTCTTCTTCCCGAACGGTGTGAATGTCGGCGCGTGGACCCCGACGGCGGGCGCCGACGGGCGCTGGACGCCGTCACCGACGCTCGCGCCGCTCGCGGAGTTCCGCGACGCGATCGATGTCCACACGGGGCTCCGCCATCGTCACGCGGAGGCGAACGGCGACGGCCCGGGCGACCATGCGCGCAGCGCCGCGTGCTTCCTCACGGGGATGCAGCCGCGGAAGACAGCGGGCGACGACATCCGCGTCGGCAAGAGCATCGACCAGATCCTCGTGGACGACCTCTTCGAGCAAGGCGTGCGCACGCGCCTGCGCTCGCTCGAGCTCGGCAGCGAACCTGCGATGACCTCGGGCAACTGCGACTCGGGCTATTCATGCGCCTACAGCGCGAACATCTCGTGGCGCAGCGAGAGCCTTCCGAACGGGAAGGAGACGGATCCGCGCGCGGCGTTCGACCGCATCTTCGGCGTGCGCGGCGAGTCGTCCGAGGAATCCGCCGCGAAGCTCCACGCAAGGCGGTCGATCCTCGACGGCGCCGTGCGCGAGGCGAAGCGCCTCGTGCGCGAGGTGGGCAGCGACGACCGCGCGCGCCTCGACGAGTATCTCGAGGGCGTGCGCGACCTCGAGCTCAGGCTGCGCGACGACGCGCTCGCCGACGCAGACGCGTTCGACGCCATGCCCGACTTCGACCGCGCGCCGCGCGACATCGGTTCGCGCGTCGACCTCCTCGGCGAGGTGCTGGCGCTCGCGTTCAAGGTCGACGCGACGCGCGTCGCCACGCTCATGCTCGCGAACGAAGGCTCGAACCGCCCGTACCGCGAGGTCGGCGTCTCGGAAGGCCACCATGATGTCTCGCACCACGGGAAGAACGCGGAGAAGCTCGAGAAGTTCGCGGCGATCAACCGCTTCCACAGCGAGCGGTTCGCGGCGTTCCTGCGCGCGCTCTCGCGCGTGAAGGAGAACGGCAGGCCGCTCCTCGACTCGACGGTCGTCCTCTACGGCGGCGCCATCGCCGACGGAAACCGCCACAACCACGACGACCTTCCGATCCTCGTCGCAGGCGGCGGCGCGCGGCGAGGCCGTATCGTCGCCGCACGGCCGGGCACACCGCTCAACAACCTCCATGTCGGCATCGCCCGCGCCGCAGGCGGCCGCGTCGAGCGCTTCGGCGACGCGAACGGCGTGGTCGGAGTCGAGGTCTGAGCGGTCGTGGTTTGAGCGGTCGTGGTTTGAGCGGTCGCCGCTGCGGCGGCTTCCTTTGGCGTGGATGACACGCGTCGGAGTCCCGAAGCTGGGGTGCCCGCATGCTTCAGCATGCGGAACGCAAATCGTCGGAGTCGAAGGCTGACATCATTCGTTCCGCGGACTGAACTCCACGGGCACCCCAGATGTTCGCGTCGCACGATCGAAACCGTGGGATCCCCGACCTCCCTCGCGCCAGAAGAAGCCGCCGCAGCGGCGACCGCTCAAGCCCGCGCATCCCACAGTTTCAGCAGCTCGGCCTCGCGTTCGGCGCTGATTCCTGGCGTGCGACCCGCGCCCCATGCGAAGTCGGCGGGGCGCTCGCCGGCGGTCTCCTCGAAGTCGAGAATCGTGTCGCGCGCGGTCTCCGCGAGCGGACGGAACGCAAGGCCGTGCGCGAGCGCCTTCGCGTTGCTCGCGCGGCCCGCGCCCGCCGTCTCGGGCGACTGCGGGATCCACAGCGGAAGCCCCATCCACGGCTGCACGCCCTGCTCGAGAAGCCACGCCTCGTCGACCCACGCGAACTCGACCGCGGTCGACACCGCGCCCTTGATCCCCGCGAGCATCTCCTCCATCGTGAGCGGACCTGCGGGGCCCGTCGCGATGAATGTGCCGTTGTGGCCGTCCTCGATGAGCCTCAGCTGGAAGAGCGCGAGGTCGCGGACATCGATGACCTGGACGCGCACGGCGTCGGGCTTCGGTGCACGCGGCGCCAGCACGCGCCCGCCGCGGGCGATGCGGACGGGCCAGTAAGTGAAACGCCGGCTGTCGTCGCCAGGGCCGACGATGAGGCCGGGGCGCACGACGCAGGTCTTGCCCGCGCACACGGCCTCGGCGGCCTGTTCGCAGAGGGCCTTGAGCGGACCGTAGGTCTCGCCCGTCACGCTCTCGACGGTCGGGTCGGGAATCGTCGCGACGGGCGTCGACTCGTCGGGCGCGACGGAATTGTCCATCCACACAGAGATCGTCGACACGATCTGGTACATCTGCGTTACGGGCGCGAGAAGCTCGGCCGAGGCCTTGGTGATGCGCGGGACATACGACGAATTGTCGATCACGGCGTCGAACTTCTCGCCGCGAGACTTCATCTCGGCCACGAGCGCCTCGAGCGACTTGAGGCCGTCGCCCTTGTTCGGGTCGCGGTCGCCGCGCAGCTGGCGGAGCGCCGCATACTTCGCGCCCGAGAGCCGCGCGGGGTCGGACTTGCCCCTGTTGAAGGTGGTGATCTGCCAGCCCTTCGCAAGCGCGAGGTCGACGAGGTGAGGGCCGAGGAATCCGGTGCCGCCGAGGATGAGGATGCGCATGTGGTGCTCCGTGCCGCGCGCGTCGTTCGCCGCGCGTGTGGCACGAAGCGTATCCACCGCGGAGTCCGTCGAGGCTCGACTCGCTGGAATCCCGCATAGGATGCCGCCCATGCGCACCTCGCGGCTCGGTCTTGCGGCGGCCCTGATCGGCGGCATCACGCTCGTCGGTGTGGGAATCGCGCTCAATCTCCTTGACGACGACGACGCAGGGCCCTCGACCCGTTCGGCCGAACGACGGGGAGAGACGCGCGCGGGCGGCGGCGGAGAGAAGCGGCTTCCCTTCGCGCGTGCGTCGATCTCGCCCGAGGCGGTCGATCTCGGCAAGCTCACGCCCTGCGCGCCGCGCGGCCGCTTCGAGGTCGCCGTCGCCAACGACGGCGACGCGCCGATCCGCATCGAGGGATGGCTCTCGACCTCGTCGTGCCTTGTTCCTGAGATCGAGCCAGGATTCACGGTCGCGGCAGGCGCGGTAGAGAAGGTCCAGATCCGCGTGGAGCCTTGGGACCCAGGAAGGCAGAGCCACAGGATCGAGTTCCGCGTGGAGGCAGACGGTCACGCCGTGAACGCCGTCGGCGCAAGCGTGCGCGTCGACTTCACGATGGAGACGCCGATCCTCGTGTGGCCGTCGGTACCGCGGCGGCCCGAGCGCGGCGATCGCTTCATCGTCGACTTCGAGCGCTGCAACCCGGACGGGAGCTTCCTCGCGGAGGCGTTCGACATCTTCGGCGTCGAGCCGAAGGTCGGGCAGATCCAGCCGCCGCTCGGGGACGGTCACGGCGCGGTCATCATCGACTTCGCCGCGATCGACGAGCTCGCCGCGCAGCCCGAGGCGCAGGACAACCCCGACTTCGAGTGGATGAACACGCCAAGCGGCCGCCGCTGGCGATCGCTCGATGTCGTCGTGCGCACGAGCCTCGAGTCATGCCCCGAGCTGCGCGTGCGCGTGCGCAACCGCTAGCGGCGATTTCGGGCGACGGCCGAATGCGGCACCAGCCGTCCGCGCAACGAGCACCAACGCGAGCGCTCCGCATCCCTAGCACCAAAGCGAGCAAGTTGCGAAGCAGGTTGCGAGCGCTCAAACCACGCGAAGCAGGTTGCGAGCGCTCCATTCCGCGCTCCTAGCACCAAAGCGAGCAAGTTGCGAAGCAGGTTGCGAGCGCTCAATCCACGCGAAGCAGGTTGCGAGCGCGCCATTCCGCATCTCTAGCACCAAAGCGAGCAAGTTGCGAAGCAGGTTGCGAGCGCTCAATCCACGCGAAGCAGGTTGCGAGCGCTCAGATTACGCCTCGACGAGCATCGTCACAGCGTTGCCGCCGCCGAGGCACAGCGAGCAGATGCCGCGCTTGCCGCCCGTGCGCTTCAGCTGGTGGACAAGCGTCACGAGGACACGCGCGCCGCTCGCGCCGATCGGGTGGCCGAGCGCCACGCCGCCGCCGCAGATGTTCAGCTTCGACTCGGGGATGCCGAGCGGCTTGATGTCGACGAGCACCTGGCCCGCGAACGCCTCGTTGATCTCGAAGAGATCGATGTCTGCGACGGTGAGGCCGTTCTTCGCGAGGATCGCCTCGATGCCGAGCTTCGGGGCGAAGAAGAGCTCCTTCGGCGCAGTGCCCGCTGTGTTCGAGTCGATGATCTTCGCAATCGGCGTCGCCCCCGTCTTCTTGAGGCCTTCCTCGCTCATGACGAGGACACCGGCGGCGCCATCGGAGATCTGGCTCGCGTTGCCAGCGGTCGCGGTGCCGTCCTTGCCGAACGCGGGCTTCAGCTTCGCGAGGCCCTCGACGGTCGTGTCGGCGCGGATCCCTTCGTCGGCGTCGACGCCCGCCTTCGCCATGCACTGCTCGGCCGAGAGCGCGACGATCTCGCCCTTGAAGTGGCCCGCCGCCGTCGCGGCCGCTGCGCGCTGGTGGCTCTGCGCGGCAAAACGGTCCTGCTCCTCGCGCGAGACGCCGTGCTTCGCGGTGATGAAGTCGCTCGCACAGCCCATCGCCCACTTCTCGAAGGCGCAGGTGAGGCCGTCGGCTGCCATGTGGTCCTGCATCGTGCCCGGGCCATACTTGAGGCCATTGCGCACATGGATCATGTGCGGCGCGAGGTCCATGTTCTCGATGCCGCCCGCGAGGACGACATGGTTGTCACCCGCGCGGATCGAGCGCGCGGCCTGCATGACGGCCTCGAGGCCCGAGCCGCAGACCTTGTTCACGGTCACGGCGCTGATCGTCTCGGGGAGCCCCGACTGGATCGCCATCTGTCGCGCGGGGTTCTGGCCGACGCCCGCCTGGAGGACGCAGCCCATGATGCACTCGTCGACATGCGCCGCGGCGCCGGGGACCTCAGCGAAAAGCGCCCTTGCGACATACGAGCCAAGGGTCGGCGCGGGCACGCGGGCGAGGCCGCCCATGAACTTCCCGATCGGGGTGCGGCGGGCGGCGACGATGTAGGCGGCGGGGCGGGCGGTCATGGGGGATCCTTCGGAGGTGTGACGCGGGGCGGGGCCCGCGCGAGGGCCCATGATTGCACGGCCTCGCGCAGGGGCGACGATGATAGCGGGGCGGTGGAGCCGTGCCTTCCCCCGCGAAACAGGCTATTTTCAGCGCCGATTCCCCGTTCCGACGATCGCGAGCCGCGCATGCCCAACAGCCACGACCTCTCCGAGAACCTGATGAGCCTCCAGAGCCACATCCTGCTCGAGGAGGCGAAGTTCCCGACCGCGAGCGGCGACTTCACCTGGATCATCAGCGCGATCTCGCTCGCAGCGAAGTCGATCGCGAACCATGTGCGCCGCGCGCGCCTCTCGGGCGCGATCGGCAAGATCGGCGAGACGAACGTGCAGGGCGAGGAGCAGCAGAAGCTCGATGTGATCGCCAACCGCGCGATCATCCGCTGCCTCGGCACGCGCGCGTCGGTTGCCGTCCTCGCAAGCGAGGAGCACGACGAGCCCACGATCCTCCGCCGCGGAAACGAAGGCGGAAAGTACTGCGTCATGTTCGACCCGCTCGACGGCAGCTCGAACCTCGACACGGGCGTCGGTGTCGGCACGATCTTCTCGATCCTCCGCAACGACCCGCACATCCACGACGCGCAGGGCACGGTCTGCCAACCAGGCACGCACCAAGTCGCGGCGGGCTATGTGCTCTACGGCTCGTCGACGATCTTCGTCTTGACGACGGGCAACGGCGTCGCCCTCTTCGAGCTCGATCCGTTCATCGGCTCGTTCCTCCTCGTGAAGGAGAAGGTGCGCATTCCTGAGACGAACAAGGTCTACTCGGTGAACGAGGCCTACCGCGAGACCTTCCCCGAGGGCTACCGCCGCTACCTCGACTGGGCGCACCAGAACGGCTACTCGTCGCGCTACATCGGGTCGATGGTCGCCGATGTCCACCGCACGCTCTTGACGGGCGGCGTCTTCATGTATCCGCCGACGAAGAAGAACCCCGAGGGCAAGCTCCGCTACCTCTACGAGGCGAGCCCGATGGCGATGATCATCGAGCAGGCGGGCGGCCTCGCGTTCTCAGGCTCGAAGCGCACGATGGAGCACGAGCCGCGCGAGGTGCACGAGCGCGTGCCCGTCCTGCTCGGCTCGCGGGCCGAGGTCGAGAAAGTGCGCGAGTTCGTGGGCTGACGGCGGAGCGCGCGCGGGGGCCTGCGTTACGCTGCCCTTGTGCCGCCTGCGGTCTCCGCCTCGCGAATCCATGTCGTCGGATCGATGATGATCGATCGCGTCGTGCGCGTGCACGCGCTGCCCCGCGCAGGCGAGACGGTCGCCGCGATCTCCTCCGCGACCTTCGCGGGTGGAAAGGGCGCGAACCAGGCCGCGGCCGCCGCGAAGTGCGGCGCGCGGGTGCGCATGCTCGGGCGCACGAGCCGCGACGGAGCCTTCATCGTCGAGGCGCTGCGCGAGGCGGGGGTGTCGACCGAGGAGATCTCGACCGCGGACCCCGTCGCGGGCAGCGCCACGGTGCTTGTCGCTGAGTCGGGCGAGAACGCGATCGTCATCGCACCCGAGTCGAACACCCGCATCGTCTTCGCCGAGATCGAGGCGTTTCTCGCGGGTGCGGAGCAGGGCGACATCGTCCTCTTCCAAAATGAGTGCGCGTGCCTCCACGAGGGAATCGCGCACGCTGCCGCGCGTGCGCTGCGCGTGTGGCTGAACGCCGCGCCCGCGAACGCGCGGCTCGGCGCGCTGAAGCTCGAGAAGCTGACGGGGCTCGTCGTCAACGAGACGGAGGCCGAGTCGCTCACGGGCGAGCGCGAGCCGGCGCGTGCGCTCGAGGTGCTCGCAGCGCGCATGCCCGCCGCGACCGTGATCGTGACGCTCGGCGCGGGCGGCGCGATCGCGGCGCTCGGCCGCGCGCGGTACTCGCACGGCGGCTACATCGTCGATGCGGTCGACACGGTCGGTTGCGGCGACGCCTTCGTGGGGGCGTATCTCGCCGCGATCGCGGAAGGGCGCGACCCCGCGCAGGCGCTCGCCCGCGCGAACGCTGCCGGCGCGCTCGCGGCGATGCGGGCGGGCGCGATTCCCTCGCTTCCGTCGCTTGGCGAGCTGGAGGTCGTGGCGGAGCTTCCCGAGCGGACGCACCTGAAGCCGCGGCCCGCAGCGGAGACGACCCCGTCGCCCCCGCCTCGCTGCGACCGCTGCGGCTACGACCTGACGGGGAGGGCGGCTGGGGAACGGTGCCCCGAGTGCGGTGGCGGCATCGTGGCGGCGACGCGCTCCCACGGTGCCGTCGATGCACGCGCGCTCACGAGGCTTGCGAACTCCGCGCGACTCCTCTTCGGGGCGGGCATCGTTCTCGCGATCACGCCAGTGATCGAGCATTTCACGGACATCGCGGCCTTCGTGGCCGTCTTCGTGATCGCGAGCGCGCAGGTGTCGCTCCATTCGGTCGCGACCTGGCGGTTCGCCTCGTTCGCACACGAGCCGCGTCGCCGTCGACGCCTGCGGGAGCTCGCCGTCGCGCGCGCGGCCGCGTTCTCCGTCGGGCAGCTTCTCTACCCCGCGCTCGTCCTCATCGGCTGGCCGATCTTCGACGGGATTCTCGACGCTCTCGCCCATCCGCGGATCGCGCCGCTCTTCATTCTCCCCGTCCCGCTCCTCGTCCTCGTGGGGGACGCGATTCTGCTGTGGTGGCTGCGTGATCTCGCGGAGCGGACGGGAGCGCGCTCGGCGCAGCCCTGGAGAGCGGCCGCGTCCAAGGCGCGCTACGGAATCCTGCTCGCGCTGCCGCTTGCGACGCTCTTCGCGCCCGTCGGATTCTCATATCTCCCGACGATGTGGGGAGTGTGCCTCGCGCTCGGTGCGCTCGAGCTTCTCGGCGCCGCCAACGCAGCGATGCGGCGACTCGGGGCGGATGACGGGTCCGGGTATGCGGCATGAGCGTCGATCATGCGCATCTCGGCGAGTGCCTCGGGTGCGGCTACGACCTCGCGGGGAGTTCGGTCGGCGACAGTTGTCCCGAGTGCGGGGCCGTTGTCATCGCGAATCCATTTCGCGGCGGATGGCGGGACGCGAGGGTGCGAAGGCGGTTCGTTCGTGGTTCGCGTTGCATGGTCGCGGCGACGACCTTGCTTGGTGCCTCTCTGGCCATGGTGCTCCTCGCTTCGGTGACACCGTTGAACCAGTCTCCCGTGGTGACGTCGGTCGCCAACGCGGTGGCGTTCTGCGGCGTCGCGATGCTTGCGGTGTCCATGGTCCTGCTCGCCTTCGTCTGGCGTGCGATCCTCGCGGTGCGCGTGCTCGTCACGCTCATCGCACTGCTCCTTGCATCCTTCGTGGGGATCCCTCGGATCGCGCCGAGCATGACGATCGAGTCCGCGGGCGCCTTCTGGTCGCTGCTCGGTGCGGCGATTGCGCTCTCGCCAGGCTACCTCGCGAGGTCGAGCGGTCGGGCCATGCGCTTCCGCTGGCTCCAGCTCGTTTCCTCTGGCGCACTGGTCGCGGTTTCGATCATGGCGCTGACGTTCTCTCATGGGGGACGGCCCTTCGAGGAGGTCGTGATCGCGCTCGTCATGGTGAGCCAGCTGGGAACCGCCGCTGCGTTCTGCGCCCTTCAGCGCACGATCGCCGTTGCGCTGCGTGACCCGAAGGAGACCATGGTTGGCGGCGGATGGCGCGATGCGGGGGCGCGGCGCCGATTTGTGATCGGCGCAGGCGTGTTCGTCTGCGCGAGCGCGATCAACACGCTCCAGAAGGTCCTCGGCATTGATGGTGCGATCTCCGAGGTCGACGCGCTCTGGTTCAGCGGGTCGTATCTGGCCTTCCATGTCTCGGTGCTGGTGGCGATCATCGCGCTGGGCCTGGCGGCGCGTCGGATCGCCGTGGTGTGGCTGTTGGTGTTCGCGCTCACGATCAGGTTGCTCTCCGAGGTCGCGATGGCCTACATCCCGCCATCGGTGGTTCTGTCGGGGAGATCCGAGATCTACAGGTTCCTCGCCTTCGCGCAGATGATCGCCGCAATCGGGTGCTGCATGCTGCCGCTCGTGATCGCGCGGTCGGCAGGTCGGCCGCGTTCGTTGCCGCTCTGGTGCGCGTGCGTGCTCGGCGCGCTGGGGAGCGGCTTGGCTGGGCTCGCGGACGCTTCGCCCGAACTGCTCCTTGTGGTCGACGGGCTGATCCGCATGATCCCAGGCGTGTCGGGGTTCGATGTGTTCACGCCCAGCGGTATCGTCGGCGCGGCGTGCACAACGCTTGCGTACCTGCTGCTTGCCCGCGATGTTCGGAGTGCATGGAGATGAGCCGATGACGCCGGGCCCCTCCGCGGCGCGACGAGCGCTGCCCTGCGCCGGCTGCGGCTATGACCTGCGCGGAAGGATGGTCGGCGACAAGTGTCCCGAGTGCGGCACGCTGATCGAGCAGCTCGCCCCGGCGTGGTGGAGCGTCCGATCGCTCACACAGATCGAGCGCGCATCGCGGCGAGCGAAGCACGCATCGTTGGCACTTCTCCTCGCGGTGATTGTCGCGCTCGCGCTGGCGGCGAGCGACTTCTCGATCGACGGCTATGCGATCGCTGCGCTCTGCGTGTTGTCGGGCCTGCAGACCGCGACGCAGGCTTCTGCGGTCGAGACGGTGGCGCGGCAGCCGGTCGGCGAAGGCATTCGGCGTCGACTGCGCGTGGCGAACGCCGTCCGCGCGCTGGTGGTGCTCGCCGCAGCGGTGGTCGTCGCCGGCGTGCTGTCGGAGGCAATCTCGCTGCCGATGGGTGCAGCGCTTGCGCTGTGGATATCGGCGACGATCCTGCTTGCAGGCGCCGACTTTGCGGCGATGAATGCCTGCAACGCGCTCATGGTCGAGATCGACTGGAGCGACACGCGGGTGAACGAGGGGCTGTCAAGCACAGCGGCCGCTATGCTCTTTCTCGCAGCCGTATCGGCGCTCGTTCCGTCCTGCGGATGGCTCTTCGCACCGATTCTCTGGGTCGGAGCCCTCGTCATCGCTCTCCGAGGCGTCGAGCGGTTTGCGCGCGCCGGGAGGCTGGTCCTCGAAGGGCGGACCTGATTGCAGGCTCGGCTTTCCGTAGGATGCGACGGGACATGTCGAGCTGTAAGACTCGGTCGTGCCTCGCGGCGAGGTCGCGTTGGCGCACGGCGCGAAGCGGATCAGGAGCCGACGATGAAGCGGAGCCCAAACCATGCGTGAGGCGGAACCCACACCCGAAGGCTGCCTCGCCTGCGGCTACGACCTCGCGGGGCGTGCGATCGGAGAGAACTGCCCTGAGTGCGGAGCGAGGGTCGTCGTGAACCCGTTCCCCGATGCGTGGCGCCCGATCGCGACGCGACGGCGACTCTCGATCGGCGCGTGGATCGTGGTGGCGGGGTGTTTCTCCTGGGCGATGCTCGGGGGGTTCCTTCTTGCGCTCGACGGCGGCGGATGGCCGATCCGATCGCTCGAGATCCTCGCGATCGGGCTCGTCATCATCGGCTGCGCGGGGAGCCTGCTCGGTTGGCCGCTGGTCGCGTGGCACTGGCCCGCGCGGCGCGTTCGGATCGCGCTCGGAGTCATGGCCGTCGCCAAGTTGCTGCTCGTGACCGCCACGCTGCTGATCATGATGATGCCGCAGCTCCGGTTCGCGCAGCGGTACATCGAGGGCGAGTACATCGTCTCCACGGCCCTGTTCGCCGAGTGGTTCTGCTTGCTCCTTCTCCTGCACCCGCCTCAGGTCGCGAGGCTCGGACTGGCGCTGCGCATCGCGGTCGCCGTCGCCGCGAGCGGACTCCCGATCAGCGCGGTGCTTCTCCTGCGATCGCCGTCTTCGTATTCGTTCGACGCCGAGCGGGTCCTGTACCTCGGAATGTTCGTGAGCTTCTCCGCGGGGGCGGTCGCGGCCGCGAGCATGCCTCTGCTGATCGCGCGCGCCGAGCGACGCGGATTGCAGGATTGACATTGCCGGCTTCGACTTCTTGGCGCAGCTTCTGGCCCGCGCGAGGCACGATGGAAAGCGCATGAACGCAGTGAACTCAACCTCCCAACTCTGCGTCGCATGCGGCTACGACCTCGCGGGGCGCGCCATCGGCGAGACCTGCCCCGAGTGCGGCGGAAGAATCGTCGAGAACCCGTTCCGCGGCGCGTGGCGCGACGGGTGCGTCCGCGGGCGGTTCATCGTGGGTGCGTGGATCGTCGTCGCGGCCTATGCGATCGGGGTGCTCGCCGTAGCGTGGATCTCCATCGTGCGGCGGCTCGGAGCGCCCTCGGTTCAGGCGGAGACGCTGCAGCTCGTCGTGGACGCATGCCTGTTCGTGTCGCTGTTCTGGCTCGTGCGCGCGGCGTGGCGGATCGGATCGGTGCGGGTCTTCGTGTGTCTCATCGTGCTGCTGCTCGTAGGGCGGGGGTTCTGGACGGTTCCACGGCTTTGGGGTGGCTTTCCGCCGTCGGCGGGGCTGTCTTCGGTGCTCGCGGCAGGCGTCTGGGGCGTGAACGCGCTGCTGTGCTGCATGCCGCCGCTCCTCGCGCGTTCTGCGGGCCAGCCGACGAGGCGGCGTTGGCTTGTGGCGTGCGCCGTGGTTGGGGCGGTACCGTGTGTCGCCTACGTCCTCGCCTTCTGCGGATTCTTCAATGAGGGGAGAGCGGAGACGGTGTTCGCAATGTGGCTCAAGTACGGCGGCCGTGTGGTCGGCCCGATCGCGGAGACGACGGGCATGCTTCTCCTCGTCCGCGGGATGACGCGCGCGACGCAGTCGTGCTTCGTGGCGCGGTAGTGCTGGCGCACGGTGCGAAGCGGATCAGGAGCCGACGGTGAAGCGGAGCCAAAGCGATGCGTGAATCGGAGCCCACCTCCCAACTCTGCGTCGCATGCGGCTACGACCTCGCGGGGCGCGCGCTCGGCGAGACCTGCCCCGAGTGCGGCGGAACGGTCGTCGAGAACCCGTTTCACGGCGCGTGGCGGGATGTGGCCGTCCGCCGCAGGGTCAAGTTCGGTGCGTGGGCGCTTGTCGTCGGCGCCTTGCTCGTCGCCGCGGCGCTCGCCGTCGGGTTGGGCGCCAGCCTCTCTTGGTTCGGTGGCCTCCCCGCGACCCCGGGCTATGCATCACCCGTTCTCGAAACGCTGCTGGGCGTGATTGCCCTCGGAGCCGTGCTTGCCTTGCTCGTCGCGGCCGTCTCCTTCGGTCTTCTGTGGCGTGCCGGCGGCGCCTTGCGCACGCTGGCTGCGTTGATCGCGTCGGTTGGCCTGTTGGTCCTCGTGGTCGGGCTTCTCGGGTCCTGGACTCTCTGGGCCGTGGGCCTACCGTTGATCGGCGCTGGAGTCGCGGCAATGCCAGCCGCACTTGCACGATCGAGCGGATCCCGGCCGTCTCACGGGAGGGCCGCATCGATTCCCTCGATTGCGTTCGTCACGGTCGCGCTGATGGGAGTGAACTCCATATGGGGTGACTACTGGGAGCGCCCCGCGCTGCTCCTCTCGACGATCGGCGCGCTGGGCATCGCGGTCGGCTTCCTGTATCTCCTCAGGGACCTCGATGCGCGGTCGGGTTCCCCAAGACGCGGCGGCATGCGTGAGGGCGAGCCCCGCGCTCTGCGCACGCCGTGGCGCTGCGCGAACTGCGGCCAGGATGTGCGCACGCAGGCGCTCGGCGAACCGTGCACGGAGTGCGGCGCGGTGCTTGGCGAGCGCTCGCTGCGGCCGCCGTGGCTCGACGCGGCGGGGCTCGCGTCGATGCGCAGGTTTGCGCTCGCGGGTGCGTGCCTCGGGCTGCCGACGCTGCTTCTTGCCATCGTTCTGCTGCCGGTCTCGGCGGCTGCCCCGCTCGATCGCGGATTCGGACTCGCGCTCGTGATCATGCTCTTCGGCTTCACCGCGGTCGGGCTGATCGCGCAGGCCATCGTGGGCGCACAGCTCGCAGCATTCGGGCTCGCGGGCGCCCGCATGCGGTGGATGGACCTCGCCGCCTCGGCGCGGCCGCTCGGGGTGGCGATCCTCATCGGGCTCGTCGTCGGGTTTGAGTCCCTCGCTCGCGCGCTGCCCGAGACGCTGGGCACCGCGCTCGGCGCATCGTGGATCGGGCTCTACTTCGTCACGGTCGCGCTCATCGCGGTCGCAGACATCGCCCTCATGATCCGCTTCGGCCGCTTCAGGAAGGCGATGGCCCTCGCGCCGACGGGCTGGCACACGGCGGGTTTCGTCGTTCGCCTCCTGCTGCTCGTCCCCACCTATCTCGTCGCGGCGGTTCCGATCGGAGGGTGGGTCATCGCGCCGATCGCGTGGAACGCTCTGGCCGTGTTCACCTTCGCGCTCCTGTGGTGGGACCTCACCGTGGCCGCACGGCGCGGCCTCGACTGAACGAACGAATGGTGCCTGGCACGTGCCGTGCACTCCATGGAGGTGCCTGGCACGTGCCTGGCACGCGGCGGGGCGCTGCAATGTCCTGCTGTAAGCGCATATTGCGGCGATGTTTATGACAGAGTTCCTTGCGGGAGCGCGCCGTGCCTGGCACGTGCCGGCTGCCGCCCGGCACCAGACGGCACGTGCCAGGCACCGCTTCAGGGGAGCGCGCCGTGCGTTGCTACGATCTCCGCCCCTCGCAACTCAGCCGCACACCTCTCACGAGCACCCGAGCACCCCGATGGCAGTCCCCACCGACGCAACCGCCCTGAAGAACCAGACCGTCCTCCCGCGCGACACGAACCAGGCCCTCGGCATCGGCCAGTTCGCCATCGACTTCATGTCGGGCAAGATCGGGTCGCCCGACGCCTCGGTGCTCGAGCGCACGGTGATGTTCCACACCGACTCCGTCCTCTGCGGCATCAGCGCCATCGCGCTCAACACCAACGCGCCGATCATCCTGCGCGCAGAGGCCGCCGAGTATCCGCATGCGAAGGGCGCACCCGTCTTCGGCTCGACCGCGAAGGTCGCGCCCGAGAAGGCGATCGTCGCCAACTCGAACGCCGTGCGCGAATGGGACTCGAACGGCACCAACTTCGGCTTCAACCCAGAGCTCGGCCACACCGCCGGCGAGTTCGGCCACAACGACTTCTATCCCGTCGCCGTCGCCGCCGCGCAGCAGCAGGGGCGCGACGGCGCCTACGCCCTCCGCGGCATGGTCTGCCTCGACGAGATCCGCGGCCGCCTCGCAGAGGTCTTCTCGCTCAAGACCTACAAGATCGACCATGTCGTCCACGGCGCGATCGCGAGCGCCGCGACCTACGGCGCGATGATGGGCGCGACCGCTGAAGAGATCGAGAGCGCGATCGGCATGACCGTCGCCCACTACATCCCGTGGCGCGCGATCCGCGCCGGCAAGCAGCTCAGCGACTCGAAGGGCGCGTCGGCCGCGATCTCGACCGAGGTGGCCGTCCTCTCGATGATGCGCTCGATGCGCGGATTCATGGGCCCGCGCGACATCTTCAGGAACCCCGAGAGCATGTTCCGCCAGTTCGAGAAGACGAAGGGCGACAGCCCGTTCGACCTCGTCCTCTCGCACTCGGGCAGCGACTTCGCCGTCATGGGCATGCACTTCAAGCTCGGCCTCTACGAGCACCAGTCGGCGGGCGCGCTGCAGGGCGTGCTGACGCTCCTCCGTGAGAACCCGCAGATTCTCGAGAAGCCCGATGCCATCAAGAGCATCAACATCGTCGCCTACGAGCCCGCCTTCGGCATCATCGGCGACCCCGCGAAGCGCGACCCGAAGACGCGCCAGTCGGCCGACCACTCGATGGTCTACATCGTCGGCACGCTCCTCCGCAAGGCGATCGAGATGGCAGAGTCGACCAAGTCGACCAAGCTCGGCCACTGCGACAACTGCTACTGGAAGAACCTCATGCTCGTGCCGCACGACTACTCGCCCGAGGCGATCTTCAACAAGAAGACCCGCGCGCTGATGGAGAAGTTCTCCTTCACCCACGGCGGCCCCGAGTACGACCGTCGCTACCCGGACGGCATCCCGACCTCGCTCGTCATCGAGATGGCCGACGGCACCAAGTACGACTCCGGCCTCGTGATGTACCCCGCGGGCCACGCGCGCAACACGACCGCCGACCTCAAGGGCATCCTCGCGAAGAAGGCGGAGAACCTCGGCAAGCTCGCGTCGGACAACCCGCAGCCGATCATCGACCGCTTCAACCGCATCGCGTCGCTCTCGTCGGCCGAGCTTGCGTCGCTCTACGACTTCGCGATCGCCAACCGCGGGAAGTACGAATGAGCCGGAAGTCGCCGAAGTCAGCGCGGGCCGCGCGCGAGGCGCGTGGGCGCGCCGCGTCGTCGTCGTCGTCCGAGGCAGACGCCGCCTCCGACATCGACGTCTGGATCTGCGACTTCAGAGACGAAGACGACCGCGCCGCCTTCGCGCGCCTGATGGCCGAGTTCGCGGCCGAGCCCGTCTCGTCGCGCCCCGATCTCGACGCCGCGCACTTCACGCGCGTCGCAGACGACCTCGCGCGGCGCGCGGGCACGCTCGTCCTCCTCGCAGCCCGCGGCGAGAGCGAGTCGACCGAAGGGGTGCTGATCGCCTTCGAGGGCTACTCGTCCTTCGCGCGCGCGCAGCTCTTCAATGTGCACGATTTCCATGTCGCGCCCGCCGCGCGCGGCCACGGACTCGGCACCGCGATGATGAACGCGCTCGAGGACCTCGCGCGCGAGCACGGGTTCGCGAAGATCACCCTCGAGGTCGCCGCGACCAACTCGGGCGCGATCGCGCTCTACCGCCGCATCGGATATGCGGGGCTCGACGCCGCCGCGGCCGCCGCGCTCGCGCCTGCGGCCGATGCCACCTACTTCGCGACGAAGAAGCTCTGAACGCGCGCGCGGCGCGACTTCAGGGCACCGCGCCCCAGCGCGACAGGAGCGACGCCAGGTCGCCGCCGCCGACCGCACCGTCGCCGTCGAGATCCGCGGGCGACGACGCGCCCGCACCCCACGACGACAGCAGCACAGCGAGGTCGCCCGCGCCCACGATGCCGTCGAGGTCGAGGTCGCCCGCAGCCTGCTCGCACGAATCGAGCGTGCCGTCGGCGTCGACATCCGCTGCGCCGTTCTCGATGTCGCAGTAGTCGGGAACGCCGTTTCCGTCGCAGTCCTCGTCCTTGCCGCCATCCTGGAAGCTGACGCAGGAAGGGAGGTCGATGGTGATCGAGAAGTTCTCTCCTGCGGCGATCGCGTCGACCGTGCCGAGATCCTGCGGCACACGCGCGGGGTCGATCAGCGCGCCCGCGGGAAGCTGCTGCCACGCGACGGCCAAGCCATCGCTCCGAAGGGCGATGGTGTGCGAACTTCCCGCGGCGACCTCGACGACATTGAACGCCTCGGGCGGCACATTGCACTGCCCCGAGTTGTTGCTGCCCCAGCAGACCACCGAGCCATCGGCGCGCACCGCGACCGTGTGCCAGAAGCCCGCCGCGAGGTCCCGCGTGCCCGCGAGACCTGCGGGCACGGACGACTGGCCGTGGTTGTTGCGGCCCCAGCAGACGATCGAGCCGTCGCTGCGCCGCGCCACGGAGTGCGAGAATCCCGCATCGACATCGATGACGCCTGACAGCCCCTCGGGAACAACGCACTGCTGGTAGTTGTTCCGCCCCCACGCGAACACCGTGCCGTTCTGTCGGAAGGCGACATTGTGGTGCATGCCCGCCGCGACGCCCGCGATGTTCGGCTCGGTCGGCACAAACTCCTCGCCGTATCCGACTCCGGCGCCCCATCCGGCCAGCGTTCCGTCCGCCCTGAGCGCGAAGCATCGGTGATTTGCGGCGGTGACCGCGATCGCGGGGCCGAGATCGGCGGGCACATCGCACTGGCCGGCCGAGTTCGAGCCGATGCAGGTGACCGAGCCGTCCTGACGCAGGAAGATCGCGTGCCGCCACGCGCCGTCCGCCTTGACCGTACGGCCGAATCCCGTCGCGGGTGCCGCCCAATCGCCGAGGAATCCCCAGGCCTGCGCGCGGCCGTCGGCCTGCAGCACGAGCGTGTGCGAGCCACCTGCCGCGACCGCCGTCACATTGTCGAGTTCCTTGGGTACGGCGCACTGGCCCGCCGCATCCGCGCCCCAGCAGACGACCGTGCCGTCCGCAAGAAGCGCGACCGAGTGCGCCGACCCGAGTGCGAGGTCGGTCGCCACACCGAGCCCCGTGGGAACCTCGATCTGTCCGTGGCTGTTCGACCCCCAGCAGACGATGGTGCCATCGACGCGGAGCGCCGCGCTGTGCTGCCCGCCGCCCGACAGCTTCACGACGGGGCCGATCGTGGTCGGCGGGTTGCACTGGCCCGAGGTGTTGAAGCCCCAGCCCTGCACCGTGCCGTCTGATCTGCGCGCAAGCGTGTGCCAGCCGCCCGCCGCGATCGCCGTCGCAGTTCCCAGGTTCGCCGGAACCGCGCTTTGACCGTAGTTCGGCGATGCGCCCGACGAGGCGCCCGCGCCCCAGCAGGCGACCGTTCCGTTCGCGCGCAGCGCCACGCTGTGCGCATCACCGGCGCCGATCGCGATGCACGAGCCGAGCGCGACGGGCACGGTCGCCTGCCCGTGCTCGTCATGACCCCACGCGCGGACCAATCCATCGGACTGGAGCGCAAGCACATGATGCGCGCCCCCGGCGATCGCCGTCACGCCCGACAGTCCCGCAGGAACATGGCAGACTCCATAGAGGCTGTCGCCCCACGCCGCGACCGTTCCATCCGCTCGGATCGCGAGGTTCGCCCAACCTGTCGCCGTGATCTTGGCAAGGTCGGGCTGCTCGATCCGGCGGAAGGAGATCTCACCGAAGCCCGTGACGGAGGCCTCCTGCCGTGCATGCGCCGTGGTGGAGAGGCTGGGCGCGGCGAGCGCGATCGAGGTCAGAACGAGGGCGGTCCCGAGGCTGTTCGCCGAACGGCGCTGTGACTGGCTTTGGGTGAAGTGTCTGGGCATCGCGCGTGGCTCTCGTCCGATGCCACTGCGCCTCGATGGGCGCACGGGACATCGATCGCACGCAACCTACGCCGATTTCGTGCACGCGGAAACCCCCACGCGCACGAATCGGCGACTTGGCGCAGTTGCCTCGCCGCGCTCCCTCCGATCGGGTGGTCTCGCGCTCCGCCTGCGGTCAGCTGAAGAGGCCGTCGAGAAGCTCGACCACGCCCTTGCCCTGCGTGGCGATCGTCTCGAAGATCTTGCGGCCCGACGCGATGTCGAGGAGCTCGCGCACCAGCTTCGACTCGCCCGCATGGTCGGCCTTGTTCACGACGAAGAGGTCGGCGATCTCGAGGATGCCCGCCTTGTCCATCTGGACGGCGTCGCCCATCCCGGGCACCACCACGACCGCCGTGCGGTCGACGAAGTTGCGGATCGCGACGTCGTTCTGCCCCGCGCCGACCGTCTCGACGATCAGCTTGTCGTAGCCGGCGCCGCCGATCAGTTCGATGATCTCGGGGAGCGTGCGGTAGTCCTCGCCCACGATCGCAAGCGACCGGTAGAAGATGCCCTCGTCGACCGCGTTGAAGTCGACGCGCAGGCGGTCGCCGAGAAGGGCGCCGCCCGTGATCGGGCTCATGGGGTCGAAGGCGACGACGGCGATCTTGTCGCCTCGACGCACGGCTTCACTTGCCATCGCAGCGACGAGCGTGCTCTTTCCCGCGCCGGGCGAACCCGTGATGCCGACGACCTGCTTCGGGCGGCGGCGCGGGGCGCTGACGGGCTTCGCCGCGTGCGCCATCGAGATGTTGCGGGAAAGCACCGCGGTCGGATGGGTCGACGCGCCGCCGGCGAGCGGGGCGTAGGCCCTCACGCTGTCGCGCACGCTTCCGACGATCTCGTCCATGCCCGTTCCCGTGTGATAGACGCGCGCGACGCCCGCAGCGAGGAGCTTCTGCACATCATCCTGCGGGATGATCCCACCGACATTCACGATCATGTCGGGGCGGCCGACCTTGGCGCACTCCTCGAGGAGGCGCGGCACGAGCACCAGGTGCGAGTTCGACATCATCGAGCAGGCGATGCAGTCGGCGTCCTCGTCGCGGGCGCTGATCGCGAGGCTGCGCGGGGTCTGCCAGAGCCCCGAGTAGATGACATGGATCCCTGAGTCGCGCATGATGCGCGCGATCAGCTTGACGCCGCGGTCGTGGCCGTCGAGGCCCATCTTGCCGAGCAGGACTCGGGGGCGGTGGGGGAGGTCGCCGCAGCGGTCCTGCTTCTCGATCGCCGTCGTTGGTTCGGTGGTCGCGCGCATGGATCGCGGAGCGTAGCGCAAGCGAGCCTGCGGGGTCATGCCACAGCCGTGGTCCGTTCCTTCGCGCGAGGGTTGCGAAATGCGCGTCCGTGCGGGTTATCCGCGCTCGTTTGCGTCGCTCGAGGCCTTGTGACCCTCGTCGGAAGCGGCGCCCGCCGCCGCGCCCTCGCCGTCCTCGGCCGCCTTGGCCGCGGCCAGCGCCGCCTTGGTGTCGCGCGACTTCGGGTCTCCGATCGGCCGTGCGTCGCTCGTCCACTGGCCCGGGTGGAAGCGTGCGGCGAGCACCGCCACGATGTCCTCCACGCCCTTGTACTCGTAGTCGTCGAGCTTCACGCGCGTGCCGTCCGTGATCTCGACGGTGGCGATCGACTTCTCCATCCAGTTCGCCATGTCGATCGTCGTCATCTGGTCGGCCGCGAAGGTTCCTTCGGGCGAATGCAGCGTGCCGTCGTCGTCGAGGCGATAGCGCTTGCGGCCGAGCCGCCACTGCGCATAGAGGAAGTAGGGGGTGCCGAGGACGCCGCAGCCGATGATGTACACCCAGAGCTGCACGGGCCTGTCATAGGCCGCGGGCGCGACGGGCTTTTCGGTGAAGCGCGCGAGCACGCTCTCCGATGCGCGGAACTCCGCCTTCTGCTCCTCGGTCAGCGGCGCGAGGCGCGCCAGCGCCTCCATCTCGGACTTCGTCTTCTCGGCGGCGGTGAACTCCGCGAAGTCGGCCTGCTCCTTCGGAATGGCGATGGCGTAGTCGTACCAACCCCACGCGCCGAAGCCGAGGCAGACGGCGGCGACGACGAGGTTCTTCGCGGTCAGTGACGGTCGGACCTTGGTTTCGATCGGCATGCATTCACCCCGAGTCGGGCGGCCCCGGCAAGACGCTCGCCCACGGACCACGCGTGCCCCCGCGGAGCCCGACGGGCAGAGGGTACGCCCCCGCTCGCCGACGGACGGCGACGCGGGGAATTGTCGACGCTAGGGATTGTCGACGGAAGCGGGCCTGCCGCTTTCGAAGAAGCGCCGCAACGCCGTCCCATCGCAAGGATCGCGTTCTCGGACTGCGGCGGCGCGCGGCACGCCTTGCCCGCGGCCCCCGACCCTACGCGACGACGGGAAGTCGCGGGCCGCCGGGCCCGATCGGCTCGAGGAACGCGGATCGCAGCGCCACATCCTCCTGCAGGGTCCTCCGCCGCTGCGGCTCGCGGAGCTCCGAGTAGCGCGCGAACGACTCGCGTACATCCTCAGACGACCGCGCCGTTGCGAGCAGGTTGCCAAGGAGCGCCGCGTCGATCAGCGCATCGTTCGTGCCGCGGCCCGTGAATGGCAGGGCGCCGTGCGCCGCATCGCCGACGAGCACGAGGTTCCCGCGCGCAAGCGCCGCGGGCGGGCTGATTTCGCGCGCCTGATGGCGCTGGCAGCGGCCGAAGTCGATCCGCGCGATGAGCGAAAGCACCTCTGGAGCCCAGTCGGCGACGGTCTCGCCGAGGAACGCGCACAGCGCCGCGGGCGCATCCGAGCCGAGCCGCCACCGCGACGGGTCGAACTGGAGCGTGAAGGCGACGCGCAACGAGCTCGTGGCGACGATCTCGATGGCGAGTCCGCCGTTCTCGTCGTGGTACCTCCGCAGCGAGCTGCTGAGCTCGGACGCGATCTCGGGCGCATCGACCACGGTCACGATTTCCTCGACGACCGCGGGGCCGAGCGCGCACTGCGGGAACATCGTCTCTCTCGCGCGGGAACGGGCGCCATCGCATGCGAAGAAGGCGTCGCCGCGCAGCGATCCGCCGTCGGCAAGGCGCACGGCGCGGATGTTGCCATCGGGCTCCAGCTCGAGCCCACCCATCGTCCAACCGCCGAGGAAGCCCGCGGTGCGCGCCGCCTCGCGGAGCATCGCGGTGAAGTCGCGCTGCGAGATCGCGACGCAGGCCTCGAAGGGGCGTTCGAAGAAGACACGCCCTGCGCGCGAGCGGAGCGAGACGGTGTCGACCACGCGACCTGCGCCGCGCCAGTCGAACTCGGGTGCGATCGATCCAAGCGCGCGCAAGCCGGCGGGAGAGAGCAGGATCCCCGCATCGGGACGCGCGCCGGGCTGGCCCCCCTCGAGGATGACCGACTCGCGCGAAAGCGGAGTTCCGCGGAGAGCCGCCGCGATGGCACACCCCGCAATGCCCCCTCCGACAACGACAGATCGCATGGCACGCCCTCTCGGCTGGTGGGAGCAACTCGGCCCACCCCGCATGGCAACGCGCCAGGGCGGGGGGCCTCTCGCTCTCCGCCGCCACGCGAGCGATCTCTCAGAGGGTTACGGGGAAACACCAACTTTCCCATGCGGCCGTTTATCAGACTTAGTACGGAGGGATGAGCACGCAAGGCAACGGCGGGTATCTCGGGCTGTCGCGTGGACTTCAATCGGGTCTGCCGCCCGCTCGGGGCGGGGCGGGGCGGGACCGAAGCCCACACGGACGGCTGAAGACCAAAAACAGGCGCTTCAGGAAATCGTGTGGGTGAACCGACCCGCTTCCGAAGGTCGTTGGACTTCGGGTCTCTCTCGCAGAGGCGAGGGAGACTGGCGGACGAGGGGCCGTGCCAACCGCGATATGCCCGAGGGAGCGCGCGCTGCG
>WGMP01000033.1 GCA_016124975.1 Phycisphaera sp. | reverse complement strand
GCCGGAAGACCGTACAAGCCCTGGGAGTCGCGAAGCGACGCCCGCCGAGTGACGCGAAGCGTCACGCGGCTGCCAGGCCGACCGAAAAAGGAGAAACGGAAGGCGAAGCCTTCCGTTTGTCCGTTTCGAGTCGGGCTGGCGGGATTCGAACCCACGACCTTTTGACCCCCAGTCAAACGCGCTAACCAAGCTGCGCTACAGCCCGTGAGGGTCGCGAAGTCTAGCACAAGCGATGCGCGATCGCATCTCGCCGCCCGATCGTGTGGCGAGGTTATTCGCGCCTCGAGCGCAGGGGCGGTGGCGTCGCCGCGGCGGAAAATCGGCTGTAATCGCAGGCCATGTTCGTCCATGCGCTTTCGGCAGCCCTCGCGATGACCGCCACCCCGCACGACACCTCGTCTGTCCCGCCGCCCGCGCCGATCGGCCCGCTGCCGACCGCGCGGCAGCTGGCGTGGAAGGACCTCGAGTTCACTGGCTTCATCCACTTCGGCCCGAACACCTTCACGGGCGTCGAGTGGGGGCATGGCAACGAGCCTGCGTCGGTCTTCAACCCGACCGCGCTCGACGCGCGGCAGTGGGTGAAGGTGATGAAGGACGCGGGCATGAAGGGCGTCGTCATCACCGCGAAGCATCACGACGGATTCTGCAACTGGCCGACCGCGCTCAGCACGCACTCCGTCGCATCGAGCCCGTGGAAGGGCGGCAAGGGCGATGTCCTGCGCGAGCTCAGCGACGCGTGTCGCGAGGGCGGGCTCAAGTTCGGCGTCTACCTCTCGCCGTGGGACCGCAACAACCCGAAGTACGGCACGGGCGAAGAGTACAACGCCTATTTCCGCGCGCAGCTGCGCGAGGTGCTGTCGAACTACGGGCCCGTCTTCGAGGTGTGGTTCGACGGTGCGTGCGGCGAGGGACCGAACGGCAAGCGCCAGGTCTATGACTTCCCGAGCTTCCACGCCGTCGTGCGCGAGCTGCAGCCCGATGCCGTCATCTTCAGCGACATCGGCCCCGACATCCGCTGGGTCGGGAACGAGCAAGGATGGGCGGGCGAGACGAACTGGTCGATGCTGAAGGCCGAAGGGCACGGGATCGGGAACGACAACCCGCCGTCGACGAAGTCGCTGACCGAAGGCGACGAGCACGGCGAGTCGTGGATTCCCGCGGAGGCGGATGTCTCGATCCGCCCGGGCTGGTTCTATCACGCCGACCAGGACGACAAGGTCAAGACGCCCGCGCAGCTCTTCGACCTGTGGGAGCGGAGCGTCGGGCACAACGCGAACTTCCACCTGAACTTCCCCATCGACCGCCGCGGGCTGATCCACGAGAACGACGCGAAGGCCGTGCTCGGTCTGCGCGCGCTGATCGATGCGACCTATGGCGAGGGCACCGACCTCGCGCGCGGCCGCGCGACGGCGAGCGACAACCTGCGCGGGTTCGCGCCGACGGGCGCGTTCGCGAAGCCGCCTGCGCTCGAGTTCGGCGCCGACAAGGCCGTCGATGGCGATCCCAGGACCTACTGGGCGACCGAAGACGGCACGACCGCGGCGTCGATCGAGGTCGAGCTCGATCCCGCGAAGCCGTTCGACCGCGTCGTGCTCGCCGAGCCGACCTGGCTCGGCCAGCGCGTGCGCAGGTTCCGCATCAGCGTGCCTGCGACGGCCGACGACAACCACCGCGACTGGACGGTGATCGCGGAGGGGACGACGATCGGCCACAAGCGCATCGTCCGCGTGCCCGAGACGAAGGCGAGGTACCTGCGCGTCGAGATCCTCGATTCGCGCGCCTGCCCGTGCCTGACGACGCTTGCGGTGCACAAGACGAAGGGCGCGGAGTGAGCATGGCGGCGGAGAAGCGCACGGCCACGACGGCGAGCTCGCGGGGCTCCGCGGCCGATGCGGTGACGCGCGTCTCGCGCGGGCTCTCCCGCGAGGTCGGTTCGCTCTCGTTCGCTCCGCCCGTCGCGTTCGTCTACAACCCGCTCGACTACGCGCGCGCGCCGCACGAGCGGTATCTCGCGAACGCGCGGAAGGGGATCGATGCGCTCTACCTCGGCATGAACCCCGGGCCGTTTGGAATGGCGCAGACGGGCGTGCCCTTCGGCGAGGTGGCGGCGGTTCGTGATTTCCTCGGGATCGACGCGCGCGTCCGTGCGCCGAAGGCGACGCACCCGAAGCGCCCCATCGAGGGCTTTGCCTGCGCGCGCAGCGAGGTGAGCGGGCGGCGCTTCTGGGGGCTCATGGCGCGCGAGTTCGGAACGCCCGAGCGCTTCTTCGCGCACGGATTCGTGTGGAACTGGTGTCCGCTCGCGTTCATGGCCGAGAGCGGCGCAAACCTGACGCCCGACAAGCTGCCGCGGGCCGAGCGCGATGGGATCGAGTCCGCGTGCGACGGCGCGCTGCGCGCGATCGTCGAGGCGCTCGCGCCGCGCATCATCGTGGGAGTCGGCGCGTTCGCGTCGAAGTGCGCGGAACGCGCGCTCGGCGAACACGCCCCTGAGATCGTGACGATGCTCCACCCTTCGCCCGCGAGCCCCGCCGCAAACCGAGGCTGGGACGCAGAGGCGCGCAAGGTGCTCCTGCGCGTGCGCAAGCCGGACTGAGGCGGACGATGACGCCATCCGCGCTCCACGCACGACGCCACTCGGCTCCACGCACGACGCCATCCTCCCACCACCAGCTCTATTCACGCCATCCTCGCACCACCAGCTCCCTCCACGCCATCCTCCCACCACCAGCTCTATTCACGCCATCCTCACACCACCAGCTCCATCCACGCCGTCCTCCCACCACCAGCTCTATTCACGCCATCCTCCCACCAAGCTCTATTCACGCCAAAGCGAGCCGCCGCAGCGGCGAGCGCTCCAATCAAGCGAGCCGCCGCAGCGGCGAGCGCTCCAATCACGCGAGCCGCCGCAGCGGCGAGTGCTCCAATCACGCCGCGCTCCGATCACGCGAGCGCTCAAACCTCTCGAGCGCTCAAACAACGGACAGGGGGAGATTCGAACTCCCGATACGGCGTAAGCCGTATACAGCATTTCCAATGCTGCTCCTTCAACCGCTCGGACACCTGTCCAACAGGGGCGCGAAGTGTAGCGTGAACGCCTCGCACACGGCATGGCGCAGGAGCTGCCGCTCCTCTGCGCGGATCGGTATCGGACATATGCGCGTGTGTTCGGCCGCGTGGCGGACACTCCCCGAGTACAAATGGGGTGATCGTGCGGGCATCTGGCGCCACGACGGGCCGCGATCATGCGGCTTGCCGCAGCTCGGGGTTCCGGGAAGCGGAAATCAAACGTACTGTCAGGTTCTGCCCGATTCCTAGCCACGCTCGCCTCGCCCTGCTGCAAGATGGGGGCTCTGCGGGCGTTTGCATCCTGTGTTTCAGCGACCTCGGTCGCACGCCGTGCCACTGTCCCTCGATGAGTCGTCTTCGGTACCTGACGATATCTCTCCTCGGCCTCAACGGGACGCTCCTCGCGCTCGCGGGCTCGGGTGCTGTGTACTTCGCGTCGACCTCGCCGATCGCGTTCCAGAAGCTGATGTCGCTGAGCACGGAGCCCCCCATCGAGCCCGACTGGTCGACGGCCAGTCAGCCCGTCGACATCGCCCAAGTCATCGGTGCCATTCCCTACTCGGGAAGCGAGGGCATTGCGGCGGTCCTCCCGAGCGAGATGTACGAGCGGACGATTCTCGATGGCGGCGGGAACTGCGCGAACAAGTCGCGCGGGCTTGCCTACTACCTCGAGCAGCGCGGTCTTCCGTTCGAGCGCGTCGAGCTGCTCAAGCCTGATGGCTTTCTGCGCGGACAAGGGCATGTCATCGTCCGCGCCCTGGTGATGCACGAGAACGAGCCATGCGTCGCGCTGATCGACATGCTCGAGGGCGGCCTCCCCGTGCGCGGTGGGAGCACCATCGATCTCCCCGATCTCCTGGCCTCAGACCCGTTCACCATCGAGATTCTCCCGCTCAACTGGCGGATGGACCGCTACAGCGAGTACTACGGCGGCTTTCTCGACGAGGTCATCGTCGCGAGGGTCTCGGACGACGAGATCGTCAGCTTCTTCCGCTTTCTCGAGGAGGTCTATGTGCCGCTTGGGCTCGACCGCTTCGAGCGCATCGTGTTCAACGCGCTCGCGATCGTGCAGGGCAAGTTCCCGTTGCTTCATGTCTCGCAGGCGGACTATGACAGGCTGGTCGAGGGACACCGCTGGAAGCTCGCGCTCGCGCAGTCCATGGTCGAGGCGACGCGCATCCTCTTCTGGAGTCTTCCTGCTGCGTCGGTGTGGATCGTGGCGCGCTGGATCGCGAAGCGATTCGCGGCGCCGCGGGACGCAGCGGTGCCCGAATCCGCCCGCGCCTGAACTCGGACTTCGGCGCGCTTGCGCTATCGTGGCGCTTGGAGCGCAGCATGACCACCAGAACCAAGACGACCGCAGCCACGATGGCTGCGGCACTCACCCTCCTCGCCGCCATGGGGCCAACGGAGCCGCCGCGCACCGAGCGCGCCGCTCCTGCGCTGCGGCCCGACTCCGCGCGGCTCGCCGGCTATCACGGGCTTCTTGCGCGCGAGCCGCATGTCGCGGGAACCGACGGCGACGCGCGCACGATCGAGCGCTTGCGCGCGGCCTTCGCGGAGATGGGCGAGGGCGTGAAGGGCTGGTCGGTCGAGGTCGAGGAGTTCTTCCCGCTCTTGGCACACCCCGTGCGCGCAAGCCTCGAGGTGCTCGAGCCGGCCGAGGCGGGCGGCGATGGCACGGCCTCCCGCGTGCTCTCGCTTCCGCTCCGCGAGCCGCCGATCGCAACCGACCCCGACACCGCGCACCCTGCGCTCGACATCGCATGGAACGCGTGGAGTGGCTCAGGAACCGTCGAGGCGGGCGTGGTCTATGTCCACTTCGGGCGTCGCGAGGACTTCGAGCGCCTCGCCGCGCTCGGCATCGACCCGCGCGGGAAGATCGCGCTCGCCCGCTACGGCGGCAACTTCCGCGGCTACAAGGCAAAGTTCGCGGAGGCGGCGGGCTGCGTGGGGCTTGTGATGTTCACCGATCCCGCGGACTCTGGCAGCGTGCGCGGGCGTGTGTGGCCTGACGGAGGCTGGGCGAACGACGACCATGTGCAGCGCGGATCGGTGCTGGTGCAGCCCGCGGTCGGCGACCCGACGACGCCGGGCCGCGCGTCCACGCGCGACGCGGAACGCGTGCCGCTCGAAGCGCTTTCCCTGCCCACGATTCCCGTGCAGCCGATCGGCTCGGGCGCCGCGCGGGAGATCGTCTCGCGCATGAAAGGCACGCGTGCGCCCGACGAGTGGCAGGGCGGCCTCGGCGGCACCTATGCGCTCGAGGACGCGGGGCTTCGGCTGAGGCTCTCCGTCGAGCAGACGCGCGAGGTGCGCCGAACCGCCAATGTGATCGCGCGCCTCGAGGGCGCGGCCGTTCCGGAGGAAGTCGTGATCGTCGGCTCGCACCATGACGCGTGGTCGATGGGCGCGGCCGACCCGCTCGCGGGCACGATCTGCATGCTTGAGTGCGCGCGCAACTTCGCAGAGCTCGCCCGCGCGGGCGTGCGCCCCGACCGCACGCTCGTCTTCGCGGCATGGGGCGCGGAGGAGTACGGCATCTTCGGTTCGACCGAGTTCGTCGAGAAGGGCGCCGAGCGGCTCGCCGAGCGCGCGGTCGCCTACATCAACCTCGACATGTCGGCGATGGGCCTGAAGCCGGGCGGCGCCGTCAGCCCAACGCTGCGGCCAAGCGTGGCGCGCGCGCTGGCGGCCGCGCCTGGCCCAGACGCATGGGTGGCGCGCACGCCAGCCGACGGCGAGTCTGCGCTCGCGGCCTGGCCGAAGACCGCGGACGGCCGCCCGCAGTTCGGGAACCTCGGTGGTGGAAGCGACCATGTCGCCTTCTGGTGCCACGCGGGCATTCCGTCGATCGCGCTCTCTGCAGGTGGGAGCGAGGGCGTCAGCTACCACTCGAACCACGACACGCTTGCGTGGTACCACGCGACCGTGGGCGCGGACTACGCGTCCGCGCAGCTGGTGACGGGCATGACGAACGCCATCGTCGCGGAGCTCGCCGACTCGGGCGCGATGCACATCTCGCCCGTCGCGCTCATTGACGACGGGCTTGCCCATGCGGCCGAGCTTCGGAAGCTCGCGAAGGAGCGCGGGCTCGGCGAGACGGGCGAGCTGGCCGACACCCTGATCGACACCATGGAGTGGACCTTCCGCCGCATGCGCATCTTCGCCGTGCGGGCGGAGAAGCGCATCGCGGAGTCGCCGCGCGCGAGCGATTCGGCGGACCTCTGGTCGCTGCGGCGCATCTGGCTCTCGGAGTCGGGGCTCGCGGGACGGCCGTGGTATCGCAACCTGATCGCAGCGCCCGACCGCGACACGGGCTACGCCACCTCGACCTGGCCGCTCCTCCGCGAGGCGATCCTCGATGCGAAGCCAGACGACCCCGCGTCCCGCGAGGCGATCCTGATCGCGGCCGATGCCTATCTCGAGGCGCAGTCGGCGACCTACGGTCTCATCGCGAGGCTGATCGACGAAGACCAGTGAGTGGCGGGGGTGGAGCGACCACCTCCGCATTCGCACAACGGCGTTCGGCCGAGTGCGGCGCCGACTTCTCGGACGCCAACTGATACGGCCGCTCCATCGGCGGCGACCCGACGGGCTCAGCCGTGGACGATTGCGCGATTTCGTTCCTCTTCATCACGGAGCCGCAGCGATCGGGCCGTATTCTCCGAACATCTGCCCACGCCGAGGCCACTCGGCGGGGGCTTCGATCCACCGAGAGATTCGCCAGGCCGAGCGCCCGCGCAGATTCGTTCCTGACCCACCGTCCCACCAATCGACCGACCTATGAAGACGACGATCCTGACCAAGCTGGCCCTCCTGGCCGTCGCCACCTCCCCGATCCTCGCCACGGCCACGGCCGACGCGCAGATCGTGAATGTCCGAACCGATCGCATCGTGGGAAGCCTTGCGCGCCCCGTCTATGTGACGCAGGCTCCCGGCGACGACACCCGCCTCTACATCGTGCTCAAGGCGGGACAGATCCGCATCTTCGACCTCACCACGAACACGCTGCTCACGACGCCGTTCGTGACCGTGCCTGTGACGGGTGGCACCTCGACGAGCGACGAGCGCGGACTGCTCGGCCTCGCGTTCCACCCTGGCTATGAGAAGAACGGCCAGTTCTATGTCTACTACACGGGCTCGAGCACGAATGTCCTCGCCCGCTACACCCGCTCCGCGGCGAACCCGCTTGTCGCAAACCCGACGGGCCAGGTGATGATGTCGTGGTCGGATCCGTTCTCGAACCACAACGGCGGATGGATCGACTTCGGCCCCGATGGCAACCTCTATGTTGGCGTCGGCGACGGCGGCAGCGGCAACGACCCGAACAACGCGGGTCAGGACATCAACACCAAGCTCGGCAAGATCCACCGCATCACGCCGACCGTTGGCGGCGCGTCCCCGTTCTACACCGTCCCCGCGAGCAATCCCTTCGTCGGAGTGACGGGCGACGACACGATCTGGGCCTACGGCCTCCGCAATCCGTGGCGGTGCTCGTTCGACCGCGAGACGGGCGCGCTGTGGATCGCCGACGTCGGCCAGAACGCGATCGAGGAGATCAACTACCAGGCGCCGAGCGCAGCGGGCGGCATCAACTACGGCTGGCGCTGCATGGAAGGCAACAACTGCACGGGCCTGACGGGCTGCACCTGCAACGCAGTGTCGCTCGTGAAGCCGATCCGCACCTACGGCCATGTCTCTGGAACGAGCGGCGGCTTCTCGATCACGGGCGGCTATGTCTACCGCGGCTGCCGCATGCCTGAACTGCGCGGCACCTACTTCTACGCCGACTACGTGAACCCGAATGTGTGGAGCTTCCGCTACGACTCCGCGACCAACACGCAGAGCGAGTTCACGCTCCGAAACACGCAGATCTCGCCGTCGCTCGACGGCTTCACGGTCAACCAGATCGTGTCGTTCGGCGAGGACCTGAACGGCGAGATGTACATCGTCGACCAGGGCAACGGCACCGACGGCCAGATCTTCAAGATCGTGCCGACGACGGGCGATGGAACCTGCGAGCCGCCGTGCGCGCCCGCCGACATCGACTGCAACGGCACCGTCGACGCGGCCGACCTCGCGGCGCTCCTCAACAACTGGGGCCAGTCGGGCACGGGCGACCTCGATGCGAGCGGCACCGTCGATGCGTCGGATCTCGCAGCGATGCTCAACGCGTGGGGCTGAACCCACGCCCATGCGAGGGCGCGGCAAGGCCGCCCCACGCGGCGCGACCATTCTCACGACAATCCACAGGGCCTCGCTTCGGCGGGGCCCTGTTCCTTGATGCCGTTTCTCCCCGCTCCGCCAGCGGCTACGCTGCGGGAACGGACGCCACCATGACCCGCAGACCGACCACAGCCCTCGCGCTCGTCTCGATCGCACTCTCGCTCGCCGCCTTCGATGCGGCCGCGTCCGCGCAGGGCGCCCCCGCAGGGCGCCCGCCCGCCGCGCGCCAGCAGCAACCCTCGCCGATCGTGGTCACGCCCGAGACGGTCGACCTCGGCGTCGTCGCGCCAGGGTCGACGAACCCAGGTCGCTTCATCCTCGTGAACCGAGGCGCGACGCCCATCAAGATGTTGAGCGCGATCCCGAACTGCAAGTGCACGGCGATCACGCCCGTCGAGGGCAAGGTCATCGAGGCGGGCGGAACCTTCGAGCTCTCGGCGTCGCTCGCCGCGCCGCGCGTGCCCGGCGACAAGGAGGCGGTCGTCTTCCTCACCTTCGAGGGAGCTCCGCCGGCCCAGGCCAAGATCAAGGGCGAGGTGCGGCTTCCCATCCTCGCGACGCCGCCCTTCGTCGACGCGCTGCGCGAAGTCGTGAACGGCACCGTGACGCTCAAGTCCGTCGACGGCAAGCCGTTCACGATCCTGCGGAGCGGCGGCGCGGCGCCTGCGTTCATCGGCTTCGACCCCGCGAAGGACGCACCGCGCGCCGAGTACACCGTCGCGTGGAGCCTCGCGGGCCGCGCGGCGACCGACATGCCGCTCTGGTGGTTCGTGTGGACCGACCGCGAGGACTGCGATGTGATTCCGCTGCGCGTGCGCGACGAGGCCACGGGCTCCCGGCACGACATGGACCGCTTCAAGCGGTTCTGGATCGTGAAGGAGTCGCTCGTGATGGCGGGGCGCGGCTCCGTCGGCGCGCCGCACAAGGGCGAGATCGAGCTCGAGCACTACAACCCGCCGAAGAAGGGCGCGGTCGAGAACCCCGCGTGGCGCGAGGCGAAGTCGGTGCGCTCGCTCAACGCCGATGTCGAGGTGAGGCTCGTCGGCCGCCGCGACGCAGGTGCCGACGGCACGATGCTCGAGGTCGAGTTCACGGCGAAGCGCGCGGGGCCGATCGAGGGGCTTCTCGAGATCGAGACCGCGACCGGGAAGGGCACCGTGCCGTTCGCGTTCTTCGCGGGCGGCTGATCTCACGCGCGGAGGGCGTTGCATGCAGCGATGGGCCACGAGCGCAAGCGCCTACGCGGACCTCCTTGAGCAGGCGGCGGAGGCGCTGCGCGCGTCGCCGTTCCGCGAGTCCTGCACCGTGCGACTGCCGAGGCACGGTAGGCTCCTTGCCACGGGCGACATCCACGACAACCAGCTGCACCTCGACGCGGTGCTGCGCGCGGCGCGGCTCGGGCGCTCGCGCGAGCACCATGTGGTGCTGCACGAGCTGATCCACGGCGAGCGCCTCGTGAGCGGCATGGACATGAGCCACCGCATGCTCGCGCGCGTCGCCGAGCTCGTGCTCGCCCACCCCGAGCAGGTCCACCCGATGCTCGCGAACCACGAGATCGCGCAGTATCGGCGCCAGCACATCTCGAAGGGCGCCGGCGACAACCTGCTCCTCTTCGACGCGGGCCTCGAGTGGGTGTTCGGCGAGGACGCGCAGGTCGCGGCCGACGCCATCGGCGCGTTCGTGGCGGCGATGCCGCTCTCGGTCCGATGCGAGAACGGCGTGATGCTGTCGCACTCGCTGCCAGGCGCCGCGCAGCTTGCGCACTTCGACCTCGGCGTCCTCGGCCGCGACCTCGTCGAGTCGGACTTCGAGCCGCCCACGGGTGCCGCGTATCTCATGACCTGGGGGCGCAACCACCCGCCCGCGCTGCTCGAGCGGCTTGCAGAGGAATGGGGCGTGCGGCTCTTCGTCGTGGGCCACGCGCACGCCGACGCGGGCGTCGAGTCGCGCCCACCGAACCTCGTCATCCTCAACACGGACCACGCGCAGGGACGCGTGGTGGCCATCGATCTTGCGGCCGACGCGCCGTCCGCGGACGAACTCGTGCGCGCGGCGCGGCCCATCCAGACCTACTTCGATCTCGACGACCCGATGACGGGACTGGCGCAATGAGGGGGCCCGCGCGATGACGCCCGCACGCGGAGGTCCAGCGGAGCTCTTCCTCGACTGCACCCAGCGCGAGTCGGTGCTTGTGCTCGCCCTTCCCGCGAGCGCCGCGCAGGCGCAGCTCGTGCGCCGCTTCGACGCGCAGTCGGCCGCGGGCGAAGGCGAGCGCTTCTGGATCGAGCTCGAAGGTCTGTTCGACGAGGCGCGGATCGGCCCCGATGCGCTCTCGGCAATCGCCGTTGCCACGGGGCCTGGCGGCTTCACGGGGCTGCGCGTGTCGATCGCCTGTGCGAAGGCCATCGCGTTCGCGCGCGGCATTCCCGTGGTCGGCATTCCATCCGCGGCGCTCTTCGCCGCATCGGACGCCGCGCGCGGCGGGCGCGGGCCGTGGCTGGTGGCGCTTGCGTCGAAGGCGGGAAGCGCCTGGGTGACCGCGGCCACGATGACGACGGCGGCGACAGCGAACACAACGGACATCGACGCCGATGCCGCTGCAGGCGGGATTCGGCTCGATGAAGGCGCCGTGCTCGCCGAGGAGGCGTTCGCGCGGCGCGCGGCCGATGCGGCGGCGCTGGGGGGAGTGCTGCTTGCAGACGCGCACCTCGATCCCTCGCTTTCCGCGTGCGCGATGCGCGCAGGGATCGCCGTGCGTGGTCTCTCGGTCGATGCGAGTGCGGCGAGGACGCTCATGCGCGGTGCGCTCGCGCGGGTTGTTCCGTCTGGAGGGGCTGGAGGGGCTGGAGGGGCTGGAGGGGCTGGAGGGGCTGGAGGAGCTGGAGGAGCCGCAGTGGGCGACCGACTGAGCGTCGCGGGGAGCCCGTTCGCGCTCGAGCCCCTTTATGCGCGCGAGCCGGAGGCCGTGACGAACTGGCGGCTTCGCCACGCGCCCCACGGCGCCTGACCGGCACGCGTTCGCTTTGCGACGGCTGTGCGGCGCACATCCTGCGGCCTCCGCGCACGAGCATTCCGTCCGTCCGCACCACGCGGTACAGCCTGAACCCCGCGTGACGCGAGCGACCGCATTTGGCGTCGACCCGTGCATGCATGCGCACGAAGCACCGATCAATGGGCGGGCGTCGGAGGACGCCTGCACGACGGCCAGCGCGGCCGTCAGATGGGGGAATGAGGGCGTGCGTCCGCAACCATGCGTTGCCGACAGGCGCGCGCCGCAGCGTGTGGGCACTTGCATCGCGTCGTCGGGAGGGACCCCGCCGTCACGAAGGTGTCTCCCTGGAGGAGAAATCCCGTGAGTCAGTCTGGTCCTATCCGAAACGATCCGTCGCGCGACCCGTCCGTCCCCGCCAACGGCGAGATGCCGCTCGGGACGCCGAGCGAATCCACGCCGCTGCAGGCCCTCTGCGTCGGCCTCGACTGCGTGCATGAGGTCCGCATCGGCAGCCTTCTCGATGAAGCCGGAGTCGCGCACGACCGCGTCGATCTCGTCGACCAGGCGCTCGGCACCGTCGTTGCCAAGCATTTCGATCTGATCCTCGTCTCGTCCTCGATCGGCCCCGAGAAGTTCGCGCCGCTTGCAGGGCAGGTTCGGCGCATGTCGTCGTCGATGCGCGTGCTCGTCGCGGGCGGCGCGCCTGAGCCCGACGAGCTTCTCGCCGCGATGCGCGCGGGCGCGACGGACTGGCTTGATCTCTCCGAGAGCTCCGCGTCGCTGCTCGAGCGGCTCACGGTCGCCTCGCATGCCGTGATCGAGGACCGTCGGCGCGACGAGCGCATGTCGCGGCTGAAGGGCATCTGCCAGAAGCTTGCGGTCAACCGCGACGAGTTCACGCGGCATGTGGACGCGCTGAACGACGGCCTCCGCGAGGCGGCTCACGATGCGCGCGGCCGCGCGGACGAGGCTGAGGTCGTCGGCGAGTTCCGCGGACTCCTTTCGCAGGAGCTCGATGTCGAGGACCTGCTGCGCACCGCGCTCCAGTACCTCTTGACGAAGACGGGCGCGACGAACGCGGCGGTCTTCCTCCCGGGGTCGAAGCCAGACCAGTTCGGTCTCGGCGCCTATGTCCACTACGACTGCCCGCGCACGCAGGCGCAGCCGCTTCTCGACAGGCTCAGCGACGAGATCTGCGAGCGTCTTGCGCCGCGGCACGACATCATCCGCTTCACCGACACGCGCGAGTTCGTCCACTCGCTCGGCCTCGCAGGGGCCGTTCTCGAGGACTCCGAGCTTGTCGCCTGGAGCGCGCTGCACGAGTCCGAGTGCATGGGCGTCTTCTTCCTGTTCCGCAACCACGCGGAGCCGTTCCTCGACGAGCATGCGTCGATGATCGACCTCCTGCGCCCCGTCTTTGCGGCGCAGATGGCGAAGCTCGTCCGCATCCACCATCGCTCGAACTTCACCTTCCCGAAGACCGAGGGCGAAGCGGAGGGCGACGATGCGGACGACGATGCGGGAGAGGACTGGCGCCGCGCGGCGTGAAGCCCGGCGGTCGTCGGCTCCGAGGATCCGGACTGTCGACACGATTCCGTGCGACGCGGACATCGCGGGTGCCCTTGGACGAAGTCCAAGGAACGGATGATGTCAGCCGTCGACGCCGACGCGTGTCGCCCCGCCCGACGCCCGTGGCGGCCGCGCCATCGGCTGTGCGCACGCCGTACCATGACGCCATGCCGCGACGCACCATCGCAGAGTTCCGCGCAGAGCGCGCCAAGGGCCAGGAGGCGCTTCTGGCCGCAGACCACCTCGGGTTGAAGCGGTTCCTGCGCCTCGACTCCGCCACCTACGAGGACGGCGCGCTCGATGCGCGCACGAAGGAG
The DNA here is from genome assembly GCA_016124975.1 of Phycisphaera sp. Lineage (GTDB taxonomy): Bacteria > Planctomycetota > Phycisphaerae > Phycisphaerales > SM1A02 > QWPT01. The sequence goes on along the minus strand of WGMP01000033.1, from coordinate 3,467 downwards.
CTGCTCGGCCTTGTCGCGAGCGCGGTCCTTCGTTGCAACGACTGCATCGACTACCACCTCGAGCAGTGCGTGAAGGCGGGCTATACGCGCGACCAGCTTGTCGACGCGCTCAATGTGGCGCTGGTCGTGGGTGGCTCGATCGTGATCCCGCACGCGCGACACGCGATGCTGTCGATCGACGAGCTGTTCGCGGAGAAGCAGGGCGCTTGAGCGCTTAGGTTCTGTCTGACGGATCCCCGAAGACCAAAGAATCGCGCGGCGCCCGGATGGCAAGGAGGCGAAACGAAGCTGTATCCGCAGCGATACAGCGAGTTGAAGCCGACGCCGCCAGCCGGGATGCCGCGCGATTCGACGTCCGGGGATCCGTCAGACAGAACCTAGATCCGCTTCATTCGGACGAGGACGGTGACGCCGCCCGTCACGCGTTCGCCCTTCGCCACGCAGACCTTCTCGAGCTCCGAGGTTGGTACGACGAGCTCCGTGGTCGACCCGAACTTGATCATCCCGTAGCGTTCGCCGCGCCTGAGGCGCTGGCCCGCCTCGACGGGACAGACGATGCGGCGGGCGATCTTGCCCGAGATCTGCTTCACGCCGAGGTTGATCCCGCCCGGCGACAGCAGGCGCATCACAAGCGACTCGTTCACCTTGGCGCTCTCTTCGATGCGGACATCGAGGTACTTGCCAGGCGTATGGATCGTGTTGAGGACCGTCGCCTCGCAGGGCGAGCGATTCACATGCACGTCGAGGACGGAGAGGTAGATCCGCACGATCGTGGCGGGGCCGACCGTCGAGGGATGCTCCCCGACCTCGACGACCGCGCTGACGAGGCCGTCGGCGGGGCTCACGAGGTCACGCGGGTCGTCGGTCGCGGGCTTGCGGAAGAGCGGGTCGCGGAAGAACGACGCAAGCGCGAGCCAGACCACCGCCGCCACGCCGACGAGCCACCACCAGCTGAAGAACACACCCGCCGCCGCGATCGACGCGGCGGCGAGGGTGATGATCATCCATTCACGAAACCCGTAGCGCGTGAGCAGCATCGGGCAAGGTCACTCGGAGGCACGGCCCACGAAGAACCCGACGAGTCCGAAGACCGCCGCGATTCCCGCGAGGCTGCCGCCCCAGGCGAGGGTGTTGCTCGCGAAGCTGGCTGCGATGCCAGAGCCAGCGCCGAAAGCCGCTGCGACCGCGATCATGCCCGCAACCGCGAGGCCGACGAACGCAGCGAGCATCAGGCCGACGCCCACGCCCGACCACGCCCCGTCGTACGCCTCGGCCACCGTCATGCCCGTCGTCGGGATCGGCGGAGCGCCAAACCCAGGCGACGACTGCACGGCCTCGAACAGGCCGCTGGCGCCGCCCGCGGCTTCGCCAGACTCGCTCGAGTAGACCTGGTCGATGAGCTCGGCGCCGAGCGCCGTCTCCTCGCTCTCGCGGGTGAGGTCGAGGAGACCCGAGCCCGAACCGACGGTCTCAAGGCCGATCTCGACGGCGTCGCCGCCCTTGCCGGCGCCGAACGCCGAGATGCCCGTGCCACCAGCACTGTCTGCGAGGCCGAGTACGGAATCCTCGAGCGGGGCGCCCTTGGCGGGGCTCGGGGCGTTGAAGGCGGTGCCGCCGCCGCTGTCTGCGAGCCCGATCGGGCCGCGCGACTCGTCGGAGAGCGAGAGCCCGCCGTCCGACATCACGCCAGCGAGAAGATCGACCTGCTCGACGCGGAACTTGGTCTGCCCCTCGTGGCTCACGCGCTGCAGCCGACCCGTGTCGGCGATCGCGTTGACTTCGGCGGGGGACTTGCGCAGCTTGGCGGCTGCCTCCTCGAGGGTGTAGAACGACTTGGCCATGAAAGTCTCCAGTGGGGGGCGGTTGCCCGCCTGAGTTCCGTACGCTACCCCACGGCGGCGGATGCCGCAAGGACACGGGCGCGGAGAACCCGGAAGCGTACGCATCTCCCCATGGCTCGTCGACAGCAACCGACCAGGAACAGCCGAACGGGCCGCGGCACACGGGCGCCCAGCGACGCGCTGCCCGCTGAGCTTCCCGCCCTCGTCGAGGATTGGTTCGCAGGCTCGGCGCGCGACCTGCCCTGGCGACGCGCGCGGAGCGGCTACCACGCCCTCGTCAGCGAACTGATGCTGCAGCAGACGCAGGTGGCGCGGGTCCTCGAGCGCTTTCGCCCGTTCATCGAGCGGTTTCCCACGCCGACAGCTCTGGCGGCGGCCCCCGAGGACGCGGTCCTGGCCGCCTGGCAGGGGCTTGGGTACTACCGCCGTGCGCGGCTCCTCCATAGAGCGGCGAAGGCCGTGGTCGAGCGCCACGGGGGGGAGGTCCCCGCCGACGACCATGCTGCGCTCCTCGCGCTTCCTGGGGTCGGGCGGTACACGGCGGGTGCGATCGCCTCGATCGTGGCGCGGGTCCCGGCACCGATCGTCGACGGGAATGTGGCGCGGGTCTTCCAGCGGGTGGCGGCGCGGGAGGGAAGCGCAAGTGACCGCGGGGTGGTCGAATGGGCGTGGCGGGAGGCGGAGCGCTTCGTGCAGCGTGCCGCGGACCCCGCCGCCGCGAACGAGGGGCTGATGGAGCTCGGGGCGACCGTGTGCACGCCCGCCGCGCCGAAGTGCGGCTCGTGTCCGCTGGCACGGGAGTGCCGCGCGCGGAAGGAGGGGCGTGTCGACGAGATTCCCGCGCCGAAGCCGCGCGCGGCGCGGCGCGATCTCGTGCTGGTGACCGCGCGGCTCGTGCGCGCGGCGGATGGCGCGGTGCTGCTCGAGCAGCGGCCGCGCGAGGGGCTCTGGGGCGGACTCTGGCAGCCGCCCGCGGCCGAGTGCGCGGACGGGCGGGAGGTCGCGCCGCGCGCGGCGGGGGAGTTGCTCGCGCTCCCCGAGACGGTCGCGCTGCGGCCCACGGGCGAGGTTCCGTTCCAGACCACGCACCGCGCGGTGGTGTTCGTCGTCTTCGAGGCAGGCGTGCGCGGGGCGGGCGCAGCGCTCGCGCGCGCCGGTCGTCGTTGGGTCGCGCCCGATGAACTGGGCGACTTCGCGCTGTCGAACGCGGCGAAGCGCGTGCTCGGGCGTTGAGTGAAGGTCCCGTGGACTTCAGTCCGCGGAACGGGTGGTGTCGGCCGTCGACTTCGAGGAATCCAATCGCGCGACACAAGAACCAGGGGTGCCCGCATGCTTCAGCATGCGGAACGGATGGTGTCAGCGGTCGACTCCGACGCGTGTCGTTCCGTGGACTTCGTCCACGGGCACCCGTGGTTGGCGACTCCGAGGGTTTGAACCGTCCGACACGACACGCACGGGTGCCCTTGGACGAAGTCCAAGGAACGGATGATGTCAGCCGTCGACTCCGACGCGTGTCGTTCCGTGGACTTCGTCCACGGGCACCCGTGGTTGGCGACTCCGAGGGTTTGAACCGTGCGACACGACACGCACGGGTGCCCTTGGACGAAGTCCAAGGAACGGAGGGTG